>NZ_JAVJSC010000003.1:72500-672500 GCF_040219635.1 Pyruvatibacter sp.
CGCGCATCTCGTCGGGCTTTGGCAACCGCCGCCACCCGATCCTTGGGTATAACAAGATGCACACGGGCACTGACTTTGCCGCCCCCACCGGCACGCCCATTTACGCAGCCGGCAACGGCACCATCGTCAAGGCTGGCTGGAACGGCGGCTTTGGCAAATACGTGAAAATCCGCCACGCCAACGGCTACGAAACCGCCTACGCCCACATGAGCCGCATTTCCAAGGGTATTACGCCCGGCGCGCGCGTGACCCAGGGCCAGACCATCGGCCTCGTTGGCTCCACCGGCCGCTCCACGGGTCCGCACCTGCATTACGAAGTGCACGTGCGCGGCAAGAAAGTGAACCCGATGGCCATCCGCGTGCCCACAGGCCGCAAACTGGAAGGCAAGGCCCTGTCCGCCTTCAAGGCAAGCCGCGACGGCCTGAACGCTGAAATGGCCCAGGTAGAACCGCTGCAGCCGCCGGTAAACACGGCCAGCGCCAAAACGCCGAACACGGACAATTCAGTCGAGTAGTCACGTAACCATTGCAGATACAAAAAGGGCGGCTCAAACGAGCCGCCCTTTCTTTTTATCTCACTGCTGCCGAGCGCTAGTGCACCACCGGCCCCTCAGGCTCATCCCCGCCGGGCACGCCCGTGGGGAGGCCTGAGCCGAGGCCTGACAGGTCAGCGCCCATATCGTGGCCGTTGATGATGAGGCCGCCGTCGCCGGCTTCCACCGTCACCGTTTCGCCGTCATGGATCGCACCTTCAAGCACAAGCTCCGCCAGCGGGTCCTGCAAAGCGCGCTGGATGACGCGCTTCAAGGGACGTGCACCGTAGGCCGGATCATATCCTTTCTCGGCAAGCCATTCCCTGGCGTCGTCTGACAGGTCCAGCGTGATCTTGCGGCCTGCCAGCAGGCGCATCAGGCCACCCATCTGGATTTCAACGATGCCGGACATCTGCGCGCGGCCCAAACGATGGAACAGGATGATTTCATCCAGCCGGTTGAGGAACTCCGGCCTGAAATGCATCCGCACCGAGCCCATCACCTGGTCACGCACAGCGTCTGAGTCTTCGCCATCCGCCTGCGCCACCAGATATTCCGCGCCCATATTGGACGTCATGATGATGAGTGTGTTGCGGAAATCCACCGTGCGGCCCTGGCCATCTGTCAGGCGGCCATCATCAAGCACCTGCAACAGCACGTTGAACACGTCCGGGTGCGCCTTTTCGATCTCGTCAAACAGCACCACCTGATAAGGCCGCCTGCGGACGGCTTCGGTGAGCGCGCCGCCTTCCTCGTAGCCCACATAGCCGGGAGGGGCACCAATCAACCGGGCAACCGAGTGCTTCTCCATATACTCCGACATGTCCATGCGAACGATGGCGCTGTCGTCGTCAAACAGGAAGCCTGCCAGTGCCTTGGTCAGCTCGGTCTTGCCGACGCCGGTTGGCCCCAGGAACATGAACGAGCCAATCGGCCGGTTGGGGTCCTGCAGGCCGGCCCGCGCACGCCGCACAGCGCGCGACACAGCAGCCACAGCCTCCTTCTGGCCGATGACACGGTTGGCCAGCACCTGCTCCATCTGCAGCAGCTTTTCGCGCTCGCCTTCCAGCATCTTGTCCACGGGAATGCCGGTCCAGCGCGAGACGATGCCCGCCACGTGCTCGTCGGTCACTTCCTCGTCCAGCATGGTGCCGGCCTCAGCGCCGTCGGCTTCAGCCAGCTTCTTTTCAAGCTCCGGGATCACCCCATAGGCAAGCTCACTGGCGCGCTCAAGATCGCCCGCCCGCTGCACCTTTTCGAGGTCGCCGCGCGCCTGATCCAGCGCTTCCTTCAGCTTCTGGGAGCCTGCGAGTTTTTCCTTCTCACCCTGCCAGCGCGCCGTGAGTTCAGCGGAGCGCTGTTCAAGCTCGGCCAGATCCTTTTGCAGCGTCTCAAGGCGATCCTTGGAGGCTGCATCAGTTTCTTTTTTCAGCGCCTCGCGCTCGATCTTGAGCTGAATGACCCGGCGGTCCAGCTCATCAAGTTCTTCGGGCTTTGAATCCACCTGCATCCGCAGCCGACTTGCAGCTTCGTCCACAAGGTCAATCGCCTTGTCCGGCAGGAACCGCTCCGTGATGTAGCGATCAGAAAGTTGAGCCGCCGCCACAATGGCCGAATCAGTAATTCGGACACCATGATGCAACTCGTACTTTTCCTTCAGTCCACGCAGGATCGAGATTGTGTCTTCAATCGTCGGCTCGTTGACCATTACCGGCTGGAACCGGCGCGCAAGGGCTGCATCTTTTTCAACGTGCTTGCGATATTCGTCCAGCGTCGTGGCGCCAATGCAGTGCAGTTCACCGCGCGCCAAGGCGGGCTTGAGCAGGTTGGACGCATCCATTGCCCCATCCGCCTTGCCGGCGCCCACCAGCGTGTGCATTTCGTCGATGAACAAAATGATCTGGCCATCGGCGCCGGTCACTTCGTTGAGCACTGCCTTGAGGCGCTCCTCAAACTCACCGCGATATTTGGCACCGGCAATCAGCGAGCCCATGTCGAGGGCCAGCAGGCTCTTGTCCTTGAGGCTTTCAGGCACATCGCCGTTGACAATGCGCAGCGCCAACCCTTCCGCGATGGCGGTTTTGCCTACGCCGGGTTCACCTATCAGTACCGGATTGTTTTTGGTTCTGCGTGACAGAACCTGAATGGTGCGGCGGATTTCTTCGTCGCGGCCAATGACCGGGTCCAGCTTGCCGTCGCGCGCCACCTGCGTCAGGTCGCGGGCATATTTTTTAAGCGCGTCATACTGATCTTCCGCACCCGCACTATCGGCGGTGCGACCCTTGCGCACATCCTGAATGGCCGCGTTCAGCCCGTTGGGCGTCACGCCTGCCTCTTTCAATACGCGCCCGGCCTCGGTCTGTGTCGCCATGACGAGCGCCAGCAACACCCGCTCTGCGGTGACAAAACTGTCGCCTTCTTTTTTGGAGATTTCTTCGGCGGTGTCGAACACCCGCGCCGTTTCAGGTGCCATGTAAAGCTGCCCGGCGCCTGCGCCCTCAACCTTGGGCAATTTACCCAGCGCCAGCTCAGCCCCCTGAAGCGCCACGTCCGGGCGGCCTCCGGCTTTGCGGATGAGATTTGCTGCCAGCCCCTCGGCGTCGTCGAGCAGCACTTTAAGCATGTGTTCGGGCTTGAATTGCTGGTGTCCCTCGCGCACGGCAATGCCCTGCGCTGATTGCAAAAAGCCCTTCACGCGATCCGTATAGATTTCGAGATTCATCGTGTTCCCTCGTATCAGCCCGGCAACCGGCGCTGTTTGGAAAGCGTCCCCAGTATGGGCAACGCGTATGAAAACAAGTGTGTATGCCGCTCCGCCCCGAAGGCACGGTGCTGCGGATTATATGTGGTGTGCCATATGGGCAACACAAGGGCATTCGGCCAAAGTTTTTGGCCCTGATTGTCAGTGAAACGCCACGGATTTGACATCAGAGCCAAAGCGCAGTGCCATCCGTGTTCACTCATTTGCCGATGGAATCAGCCAAGCATGTCCACAGCCGTCGTTACCGCCCTTTACCGCTATCCGGTGAAGGGCCTGTCGCCTGAAAAAATGGACCGGGTAAGCCTTGAGGCAGGCCAGACCATGCCGTGGGACCGCGCCTTTGCCATTGAAAACGGCACCCAGGATTTTGACCCGGCGGACCCGCAATATTTTCCAAAAACAAAGTTCCTGATGCTGATGAAGAACGAACGGCTGGCGGCGCTTGAAACATCATTCGATGATGCATCCGGCGTGCTGACCATCAACCGCAAGGGCAAGCAGGTAGCGCGCGGCGACATCACCAGCCGCATTGGCCGCCAACTCATCGAGCACTTTCTCACCAGCTATATGGCCGACGATCTGCGCGGCGCGCCCCGCATTGTGACCACACACGGGATTGCAGCAGACGGGTTTTCGTTTTCAGACGTGCCGATGAAAGTGCTGTCGCTGATCAATCTTGAAAGCGTGCGTGACCTTGAGCGTGTCACCGGCCAGCCCGTGGACCCGCTGCGGTTTCGCGCCAATGTGTATATTGAAGGCGTGCCCGCCTGGGCTGAGCTTGGATGGGAGAACAAGGGGCTTTCTCTCGGCAATCTCGCCGTCAAAGGCGTGCTGCGCACGCAGCGCTGCGCCGCCACAAACGTGAACCCGCACACAGCGCAGCGCGACATGAACCTGCCGCAGGCGCTGCGTGTGGCCTACGGGCACATGGATATGGGCATCTATTGCGAGGTGAGTGCGCCCGGCGATCTGGCCACCGGCGACGCCGTGACCCTACCTGCCTGACGGACCACGTGGTGCGCCTGCCTGGGTGACCTGCCTAGGCTGGCTCGGCAACGCTATCGTCTCCGCCAGCGTCGGCAACCACCTCAGCCTTCGGTTCAGCAGGCTTGCGCCGGGGCTTGTCGCTCTTATCCGGCGTACTGGCCTCAGCGGTGTCCGTGTCGGCGTCGGCGCCGCTATTGGTGTCATTCCCACCGGACTGAGAGGCTGAAGGGGCCGTATTACCGTCAGCGTTTTCGCCCCCATTCTCGCTTACGGTGTCACGACGTCTGCGGCCTCGGCGGCGATTACCACCATCGCGGTCGCGTCCGCCGTCACGGGTTTCGTCTGCGTCACCGCCATTAGCGCCCACGTTGGCACCTCCACTGGCACCCCCGTTGGAATTGGCGCCGCCGGTCTGGGGCTGATTGTTACCGTCCTGATCATCGCCGCCATGACGGCCCTGCTGCTGGTCGCGTTGCTCGCGCTGTTCCTGGTTTTGCTGCTGGGTTGCCAGCATCAGCCGGTAATAGTGCTCTGCGTGCTGCAGATAATTTTCAGCGCCAATCCGGTCACCACTCACGGAGGCGTCGCGCGCAAGCTGCTGATATTTCTCGCTGATATGCGAGGCGTTGCCGCGGATTTTCACGTCCGGCCCGTTGCTCTCGTAAGAGCGATTGGTGTTGTTGCCCGGCTTGCGCCCGCGGCTGCGTGATCTGTTGGGTTTGTTCGCCACTGTGATTTCCCGTTACGTGGTCATGTCGTTTTATGTGGTCAGGTCGTTTATGTGGTCAGGTCGTTGCTTCCCGGCACCCGCGCGGCGTCACACCCGGTGATCGACGCACCTGCCGGAGAAAAGTTAAGTGAGCGCATCAGGCTGACTGTGCCGCGCTGCTCAGTGTTGTTGTGTCCCGTAAAAGGCGCGCCTAACGCCTTTTCCACCCTGTCCGCTTACAGATGAACCCCCGTCTTGGAATATCATCTTTTTGATGTTTGCAGCCCGCGCGGATCACAGGTCGTCAACATCAATGAAGGTCTATGGTGGACGGGAGAGCGCCTCGAAAGGCCGGTGCGCACATATGCGCTAAATCCCCTTGACGCAGACCCTAGCCGCTCAACCGGCGCAATCCAAGCCCTTTTTGCATCCCCCAACTCACCCGTTTCTTACCCTGATGCCTAACGCCCGGCGCGCGCCACCACCACACGGGGGCGCCCGGCAAGGTCGCGCACAACGCCCAGCCCGCGGCCCCTGATACTCGCCCCCGCAGCGGCCAGAATTGCGGTCACATCCCTTGCCTGCGCCGGGCCGATCTCGAATGCCAGCAGCGCGCCGGGTCTGGCGATCAACGGCACCTGACCGGCGATACGGCGATAGGGCTCAAGCCCGTCCCTGCCGCCGTCCAAAGCCCGTACCGGGTCATGCGCGCGTACCTCACGCATCAGCCCCGGCAACTCACCGCGCGCAATGTAAGGCGGGTTTGAAACCACGATATCGGCCAACCGCGCAGGGACCAGCCCCCAGTCCGACATCAAAAATGACGCCCGGTCTGACAGGCCCACAGCCTGCGCATTGGCCCGTGCTGTCGTGACCGCACCAAACGACAGATCAGACCCTAGTCCGCGTGCCGCAGGCAGTGCTGTAAGCAGCGCCAGCAAAATCGCTCCGCTGCCGGTGCCAAGGTCACGAATATAGGGCCGCATTTCATGGCCGGCGCGTGCCACAACGGCGTTCACCAGCGTCTCGGTGTCGGGGCGCGGATCAAGTGTGTCCGATGTCACACGAAGCGACAGGCCCCAGAACTCGCGGTATCCCACAATGCGCGATACCGGCTTGCCGCACGCGCGCGCATCCACAAACCGCCGGAACGTCGTGCCCGCTTCGGCATCCAACGCGGCGTCACCCCGCAAAATCAGGTGTTCGGCAGAAAGCCCTGTCGCTGCGCCCAGAAGTACCCGCGCATCCAACGCGGCAGACGCAACGCCCGCCTTCGCCAACACCTCACGCCCATATTTCAGGGCGGCATCAATGCAAAGGGGGGCAGATGTCTGCGTCACGCAGCATCCGGCGCGTTGACCGCTGCAAGCCGCGCCGCCTGATCTTCACTGATGAGCGCGTCGATCACCTCGTCCAGTGCATCGCCGGCAATCACCTGATCCAGCTTGTAAAGCGTCAGGTTGATGCGATGGTCTGTCACCCGGCCCTGAGGGAAATTGTAGGTGCGGATGCGTTCAGACCTGTCGCCTGTCCCCACCTGCCCACGGCGCGCTTCCGCGCGCTCTGCATCCACCTTGGCGCGCTGGGCGTCAAAAATCCGGGCACGGAGGATTTTCATGCCTTTGGCGCGGTTTTTGTGCTGGGATTTTTCGTCCTGCTGCGACACAACGATGCCGGTTGGAATATGCGTGATCCGCACCGCACTGTCGGTGGTGTTCACTGACTGTCCGCCAGGGCCGGACGCGCGAAACACATCAATGCGCAGATCTTTTTCTTCAATCTGTACATCCACTTCCTCAGCCTCAGGCAACACGGCCACGGTGGCGGCTGACGTATGAATACGGCCGGAGCCTTCGGTTTCCGGCACCCTCTGCACGCGATGCACGCCGGATTCAAACTTCAGCCGCGAAAACACACCCTGCCCGCTGATGCCGGCGATGATTTCCTTGTAACCGCCCACTTCGCCGTCCGAGACCGAGATGATTTCCATCTTCCATTTGTGCAGTTCGGCGTAGCGCTGGTACATGCGAAACAGGCTGCCGGCAAACAATGCCGCCTCGTCGCCGCCGGTGCCCGCGCGCACTTCCAAAATGGCGTCGCGATCGTCGGCTTCGTCCTTGGGCAGCAGCAACAGCGAAATATCGTGCTCGATCTCCGGCAGACTCTCGTCCAGCACCTTGAGTTCATCGCGGGCCATCGCGCGCATGTCGGCGTCAAGGCTCTTGTCGGCCAACATCTGTTTGAGGTCATCCGCCTCTGTGCGCGCGTCGCGCAGGCGGTTTACCGCTGCGACAATGGGCGCAATTTCGGCAAACTCCTTCGACAAAGCCACATAGGCTTCGGGGTCAGGATTATCTGACATCCTGGCTTCAAGGTCGGCCTGACGGGCGAGGATCTGATCGATTTTTTGCTCGGAGAGCATGGCGCACCAACACGATTGGGGAGAGACTTACAGCGACTAAAGCAAAAGCCGTTAGCTCGCTACTGCCCGGAAAGTGCTGCGGGATCAAGTGGAAGGTCGGTCAGCACCTGCCCGGCACTGCCCGCAGCACCGGCGGGCTTGCCATCGACAAACAACTGCAACCCGCCGGCATTGCGCGTGGCCAGCACCATGCCCGGACGGTTCGGCGCACGATAGCTCTCTCCCGCCCTCAGTGTGCGTGACAGCAGGACATTGCCGTCGGCGTCCTCGATGCGGACCCAGGTTTGTGCGTTGGCGCGAATGAAGATCCGCGAGTCGTGGTTTTGCTGGCCATACACAAACCCTTCCCATGCCCGTTCCGGGCCTGTCTCAAGGGGAGATACCTGATCGATCGGGTTGGCTGGAGCGGGAGCAGGAGCGACAATCTCCTGCGACGCAGCCACATCGGCAGGCTCTGGCGGCGTGGCAGCGCCAATGGTCCCGGCCAGAGGGCTTGCAGTTTCAGCAGGCACATCTTGTTCTGTTTGTTCCGTGACGACTTCTTCGGCCTGAGCCGCTGGTGCCTGTGCAACTTCACCGGCCTCACCACCTGTCTGCGCGGTAATCCGGTCACGAGCATCTTCTGCCGGCGTTTCTCGCGGCGTTTCCAGCCGTGTTTCAGCCCGTGTTTCAGGTCGGGCGACGGCTGCACCACCTGACTGCACACCGGCTGGCTGTACACTGCCTGGCTGTACACTGCCTGGCTGTACTATGGGCACACGCGTGGTTGGCACTACGGACGGAGCGGTGGTCGCGCGCTCTTCCACCATGCGGTCAGCCGATACCGTCAGCATCCAGACGCCATAAAGCGCTGCGATGACAAGCACGACAATAACAATGACAGCACCGCGCGGCACGCGGGCTTCATCCTCAACATCAGGAAAATTAAGCTGTGTGCCGGGCATGGCCGCAGCATCAAACTCAGCCTTGAAGGCTGTGACCATCTCGGCTTCGTCCAGACCCAGATATTCAGCATACGACCGAACAAAGCCGATGGAATAAGCCCGGCCAGGCATTTTGTCGAAGTGGCCGCCTTCAATGGCTTCAATCTGATCGCGGCGAATGCGCAACTGGCTGGCGACATCGGAAATATCTTCACCAAGCGCCAGACGGGCAGCGTGCATCTGGGCACCAACAGTGCCGCGCGGCTCGGGATTGTCGTCCTGAATATCACGCAGATGCAGACGACGATGGCCGCTGACATCTGCATTTTCCAGATTGAGTTTGGTCACTTTGCCCATATGCGGTCTGCACGCCCTGACATTCGTTATTCAACCCGTCACCCGCCCGTGAAGGCTCCGGATTGGCTACGGCTGCAACACGCAGCCTTGCGGATACTTGCGTATTAGTCTGCCCCAAGACGGTTACTAAACAAAAAACCGCCCGTAACTGCAATGGGTTACAGCGGAATCTTGTTCTCGTGGGCATATGCCAGAAGCTGTGGACGAAGACTGCGGTCGGGCAACGACAGCCTTTCGGCAAGAAAAGCCTCCAGTTTGGCGGCATCCAGCCCCAGAATCATGGTTTTAACCGGCCCGACAGCGGCGGGCGGGATGGACAGCGTTCTGAAGCCAAGCCCCACCAGTGCCATCGCCTCAAGAGGTCGCCCTGCCATCTCGCCGCACAGCGACACCGGCACGTTATGAGCCTCACATTGGGCCACCACATGCTTGAGGAAAGACAACACCGCCGGGCTGAGCAGGTCGTAACGGTCTCCCACCCGCGTATTGCCGCGATCACTGGCGAAAAAGAACTGCAAAAGGTCGTTGGATCCGATGGAGATGAAGTCCACCAGCGGCAGCAGCGCATCCAGTTGCCAGGCCAGCGACGGCACTTCCAGCATGGACCCGACCTCAATGCTGGCGGGGCCGGGTTGGTCCAGTTTTCTGAGACGGGCAATTTCCTTGTCCAGCAGCCCGCGCGCCTTTTGAAACTCGGCCACTTCGGCAACCATCGGAAACATCAGCCGCAGGTTGCGACCGGCGGCAGCCTGCAACAGTGCCCGCACCTGATAGCGCAGCAGCCCCGGCCTATCGAGCGCAATGCGGATTGCCCGCCAGCCCAGGGCCGGGTTTTCCTCCTTGCCGTGCGCCAGATAGGGCAGCACCTTGTCGCCGCCCACATCGAGCGTGCGGAACGTCACCGGCTTGTTGTCGGCAGCGTCCAGCACCTGCGTGTACAGTGCCCGCTGCTCGGAGAGTCTGGGCATGGCTGAGGCAATGAGAAACTGCAACTCGGTGCGGAACAGGCCGATGCCGTCCGCGCCCGCTTCATGCAGATGCGGCAGATCGACCATCAGCCCGGCATTGATGGTGAGCGATACATTCTCACCGTCGCGGGTGACGGCGGGCTTGCCGTGCAGTTTGCGGAACTGTGCCTGACGCCGCGCCCTGAACTTGGCTTTTTCAGAATAGGCCTCGACAATTTCAGGCGACGGCAGCGCATAGACATCGCCGGTATCGCCGTCGGCAATCACCGCATCGCCGGGCACCAGAAAATCGGTGATGCCGGGCACGCGCCCGATCATGGGAATGCCCAGCGCCCGCGCCACGATGGAAACATGCGCTGTTGACGACCCCTCCTCCAGCACCAGGCCGCGCAATTTTCCGCTGTCATAGTCCAGCAGTTCCGCAGGCCCCATATTACGCGCAATCACAATGGCGTCGTCCGGCAGGTCTTCACCCGCGGCGGTAAGCGGCACGCCCGCCAGATGGCTGAGCAGCCGGTTGGCCAGATCATCAAGATCGTGCAGCCGCTCGCGCAGATACGGGTCTGTCTGGCGCATCAGTCGGGCACGGGTTTCGTTTTGAACCCGCTCTACAGCCGCTTCCGCGGTGAGCCCGCTCTCGATTGCCTCGCGCAGCCGGGCCAGCCAGCCCCGGTCATTGGCAAACATGCGGTAGGTTTCAAGAATGTCGCGATGTTCGCCGGCGCTTGAGAACGTTGAGCCAGACAACAATTCGTCGATGGATGCCCGCAGCCGCACCACGGCATTTTCGATGCGGTCCAGTTCTTCACCCGTATCTTCGGCGATGATGCGCGTAACGTGAAAGCGGGGCTGGTGCAGCACAGCATGACCCAAAGCGATGCCTTCAGAGATCGCCACCCCGTGATGATGCATCGCCCGATCGGCGACCATTTCAGCCTGATGGAGCGCTGCCAGATTGACCAGTTCACCGGATGCCACCATTTCCGACAGCACCATGGCCACTGTTTCCAGCGCCTCGATTTCTTCCAGCTTGTAGGAGCGGGTTGTGACGTTTTGAACCGCCAGCACACCCAGTACCCGCCCGCCGCGCAACAACGGCACACCCAGAAATGACAGATAGGGGTCTTCGCCGGTTTCAGGGCGGTAGGCGAAGGCGGGGTGGCTTTGGGCGTGTGACATGGCGAGCGGCCGCGCGGTGTCGGCCACCGTGCCGACCAGACCTTCGCCAAGGTCCAGGAATGTATGATGCACAGCTTCCTGCCGCAGACCTTCGGTAGCAAACAGCTCAAGCTGGTTGTCGGGTTGCAGCAGGTAGATCGAGCAGACTTCCGCCACCATGTTGGACGCGATAAGGCGCACGACAACGGCCAGCCTGTCCTCGGCAGGACCAGACTGCGCCATCACCTCTCGCAGGCGTCTCAACAATGTGCGCGGACCATGCGCGGTCTCAATCACCGGCATTCATTTCCTTTTTCAAAGCAGGCCTTTGACCATGGCAGTCCAGCCTACAGCATTTCAGTTTTCACCAGGCATCGTGATGGCCCGGTTCGGCGTCGCGTGCGCATCTGCTGATGCGTCAGGCGGCGGTATCGCCATCCAGCCCATAGGCTGTGTGCAGCGCGCGCACGGCAAGCTCGGTGTATTCAGCGTCTATCAATACGCTGACCTTGATTTCCGACGTGGAAATCACGTGCAGGTTGATGCCGCGATCCGCCAGCGCATGGAACATTTTTTGTGCCACACCCGTGTGACTGCGCATCCCGACGCCGATCACGGAAATCTTGGCCACGTCGCCATCGGCTATCAGTTGCTGATACCCGATGTCAGCACTTGCGGCTTCCACCACAGCGCGCGCCTTATCCAGCTCGGCGTGGCTGACGGTGAATGTCAGATCCGTCATCGCATCTCCTTCGGAGACGTTCTGAACGATCATGTCCACATTGATACCAGCTTCTGCCAGCGGCCCGAAAATGGCCGCTGCGATGCCCGGTTTGTCAGCCACCTTGACGAGCGTAATCTTGGCTTCGTCGCGCGAATAGGCGATGCCGGTGACAAGTTCCTGTTCCACAATTTCCTCCTCGTCGCAGACGAGCGTTCCCGGCAACCCGGTGTTTGTCCGGCTCGCCGCCACAAGGGCTGCGTCATCCGGATCGTCAAAGGAAGACCGCACCAGCGTGCGGACCTGATGTACCATGGCCAGACCAACTGAGCGCGTCTGCAATACCTTTGCGCCCTGGCTCGCCATTTCCAGCATTTCTTCGTACGTGACTTTTTCAAGTTTGCGCGCCCGCGGCGTCATCCGCGGGTCGGTCGTGTAAACGCCGTCCACATCCGTATAGATATCGCACCTGTCTGCGCCCAGCGCTGCGGCAAGCGCTACCGCACTGGTGTCGGACCCGCCCCGACCCAGGGTCGCAATACGGTTGTTATCGGCCAGCCCCTGAAAGCCTGCCACAACAGCCACGCGGCCTTCGGCAAACGCCTTCTCAAGCGCATCCGTCTCAATTTTCTCGATACGCGCTGCTCCATGCACATTTGATGTGCGGATGGGTATCTGCCAGCCGAGCCACGAGCGGGCAGGCACACCCATTTCGCTCAGTGCAATCGCCAGCAGACCAGACGTAATCTGCTCGCCTGCCGATACTACTGCATCATATTCGCGCGCATCATGCAGGCGCGATGCGTCCTTGCACCACGCCACAAGCTGGTTCGTCGTGCCTGCCATGGCTGACACAACAACGGCTACTTCGTGGCCGGCATCCACTTCACGTTTGACGTGGCGGGCGACCACGCGAATGCGCTCGATGTCTGCCACCGAGGTTCCGCCAAACTTGAGCACCAGTCGCGCCATGTCACTTTCAGACACACGTCACAGCGGCACCACCTATCGCAATACCTGTCGCAATAAGTGGACCGCGGCACAAAGTGCGCCATATCCTTGTCCGTCAATCGTGTTAGATGCGGGCCGCGAAGCGTCACACCTTCGCTGAACGCGGCGTACACATACAGTCAGTGCCGCGCCCCTGCAACCACGCCGCGTATGGTTAACATGGCTCATTAATGCCTGCCCGTTAAAGCCTATCTGCTAAGGATATCCTCGCATGAGTGCCTCCCTCCACCCGGACCCTGAGCATCGAGCACCCACAACCGTGGATGCACAGGAAATAGCCAAGTTTTCGGCAATGGCCGCTGAATGGTGGGATCCGCACGGCAAGTTCCGCCCGCTGCACAAGTTCAATCCGGTGCGGCTGGGCTTCATTCGCGAGCACGTAACTGCACATTTTGGCCGCCCGGCGACCGGTGACAAACCCCTTGAGGGCCTCAAACTTCTGGATATCGGCTGCGGCGGCGGGCTTTTGTCAGAGCCCATGACACGGCTCGGCGCACAGGTAACCGGCGCTGATGCCGGCGAGAAAAACATCAAGACAGCCAGCGTGCACGCCGCCGAGCAGGGCCTCCAAATCGATTATCGCGCCACCACCGCCGAAGCACTGGCGCAAAGTGGCGAGCAGTTTGACGTCATTCTCAACATGGAAGTGATTGAGCATGTCGCCGATACCGCTGCATTCATGAAAGCCTGCGGTGAGTGCCTAAAGCCCGGCGGCCTGATGATTGTCGCCACCCTCAACCGCACGGCGCGGGCCTTTGCATTGGCGATTGTCGGGGCTGAATATGTGCTGGGCTGGCTGCCACGCGGCACCCATGAGTGGTCCAAGTTCATAACGCCTGACGAAATGCGCTGCATGATGAGCGATGCTGCCCTGACCCCCGGCCCGCTCACCGGCGTGTCGTATAATCCGCTAGCGGACAGATGGTCGATCTCGCAAGATGCTGCGGTCAACTACATGATGACGGCAACAAAGCCCGCCACCTGAAGCCTGCCACCTGAAGCCCGCCACCTGAAGCCCGCCCCCCCCCTGAAGCCCGCCCTGTGAAGCCACGCCTGAGCCTAATGCTGCTTGCGGCGCTTGCCGGGAATGGGTGCCACGGCCACACCCTCTTCAATCAGGTCGCGGGCCTCTTCCAGTGTTGCCTCGCCATAAATCTCACGCATCTCGCTTTCCTTGTTGTGGATCGCGCGCGCCTCAGCGGCAAAATTGTCGCCCACATACTCGGCATTCGCTTCCACGTGGCTGCGAACCTTGTCCATGAAGGCTGCAAGTTCACGAGCAGCCTTGAGCGCCTCCCCGCCGTCACCGGCAGGAACCGTGTTGCCCTTGCGGCTGATTGCCGGAGCCATCAGTGATTTTTCGACCTTCGATGTTCCGCATACAACGCACTCAAGCTGGCCCGCCGCGCGCTGGGTGTCATAGGCATCGCCGGACGCAAACCAGGCGTCAAACGCATGTCCCCTGGCACAGGTGAGATTGAAACGGATCATGACTTAAGATGTGGCGCGTCGCGTGACGTCTGGCAAGCTAAACTGCCGGTCATGCTCAAGGGAGGGAATGCGCCCGCGTGCCTGCGCAACTTTGGCGGGGTCTATATCAGCGGCCACAAAGCCGGTTTGCGTCCCGCCATCCGCCAGCACCTGCCCCCACGGGTCCACAATCAGGCTGTGCCCGAATGTCTTGCGCCCGTTTTCGTGGGTGCCGGACTGCGCGGCTGCAAACACGAAACATCCCGTTTCAATGGCGCGTGCGCGCAACAGCACATGCCAGTGCGCCTCGCCCGTGACCTGCGTAAACGCCGACGGCACGGTGAGATAGTCAGCCCCCGCCTGCGCCAGCGCCCGATACAATGCAGGGAACCGCAGATCGTAGCAGACACTCAGCCCGACGCGCCCAAACGGCGTTGGCACAACCACCGCTTCATCGCCGGGCCGATAGTTTTTTGATTCGTGATAGGTCTCGCCATCGGGCAGCGACACATCGAACATGTGAATCTTGTCGTAGCGCCCATGCACGCGCCCGTCCGGCCCCATCAAGAACGAGCGATTGGCCACCTTGTCGGCAGCCACCTTGATGGCCAGGGACCCGACACCGATCCAGATGCCCAGGTCAGCCGCCAGCGCGGCAAGCTGTGACACTGCCGGTGTTTCGCCTTCTGCACGCACGGCGGCAAACAAGTTTTTGCCACCGGCTTCCATCAGCAATGTGTTTTCCGGTGTGAAAACAAACTTTACGCCGTCAGATGCCGCATCGCGGATAAAGTCAGACGCTGCTTCAATATTGGTTTGCGGGTCACGCCCGGAGCACAACGTGACGCACGCAGCGCGGAACGGCACACTGGCCATGTGCGTCGCGACCAAGGTCGTCAGCCCGCCAGCATCGGATCAAGGCCGCCTTTTGCGTCAAGCGCAAACAGATCATCGCAGCCCCCCACATGGGTGTCGCCGACAAACACCTGCGGCACGCTGGTGCGGCCCGTGAGATCAATCATCTTGTCGCGGGCGCCCGGTGTAGCCATCACGTCAATCTCTTCATACGCCACCCCCTTGTCGCGCAGCAGGCCTTTGGCCCGGTGGCAATAGGGACATATCTGCGTGGTGTAGATTTTGACTTTGCTCATGATGTCACCCGGTTACAGCGCTGTTTGGAATAGCTCTTGTTTACCATCATATGGTGGCGTCCAGTGCCGCGACAACCCGTGCCGCCGTCAGAACATCCACCCGCGCCGCACCGGCCCGCTTTAAAACGACCGCGCACGCCTCAACCGTGGCACCGGATGTCAGCACATCGTCAATCACCACAATGTGACGCCCTGCAACGTCGGGCGCATTTTGCCGGAGCCTGAACGCCCCACGCACATTGCGCCGCCGCCCGGCCCTGCTCAGCCCCACCTGACTTTGCGTCGGACGAACCCGCTCCAGCAGATCAGGCTCGCTGGTGACACCCGTCACCTCGCCAAGCACCCGCGCCAGCAACGCCGCCTGATTGAACCGCCGCGCAAACATGCGCCGCCGATGCAGCGGCACCGGCACAATCATGTCCGCGCCCGCCAGCAGATCGCGCCCGGCCACCGCCATCAGCCGGGCCAGCAACGGCGCCAGGTCCATTCGGTCGCTGTATTTGAGCTGATGCACCAGCCGCCGTGCCATGCCATCATACAGCAGGGCCGCCCGCGCCCGGTCATAGACCGGAGGACGCGCCGCTGCCGCTGCACTGATGGCCCCTACCCCCAGATCCGTTTCAAACGGCACGCCGGACACGTCACACAGGGGTGCTGTAATAAACGTGAGCTGCGACCATGCTGCGGGCGCAAGCGTGCCCGGTACACTCACCCGCTCGCCGGTCAACGGACACACCGGCGGCAGCGCAACGGCAATGAGTCCCCGCCCCATGACCCTGCCGGCAGAAAAAATGCTTCGGCCCAGTCGCGCCATGCCTTTGTCCATCTGTCCAGACTAAGCTATGTGCTCAGGCAACACATCCGCCAATGAGCATTCCATACCGTGACCCCACCCGACCCGCAGGCCCCGTTCGACACTGCTTTGATCCGTCACCGGCGATCACGCGCGGCGAACGCTTATGGCGGATTCAATTTCCTCAAAAAGCTGGCCGCTGAGCAAATGGCCGAGCGGTTGCTGGATGCCAATCGCAGTTTTGACACCGGCCTGGACATCGGTTGCCATCACGGCGAGGTGCGCGCACCGCTGATGGCCACAGGTCGCATCACCCACCTCGTTCACGCAGATAGCAGCGCGCACATGGCAGCACACGCACCTGCCCCCACACTGGTGATGGATGAAGAACGGCTGGCGGTTGGTGACGAGCGGGTTGATTTCATTTCCAGCGCCCTTGCGCTTCACCGGGTCAACGATCTGCCCGGCGCGCTCATTCAGATACGCCGTGCACTCAAGCCGGACGGGTTGTTTTTGGGTGCGGTGCTGGGCGGCGAAACCCTCAACGAACTGCGCACAGCCTTTGCCGAGGCGGAAGCGGAAATCGACGGCGGCATCAGCCCCCGCGTCTCACCGTTTGCAGATGTGCGCGACATCGGCAGCCTCATGCAGCGCGCAGGCTTTGCCCTGCCGGTGATTGATGCCGACACCCACACCGTTACCTACGCCACGCCTTTTGCCCTGTTCAAAGACCTGCGCGGCATGGGCGAAACAAACGCTCTCAACAGCCGGCGCAAACAGCCTCTCAAGCGCGCAACGCTGATGCGCATGGCGGAGATTTACGCACAGCGCTATGCCACCCCTGAGGGCCGTGTCAGCGCAACATTTCAGATTATCTATCTGGCCGGGTGGCGGCCCCATGAGAGCCAGCAAAAGCCGTTGCGCCCCGGCAGCGCGCAGCAGCGCCTTGCAGATGCGCTGAAAACGCAAGAAATCAGCACCGGCGAGAAACCGGAACGCTAGCGCGGCCTAGTTGAAGCCGTCGCCCGCAGTTGTGAACAGGCCAGCCACGTCCACACCCAGTGCATTGACCGAGACAATCATGGCCACCGCAATGCCGCCGGCTATCAGGGCATATTCAATAGCTGTTGCGCCGTTTTCATCGCGCCAGAAATCTTTCAGGAAAGCCCGTGTCATCGCGTCAGTTCCTCAGCCCAAAAAGTCGCGTATCAGGGCCACCAGCGGCACATCCGCAGGTGGCATATCGTAGTCGCGCATTCTGACCGGCCTGACCCACTCAAGCGCTGAATGTTCCAGCGCGCGAACCGTGCCTGACCAGCGGCGGCACACATAAAGCGGCATCAGCAAATGCCAGTCTTCTTTTTCCGGCGCGTCAGCCGGGTAGGTGTGACTGGCAAACGTCAAAGGCGCCAGGCACGCCGCCGTTACATCAATATCCAGCTCTTCCTTCAACTCACGGATGAGCGTCACTTCCGGCGTTTCTCCCGCTTCAACCTTGCCGCCGGGAAACTCCCAGAGCCCCGCCATTGCCTTGGTCTGCGGGCGTTTGGCAAGAAGCACACGCCCTTCAACGTCAACAAGGGCACAGGCGGCAACCAGAACAATCCGCATGGGACACACCAATCAGATTTGAAATAAGTCTCGCATCACGCCCGTTAAGAAGACATGACGCCAATACTCCACACCCACACAAGGCCGGTCACAACCGGCTGGCAGCGTTAACAAAACATGACCCGCGATAGCGCGCCGGGCAAAAGTGGGCGTGCGTGTTAGCTGCGATAGTCCGCATTGATGGAGATATAGCCGTAGGTGAGGTCACAGGTATAAACCGTGGCTGCGCCCGGGCCGATGCCCACATCCACTTCGATCACAATTTCCTGGCCCTTGAGGTGCCTGGCGACGGGTGCTTCATCATAGCCTGCCACCGCCTGCCCCGCCTTTGCCACCTTGATGCCCCCGAAGCTGATAGCAAGTTTGTCGCGATCCGCAGGTTCACCCGCCTTACCCACAGCCATGACAACCCGGCCCCAGTTTGCGTCCTCACCGGCAATCGCCGTTTTGACCAGTGGTGAGTTGGCAATCGACATGGCAATGCGCCGCGCCGAGTTATGGCTTTCGCCGCCGGTTACGGTGATGGAAATGAACTTGGAGGCCCCTTCGCCATCGCGCACCACCTGCATGGCAAGGTCTTGCATCACGTCTGCCAGCGCCGCCCTGAACGCACGCAGCTTGGGGTCGCCGGGGCGGGTGATGGGCGCGTAGGGGGCTTTCTCACCATCGGGGCCACGGCCGGTTGCAAACAGCAGCACGGTGTCGCTGGTTGACGTATCGCTGTCCACCGTAATGGCGTTGAAACTATCGCGCAGATTGATGTCGAGCAGCGCCCCCAGCGTGCGTTGGGAGATCGCTGCATTGGTGAAAATGTAAGACAGCATTGTTGCCAGGTCAGGTGCAATCATGCCGGACCCTTTGGCGATGCCGGAGATCACAACAGGACTGCCGTCAATCTCGACGGTGCGCGACGATGCCTTGGGGAAGGTATCCGTCGTCATGATGGCCCGCGCGGCAGCTTCAAACCCGCCCGGCTGCAACGCATCAAACGCCGATGGCAATGCGGAAGTGATCTTTTCTGCCGGCAGTACTTCGCCGATCACGCCCGTTGAGCCGATGAACACATCTTTTTGGCGCACGCCTGCAAGTTTGGCGGCAGCAGCGGCGGTCGCCTTGACGGTGTCCATGCCTGCCTTGCCGGTGAACGCATTGGAATTGCCGGATGTTGATACCAGCACCCGGCCTTCACCGCTTTCAAGATTAGTACGGCACCACTCAACGGGGGCCGATGCCGTGCGCGACCGCGTCAACGCGCCCGCAACCGTTGTGCCCGCGGGCATGACGGCGAGCAGCAGGTCTTCGCGGGTCTTGTATTTTATCTGTGCGCGCGCCGTGGCCATGGCAAGCCCGGGCACGTCAGCGACTTTGGGAAATGAAGCGGGCGCAAGCGGCGACACCGCCAGTGTTTTACCGGCGCTCTTTGTAGCGGGTTTGGCTTGCGTCTTGCGCGCACTTTTTGGCGGCGCGGACTTTCGCTGCGCAGGCTTGGCCCCACGGGCGGGAGTAGCCTTGCGGGCTGGTTTCTTTTTGGCAGCGCTTTTGCCGGTCGCGGAACGCAATGCCTTTTTGGCCTTCGAAAGTGTCTTGCGCGTAGGCTTTGCCTTGCCGGAAGAACCGGAACGTGACGAGGATTTAGCTACCATGGGAAGGGTCACAAATGAGAGGGTTGGCGAGGACACCACTGTGTACGGACAATGCCTGCAATTTCAATTGCAAACCGACTGCAAAGTCAGGTCTGAAACGTCAGGTCTGTATGGCACTACTCCTGCGACGGAACAATCTGCGGGCGGGTTGCGTTCTCACCGGGAAAGACCACCTCTGCCTCGTTGCGCACGCCTTCAATAAACGGTGCGGCCTTTTCTTCACGCAACTGCGCCTTGATGCCGTCTTTCACATCCTCAAAGGCCACAAGCTGCTGCGGACGCTTGTCCTCAACCTTGATGACGTGCCAGCCGAAGTCGGATTTGACCGGCGCTGAAATGCCGCCGGTTTCAAGCGCAAAAGCCGCCTTTGAAAACTCCGGCACCATTCGGTCCGCCACGAAATAGCCAAGGTCGCCACCCTCCTTGCCGCTGGGGCCGGTGGAGACTTCCGCTGCCAGTTCGGCAAAACCCTCGCCCGCCTCAATACGCGCAATGACGGCAAGTGCTTCTTCCTCCGTGGCCACCAGAATGTGACGGGCACGGACTTCTTCTTCAAGTTCCACCTGCGCGACCTGTTTGTCGTAAAACGCCCGTGCTTCGTCGTCGCTTACGGCGTCCTGCAACTGGCGGGTCAGGTAAATGTCCCCCAGCGCCTTTTCAGTGGCAAACGCTACCTGCCGCAGCACGTCCGGGTCATCGGCGAGGCCGGCGTCGCGGGCGGCAGCCGCCAGCGCCTTGCGATCAACCATCAGGCTGACGAGATATTCAAACTTCACATCTTCCGGCACACCGCTGAGCTGCTGGGCCAGATCCTGTTCCGCCAGTGCAATGTCCGAGTAGCGGATTTCCGCGCCATCAACTGTCGCGATCACTTCGTCCACTACATCAGGCGCTGCTTCCTCCTGAGCCAGAGCTGGCACGGTCGCCATAAACGCCGCCAGAACAAAACTGCCGAAAAAGGCGCGCACAGGGGTAAGCAAAACAAGACCAGCGGACATGCAAAAAACTCCGGTTCACGTGTAATTCAGGCGCAAAAGACACCATTATGCCTTAGGCGTTGAAACAAGGCCCATCTTCAGCACGAAGCCGGGCTGCTCACAAGTCGCATTTATGACGGGTTTTCAGGCATTTATGGGGCACACGGTTAAGGCATAGCGCAGGCGCTTCGCGTTGACACGCCCAATGCCCCCTACTATCTCTCGTGCGCGTCTTTCCCTGCTGTGGGGTAGGCGCGCCGCCCTCAGGTATCCCGCAGGTAAGGTTTCAATCGGTCATGGTCTCCCTTGGAAGTATCACCAGAAGCATTTTCGGCTCCGCCAATGACCGGCAGCTGCGCAAGTACCAGCAAAAAGTTGACCTCATCAATGCGCTGGAGCCTGAACTCGAAGCGCTGAGCGATGCGCAACTGCTGGCGCGCACCGATGAGTTTCGTGAAGAAATCAAGAACGGTGCCACTCTTGACGACCTGCTGGTGCCAGCCTTCGCCACCGTGCGCGAAGCCGCCAAGCGTACACTGGGTCAGCGCCACTTCGATGTGCAGTTGATCGGCGGCATGGTGCTGCACGATGGCCGCATTGCCGAGATGAAAACCGGCGAAGGCAAGACGCTGGTGTCAACACTTGCCGCCTACCTCAACGCCCTTCCTGGTGACGGCGTGCATGTGGTGACCGTCAACGACTATCTGGCTGAACGCGACTCAAAGTGGATGGGGCAGGTGCATGAGTTTTTGGGCCTGCGCGTCGGCGTCATTCTGCATGCCATGGATGATACCGCCCGCCGCCATGCCTATGGCGCCGACATCACCTACGGCACCAACAACGAACTCGGCTTCGACTATCTGCGCGACAACATGAAATATTCGCTGGCCGAAATGACCCAGCGCGGCCACAAGTTTGCGATCATCGATGAAGTGGACTCGATCCTCATCGACGAAGCCCGCACGCCGCTGATTATTTCAGGCCCCACAGAAGACAATTCCGACCTGTACACAACCGTTGATGGCTTCATTCCCCTGCTCAGCGAAGAACATTACGAGCTGGACGAAAAGCAGCGCACCTCGGCGCTCACCGAAGAAGGCAACGAATATCTGGAGAAAATCCTGCGCGAAGCAGACCTTCTGCGCGGCGACAATCTCTATGACATCGAGAACGTCTCGATCGTCCACCACATCAATCAGGGCCTCAAGGCCCACAAGCTGTTCCAGCGCGACAAGGACTACATCGTCAAGAACGGCAAGGTGGTGATTATTGACGAGTTCACCGGCCGTATGATGGAAGGTCGTCGCTACTCGGACGGCATGCATCAGGCGCTGGAAGCCAAAGAGCGTGTCACCATCCAGCCGGAAAACATCACGCTGGCGTCGGTCACCTTCCAGAACTATTTCCGCCTGTATGAAAAACTCGGCGGCATGACCGGCACGGCACAAACCGAAGCCGACGAGTTTCTGGACATCTACAAGCTGGAAGTATCCGCCATTCCCACCAACGTGGACGTGGCGCGCATCGACG
Source organism: Pyruvatibacter sp. (assembly GCF_040219635.1). Classification (NCBI taxonomy): domain Bacteria; kingdom Pseudomonadati; phylum Pseudomonadota; class Alphaproteobacteria; order Hyphomicrobiales; family Parvibaculaceae; genus Pyruvatibacter; species Pyruvatibacter sp. Next base: position 94,226 of record NZ_JAVJSC010000003.1, read on the forward strand.
AAGACGACGAGGTCTATCGCACGGCAAAGGAAAAATACGAGGCCATTGTCGAACTGGTAAAGGACTGCGTTGAACGCGGCCAGCCGGTTCTGGTGGGCACGACATCTATCGAGAAATCCGAGATGCTGGCGGACTTCCTGAAGAAAAAGAAGGTGCCCCACAATGTGCTGAACGCCCGCTTCCATGAGCAGGAGGCGATGATTGTGGCGCAGGCGGGTGTACCGGGCGCTGTTACCATCGCCACCAACATGGCCGGTCGCGGCACCGACATTCAGCTTGGCGGCAACGCCGACATGCGCATTGAAAACGAACTGGGCGATATGGTGGAAGGCCCGGACCGGGACGCCAGGGAAGCAAAAATCCGCGCCGAGGTTGCCGAGCTCAAGAAAACCGCTTTGGAGGCTGGCGGTCTGTATGTCTGCGCCACCGAGCGCCACGAAAGCCGCCGCATCGACAACCAGTTGCGTGGCCGTTCGGGCCGTCAGGGCGACCCCGGCCACTCGAAGTTCTTCTTGTCACTCGAAGACGATCTGATGCGCATCTTCGGCACCGATCGCATGGACGGCGTGCTGCAGAAGCTGGGTCTTGAAGAAGGCGAGGCGATTGCGCATCCGTGGATCAACCGGGCGCTGGAGCGTGCGCAGTCCAAGGTGGAAGCGCGCAACTTCGACATCCGCAAGAACCTGCTCAAATACGATGACGTGATGAATGACCAGCGCAAGGTCATTTTTGAACAGCGCATTGAACTGATGCATGAAAAAGACCTGTCGGAAACCATCGCCGACATGCGCCACGAAGTAGTGGACGAACTGGTGGCCACGCATATTCCTGAAAAGGCGTATGCGGAACAATGGAATGCCACCGGCCTGCGCGAAGACGCACTGAAATATCTCAACCTCAGTATTCCGGTTGAAGAATGGGCGGCTGAGGAAGGCATCGCCAACGAGGAAATACATGACCGCCTGCGCCGTGCGGCGGATCAGGTCTTTGCGCGCACCGCCTCGCAGGTGGGCCCGGACATCATGCGCCAGGTTGAAAAGAGCGTGCTGCTGCAAACGCTGGACAATCACTGGCGCGAACATTTGCAGATGCTTGACCACCTCCGCCACACCATCGGGCTGCGCGGCTATGGCCAGCGCGACCCGCTGAACGAGTACAAGACGGAAGCCTACGAGCTGTTTGAAAGCCTGCTGCACCGGCTTCGCCAGGAGGTGACGGCCAAGCTGATGCATCTTGAAATCCGCAAGGCAGACGACGTGCCGCCGCTTGAAGACCAGCCGCTGCCCAAAATGGAAGCCCACCACATGGACCCGGCAACCGGCCGCGATGAAATGATGGATGCAGACATTGCGGCGTCCCGCGCTGCCCGTCAGGCACCCGGCAGTGGCGGCGGAGGCGGCAATACGATGTTGGCTGAACGCCCCTCCGGCACCGTGCGCAACAACCCCGGCACGGCACTTGACCCCAACGACACATCAACCTGGGGCAAAGTCGCCCGCAACGCGCCGTGCCCGTGTGGCTCCGGCAAGAAATACAAACACTGTCACGGAGCCGTGGCGTAGATACTGCGACCAGCTGATGCGTGCCTTCGCCGCGCACCAAAAACTGGTCGAGGAATACAAAAAGGGCCGCAGCAATTACTGCGGCCCTTTCTCATTTCCGATACTACCCGTTACTCAGCCGGCGTCGCCGCCGCCTGCGCCTTGATGCGCACGAGATGCCGCCCTGCCAGGTAGTAGTGCCAGGCACCCCACACAGCAGCGAACGACAGGATCAGCAGCGAGTAGCGCAGAGACTCCTTGCCGAACTCCGGCGCAAGCACGTCGCTAAGAATACCCACCGCCTGCGGCCCCAGGCCCATGCCGACAAGGTTCACGATGAACAGCATGATGGCGGATGCCAGAGCCCGCATCTTGAGCGGTGCCCGCGTCTGGATCATGGCAAAGCTTGGGCCAAGGTAAAATGCCCCCAGCAGCAGCGTCGGCAGATAGACGATGAGTGCAATGGTGAGGTTGGTCTCGAGGAAAAACCACACCACCAGAGGTGCTGCGGCCAACATGCCAACCGACACGATCCACATGCCGCCCGCGACATGTTTTTGCGTTGCCCGGTCAGCCATACGGCCACCCATGAACGCGCCGAGCCCGCCAAAGATGCCGATCGCAAAGGCCAGGTACGTGCCCACTTCAATCAGCGACATGCCGTGACTGCGGATGAAGAATGCCGCAATCCAGGTGGTGCCGCCATAACCAACAAAGGCCACCAGCATGATGCCAAACACGACGTTGCGCGACACGGGGTCTGACAGCAGGTGCTTGAAGCCGATAACGATCTCGCCCCACATCTTCGACCAGTCGATGGGCTCAGGATCTGAAGGCTCAAGCCCGTCAGCGGCACCGCGCTGGGGCTCAATCATGGTGTAGCGCACCAGCACTGCAATGATGAGGCCGGGCAGGCCAACAACAAAGAACGCCGCCCGCCAGCCGTAGTATTCAGCCACATAGGCCCCGGCGAGGAAGCCGATCATGATACCGAAATAAATACCCAGCGAATAAATGCCCAGCGCCCCGGCGCGTTCCTTTTCCGGGTACATGTCGGCGAGCATCGAGTGTGCAGGGGGTGACGCGCCCGCTTCCCCCACACCCACGCCGATCCGCGCGATGGCCAGCGTCCAAAAGCCAATTGCCAGCCCGCCCAGCGCCGTCATCAAGCTCCAGATGGCAACCGCGATGGCAATGATGTTGCGCCGGTTCCAGCGGTCCGCCAGAAACGCAACCGGCATACCCAGAGTTGCGTAAAACAGAGCGAACGCGAGGCCGGTCATGAACCCCATCTGCGTGTCTGACAAACCCAGATCAAGTTTCACCGGCTCAAGCAGCACGCCCATGATCTGCCGGTCCACGAAGCTGGACGTATAGACAACCACAAGCATGAATAGCGCATAGCGGCGATAGCCTGGCGTGATGCCGGGCACACCCGTTCCGCCAGGTGCCCCGGCGGATGTTTGCTCACTCATAAAGAACTCCTCCCAACGCGCCGCCATAAAAGGCGCGCGCGCTCCCTTATTCCCCCGGATGATCCGATTTACCTAGCGTTCGCACTGACCAGGTGCTTGCCCGCAAGGTAATAGTGAAAACCGCCCCATATGCTGATGAAAGACAACAGCAGCAAGGCATACCGAAGTGACTCCTGCCCGTATGCGGGTGCCAGCGCATCGCTCAGCACGCCCACCGCCTGCGGCCCAAGGCCCAGACCAATTATGTTGAGAATGAACAGCATGATGGCAGAACTCAAGGCCCGCATATGCACCGGAGCGCGGGTCTGGATCATGGCAAAGCTTGGCCCCAGATAGAACGCGCCCAGCAACACGGTGGGAATGTAGATGATGAGCGCCACGCTCGTGTCCACTTCCAGAAAGAAGAACACGATGATAGGCGCGGCTATGAACTTGGCAGCGGCCACAATCCACAAGGTCCAGCGCGCGTCTTTGGCCCCCAGACTGTCTGCCAGCCGACCGCCGGTGATCGCGCCGATGACACCGGCCCCGCCGATGACGGCAGCCAGATATTGTCCCACCTCAATCAACGACATGCCGTGGCTGCGAATGAAGAACGCGGCTCCCCAGTAAGCCCCGCCATAGCCGACAAACGACACCAGCGTGACGCCGATCACCACGTGGCGCGAAACCTTGTCGCCCCACAAATGCCTGAACCCGGCTGCCACTTGTGTCTTGGCGCTGGCCCAGTCAATGGGGCCGACGGGTGCGGCAATCTTGCCGTCGGAGTGTCCGCGTGGTGGTTCCTTCAATGTGAACCGCACAAGCAGCGCGATCAAAAGCCCCGGTGCGCCCACCACGATAAACGCCATACGCCAGCCATAGTCATGCGCCACATACGCGCCCACCAGAAAGCCGACCATAATGCCGATGTAAACGCCGAGCGCATAAATCGCCAATGCACCCGAACGTTGCTCGGCGGGATACAGATCAGCAATCATCGAGTGCGACGGCGGGCTGGAGCCTGCTTCCCCCACGCCAACACCAACGCGGGCAAATGCCAGCGACCAGAACCCCACCACAAACGCACAGGCAACCGTCATGAAGCTCCATGCAGTGACCGCGATCGAGATGATGTTGCGGCGGCTCCAGCGATCCGCCAGAAACGCGATGGGAATGCCCAGCGTTGCGTAAAAAATGCCAAACGCAATGCCGCCCAGAAAACCCATCTGGGTATCAGTCAGCAAAAACTCGTTGCGGATCGGCTCAAGCAGCACGCCCATGATCTGCCGGTCCACATAGCTGGATATGTAGGCAAGCAGCAGCACAAACAGCGCATAGCGACGGTAGGCGGGCGTTATCTCGACGGCGGCCTGTGGCAACGCCGACGGTGTTGTATCGCTCAATATGTCTCTCCCCCGGAGCCCTGACAGCCCCTTGTATCTTTGGCTGCTGGGCAGCCACGCGGCAGTTTTTTGCCGTTCTAAGCCGCAAACTGTAGGCGCTGTCTGGCCAAAACAACACCCATCCCTTTTGCCACACACCAGATTTTAACCCTGGCTCTGCTATTTATGGTTGTGTTTTGTCACCCGACACTATGCAAACGTGTTTGCCAGGGAGAGCGCCGGATGTCCGAATTACGCCTGGCCAATGCCAACAAAGCCCTGCTTGCCCGCTGGCATGCAGGGCGCGAAGGTCTGCATCTGCCGCGTCTCCCGGGCTCATACTTCAGCAAGCATGACAAAACTGCTGCTCATGTTGCCATTGAAGCGCGCACATCGGACGGGCAGGTTCGCATTGCGTATGCGGGTGACGCCATTACCATGCTGATGGGTGTTGATCTCACCGGCACGTCATGCATCAGCGCCTTTGGCGCTGAAGGCTGCGACGACCTGCAAAATCTGCTGGCCCATCGCTGGCTGACACCGGTGATTGTGCATTCAACCAGCAACGTTCCGACCTACGACGGCGGACTTGTGCAGCTGGAGTTTCTGAAACTGCCTTTCATGGTCAAGTCCATGACAGCGCTGGCTTACGTCGTAGGCATTGTGAAAACAGCTTCTGATTACGAAGCTGATAGCGGTGCCACCGCCCCGGACGGAAAAACCGTTTTGCGTGTGGCCGGGCAGATGAAAGACCGAACGACCCTGCTGCGGGATTTGCACGACCCCATCACCCTGCAAAAAATATCGACACCCCTCTCAATCCCGCCACATAACGCCATGCCCAGCCTGTTGGCGCATGTGGCAGACCACTCTGCTTCCAAAGCGGGCTGAAGCGGGCAAGTTGAAGGGAAACGGCGGCTGCCATAAAACAGGTGTGTCGGGCAATCAAACGCCAACCTGCCCGTGCGGTTGAACCGATGTTCAACTCAAACAAAACATGCTTCGGCAGGGACACACCATGCAGCCGCCACGCCCGTTCTCAATCTCCATTCCCGACGCCCAGCTTGAAAAGATCGCCACCAAAGTGCGTGACTTTGAGTGGATTGACGTTCCTGCGGACCATGGCTGGGCCTATGGGGCCAATCAGGACTATCTCAAGGCGTTCTGCACCTATTGGCTGGATGGCTATGACTGGCGTCATTGGGAGGCACAGCTCAACACGCTGCCGCAGTTCATTGTGCCGGTGGAAGGCATCGACATTCACTATGTGCATGTCAAAGGCTCAAATCCCGACAACCCGCCTTTGCTGATGACCCACGGCTGGCCCGGCTCGTTCTTCGAGTTTCATGATGTGGTTCAGCGTATTGCGAACCCGGCCGATCATGGCGGCGACGCTGAAGACGGACGCAATGTCATTACCCCCTCGCTTCCCGGCTATGCGTTTTCAGGCCGACCGGAAAAGCCCATGGGGCCACGCGCTGTTGCTGCTCTGTGGAACGCCTTCATGCGCGACGGGCTGGGCATTGAGCACTACATCGCGCAGGGCGGTGACTGGGGCTCGATTGTTTCGGGCTGGATTGCATTTGACCATCCAGTGACCAAAGGCGGAGGCTGCCTCGCGGTCCATCTCAATTTCCCCGGCGTGCGCGGTCCGCTTGAGCCCAAAACCGAAGAAGATCGGGCTTGGGTGCAGCACATGGCCGGTATGCAACTGCTTGAAACAGCCTACCTGCAGGTCCAGGGCACCAAGCCCCTGTCGCTTGCCTTCGCCATGTCGGATTCACCGGTGGGTCAGGCCGCATGGATTTTGGAGAAGTTCCACACCTGGGGGGACGTACGTGATGGCGACATGGACAAGACATTCAGCAAGGACCATCTGCTGACCAACCTTATGCTCTATGTGGCAACCGGCACATTCAACACGTCCACATGGCTCTATCGCGGTGTGTTTGAGGAAGGTGGCGTCAACCTGCCGCCGGGCGAAACAATCAACATTCCAACGGGCGTTGCCAACTTCCCCGGCGACACCGTGTATCCGTGGCCGCCACGCTCAATGGTTGAACAGGGTTACACCAATATTATTCAGTGGACGGACCATAAAGCCGGCGGCCACTTTGCAGCCTTTGAGCAGCCCGATGCATTTGTGGCTGACGTGATGGCGTTTTTGAAAAAGGCTCCGACAGCATGACAAATACAATCGCCGCTGACCCCTTCACCATTCACGTGCCCGACGACGAGATTGCCGATCTCAAGAAGCGTCTGGGTGCCACGCGATTTCCCAATGAGCCCGAGGGCAACGACGATTGGGAATACGGCACCAGCCTTACCTATATGGAGCGGCTGATTTCCTATTGGCGCGACGATTATGACTGGCGCGCCCATGAAGCGCGCCTCAACCGCTTTAACCACTACCGCGCAACCATTTCCGGCGATGATCTTGGCCTGCCGGACGAAGACCACCAAATCCATTTCATCTATGAGCGGGGTTCCGGCAGCAACCCGCGCCCGCTCATCCTCACCCATGGCTGGCCTTCGACCTTTGCCGAGTTCGAGCATGTGATTGAACCGCTGGCACACCCGGAGCGGTTCGGCGGCAATGCCGAGGACGGGTTTGACGTGATCGTGCCGTCATTGCTGGGTTTCGGCTTTTCCTCAAAGCCCCGCACGCCGCTGGGGCCGTCGGGCATTGCGGAAATCTGGCACACGCTGATGACAAAAGTCTTGGGCTACGAGCGCTATTGCGCGCAGGCGGGCGACTGGGGCTCCTACGTCACATCCCGCCTGGCCCTGCAACACGGCGACCAGATAGACGCCATTCACCTGACGATGCTGCCGTTGCGCCCCACCACAAAAAACGGTGCCAAGCCTGTCACCGACGAAGAGGCTGGGTGGATCAGGAAGATGCGCGAATGGTGGGCGCAGGAAGAAGGCTACCGGGTCATTCAGGGCACCAAACCCATGGCGCTTGCCTTCGCCCTCACCGACAGCCCGGCGGGCCTTGCAGGCTGGCTGGCGGATAAATATTACCGCCTCGGCGATACTGACAAGTCGCATACATTTGAGGGCATGGAGGCACGGTTTCCATTTGAAACGATCCTCACCCAGCTTTCCATCTACTGGTTTACCGGCACCATCAACTCGGCCAACACGCTGTATAAAGCAGGCCCCGCTGAACGGTCCGACAAGCTGAAGGCAGGCGAGAAGGTAACCGTGCCCACTGCCTATTCAGAGTACCCGATGGATACTTTGCCCAAGACGCCCGAACACTGGGGCGAGCGGTGCTACGACATTCGACGATGGCGCTACATGGAAAAAGGCGGGCACTTTGCAGCGCTCGAAGAGCCGGAATTGTTCGTGACTGATGTACGCGAGGCGTTTGCGGACCTGCTCAGCAGATAAACGCTAGACGATGCCTTCGCGGCCCATCTTGAGGAACTTCTGGCGGCGTTGCGCAATCAGTTCGTCACCTGACATGCCATCAAGCGCGGCAAGTTCTTCTTCAATTGCCTTGCCTGTTTCCGCCACGACCTGCGCCCGTTCCCGGTGCGCGCCGCCCACGGGCTCCGGCAAAATCCGGTCAATGACGCCGATCGACAACAGGTCCTGGGCCGTAATGCGCATGGCGGCGGCCGCGTCCTGCGCCTTGTCGGATGAGCGCCACAAAATAGACGAACAGCCTTCAGGCGAAATCACCGCGTAAATTGAATGTTCCAGCATCAACACCCGGTTGGCCGCCGCAATAGCCACAGCGCCGCCTGACATGCCTTCGCCGATGATGACTGAAATCAACGGCACCCGCAGCGACAGGCACCGGTCAATGGAGCGTGCAATGGCTTCCGCCTGACCGCGCGCCTCAGCGTCCTTGCCGGGATACGCGCCCGACGTGTCCGCCAGCGTGATGACCGGCATTTGAAACCGTTCAGCCAGCGACATCAGCCGCACTGCCTTGCGGTAGCCTTCAGGGTTGGCCATGCCGAAATTATGTTTGACGCGCGACTGGGTGTCAGAGCCTTTTTCCTGGCCGATCACCACAACGCGGCGGCCGTTTAACCGGCCAAGGCCGCCTTCCACCGCATGGTCCTCGCCAAAGGCGCGGTCACCGGCAAGCGGCGTAAAGTCGGTTATCAGCCGACCCACATAATCCTTGAAATGCGGACGGTTGGGGTGGCGCGCAACCAGCGTCTTCTGCCACGGGGTCAACTTGGAATACGTATCGGTCAACAGTTGCGACGCCTTGGTTTCAAGGCGGGTGACATCGTCCCCAATCTGCATGGTGGGGTCGTCTGCCGCCATCCGCCGCAGTTCCTGGACCTTGCCTTCCAGCTCGGCGACCGGCTTTTCAAATTCTAAATAACTATGCATCTGAACGGTGTGCGACCCTTTGATGAAGACGCGGCAAACTGGCGCGGGCACCCCCTGCTTGTCAACAAAGCACAAGGCGATTTTCGGCGAGATTCACCCCGCAAATACACGATTTGCAGCAGTTTCATTGCTTTGCACCTGTCACACGAGCGCCCAATACCCCGTCTGTTCACCACAGCAGACAATAAAACGGCAGGAGCATTGCCATGACAGCCCCACCCACAACCGGACCTATTTCCTTTTTCGCAGAACGCAGCCTGCGCCGTCTGGAGCGTCGTTACGACTATAATTTCGATTATGTGCGCTATCTGTGGCATATCTCCCGACCGGCGTTCAGGCGGTTTACTTTTGGCTTTGGCTGGTTTGCAAACGGTCGAAAGAACCTTCCCGCCGACGCGGGAGCAATCGCGGGCATTGTCAGCACTTTGCATGCCGATTGCGGCCCCTGCACCCAGATCACCGTCAATATGGCCCTTGAGGCCGGCGTCGATCCAACTGTTCTGAGCATGGCCATTGCCGGTGACATTGAGGCGCTGCCGAATGATCTTGCGCTCGTCTATCGTTTCACCAAAGCCATCGTGAACGGTGATTTTCAGGCCAGCGTTCTGCGCGATCAGATTGTGACCCGTTATGGCGAAAAAGGATTGATTGATCTGTCCACCATCATTTCAGTCGGGCAGGTCTATCCGGTGCTCAAACGCACGCTGGGTTTCGGTGAAACCTGCCTCAGGGTGCAGGTCGGCCCTCAAACCGTTGACGCCCGTCGCGCGGATGCCAAAGCTGCATAACCATGACAAAAACCGACGACACGCAAACCTTTGAACAGTTCCGCCCGGACCTCTTGCGACTTGCCTACCGCATGACCGGCGGACAGGCGGATGCAGAAGACATTGTGCAGGACGCATGGCTGCGCTGGCACCGAACACGCACGGACGACGTGCGCAATGCCCGCGCATGGCTGTCGCGCACCGTCGCCCGGCTGGCGATCGACCATTTGCGTAAGGTCAAAACACGCCGCGAAACATATGTTGGCCCCTGGCTCCCTGAGCCTGTGGTGACCGATGTGCCCGTGGCTCATCCACCGCTCCCCGGCGACGCGCTTGAAATCGCACAGGATGTATCGATGGCGCTGATGATGATTCTTGAAACCCTCAAGCCTGAGGAACGCGCAGCCTTTTTGCTGCGCGCCGCCTTCGAGCTACCTTATGCCGAGCTGGCCACTGAACTGGGCAAGAGCGAAGATGCCTGCCGCCAGATGGTGTCGCGTGCCCGAACACGCCTGCGCCAAAACCGCCCGCGTTTTGAAGCAACCGACCAGCAACACGAGGACCTGCTGTTGGCATTTGCCGGTGCAGCGCAGGCAGGCGACACAGCAGCACTCACCAACCTGATGACACCACATGCAAAACTGACGTCAGATGGCGGCGGCAAAGTATCGGCAGCACTGCGTGTGATTGAAGGGGCCGCCAACGTTGCATCACTTGTGGCCCATATAGCAGGAACCGCGAGCGCATTACCCGGCGACATAATGCCGATGCGCATAAATGGCCGTCCGGGATTTATCGTCGCGTCAAAAAACGCCATTGATGCCAGTTACTCAATCGACGTGGAAAACGGCCGCATTGCCGCCATCTACGTCATGCGCAACCCGGACAAACTTGCGCACCTGCTGGCACGCTCAAAGCCCGCCGAATGACCATGCTAGCGCCGCTTCGCAATCTGCTTTGCCTTGTCCACAATCACATTAGCCTGCTTGATGGAGGCCGCATCAATCAGTTTACCGTCGAGTGACACCGCCCCTGCGCCTGCCTTCTGGCTGGCTTTCATTTCCTTCAAAATCAGTTTGGCGCGTTTCACTTCGTCGGCGGGCGGTGTGTACATCTCGTTTGCGAGCGCCACCTGACTGGGGTGAATGGCCCATTTTCCTTCACACCCCAATATGGCCGAGCGCCGGGCCTGTGCGCGATAACCGTCCGCATCCGAATAATCGCCAAACGGTCCATCGACAGGCCGCAACCCGTTTGCGCGCGCAGCCGCGATCATCTGCACCATGGGTGTGTGCCACAAATCCTGCCAGTGAAATGCCCGCTCACCATTTTTGTCCGGGTCCAGAAGAATGCCGTAGTCAGGGTTTGGCCCGCCAATATTGGTGGTGCGCATCCCCATGGAGGCGGCAAAGTCAGCCGCACCAAAATGCAGCGCTTCAAGGCGCGGGCTCGCGGCCGCAATCTCGTTGACATTCGCCAGCCCCATGGCGCTTTCGATAATCACCTCGAGGCCGATTTTCTTTTTGCGGCCGGTCGCGGTTTCAATCTGCGTGATCAGCATGTCGATCGCATAAATGTCTGCTGCGGTTCCCACCTTGGGGATCATGATGAGGTCCAGCCGCTCGCCGCCCTGCTCCATGATGTCCACCACGTCGCGATAGCAATAATGCGTGTCCAGCCCGTTGATCCGCAGGGACAGTGTCTTGTCGCCAAACACATCCTCGTTCAGTGCCTTCACAGCATTTGCCCGCGCCGACGGCTTGTCGTCCGGGGCCACGGCGTCTTCAAGGTCGAGCGAGACAACGTCAGCCGGGCCCTGGGCCGCCTTGGCAAAAAAATGCGGGCTCGAACACGGCACAAAAAGCTGCGAGCGGTTGAGGCGTGCAACGGGTGTGCGAACAGGCGTAAAGCTCATGAGGGCAGGCTCCGATCCGGGGACAAGTCAGCCTCAAGTCATGCGGCAGAGACCGCACGACCGTCAACTCAGCGTTTCTGGTTTTTGGCAGCAAGCGGATGATGGGTGTTCACCAGGTCGGCCATCCGGCTTTCAAGCACGTGGGTATAGATCTGTGTCGTTGAAATATCGGCGTGCCCCAGCAACTGCTGCACCGAGCGCAAATCCGCACCGTGGGTGAGCAAATGTGTGGCAAACGCATGGCGCAGGGCGTGCGGCTTTACCGCCTCCGCATCAACACCCGCATCACGCGCAAGCACTTTGAGCAACTGCCCGAGCCGTTGCCGCGTCATGGGGTGCTCCGGGTCTGTGCCGGGGAACAGCCAGCGGCTGTTCTGCTTGCGATCCGACAGAACAATTTCGCGCGCCGGAAGCCACGCCTTCAGCGCGTCATGGGCATCGCGCGTCAGCGGCACCAGCCGCTCGCGCCCACCCTTGCCGCGGATCATCAGCACCCGTTCATCGCCACGCGCCGCCGCCAGCGGCAGCCCCACAAGCTCGCTGACCCGCATACCCGACGCGTACAGCATTTCAACCAGGGCGCGCAGGCGCAGCGCCTTGCCAAGCGTCTTGCCCCGGGCGACAGCGACAGCATTGCGCGCGGTGCCAAGCAATGCCGACACATCGTCTTCGCTCAGTGTGCGCGGTAACGGACGCCCCAGCCGGGGTGCATCAATAATGCTGGTGGGGTCGTCGTCGCGGTGCCCTTCGCCCAGCAAAAACCGGTGAAACTGCCGCAACGCTGACAACCGCCGCGCCTGCGTGCGGGCTGAAAGCCCTGACGCTTCCAGCGTACCCAAATAATCGCGAATGTGATCCTGATCCGCGTCGCCCAGACCTACCGGCGCAATAAACTGCGCAAACTCATCCAGGTCATACGCATAGGCGGTCAGCGTATTGGCGGCCGCGCCACGCTCCGCCACCAGCATTTCCAGAAAGGCTTCAGCGAGATGCGCTCCGGGGCCACGCAGACGTTGTTTCCTTGTGCCTCCTGAACGCCGTGGTGTGGGCTCAGCCTTCGGCATGTGCCCGCACAATCAGCGCCTCAACAGCAATCTGTCGGGCATCTTCTTCAAGGCCGGAACGGGCCAGCGCCGTCATGATGGCGGCAAGCGACCCCGGCGTCAGCACCCACGGCCCTGCCTGCCCAAGCCCGCCGTCGCTCTCAAGCAAGGCGAGCGAGGTGAGCGTCGCCAGCGCCGCCTCACCGGAGCGCCGGCTTTCAGCGGCAACACGCAGCGCACGCAACTGTGCATCGCCCAACCGAACGCCAAGCATATCCGCATCATCAAACTGCGCCCAGATGATTTGCGGCATCGGCAGGCCAAGCGACGCAAGAGCCTGCATTTCAAACGCCGTCAACCACTTTGCACCGGGATCATCATTTTGCAGGCGCACCTGCACGGCGGTGAGCGCAAGCTCCGGGTTCCACGGCACCACAAACGACGATTGCCGTGGCGTTGCAATGCGCACCAGTGCTTCCAGGCGCGAAATCTGTGCAGGTGCGGCCGTGGCCGCAATGCCGATCCATGCGTCGGCACGCAGGGCGTCTCCCAAAAGCGCCAGCGCTTCCACCATGAAAGCCGCCTGGTCAGCATGAACCATGGCTGGTGGAATGGCGCGCAGCGACCCTGCGAAGGCTGGCAGCAATCCGCCCCACCGGGTTTGGGGCGTTTGAGCAAACGCCTCCGCAATTGCTTCAAGCCGTTGTGCTGGTGACGGTGTATCCAGTGACGCCGCAAAAGCTTCAAGACGCGGGTTATCCACGGCACCGTCTTCTATGATCGCGCGGCGATAAAACTCGCCAAGCGTGCGTGCCGACATCAAAGCCCGCTCGCCGGCAGCTTCCGCAAAGGCAATACGTGTTGCCCAATCCAGCGAGGTGTCGTCTGCAAGCAGCGGCAGCAAGGCTGGTTCCGCGCGGTCCAGAATATTATCCGGCAGCGGCGCACCCGCCTCGGCAACCAGCGCATAATGCAGGCTGGAGAAAATCTCGTCGGACGGCACATCAAGTGCAGGACCACCTGCGGCCCGTGTTGCCAGTGCCACAAACGCCGTGTCGCTCCCCCTTTGTTCCCGGACCAGATCAACAGAGAGGAGAGCTGCCACCTGCAGGCCCGCGCGCGCCTGGCATAGCGCACCCAGTTCGAGTGCAAACGCTGCATAGGGATCGTCAGCCCCTCCTTCCGTCGGCAGTCTTGTCAGGTATCCGCACGCTTTGTCGGAGAAGCCCAGCGCCAGTGCCGCACGGGCGGCAGGCGCGGCGATCTGGGCGGTCATGTCACCAGCGGGCACAAGCCCCGCCAGTGCATCAACATCCGCCGCAAAGCCCGCATCATAGAGCGCGGCCATGCGTAGCCCCAAAATTGACTGGCCTGCACTGGCTCCCTGCGGCAGGTCACCGCGCGAAACAAGCAGCCGTCGGAAGAGGTCACCAAGAGCCGCAGACGGAGGCGGCGGCGTCAGCGACGCCAACCCGTCCTCAATGGCAAGCCGACGACTACCAGCCCACAGTTGGGGGGAAAAACCGCCCTCGATAGGGCCGATCAGCCCCACACCGTCGTCTGCCAGGCCAGACAGCCGGGCGACTTCGATGCCGGTACCTTCTTCACCCGGACGCGCGGCAAAACCTTCGGCAGGCTGGGTGGGGGGCAGGACTGCCGCATCGCCCGACGGGAACAAAACCTCAGGCGAGGTGGGGCCAAAAAAATCAGCAGGAAATTCTGCACCTGACTCAGCAGGCGGCAGAAGCGAGCGCGGCCCTGCCGGGCGGGCAAGCGGGGTTTGGTCGGGGTCCAGCAGTTGCTGCGTCAGGCTTGGTTCGGGAGCAGACGCAGGCGGCTCAAGAGGAGCCTGCGCCAGCGCAGCGCTGGTTGTAAGGCCAGCAACAAGCCAGGTTGCGACAATGCGGGCGCTACTCACCAAAGCTGTCATCGGGCAACGTCACTTCCACTGTGCTGACCTGCGGCTCAAGGCTAGAGCCCATCACAACAAGAACCGTAAAGCCGACTGCCAGAAGAACGATGAAGGCCAGAAGCAAGCGCAGCGCGGTCATGACGGAATGAAGCCTCATGGTTGATCGGCGGTCTGCAAAAAGCGCAGACATACCGCATGGTTTGATGGGATCAGCACGACGTGGCACACCGTAGCATGGAGCCGCCAATCCACATTACTCCATATGCCCCGTTTGGCAGAATTACGGCAGTTCTGGCCCTCAGCGGCATGACAGCTTAGATTGTGCCCTTCTAACGACACCGTGCTGCCGGTTTTAACCCGGTTAACAGGCGGAAATCATCAGGACCAACCACCCGTATGCGTGCCGACGCCAACCCCGAAAAAACCGCCAACCCTGTGTCCAGAACTTCCGCCCCTTTTGGCGGTCGTGCCATCGTGCTTGTGGGATTGATGGGTGCGGGCAAAACCACAGTCGGGCGCAGGCTGGCCCAGCGCCTTGAGCTGCCTTTCGTGGATGCGGATGCAGAAGTGGAAGCCGCCGCAGGGCTGACCATCCCGGAAATCTTCGAGGCCCATGGCGAACCCGCGTTTCGCGATGGCGAACGCAAGGTGATCGCACGCCTGCTTGATGGTGGCGCGCAGGTGCTGGCAACCGGCGGCGGTGCGTTCATGGACCCGGACACCCGCGCCCGCATTGCCCAAAGCGGCATTTCGGTGTGGCTGAAGGCCGATCTGGATGTGTTGATGCGTCGCGTTGGTAAACGCCCGAACCGCCCGCTGCTCGAATCAAATGACCCGCGTGCAGTCATGGAAAAGCTGATGCATGAGCGAAACCCGGTCTATGCGCAGGCTGACATTGCTCTTGAAACCGGCGACGGCCCCCATGAGGACGTGGTGGAGCGGCTGGTGACAGAACTGGAAGCCTACCGGTGAGCGCGCATCCGGACTGGACGCGCGGGCCAATAGAGGCCATATCCCAGCGATCATGAACACCCCCAACCATACGGCCCATGCCGCAAAAGCGGATACTGTTCCCGTCAGCCTTGGTGACCGCTCCTACGATGTGCGCATCGGCTCGGGGCTGTTGCAGGCTGCTGCCGGGCACATTCAGCCGCTACTCAAACGCCCGTTTGTGCTGATTGTCACAGACGCCACGGTGGCCGCCCTGCATCTTGAACCCCTGACCCGCGCCCTCAATGACGCCGATATCAAGACGCTGCCCATCGTGCTGCCCGCAGGCGAGGCCACCAAGAGCTTTGCCCATCTTGAAGACCTGCTATCGCAATTGATCGACGCAGGTGTCGAGCGCACCGACATGATTATTGCGCTTGGCGGCGGCGTCATTGGCGACCTGGCAGGCTTTGCTGCGGCCATTTTGCGGCGCGGCGTAGATTTCATCCAGATCCCCACAACGCTGCTGGCACAGGTCGATAGTTCCGTAGGCGGAAAAACCGCCATCGACATGGCGCAGGGCAAAAACCTGGTCGGTGCCTTCCACCAGCCCCGCCTTGTGCTGGCCGACATCGACGTGCTGGCAACGCTCGACAAGCGCGAACTGCGGGCAGGCTATGCGGAAGTCGTCAAATACGGCCTGATTGATGATCCGGAGTTTTTTGCCTGGCTCGAAACCAACGGCGCGCAGCTTCTGGACGGTGACACCGACACCCGAATCCAGGCTGTGCGGCGCAGTATCGCTGCAAAGGCCCGTGTGGTAGCCGCTGACGAACGCGAAGGCGGGCAGCGGGCCCTGCTCAATCTGGGGCATACTTTTGGCCACGCGTTGGAAACGGCCGCCGGCTATTCCGGCGACCTGCTGCATGGCGAAGCGGTTGCGGCGGGCATGGGCATTGCCTTTGACGTATCAGTGCATCTGGGGTTTTGCCCGGCGGATGACGCTGAGCGCGCCAAGGCTCATCTGCGCGCGTCAGGCCTTCCTGCTGGCATTACCGATCTTGAAAAAAGCAACAGGTTGAAAGTGCCGGATGCAGACGACCTGATCCGCCTGATGGGTCAGGACAAGAAAGTATCCGGTGGCAAAATCACTTTCATTCTGGCCCGTGGCATCGGCCAGTCTTTCATTGCACCGGACATCGACATGGAAAAAGTCGCTCAGGTTTTATCCAATAAAGAGGCTGCATAGTGGAAACCTCGATCCTGATTTCACTTGGGGCCGTATTTGTCCTGCTGTTCTTTTCAGGCTTTTTTTCAGGGTCTGAAACAGCGCTGACTGCAACCAGCCGTGCGCGGATGCATACGCTGGCGCGCGGCGGGTCAAAACGCGCAGGCATCGTCAGCCATCTCATTGCGTCGCGCGAGCGGCTGATAGGTGCCATTCTGCTGGGCAATAATCTGGTCAACATTCTGGCATCCGCTATCGCCACCAGTGTGTTCATCCAGCTTCTGGGTGATGCCGGGGTGGTCTATGCAACCCTCGTGATGACTGCGCTGGTACTGATATTCGCCGAAGTGCTCCCCAAGACATACGCCATCACCAACCCGGACCGCATGGCCCTGTTCGTGGCACCGGCCATTCGCGTGGTTGTGTTCGCCTTTGCGCCGGTCACATCTGCTGTTCAGTTTATCGTCCGGCGCACGCTGCGGCTTATCGGCGCCAATATTGATGATGGTGCCGAGGTGCTGTCAGCCCATGAAGAGCTGCGCGGTGCCATTGACCTGCACCATCAGGAGGGCGGTATGGAAACCCATGACCGCCATATGCTGGGTGGCATTCTGGATCTGCGCGACCTGGAAGTGGCTGATGTCATGGTTCACCGTAAAAACATGCAGGCCATAAGCCTTGATGACGAACCGCAGGTAATCGTCGAGCAGGTGTTGGCCAGTCCGTTTACACGGATACCCTTGTGGCAGGATGATGCGGACAACATCATTGGGGTGCTGCACGCAAAGGACTTGCTACGTGCACTGATTTCGCACGATGGCGATCCTACGGGCCTCGACATTCAGGGCCTTGCCAGCAAGGCATGGTTTGTACCTGAAACAACCGCACTGGTTGAACAGCTCAACGCCTTCCGCGACCGCAAATCGCACTTTGCCCTGGTGGTGGACGAGTATGGCAGCATCATGGGGCTGGTCACCCTCGAAGACATCATCGAGGAAATTGTCGGTGAGATATCTGACGAACATGACGTTGACGTAAAAGGCCTGCGCCCGCAGCCCGACGGCACCTGCAATGTGGATGGCACACTGGCTGTGCGCGACCTCAACCGCGCGCTTGATTGGCAACTGCCGGAAGAAGAGGCGATCACCGTGGCTGGCCTGGTCATCCACGAAGCCCAGACCATTCCTGAAGTCGGACAGGTGTTTTCGTTTTATGGCTACAAGTTTCAGGTGCTGCGCCGCCACCGCAATCAGATCACCGCGCTCAAAATCACGCCCCCGCGCAAAGTCCACGCGGCGGATTAGGAGTTATTGCCACTCTTCAGCGGGCGTGATCGCCTTGATCTGCAGCATATGAACCGGGCCGCGCAGTTCGTCGGCCAATGCCTCGTTCACCAGCATGTGGCGCTCGATACGCGACTTGCCGTCGAATGCCTGCGACACAACTGTTATCTTGAAATGGGATTCACCTGCTGCTGCACCATGCCCGGCCCCTGAATGCCCCGCATGACGTGCCGAATCGTCAACAATCTCAAGGCGCGACGGTTTGAGCGCCGCGGTGAGCTTTTGGTGAATTGTTTCGGCCACACTCATGGGTTCATTCCTTCAGGTTTGCCCTAAAGCGGATAACAGAAGAGATTGCTACACTGCATTGGGTTGTTTCGTAACGGGTAGGTTCACATAATCAAGCCATGAGTTCCTGGTCCAAATATCGCGAGTTCGTCAAGGTTCCGCCGCGCTCGCGCAATGCCGCCGAAGAGCAGGCGCAGCGCCGCCGTGCCCGCAAGCATAATTGCGCGTGGCCCGGCTGCGATGCCGAAGGCGTCCACAAAGCCCCCACCGACAAAAGCTCTACTGGTGACGCGCGACGCTACCGCTGGCTATGCGTGGAGCACGTGCGCGAGTTCAATAAGTCGTGGAATTACTTTGAGGGCATGTCGGACGCGGATGTCCGCCGGTTCCAGCGTGAGGCGGCGACCGGCCACAGGCCCACATGGAGCGTTGGCTCCAACCGCAGTGCGGCCGCGGCAAGCAAGTTCGGCTTTGTTGGCTCTGAGGCCGACCCTACCGTCTATGACCCGCACGGCTTTGCCAGCGACAGCGGCACCAAAAAGGGCACCAACGGTGCCGCCCGCCGCCGCCTGCGCCCCAAGGAGGGCAAAGCGCTGGAGACGCTTGGTCTTGACGGGGAGGCGTCTGCGAACGACATCAAGAGCAAATACAAGCGGCTGGTAAAGCTGCACCATCCAGATGCCAATGGCGGTGACCGCTCCTCGGAGGAGCGTTTACGCAGCGTCATTGAGGCCTATGGCTATCTCAAGTCAACGGGCTACCTCAAAACCTGAAGGTGGGTTACGGCCCGCACTCAAGGTTTGCTAGAGTGCCGCCCATCAAAGTCACCCCATGCGGTTTTGCGAATAGGCGATATGCGCAATACCTCATGCAAACGCCTTTCTTTGTATTGCCTTGTGCCCGCAAGGGTTGAGACAATGACCTGGAAAGCCATTCCCGGCAGCAGCAGGCCCGCAGGCAGGCCCCATGCGCTGGTTCCTACGCGCAAAGGCCCAAAGCCTTTGCGCCCAACACGATTGTAAAAAAGAGCATTTGTCAGCCCAATGACTGAAACCCACACCGGCATGATGCCCACCCACGCTCCCGACACGACCGTCATGGTCAAAGATGTTTTTGGGTTCGACTCAGATCTGGAAGTCCCCGCCTTCAAGGAAAAGAGCGACTACGTTCCCGACTTCGACGAGAACTACATCTTCAACAAGGAAACCACGCTGGCTATTTTGGCGGGCTTTGCCCACAACCGCCGCGTCATGGTGCAGGGCTATCACGGCACGGGTAAGTCCACTCACATCGAGCAGGTGGCGGCACGCCTCAACTGGCCCTGCATCCGCATTAACCTGGACAGCCATGTCAGCCGTATCGACCTTGTGGGCAAGGACGCGATCGTGCTCAAGGACGGGCAGCAGGTAACGGAGTTCCGCGAAGGCATTTTGCCGTGGGCGCTTCAGCACCCCGTTGCACTGGTGTTTGACGAATATGACGCCGGCCGCCCGGACGTGATGTTTGTCATCCAGCGCATTTTGGAAGTGTCCGGCAAGCTGACCCTGCTCGACCAGAACAAGGTACTGCGACCGCACCCATCCTTCAGGTTGTTCTCCACCACCAACACCATTGGTCTGGGGGATACGTCGGGCCTCTATCACGGCACGCAGCAGATCAACCAGGGCCAGATGGACCGCTGGAACATCGTCACCACGCTCAACTACCTGCCGCACCAGCAGGAAACGGACATCGTGCTGGCAAAGGCCGAGCACTATCAGAATGACGAAGGCAAAAAGACCGTCGCCGCCATGGTGCGCGTGGCTGATCTCACCCGCAACGCCTTCATCAATGGCGATATTTCCACCGTCATGAGCCCACGCACGGTGCTGACATGGGCGGAAAACGCCGAGATTTTCGGTGATGTCGGTTTTGGTTTTCAGGTAACCTTCCTTAACAAGTGCGATGAGCTGGAACGCGCCACGGTGGCGGAGTTCTATCAGCGATGCTTTGGTGAAGAGCTGCCCCAATCCGCAGCTAACACTCTGGCAGTTGCCTAAGCGCATTTGAGGCAGACAGAACGTGTCCAGCGGCAAGGAAAATCCGGTCGAGCCCTTCAAGCGGGCGGTGACCATGGCGTTGCGCTCAATTGCTGGGCGCGATGACCTAACGGTCAATTTCGGCACCGAGCCTGCCAGCCTGCGCGGCAGCAACGTACGCCTGCCCCTGCCCAGCCGCGACCTGCCGGAGAACGAAGTAGCCCAGTGCCGGGGCTCCGCAGACTCAATCGCTCTGCGCATTGCCCATCATAACGCTGCGACCCATCAGCACCTTATGCCTGCGGGCGGCACCGCGCGCGCGGTGTTTGAAGCTGCTGAAACCGCACGCGTTGAAGCTCTTGGTGCCAACGCGATGAAAGGTGTTGCCAATAACCTGACAGCCGCGCTGGACGACAAATGCGACAAGCGCGGCTTTTCGACCATCACCGATCGTGCCGATGCGCCGATTGAAGAAGTCGTAAGCATGTTGGTGCGTGAAAAGCTGACTGGCATCGCACCGCCGGATGCTGCCACCGCGATGGTGGACTTGTGGCGCCCCTGGGTTGAAGAGAAGGCTGGCCAGAACCTGGAAAAACTCATCGACATCAGCCACGACCAGGAGGCCTTTGCTCGCGCGACCCGCGACATCATCGCCGACCTCGATATGGCTGACGAACTGGGCGACAACCCGGACCAGTCTGACGACGACAGCGACGATGATGACGACGGCGACGCCCCCGGCGAAGACAACATTGAAGGTGGCGAGGCGGAGCAGGCTGAGGGCATGTCTGCCGAGCAGCTTGAAATGGCCGACGGCGAAGGCGATGACGGCGAAGAACAGGCCGTTGAGGTGGAAGCCGAAGATCAACAGGTGGAAGGTGACCCGGACGACAGCGCCGAAGGCCAGCAACCATGGCGGCCCGACGGCACCGCTGACAACAATCGGGGCGTCGGCTATCGCATTTACTCCGCTGCCAACGACGAAGTGATTGTAGCCGAAGACCTGTGCGACACCGACGAGCTAGCGCGTCTGCGGCAATATCTCGACCAGCAGTTGCAACAGATGCAGGGCGTGGTCGGCAGGCTGGCCAACCGCCTTCAGCGCCGCCTTCAGGCAAAGCAGAACCGCACCTGGGAGTTCGACCTTGAAGAAGGGATGCTGGATGCCGCCCGCCTGTCGCGCATCGTCATCGACCCCATGCACCCCCTCTCCTACAAAATGGAGAAGGACATGAACTTCCGCGACACCGTGGTGACGCTGCTGCTGGACAATTCAGGCTCCATGCGCGGCAGGCCCATCACGGTGGCCGCCATGTGTGCCGACATTCTGGCGCGAACCCTTGAGCGCTGCTCGGTCAAAACAGAAATCCTCGGCTTTACAACCCGCGCCTGGAAGGGCGGCCAGTCGCGCGAGCGCTGGCTGGCGGATGGCAAACCCGCCAACCCCGGCAGGCTTAACGATCTGCGCCACATCATCTACAAATCTGCGGAAACCCCGTGGCGACGCGCCCGGCGCAATCTCGGCCTGATGATGCGTGAAGGGCTGTTGAAGGAAAATATCGACGGAGAAGCGCTGGTATGGGCGCATAACCGCCTGCTGGCCCGCCCCGAACAACGCCGTATCCTGATGGTTATCTCTGATGGTGCGCCCGTGGATGACAGCACTCTGTCGGTAAACTCCGGCAACTACCTTGAACGGCACCTGCGCGAAGTCATCGAGCAGATTGAAACCAGGTCACCCGTTGAACTGATTGCCATCGGCATCGGCCACGATGTGACGCGCTACTACAAGCGCGCCGTCACCATTGTGGACGCAGAGCAACTCGGCGGTGCCATGACCGAAAAGCTGGCAGAACTGTTCGAGGACGATGTCCGCGCAGGCAAGCGCAACACGTCGGGACCGCGCGACCAACGCGGGCGGCAGCGGCGCGGAGACATGCCCCAGGTGCCACCACAAACGTCTGCAACCGCCACCAGGTAGCTGATACCGCCTTCGCAGGAGTGCAAATGCGATACGCCTTTTCAGGTCTGACATCGCGCGTGGCAGGTGCAAGCCTTGTTAGCCTTCTCGCCCTGTTCGCCGTCAGCACTGACTTACAGGCGGCTACGATGTCGGACGCTGAGGCGCTGACAGTCAGCTATGCGGCCATCGAACTCAATCCGTCAAACCCTGCCGACATGCCTGCGGCACCCGGCGCACATCCGTCACCTCTCAGCTATGTCGGCGGGCTGGTGCTCTCGTCGTCAGACCCCCGGTTTGGCGGCCTTTCAGGGCTGGAGGTGAGTGACGACGGGACACGCCTCATCGCTGTGACCGACACCGGCCACTGGGTCACAGCCTCACTTTTCTATCGCGACGGCGCGCTGGCAGGCCTGAGTGATGCCACCATAGCGCCCTTGCGCGACCCCTCGAAACAATCAGTCGCGGGCAGCAAACGTCTGGGCGATGCCGAAGCGTTGACCCGTTTACCCGATGGCCGCCTTGCCGTCGCATTCGAGCGCACCCACCGGGTTTGGGCCTATGAGTTTGATACGTTGGGTGACGCTGCGCCGGCCATGCCCGTGGCCATCAGCCCGGACCTCGCCAATGCAGAAAACAACAAGGGGCTGGAAGCACTCGCAGCACTACCGGACGGCACGTTGCTGGCCGTGACAGAAGCCACCTTGACACCTCAGGGAGATATAACGGGGTGGCGTGTCGGACAAAAAGGCGCTGGCGATGTGAGCATCAAGCGCATACACCCCTTCGACCTCACCGATATGGCAGTACTGCCCTCCGGCGACCTCCTGACACTTGAGCGACGTTACAGCCCGCTTGGCGGCGTCGGCGCGCAGATGCGTATTGTGGCGGCCCAAAGCATTGATGGCGATGCGCCCCTGGACGGCCCCATCATCTACCGCTCAACAGCCGGCCAGACGGTGGACAACATGGAAGGTATCGCCGTCCGGCAGGACGAAGCCGGACGCATATTTGTGTATGTGGTCTCTGACGACAACTTCAATCCGTTGCAGCGCACACTTTTACTGATGTTTGAGTTGAAAGACCTCTAGCGACTCACGCACCGCCATAGCCTGGCGCGGGCGGAATAAGCGACCGCAGCATGTGATAGATCACCAGCATCACCAGCGTGGCGAACGTCACCACCGCAAAGTGAACGACCGCACGCTCCACGAACGTACCCGTAAGGGCAGTATCCCCCAGCGTGTGAAACAGCCCGACAAACACAGCACCGCCAATAAGCGGGGCCAGCAGCGGGGCTTTCCACCATGGCCGCCCACGGACCAGATCAAAAACAACGACAGCCACCAGCAGACCCGTCACCAGCGACAACGCCATGGCATAGGCCATGGGCTGAACAACCAGCGCTCCAATCATTTCCTCAGACAACACCACATGGGCCGCACCGTAGGCCGCATAGGCCCAGACACCACCCAGAACAGCCGCAGTCAGAACAACCGAGCCCGTGGCGACCCCGGCGCCATAGCGACGGCTGGTCAGGTTCACAATGCCGAACATCGCCAAGAGCCAGATGTGTCCCATGGTGAACCAAGGGCCGGGGTCAACGCGTGCATCAGAAAAAGACAACACTCCCAGCAGTGACACTGGCTGTGATCGCTCCACAAAGGCCATCACCGCCAGCCCGCACAACACCAGCGTGGGCACCATGATTTGCCTTAAAAATCTCAGAAAACTTGCCATTATTCCCGCCGTTTGTTCCTGAGGTCGCGTGTATTGGACTTCATCAAGCCGCCCGTCAACCATAACCATATCTGCTCTCCGAATGACCGCTGTTTCATCGGCTTTTGAAGCAGATGAATGCAGCGGTCATGCCGAACCGACAAAAGCGGACAGAATGGCGCAAGAAAAAAGGCCCGGCCCTTCATCAGGGCCGGGCCTTCATATTCATCACACGCCGCAGTCTTACAGGTTGCTAGGCACTGGCGACTTCAGGAGCGGTCTTTGATTTGGCGATTTCGCGCTTCAGGCGCTGAAGCTGCAGCGAAAGATTTTCCTCGCGCGCGGAGGCCAGAAACGGATCAAGCCCGCCCTTATGCTCAACGGACCGCAAAGCTGCTGCACTTGCACGCACCTTTACGCTCCGGCCAAGCACATCGCTGGAGAGGGTCACATTGCACAGATTCGGCAAAAAACGGCGGCGGGTCTTGTTGACCGCGTGGCTCACATTGTTGCCAGTGAGCACACCTTTGCCCGTAAGTTCGCAGCGGCGGGCCATACCCCACTCCCAGATTTCAGTTAAACGTCATTAAGAGGCGGGGATATAGGGGCCTTGAGCCCTCCACGTCAACCCCCGCAATGGTGTCTTGTCGCAGCAACTAGCCTGCTTCCGGGCCCATATGCGTTGTTCAGGCCGCATTCACCCGGCACCACCACTATGGAGCACGCCGAAGCCTCACACAGAATTGGCCCTGGCCAGCCGGAGATACACCATGACAGGCACCCACTCCCCAACCATGACCGGCCCACGGGCACGCAACGGCGGACGTGTGCCTTTGCATCTGCTGGCCGGGCTGGCCGCCTTTGCGACCCTCGGCATGGTCGGCATTGCTCTGGCGGCTCCCGCAGCGCCGACACATGATGCAACAAATATCGCCGTTGATGTGACCATGGATGCACGCTTGGGTGGTCTCAAGTTCGGGTCAATCTCGATGCAGGCAGCTTTCGGCGACACGGCCTACACCGCCCGAAGCGTGGTGCGCACGGAAGGCATAACCGACCACGTGTTCCGCCAGGTGTTTGACCTCACAGCCGCCGGTGCCCGCACACCCGACCTGATGCAGACGCAAAACTACCAGGCCCGCAACACCGACCAGGACAACATCCAGCTCATTGATGTGAACTATCTGGCAGACGCTGCGCCGCTGGTGGCGGCCGACCCGCCCTATGACAATTCAGACCGCGTGGCACCGCGCCCGACCGACCTCAAGAACACGGTGGACCCCCTGTCAGCGATGATCGTGCCAATGGCGACACCAGGGCCCGCGGCGTGCAACCGCACCATTCCGGTTTATGACGGTCGTCGGCGTTATGATTTCAAAATGACCTTCGACCGCATGTCCGACATTCAGAGCAACAAGGGTTTTTCAGGTGCTGCCGCACGCTGCGATGCCATTTTGGTGCCGGTCTCAGGCTACAAGCGCGACACCATCATGGAGATGCGCCGCGACCCGATGCCGATCACCGTCTGGCTTGGCCCGGTCGCCGATGCAAACGTTCTGGTGCCCGTGCGAATTGAAGTAGCCACGCCATTAGGCACGCTGGTTGCACACACAACCAAGTTTACCGTATCAAAACAGGCATCAGGCTCGGGTAGTTCACAGGCAGCTTTGCTTGCCAACTAGCTTTGCACCCTCACCGAACAGGCTCCCAATGCGTTATTTTGCCGTTCCAGCGCTTGCGGTCGGTGTCTCGCTGACATCGCTTTTTCCGGCCAATGCCGCCATGACCGTTGATTATGTGATGTTTGTTGGCGGTGCCAAGATTGGGACCATGTCGCTTGATGCCGACATATCACCTGATCGATACCAACTTGAAACCCGCATCAACACACTCGAAGTGGCCGGCGCGACCCAGGAAGCAACCCTGACTCTGTTTTCTGCGGGCACCCAGTCTGCCTCAAGCGTGAGCCCGCAGATATTTACCTCAGACTATGTGACCACTGACGGACAATCGAGCCAGTTGCAGATCACCTTCAACGAGCAAGGCCCGGCAAGCGTTCTGGCGCTTCCGCCGCCCGCCAATAAGCCTGGCGCGCTCTCAGACTTTCATAAAAAGGGCGCGCTTGATCCCGTCAGCGCGCTTTTGGCCCTCACCGTGCTGAGCGGTACAAATCCATGCAGCAAGGCCATTCCGGTGTTTGATGGCTGGCGGCGCTTCGACATTGCCATCAGCTACAAAGGCGAAACCACCATTGAAGCCGAAGAAGGTTATTCCGGCCCGGCACACAAATGTGAAGGGCGGTTGACGCCCGTTGCAGGCTATAGTGCAGAGGCAATGGCGCAGATGCGCAAAGAACCACAGGCTGTGGAAGTATGGCTAGCCCCGCTTGAGGCAGCCGGATTTTTAGTGCCTGTGCGTATTATTGCCCCCACCGCATTTGGGGGAGCAGTGATCCGAAGCACCGCCATTCGCGAAAACTAAGGGACGGGGCACATTGGCCCTGCCCGGCGCACGGAAGCGGTATTGTCTGCCACCCAGCGCCACAACCCGCCCGATCAGGCCAAAATCTGGCGGATAGGACGCAGCGCGAAGGCGTGAGGAGCATTTCCGGCCATGTTGACACTGCGGCACAGCTACACAAAGTCTTTGGGCATAACCCTGGCCTGCGCATTGGTTGTTGGCTCTGCGGCACTTACAAACGCAAACGCAAACGCCACCACGCCACCGGACGGCCCTGCAAGCGACAGCACAGCGCAAATGCCCACGGCAGCAATGGCCACCGCGCCGATTGAGCTTGTGTATGAGTTCTACGCCGCCGGTCTGCAACTGGCGACAATCCGCACTACCGCAACGTTCACAGGCGACAGCTACACGATTTCCAGCAAGGGTCAGTCGTCGGGCATTGCAGACACGCTGGTGCGTGCACGCTTTGAATCAGAGGTTACCGGCACACTTGAAGCGCAGGGTCCAAGGCCCCACACGTTCCGCAATTTCTCAGACACCCGCTGGGGCGTCCGCGAACTCAAAATGACCCTTGGCGAGGATGGTGTTTTTGCTGTGTCAGCAGACCCTGAACTTGAACCGGGACAGGCTGCGGCACTGAGGTCCGGGATGGCAACGGGCACGATTGATCCGCTCACTGCAACGCTCTATTCAGCGCTCAGCCCGATGGACGCAGCCTGCACAGAAAAACAAAAGGTTTTTGACGGACGCCGCGTATTTACGCTCGCTTATTCACGTCTGGGCACAGAAGTGCTGGAGCCCGGCAATGCTGCAGTGTTCGCCGGTGAAACAGTCAAGTGTCACCTGAAATATCTGCCCCTGGCCGGCCAAAGCCGCGAATGGAAACTTGAGCAGGCCCGCAACCCCACTCAGCCGATATCCATCTGGATGGCTGCCTTTGACCGTACCGGTCCCGTCGGCGGCGTTGTGCTGCCCGTGCGGATGCAAATCGCCACCGACTGGGGCACGGCCTTTGCCCATCTTCAGTCCGTCAAAATTGGTGATACGCCGATAATGCAGGCGAGCATCGACGCGGCGCAGCAGGCTGTTTCAGCCTCTCCTGCACCATAAAAACTGCAGAACAGCTTAAATAGCCCCGAATACCGCCAAATCCGCCGTTAGCCGCAGATTTACGGGTTTTGACGATACTACCTGACCGGCGCACTGCATGAGTGCTGCCCGGATCGGGAGAGTGCGGTGGCGGAACAGGCCAGACCGATAGAACTGAATGCGTTACATGCGGGGGGCGAGAAAAACGCCGCCCACGCCGCAACGGTGAAGCTCGCCCTGTTCAACCGCATCATGTGCAATCACCGCGCACTGCCGCTGCTGTTCCCGTTTATCGGCATGCTTATCATTGCGTCGCTCAACACCTCGGCAAGCAGCCAACTAACCACGCTTTGGATTGGCGCTGTCATTCTGGTATGGGCGGAGATTGCCGTATTCTCGTCGCGCTACTTTGCTGGCCGCCTCTCCACAGATCCCGACCGACTGAGCCGATCGCTGGCGCTGCGCTACCTTAACGCCAACATCATCTGGTCCAGCATGTTGCTGCTGTTCTGGCTTCCCGCAAATGAAGCACAGGATTTCTTCTTACTGCTGTTGTTCGTAGCGCATTTGTCAGTTGCCACGGCAACAACAAGCTATGAGTGGCGTGTCTATTTTGCCTGCACACTTCCGATCACTATCGCGATTTCGCTGGTAACACTACTCTCAGGCGACACGATCTTCATGTCCGTCGGTGTGCTCGTCATCATGGTCTACGGCTTTATGGTGAGTGTTGCGCGGCAGATGATTGCGCAAACCTCATCCTCTATCTGGCTGCGCCTTGAACACGACGACCTGATCCGGGATCTGGCAACGGCAAAGGCCGGGTCCGACACCGCATTGGCAGATGCAGAAGCCGCCAATGAAAGGCTGGCCCGCAGCGAGCAGCGGTTTCGCGCGCTGGTGGACAACGCGTTTGACGGTGTGATGATAGTCAGTGCCGAGGGCAACATCAGGTTCGCAACAGATGCCGTGGCCCGCATATATGGTGGCGCGCCGGAAGACCTGGCCGGGATGTCTATTCTCAGATTTGGTGTGCAGGAAGGTGCCCCCGAACTCAAAAAGATGTTGACCGAACTCAACACAAGCGCCGGCCGACGCGTACGCGTGGCCGGTTGGTCAAGGAGACTCGACGGCACAAAAATCTGGGTTGAAGCCTCAGGCCGCAACATGCTGGCCGATCCAAGCGTGCGGGGCATCGTGCTCAATGTTCGGGACGCCACCGACCGCAAGACTGCGGACGGTGAACTAAAAATGCATCTGGGCGTGCTGGAGAAACTGGCCACCGGTTCTCCCATGGATCAGGTGCTTGAAGCCCTCGCCCTGGCAATGGAAGACCTCAAACCGGAAATGCGCGCGTCAATCCTGCTGCTGGACGATGATGACAACCTGCGGATTGGCGCAGCGCCATCCCTGCCGCCAGATTATGCCGCAGCTTTTGACGGCACGCCCGCTACGCCTGCTGCAGGCCCATGCGGAACAGCCGCCACGACAGGTAACACCGTGGTTGTGACAGACGCTGAAACCGACCCCATATTCAACGATAAACGCGAGCTTGCATTGGCCGTTGGGGTGGGCGCTGTATGGTCACATCCGCTCAAGTCTCGTGACGGCAAGGTTCTGGGCGCGGTCGCGATGATATATGAAACCCCGCGCGAGCCGGCCCACAACGAGCTTGAGTTTCTCTCCGGTGCCGCGCAGCTTGCGGCAATCGCCATTGAGCGCCGCCGCGCCGAGCAGCGACTGTCGGAGGCCCTGCGTACTGCCGAGATAGCCAACCATTCCAAGAGCCAGTTTCTGGCCAATATGAGCCACGAACTGCGCACGCCACTCAACGCCATCATCGGCTTTTCGGAAATGATCCGTGAGGAGATGTTTGGGCCTGTGGGTGTACCGGAATACGCGGACTACATCCGCGATATTCACTCGAGCGGTCGTCATCTGCTTGAGCTTATCAACGACATTCTCGACATTTCAAAGATCGAGGCCGGCCAGTTTGAAATTGACGAAAGCTGGGTAGACCTGCCTGCCATCGCCCACTGGTCGAAGGAACTGATGCGCCACCGTGCTGACGAAGGCGGCGTCAAAATCGTGCTGGAAGGTCTTGATGATCTGCCGGAAATCTTTGCGGACGAACGCGGCCTCAAACAGATTTTGCTGAACCTTATGTCCAACGCCACAAAGTTCACGCCCCAGGGCGGCACCGTGACAGTGACGGCTGGTTTGGATACCGCGGGAAACCTCAACATCATGGTCGCGGACACCGGCATCGGCATCGAGCCGCATCTTATTGCCCGCGTGCTGGAGCCGTTTGGCCAGGTGGAAGGTCCGATGACCCGCAACTTCGGCGGCACCGGTCTTGGCCTGCCCATCACCAAATCACTGGCCGAGCTGCACGACGGGTCGCTGACGCTTGAAAGCGAGCCCGGCAAAGGCACTCGCGTGACAATCATGCTGCCTGCCGCACGCATAAAACAAGACGGGCCGGCTCCTGATGAGGAACCGGCCCGCTTTGATGCACAATCAACACCCTGGTAGGCAGGTGCGAGGCTATTCGGCAGCCTTTGCTACTCCGCGCTCCCGCCCGATATAGCCAAAAAGATGCCCCCCAACCTTGCGGATCTGGATTTCTTCAGCGCCTTCCGTAATCCGGTAGCGGCGGTGATGCCGGTAAATGTGTTCAAACGGCTTGTGGCGCGAGTAGCCTATGCCGCCGTGAACCTGCATCGCCGTATCTGCCGCCTGGCACACAAGCCGGTTGGCCCGGTAGTTACACATCGACACTTTGTCTGACAGATGCCGTGCAACGTCCGGCTTCGACATCTGATCCATCTGCCACGCCGTCTTGTGGACCAGTGTACGGATCAATTCACAATCAGTATGCAGTTCCACCAGCGGAAACTGAATAGCCTGATTGCTGGCAAGCGGCTTGCCAAACGGCTTGCGGTCTTTTGAATACTGAACACTTTGGTTCACGCAATATTGCGCAGCGCCAACGCTGGAGGCCGCCTGCCGAATGCGGTTTTCATGGACAAAATGCTGCGCAAGCTGAAGCCCGTGATCAATGCCGCCCAGATTGTCCGCCGCAGGCACCCATACATCCTTGAACGAGATGCGCGGGTGGTCAGTGGGCATGTTGAAGGTCCACAGATACTCTTCAATGTTCACGCCCGGCGCATCCATCGGCACGATGAAACAGGTGATGCCAACCGCTGAGCCATCGTCACCGGACGTGCGCGCAAACACGAAGTCATGCGTCGCCACATGCACACCCGTGTTCCACATCTTCATGCCGTTGATGAGATAACCGTCAACGCCGTCGCGGGTTTCAGGAACAGCGCGGGTTTCCATCCATGTGGCGTCAGAGCCGTGGTCGGGCTCCGTCAGGCCGAAGGCGACACGCACCTGGCCCTTGAGTGACCCTTCAAGGTATTTGGCCTTTTGTTCTTCCGTCCCAAAATCGCGGAACATCAGGACCGTTGGAAAATTGCCGACGATCGAACTTTCATTCTGTAGGTCGTTGTGCAAACCAAGACCTTTGGCGGCCAGGTGTTCGCGGATCACTGCCATCGCCAGATTGGTGCCATCGTGCCCGCCATATTCCTTTGGCAGTGCATAGCGCAGATGCCCCGCCTCATCGGCACGCCGACGCATTTCGCCCAGCAGCTCTTCCCACTCCTCGCGGGGCAATCCCTGATTGTCCCAGTCCGTGCGCGCATGTTCGCGGCGGTGGTCGAAGAAGCGAATGTTGTCGTCCTGCTGTTCCAGCGGCTTGATTTCCTTTTCGATGAAATCATCCAGCACGGCGAGGTAGTCGGTTATCTCTCGCGGAATCTCGAAATCCATGATGCGTGTCCTTCCTGTGTTGCTTTTATGGTGTAGCGAAAAAATCTGTCAGGGCGCGTGCTGTGTCGGCGGATTTTTCTTCCGCAACGAAATGCCCACAGTCGAGCGCTGTGCCCGTCACGTTGGGCAGCAATGGCTTCCACAGCCCGCAAATCAGATCCGTGTCTGCCCCAAAGTTGTGTGACCCCCAGATGAGCAGCGATGGACCGTCGAATGTTTGGCCCGCGGCCAGCGACTGTCTGTCGGTTTCAACGTCCAGCGTTGCACCGGCGCGATAGTCCTCGCAGGTTGCCGCAATAACCTGCGGCTTGCGAAAGGCCGCGCGGTAAGCCTCGTGGGCCGTTGTATCAAAGGTGAATCCATCCGCCGCCCATTTGGCGATGCAGTAATCCAGAAACCGGTCCGGGTCGCCTTCGATCATCTTTTCGGGAAACGGCGCGGGCTGCGCCAGAAAACCCCAATGAAAGGTACCGATCGCAAAATTGGCATTGGCCATGTCCCACATGGTCGCGGTGGGAATTATGTCGAGCAGCGCCAGCCGGGTCACCCGGTCACCGTGATCCAGCGCCAGTCTGTACGCTGCCCGCGCGCCACGATCATGGCCCGCGAGCGCAAACGTGGGGTGCCCAAGTGCGGCCATCGCGGCCACAAAATGCGGTGCCCATGCACGTTTGGAATACGCGGCATGGTCATCGCTTAAGGGCGGTGCATCACTGTTGCCGTACCCCGGAAGATCAAGGCAGATAACCCGGTGTGTTTCCGCAAGAGCAGGCGCAACCGCGTGCCACATCACATGGGTTTGCGGATAGCCGTGCAACAGCAAAAGAGGCGGTGCATCTGGCGCGCCGCCGGCAATACCGCGCAACATCGCGCCCCCTTCGCCTGCAACGGCAATCGGCTTAAAGCCCTCAAACATGACGCTTCCCGTCAAGGGCCACGCGGGGTGGCCCGGCAAGTGTTATCTTTCAACACGCACTCTAACGCGCAGACACTTGAAGGGTCACTAGGGTGTAACGGTATTTTGGCTTGAGCCCGGCAAGCCAAGACGGGCCAGCGCCATATCCACAAAGCACGCAACAATTTTGTCGCCATTTGCCACAGGCATGTCAGCCGCCATCTGCACTGCTGATCCTGAAAGATGCGTGATGAGCAGGACGTCCGGCAACAGAGCTGCTGCATCCCCACGTCCGACAACACCCACCCGCACCAGTGCTGCAACAAGCCCCTCTGCATTTTCACGACTGTCAGCCAGATTGAGCGCCGCCAGATCACGGTCGGCGGCAAGATGCGCCCAGATCTCGCGCTGCTGAGGCTGGTCGCGCATTTTCGCGTATATGCCCCAGATCACCTGAGAGATTGCATCCGCAAAGGCCTGCGGCGTGCGGGCTTCGCCTACATGGTGCTCCAGGTCACTGCGCAAATCGGCCAAAAACCGATCTGTCAGCGCCCGCAACAAGGCCTGCGGCGTGGGAATGTATTGATACAGCGACCCGATGGAGACCCCCGCCCGCAGCGCCACTTCACTCATGGTGAGACGCGCCATGCCCTGCACGGCCACCACCTGTTCGGCGGCGTCCAGAATGGCCTCCATCCGCGCCCTGCTGCGCGCCTGTTTTGGACGACGCGGCGTGAGCGCCTCACGTGAAGGGGTGATCGCTTTGCCGCGCCGGGTAGAGTCGGCAGAGTGGGCAGAGTGGGCAGAGTGGGCAGAGTGGGCAGAGTGGGCAGGCATCAGTTTCTCCGATCAGCGAGATGGCTGAGTTGACTTATACCAAAAATATGAGACACCCTCATATTCAATCTTGTCCTGTTGAGGCATCACACCCCATGAATGACGCGACCACCTGCATCATTGGCGCTGGACCCGGCGGGCTGGCCGCCGCCCGCGCCCTCAAACGATATGGCGTGCCGTATGAGCAGTTCGAGCGTCATAGTGATCTGGGTGGCCTATGGGACAAAAACAATCCGGGTACGCCGCTTTATGACAGTGCTCATTTCATTTCATCCAAAACGCAATCAGCGTTCACTGACTGTCCAATGCCGGACGATTTTCCAGATTACCCCTCAGGCACACAGATTCTCAGCTACATCCACCACTTTGCAAACAGATATGGTTTGAAAGAAGGCATACACTTCAATACCGCTGTGCAAATTGCCGCACCCAATGACGACGGCAGTTGGCGCGTGACGCTGGATACGGGCGTCACAAAGACCTTCGCCAACCTCATTGTTGCCACTGGCACCAACTGGTCGCCCAACCGGCCGGACTATTCAGGCACATTCAACGGCACCGCCATTCACGCTGTCGACTACAGCAGCGCAGACCAGTTCCGCGGTAAACGCGTCATGGTCGTAGGTGCGGGAAACTCAGGCTGCGATATTGCCTGCGACGCGGCCATTCACGCCGACAAGGCATTCATCAGTGTACGGCGCGGCTATCACTTCATTCCCAAACATGTTTTCGGAATGCCCGCTGACGTCTTTGCCCATGGTGGGCCCAAACTGCCGATGCCTGTTCAGCAGTGGGTGATGGGCAAAATGCTGCGTCTGCTGGTCGGCGATGTCACCCGCTACGGCCTGCCCCAACCTGATCACAAGGTATTTGAAAGCCATCCGATCGTGAACTCGGAACTCCTCCACCACCTGTCTCACGGCAACATCACCGCAAAGGGCGACATTGCCCATTTTGAGGGCACCGAGGTGGTGTTCAAGGACAACAGCCGCGAACAGTTGGACATGATCGTCTATGCCACAGGCTACAACTATGACATGCCGTATCTGGCAGAGGGTGCCGTGCCCTTCAGGGCCGGGCGACCTGATCTGTATCTCACCGTGTTTGGCCGCGACCTGCCGGGCTTCTTTGCCATGGGCTTTGAGGAGACCAACTCCGGCGGCTATTTCCTGTATGACGAAATGGCCAACTGCATCGCCAACGCCATTCAGGATCGCACGCGCGCCCCTGAGAGGGCACAGCGCTTTCAGGCCGAAACCAGAACCAGTCCTGACCTCTCCGGCGGCATCCGCTTCATCGAAAGTCCGCGCCACGCCAACTATGTGGACAGCCCCACATTCCAGGCAGCTCTCAGGAAACTGGCAAAGCGCTATCGCTGGACGCCGGTGGATGAGGCTTCCTTCGCCGCCATGCGCGTAGCCGACCATACGCCCTCACAAAAGCGGGCTGCCTGACAACACCACAGTTGCGCAAAAATCCCCGACGGGTGATTGTGCGCGCGCAATGGCGCGACGTTTCCTCACTCCTGATACCCGCCCCACCCGATCAATGCAGCGCATTGACGAAGACGCGCGCGTGTGGGCTGTGCTCGGCCCCACCAACACCGGCAAGACCCACCTCGCCATTGAACGAATGCTGGGCCATGAAACCGGCATGATCGGCCTGCCGCTGCGGCTGCTCGCCCGCGAGGTCTATGACAAGGTCAAACGCAGCGTTGGCCCCGCCAATGTGGCGCTGGTGACAGGCGAGGAAAAAATCGTCCCCGACAATCCGCGCTACTGGGTGACAACCGTTGAATCCATGCCCCTCAGTGTCGAGGTCGATTTTGTCGCCATCGACGAAGTGCAACTGGCCGCAGACCCCGAACGTGGCCACGTTTTTACCCATCGGCTGATGCATATGCGCGGCGCTCTGGAAACAATGTTTTTAGGGTCGGATACCATCAAGGCCCGCATCCGTGACCTGGTGAAAGGCTGTCGGTTCGAGGACCGCCCGCGCTTCTCCGAGCTGTCTTACGCAGGCGCCAAGAAAATCACCCGCCTGCCGCGCCGTTCAGCGGTCGTCGCATTCTCCTCGGAACAGGTTTACGCCATCGCCGAGTTGATCCGCCGCCATCGCGGTGGCGCCGCCGTCGTGATGGGAGCCCTCAGTCCACGCACCCGCAACGCGCAGGTTGCGCTCTACCAGTCCGGCGACGTGGATTTTATCGTGGCAACGGACGCCATAGGCATGGGCCTCAACATGGATGTGGACCATGTGGCGTTTGCCAACCTTGAAAAATATGACGGCCAGCGCCATCGCCCTCTTAGCGCTGCTGAAATAGCCCAGATCGCAGGCCGCGCCGGGCGCTACCTGGACAATGGCACCTTCGGCGTCACCGGGCAGGCGTCACCGCTGGACGCCGAGCAGGTTGCGGAAATAGAAGACCACCGGTTTGAGCCCCTGCGCACGCTGATGTGGCGCAACACCGATCTTGATATGCGCTCCGTGGACACATTGTTTGCAAGCCTTGACGTGCCGCCACCGGCACGCGGCCTGATGCGCACGCGCCACGCCACCGATGTGGCCGCACTCGCCCTGATGGTGCGCGACCAACGCGTTGCGCCGCTGGCGCATGGCGAAGAGGCTGTGACCCGCCTGTGGGACGTGGCGCAGGTGCCTGACTTCCGCAAGGTCATGATTGATGAGCACGCAAACCTGCTGGCCAACATCTATAACCACCTGATGTGCCCGGACGGGGCCTCGCCGGGACGCATTCCCGAGGACTGGTTTTCCACACAGACCAAACGCACCGACCGCACCGATGGCGACATTGACACCCTGGCATCGCGGCTGGCGCATATACGCACCTGGACATATGTGGCAAACCGGCCTCACTGGCTGGCCGACCCTGCGTATTGGCAGGAGGCCACGCGCGCAATAGAAGATAGATTGTCAGATGCATTGCATGCCCGGCTTACTCAGCAATTCATCGACAGACGAACAAGTGTGCTGCTCAAGCGGATGCAGCAAAGCGAGGATTTGATGACGGCAGTAAATGCAGACGGCGAAGTTCTGGTGGAAGGCGAGTTCGTCGGCCGCCTGTCTGGGCTCGTCTTTGTGCCGGACCCGCGCGCGGAAGGCGTGGACGGCAAGGCGTTGCGGGCAGCCTCCGACAAAGCCGTGACGGCCGAAATAGAAGAACGCGCCAAACGCCTCACCGCTGCCGCCGACGATGCCTTCGAGATTACCGAGCATGGTCGCATAATGTGGGAAAATGCTGTGGTCGGTCGCATAGTTGCCGGCACCGATCGCCTCTCGCCCGCAACCGACATCATCACGGGTGAGGAACTGGACGCCACCGCGCGCATGGCCGTCATCCAGCGCATGGACACCTGGCTCAAGGCGCATATCGCCAAAAATCTTGAGCCGTTGGTGAAGCTGCGCGATGCCGAGGACGTAACCGGCCTCGCCCGCGGCGTTGCCTTCCGTCTGGTAGAGGCACTGGGTGCCATTCGCCGTGACGAAGCCGCCGACGACATAACCGCGCTCGCCCAGCCTGACCGGAGCATGTTGCGCAAATACGGCGTTCGCTTTGGCGCGTTCTCCATATTTATGCCCGCGCTGCTCAAGCCCGCACCGGCACATCTTATTTTGCTGCTGCACGCAACCCATGCAGCACAGGGGGGCGCAATCGAACTGCCCGCACCACCTGCACCGGGGCTTACGTCTGCTGCTGTTGAGCCCAATGTGCCGGATTTCTTCTACCCGGCTCTGGGTTTCCGCGTCTGCGGCCCGCGCGCCGTGCGCCTTGACATGCTCGAACGGCTGGCCGATGCCATCCGCCCGAAAATCTCCGCCCGGGCCCAGTTGGGAAACGGCTATGGCGGCGCGGGCTTTGAGGCAGATGCAGACCTGATGTCACTTGTTGGCTGTTCAGGCGACGCCTTCGATGGTCTTCTGGCATCACTGGGCTTCCGCCCGCAAACCCTCCGGGTACGGAAGATGCCTGTCGCGCAGGCCCAACCCGCCAGCGCGCCCGCGCCTGATATTACGGTGATCGCAACGCCCGTTTCTGCTGCAGATACATCACCAGCCCCTGCAGAAACGGCACCTACGGAAACGGCACCTGTGGAAACGGCACGTGAACCTGCACAGACGGAATTGGCACCTGAGCCTGTGCAGGCGTCGGAACCTGGATCTGACGCCGGCACACCAGTGACCGAGACCCCTGTACAGGACGTGCCCGCCGACGACGACATGGAAGAAATCGTGTTGTGGCGTCCGGCACGCAAAACACCGCCGCCGCGCAGACGTGCTCCTGCGCGGGCAAAAACATCCAACGCCAGTCAGGATGAAAAATCCGGCGCAGGCAAACCCCGCTCACGCCCGGCGAAAGGTCGCAAACCCAACAAGGGTGCCAAGGCAGATACAGCACCTGCCAAACCCAAGCGACCCGAAAAACCTGTCGACCCTGACAGCCCATTTGCCGTGCTGAGCCAACTCAAAACCAAGACCTGACCGCGCGCGTGCCCGACCACACCGAGAACACACCCCGCCAGCGCATCGACCGGTGGCTGTGGTGCGCCCGATTTTTCAAAACGCGCTCCTCTGCGGCCAAGTTTGTGTCAACGGGTCGATTGCGGGTGAACGG
Source organism: Pyruvatibacter sp. (assembly GCF_040219635.1). Lineage (NCBI taxonomy): Bacteria > Pseudomonadati > Pseudomonadota > Alphaproteobacteria > Hyphomicrobiales > Parvibaculaceae > Pyruvatibacter > Pyruvatibacter sp. The sequence goes on from NZ_JAVJSC010000003.1 coordinate 131,791, forward strand.
CACCCGCATCACCAAAGCCTCACATATTGTCAAACCCCATGATGTGCTTACCTTCCCGCTAACCAACCGCATTCGCGTGGTCGAAGTTCTGACCTTTGTGGAAAAGCGCGGATCCGCAATCGTCGCGGCCGCGCTGTTTGACGATCAAAGTCCACCCCCGCCGACGCCCGAAGACCGCACGGCGGCATCCCGCAATCCGGCCCCTGCTTCAGCGCCGGACGGTCGGGACCGTGCCCGCATCAGGGCCCTAAAATCAAAAAGCTGAAAGCAGGAGATTGACGCAGGGGCAAGCCGCTGCAGGCCCCGTGTTGCGGCATAGTCCCCTTGCACATTTTGGGGGTATGCAGGGCTTGCGGCCCCTGCCGTCCACTTCGTATAAGCCATTTAACCGAACACATGATGGCCTGCAGCGCGGCCATGACACTCAGGCCGATATGCCACGCGGCCCGACGCGCAGCCACCCGGAGCACGCACTGGAGCCTACCCATGACCTACATCGTCAACGACGCCTGCATTAAGTGCAAATACACCGATTGCGTGGAGGTGTGCCCGGTGGATTGCTTTTACGAAGGCGAGAACATGCTCGTCATAGACCCTGACGAATGCATCGACTGCGGCGTGTGTGAGCCCGAATGCCCTGCAGAAGCCATTAAACCGGACACCGAAAGCGGTCTTGAAAAGTGGCTTGAGGTGAACGCCAAGTTTGCCGCCGTTTGGCCGAACATCACAGTCAAAAAAGATGCCCCTGCCGATGCGGATGATTTCCTGAATGTCGAAGGCAAGTTCGAGAAATTTTTCACCGAGGCACCGGGCACCGGCGACTGATCGGGCACGCGCCCATCAAGCACGGCTGGTTATCAATACTGCGTGTCCGCAGTCGGATAATCCTCGTGCTGACTTTATTTTTTCCCCTTTTTCGTGTATGAAACCTGCTTACCGTGGGGATTTTCCTCACGCTTTGGCCGGGCTTTTCCGGCAAAAGGCGATAGGCGAACCGCAAGACCAGCATGCACCGGGCTTTGCCGGATACTTTGAAAATTGTTATTTTTCAAAGACTTAGCATGGAGAATGTGTCTGCGGACGTCATACCCGCGTCAGGCCGCAGCGTATCGGCCCTGGATGGTGTCATCCGGGCCGCTAGCAGCTTGCCTGCGGGAGTGACACCGGCCGTCGTCCGTTGTTTTTTACCCCGTGGAACGGGGCATACGCTTGGGGCGTATGTCACATAGGGTCCACGCAGATTGGGACGCAGCATGCCCGCAAAAAAGAAAGCCGCCAGCAAGAAGCTGGAGTTCAAGGCAAACGACTTCATTGTTTATCCCGCTCATGGCGTCGGCAAGATCACCGGTGTGGAAAAGCAGGAGGTGGCCGGCCACAAACTTGAGCTGTTCGTCATCAATTTTGAAAAAGAGAAAATGACTCTGCGCGTGCCCGTCGAGAAGGTGAAATCCGTTGGTATGCGCCGCCTCGCCGCCGATGACGTGGTGGGCCAGGCGATCAAGACCCTGAAGGGCCGCGCTCGCGTGAAACGCACCATGTGGAGCCGCCGTGCACAGGAATATGAAGCCAAGATCAACTCCGGCGACCTGATCGCGATAGCCGAAGTGGTGCGCGACCTTTACCGCTCCGACAAGCAGCCCGAACAGTCCTACTCAGAGCGCCAGCTTTATGAGCAGGCGCTGGAGCGCATGGCGCGCGAAGTGGCGGCCGTCGAAAAAGGCACTGACGATGAAGCCGTGACAAAGATTGAAAGCGTCCTGGAAAAAGCTCCAAGCCGCAACAAACCGGAAAAGGAAGAAGGCGCCGCAGACGCAGGCGATGCCAAGGGCAGCGAAAAAGCGGCCTGATTGCAGCCATCTTCCACTCTCAGCAACACTCGAAGGCCCGGAACCTGTGTTCCGGGCCTTTTTGTATTTCGCGCTTTGCTCCAGCGGCTTGTGCGCCTGGTCATTTGCGTTTGTGCAAACCGCGTCGCTGAAATGTGTGCGTCCTGCACTGATCCGCCACTTCCGAAGCCTCGTATCTGTTTGTAGCAAACAATCGCTGGTCTGGATGTATCAGGCACGCGGCAGACGTAGGGGTGTATCAAATGGCAGTAGCTGCTCAGTCATCTTACGGCTCGGATCGTAAGTTTATCCGCACGGCAATGAAGGCGCCGCTGTTGGAAGCTGATCATGAACTGGACCTTGCCCGGGCCTGGCATGACCACAAAGACGAACGCGCCCTGCACGAACTGACCTCTGCTTACATGCGCCTGGTGATCGCCATGGCTGCCCGGTTCAAGGTGTATGGGCTGCCCATGGGCGACCTTGTGCAGGAAGGCAATGTGGGACTGATGCAGGCGGCCCAGCGCTTTGACCCGGAACGCGGCGTGCGCTTTTCGACATATGCATCGTGGTGGATCAGGTCTTCCATTCAGGATTACATACTGCGCAACTGGTCGATCGTGCGCACAGGCACAACGGCGGCGCAAAAGTCTCTGTTCTTCAATCTGCGCCGCCTGCGCGCGCTTATCAATGATGGCGGAAGCGCAACGCTTGGGCCTGAAGGCCGCACATTTGTGGCAACACAGCTGCGCGTGCCGATGCGCGATGTGGAAGCCATGGAATCCCGTCTTGCCGCCGGCGACAGGTCACTTAATGCTGCCGTGCCCGGTGCCACAGAAGGCGAAGGCGGCACCATGGAATGGCAGGATCTGCTGGCCGACGACCGTCCGCAGCCAGACGACGAAGCCATGGAAGCACACGATGCCGACGTGCGCCGACGCTGGCTGGCCCGTGCCCTTGATACACTGACGGAACGGGAGCACTTCATCATCCAGCAACGCCGCCTCAGTGAAGAGGGCAAAACACTTGAAGCGCTGGGTGCAGAGTTGGGCATCTCGAAAGAGCGCGTGCGACAGGTTGAGCACCATGCCCTCAACAAGCTGCGTGCCGCCCTGCTCAAGGAAACAGATGAGCCGGACGAATTCGTCAGTGACTAGGCGTGTCAGTCAACCACCAGCTTTACTCTCTGACCGGCAACAACCTGCTCACCGTCCGGCAATCCGTTGAGCACGCGAAACCGTTGTTCAGCAGCGTCCGCAAAGGCTGATTGTCCCGCGAGAGACGCCACCGTTTCGCCACGCCCGACAGTGCGGACATCAACGCGCAGCGGGCTTGTTTTTGCTGCTTCATCCGCAGTCAACCGACGAAAGCTTAGAACCATATCGCGGATCGACGGTTCAAGCGTTTTTGTACGGCGCGGCTCTGTTGCGATCAAAAACCGATAGACGCCCGTCTTGTTGCCGGCGTCGTAGGCTACCAGCCGCACGTCCTTACCCTTGACGCGTGTCACGCCGGTCGCTGCGGGAATGCCGTTGACGTCAATCGCCTCGACCTGGCTGATCTGCGCATCGCGCGCCCACACCTGCGTGATATACGCTGCCATATTGCGGGCATTGCTTCTGGGAGCGCCATCAAACTTGATCTGGCTGCCGTTGGTATCGCGCGCCACGACGGCCTGGGCTGAGTTGGTCATCGCAAAGCCATCCGGCACGGTGAACTCAAACCGCAAATCAGGATGGATGAAGTCGCGCCCGCGCACAAAACCCTGCTCCGGATCATCGCCATAGATCATCCCATCAATGGCGGCCAGGTGAGCGTCAACGCCGGTTGCACGTGTGCCCGGCGCAACGCCGGTCTGTTGTGCCTGCTCACGGGTCGCGCGCACGCGCTGCCCTGTGGCGGGGTGCGAGGCGAGCCAATCTACCCGGTTGGGGTCATAGCGTGCACCCTGCAACTGGGCGTGCAGGCCGCTCTGGGCGCCAAGCGACGCCAGGAATGATGGTGCCGCATACGGATCATACCCGGCGCCGGTCAACATTGTGAGGCCAGCGCTGTCGGCCTCGTTTTCCTGATCACGTGAGTAATCGGCCAAAAAGCCGGACGCGCCAATATTGAAAATCTGATTCACAAGATCGCTGCCGACCGCAATTCCAAGCACCGCCCCCAGCAGAGTTGCCCCAATAGCGCGATTTTGCCGCCCCTGCCCGTGACGCAGTGTGACATGGGCAATCTCGTGGCCGATCACGCTCGCCAGTTCAGCTTCGGAGTTGGCCAGTGCAACCAACCCGCGCGTCACGTACACAAAGCCGCCGGGTATCGCAAAGGCATTGACCACAGGACTGTTGAGCACAGTCACCTGAAATCGCTCATTGGGCATGGACGATGCTGCGCTGATGCGTGCCGTCACACGCTCCACATAAGGTCCGACCCGCGGGTGGTCATATACACCACCATATTGCGCAACAATCTGCTTATGTGCCTGAGCACCCTGCTGCCGCTCACGGTCTGAAATCTGTGCCCATGCAGGTGCCGGCATAACCACTGCATACGCAAGCAAACATGTCGCGACAAATGCAGTCATCCGTATAAAGATATTCTTTTTACTCATCACTGCAGAACCTCAATCTGTTCAGGATGCGTTGCTTCAATCGTCGGCCCGTTAAAGGAGCGCAACCAGCCGCGAGCGCGCACCATACGCCCCTCAAGTGCTGTCAGATCCATACCGGCATCCCTGAATGAGCGCATGTCACGCGGGGACACAGAGATTGTAAAATCTTCGCGATAGTCTGCCCCGAAATTGAGATAGCCACGCCCGTTGATGATCTTCGCTTCACGCACCCGGCCTTCCACAAGTTCGTAAGACCCTTCACGCTCGGTGAGACGGTCAATTTCGTCGGCATCCATGACCCGATATGTATCAAGACCCCACATACCAAGGCCCTGTGCGCGGGCCTGCGCTTCGGTTGCCAGCATGTCAGCGGCACATGCGCGGTTGTCGGGAAAGGTATAAACCCGCGCCAGCCCACGCCGCAGCATCTCGCCCTGAAACCAGATAGTGCCGCCGTCGCCAGTGCGCACATATGTATGCGCCAGACGGCGGCCATGGCGGTCGCGCTCGGCCCCGCCGGACCACAGCATCACTTGTCCGCCGTCAGCAAAATCCACCGCCACATTGCGCGCCTCACGTGCCAATGGCCACTCTTCAAACCCGCGCCGCCCTAAAGGCAGTTTGGGTGCCTGAATGCCAACCATGCGCACCTCGCTGCGGTCGTTCAGTTCCACCGTATCGCCATCAACCACTTCCACTACGTAGAATGGACCGCGTGCGTCACTTGGTGGTTCAAAACAGGCCGACGACTGCGCCTCATCACATGCTGCTACCAGCACCATCATCGCCAGCGCCGGAAAACGGCAAAATACTGTCATTTTATTCATGTGGCACTTCCGCAACATTCATGTATCTACCGCTGTAGGCACGCCGCAGACATGCAGCTCGCATTTGCTTCAGGCTATCAATTCCCCCTACACTCCGCGCAGATTTATGTGGGCTTCCGGAAAGTGTTTTCAGCCTCCTGAAACGCTCACCCGGCACTAGGGGAACATCAAGTGAAACACTTACTTTCCGGTTTGGCCATGGCGGCCGCCGTCTCGCTATCCTTCACGCTTGGCACCGCCAGCGCTGCAACGGCTGAAGAACTGGCCGCATCGCAGCCTGCACATCTTTATGTTGGCGCGGGCTACTTTGACGTTACCCACAGTGCCGAATCTTCATCTGCGGTATTTGATATCGGCTACATTCCGGATTTCAACATCATCTGGAATATCCGCCCACTGGTCGGCGCATTCGTCAATACAGACGGCGGCGTCTATGGCCATGTCGGCCTGTCACGGTCGTTCTTTTTCACTGAAAATCTTCTGGCCCGCATTCAGGTGGGCTTTGGTGCCTATGGTGAAGGCAACTCCAAGGATCTGGGCCAGGTGTTTGAGTTCCGCGAACAGCTTGAGCTCGGCTACCAGTTCAGTGAAGGCGACATGGTCGCGCTGTATGTCTATCACCTGTCGAACGCAGGCATCTCCGACGACAACCCCGGCGTGAACGCTGTGGGCCTCACCTATTCATCAGCTTTCTAAGACAAGCCGCACTGACGGCGCGTTGCAAGAAGCCCGCATGAGGTTGGTTCCTCATGCGGGCTTCTTATTGTTTGTCATCGCGCACGCCGCACGTGCAGTTCATAACGCGGCGCATCAGTTGAGCGGGATCGAAAGCGTGCCCCCGACCGTCCACCCGTTAAGGTCAGACCCGATGCCAAAATACTGTGTATTGAAGCTCAGGGACGTTCCGCCCTGCGTCGCAAACGAAATGCCCGGCGATATCGCAACGCTGAAATAATCATCCTCGCTTGTGGCCACCTGCCCGCCCTGTGAATCACGGTTGGAGAACACGTAAGACCCTGACAGACCAAGAGACGGTTCGATAATGGCGAACGTCTCGGTCTTGTCCAGCGTCATCCCGATGGTCGGCCCGATGGCAAGGCGTCCGCCCCAGGTGTCAGAACTTCCCACACGCGTTCCTGCCGAGTTGGTGTACGCGTCGCGCGGACCAGGTGGACGAAACGCTGGTGGTATGCCGCACCCACACAACCGGGTTGATATTCTCCTGGCCGGTCGCGGACAGATACACATTTACCCGGTCTGAATCATACGAGCCGGTCGTTCCACCAACGCCAATGTCGCTGTCCGACCATCCGTAGCGCGCCCGCGCACTCAGCGCCAAACCTTCAAGTTGGTAACGCGCATACACACCGGCTGAATAGCTGCGCGTGTCAATGTTGAGCGCATTGAGCGAAGAACTTGTGTCGTTCCATGCAGTGGAGAACAACAGACCAAGCCGCAGATCTTCCCAGAAATCGCGGTGCACCCCCGTGGCCAGTACAAGCGACTTACCTTTAAGGCGCGTCGCATCATCCTGCTCATACTGGGTGTAGGAGGCCTGTATCCATGCAGCGGTTCGGGGGTCAAGCGCAATGCCGCCCGCAAAAGGCTGAAGCTGAGGGCGGTCCGGCTCATCAAAATACCGGACAATGTCCCTGAACTGCCTGTCGAAACGGTCAACCGGCTCGTTCGCAACGAACGGACGCAACTCAATGTCAACGTCACCTTCGTCCAAGGTGGGCGTTGAAGGCAGCTTCGCTTCAATTTCACTGATCTGCTGTCTAACGTCATTGAGTTCGTTTTGTGTCACCGCATTTTCACCCAGCACGTCCTGTTTCTCCGCATTCAGTCGCGCCCTCTCAGCCTGACTTCTCTTTTCTTCCTCAGCGCTGATATCTATTGGCGTGAAAATCTCCGCAAGAATTGTTGACGGTGTCGGTGCGCTCGCCGAGGTGTCCTTGGTGAGCTCGATCATCCCATCAATCGTATCAATTCGGCTTTCATTCTCCGCCACCTGCTGTTCAAGCGCTGCTTCCCGGCGCTGCAGGTCTTCAAGCTGCGCTGCAAGCGCTGCGCGCTCTACTTCTGTCAGCTCTTCAACAGGTGGTGCTCCCCCATAGGTTTGCTCCTGATCCGCTTCATAGTCAGCGCGCATCGCTTCTTCATACAGATCATCAAGCGCCTGCTCCTCAACCACACGGTTGTTTTCATCCGCGCTGTCAGTGACTTCGACCAACACCTGCGGCGTCAGATCCATCCCGCCTGCAGCACCCGCAGCGCCTGCAACACCTGCACCGCTTACACATGTGAACACCAAGCTTGCCCCTCCGCCGGGGCCGGCATTGAGCGCGCCGTTGATTGTGAACGTGCCGGTTGAGGGGAACGTAAAGCTGCCAGAACCAGGGCCGCCATTGATGAAAATGAGCAGGTTGTTTCCAGGGTTCACATCCGCAGCTACCGACAAAATAATTCCCGTTACGGTGGCAGTGATGACGTCACCCACAAAAAATGTGCCGCTCTGATTGATATTCGCGGCTCCGCCGGCAGCAGCCGTCCGGTTGAAGCCGGATACATTCCCGCCGTTACACGATGTGGACGATTGTGCGGCCACCGGCGTTGCAGCCAGCGGCGTCAGCGAGGCGACAAACACTGCCGCGCCAAACAATGCTACCGCGCTCAAACTTATTTTCATGGTGAAGTCCCCCAACCCTTGTCTGTTTCGCTAACAGGAGTACCGGAGGGGCGAAATACCCACATCATCAATAGTGATGATACGCTTGCGGAAGACTGGCCCAAAAGGGTGAGTGCGAATGGGGTGGGATGCATATGCAACAAGAATCCGGTCTGGATACGCTGGGTGTGGACCAAATACCGGCTGTGGGACTGCCTGTATCCGGTATCTGGATTGCCCAGCCGGACACGCGGGCAGACGCTCGCATTGTATTATATGTCTATGGCGGCACTTTCTCCCTCAATCGCGGCCCTATGCAGGAGATTGTTGCTGCTCGCATCGCCACACACGCCAGAGCGCGCGTGCTGCTGTTTGACTATGCGCTTGCACCTGAACAGCCTTTCCCACTTGCCATTGAGGATGTGGCCGCCACCTATCTGGCCCTGCTGGAGCAGGGCCATGACCCCTCACGCATCGTCATTATGGGAGACACATCCGGTGCCGGTATCGCGTTGGCAGCGCTCATGTCGCTGCGCGACCAGCACCACCCCATGCCTGCGGGGTTTGTAGCTCTTACACCCCTCGTGGACCTGACGTTTTCCGGCGGCAGCTATGTCACAAATATTCGCAGCAACGGCTCCACGTCAGACGTCGAGTTGATAATGACACTGGCGTTCGACTACCTGCAGGGGGCAGACCCCCGACACCCGTTGGCCTCGCCCGTTCTGGCTGACCTGACGGGTATGCCGGACATGGAAATCCACGCTGATGTCAATGACGTGCTGTATGACGATGCAACACTGCTGGCAGAGAAACTGCGCAGTACCGGCAACACCGTGAACTTTTATGAATGGGACGGTCTTGCCGACACCTGGCAACGCCTTGCACCGCTGTCACCGCAAAGCACCGCAGCACTTGCACGCATCGGGCAGTTCGTCCGTAAACAGACGAGCGTGCAGGCACAGTCGGGGAAAGCGGATGCAGAAAGCCTAATCTCGTCTTATCAGGAACTCATAAAGGAGTTCGTTCAGCCACATACCCGTGACCGCGTTGACCAGATTTTTGAATGGTCCCGCGCACACGGCCCTGAATGGGTCTGGCCCTTCATTCAGCGCCGATTGAAACATGGAGCGCTCGTTACGCAGGACCAGGTTGAACGCGATTGGCTGACAATACTGTTTACTCAGAGCTCAGATGCAATGCTTCTGCTAAGCGCAAGCCGTCACGTTTTGCTCTCGAACAAAAAAGCGCTCGATCTGCTTGCGAAACAGACCCCTATCAGCCTCAAGAACGGCAGGCTGTTCGGCACCACAGAGCGCGACAATCAAGCGCTACAGGAAGCCCTGGACACACTCTTCAAGGCGTCACCAAGTATCAGCAACCGCGCGGTGCGGCTTGAAGGCGTCAACGATAAAATGCCAACGCTCTTGCGTGCGGAGCGCCTACGGCAGGAAAGCAAAGGCCGTGGCGTGCCGCCGGTGGTGCTGTTGCGGTTGCTGACGACGCCGGACGCACTCACAATCGATGAAGCGTCGCTCACAACATGGTATGGTCTGTCGCAAAAAGAAGCAGAGCTTGCCGCCGCCTTTGCGTCCGGCTTAAGCCTCACCGATTTCGCCGCACAAAATAGTGTGTCGATCACGACTGTTCGCACCCAATTCGCCAGCCTGAAAACAAAACTGGGTGCCAGCGACCAGGCTGCGGTTGTCCGTTATGTGCTGCAGGCCGCCACGCAGTCGTCATTCCCCTAAGGGCACAATGACGGACACCCAAAAAGCTGGTGACCCCGGCGTGATTCGAACACGCGACCCTCAGATTAGGAATCTGATGCTCTATCCTGCTGAGCTACGGGGCCATGTTGGTGTGCTCACCAAAAACAGCATTGAGCATTTAGCATCCATGCTGGCTAATTGCCACGTACTCTGCATGGTGTTTCGCAACCAAGCGCAGATGCGTTAGCCTCACTATCGAACCAGGTGCCATTGTTAGGCGTCGCCGGTGATACCAGTCTCAGAAGGGATGCAGTCATGTCCGGAAAAAAAGTACGCACCGCGCTGATTGCCTGCGCTGTCAACGCATTCGTGGCCGTGATGGTAGCTGTGCCGTCAGCGGCTCAGTCCGACGTACCCCCGGATCCCGACCTTGACAGCAACTGTCCCTCGCCCGGCCTGAAGGTGGAAAGTCAGATAAATGGCGATATGCCACTGGGCGGGCCACTTTCGCTTGGCAGTCTGCGGGCCATCGACCGCGATGTGGTACTGGAAGAAAGCATGGCGGCGCGGCTTGCCTCACTGGGATATGAAATCGACGAAAACGCCTTCTGGCAGCTTGTCTATGCAACTGATTTTGCCCGCACGAAAGAGCGCCAGCCGTTCTCGATTCAATCACAGGTTCAAGGTGGCCGCGAGCCTGAGGCCATTGGTCGGTATGCCTTCGACAGCTCTCCTGACGGGTGCCCGCCCTTATCGTCCTACTCCATGACGCTGGAGCTTCTGGACCAGGGCAGCCGCGTTGTCTGGCGCGGACATGCCGTGCGCAAGACAACCTCTAGGTCCCCTGAGGCAGACAAGGAGCGGCTGAGCGAACGTCTGCTCGCAGCACTGCGCAGCGACCTTAAAGAAACACACAATGTGTCGGGCAGAAACTAGCCTCCGGCCATGAGCATCGCCCTCTACGCATTTACCTGCGGCCACCTCACGATACCCTTCAAGTCGTTTCTGGAGGGCGAAGAGGGGCTGCTGACCGTGCCGGTGCCTGCTTATCTGCTTGTTCACCCCAAAGGCTCCGTGCTGTTCGATACGGGTCTCAATCCACACGCAGTTGACCCAAACGGCAGCTACTTTGACAGCATCCACCCCTCAAACCAGATACGTGTTTCAACACCGGAACTGCTGAACGCCCGGTTTGAGCAGGCAGGTCTGGATATTGCGGGCGTGACCCACGTCATCAACTCCCATCTGCATTACGACCATGCCGGTGGCAATTCGCTTGCTCCGGACGTGCCTATACTCATACAGAAGCGCGAACTGGATCATGCCCGTGCTGTTGGAACTGCGGGTGGCTATGTCAGTGCTGACTTTGAAACCGGGCAGTCGTTCACCATGCTCAACGGCGAACACGACCTTTTTGGCGACGGGTCAATCGTCTGTATGCCGACATTTGGCCATACCCCTGGCCACCAGTCTCTCAAGGTGACAACTACCACCGGTACTTACATACTTGCAGGTGACGCGTGCTATTTAAGGCGCACGCTTGATGACATGCACCTTCCCCGCTTTCGTTATAATGATGAGCAGATGTTGGCGTCGCTGCGCGCCCTCAAAGCACTGCAACAGCGTGGTGCCCGCATCATGTATGGCCACGACCCTGAGTTCTGGGAAACTGTGCCGCAGGCACCTGTGCGCCTCGCTTAGCTGCCTGTGCCAGGTGGGCGAACGGGGCCGGACAGCGCGAATACCGCAAGCGCCAGCAACGATGCACAGGCAACTGTCAGGTAGGCGGCGGTGTAGCCACCTGCCATGTCATAGACAATACCAACCACAGCAGGGCCGCCAGCCACACCAAACGTGCCGCACATCTGGCTGAGCGAAAAAATACGCCCGTAGTCGCGCAGACCAAAGGCCTCGCCCAGCAGGAGCGGCTGCAACATCAATATGTTGCCAACAGTAACGCCAAACAAAGCAGAAGCTGCCATGAGTGTCACGGTACCGTCAGCAAAAGCAAAGGCTGCAAGGCCACAGGCCTGCAATCCCATGAAGACCAATGTAAATGTCCGGATCGGTAGCCGGGTAAGCGCAACTCCGCCCGCCAACCGTCCGACAATGCTGGAGGCTGCAAGCACTGAGACTGCGAGCGCAGCAATCGCTGCATCCTCACGCAGACTCACCAGCCGGAACTGATGCGACAGCGCGCCCACCTGCGCCATCATGGCAAAAACATAAGCCACCGTGACACCAATAAAAAATCGTGACCGTATGGCGAGGGCCAAGGCGATGCCGTCCGGCGGGCCTTCGCTTTCACCATTAGCCAGCGGCGGATCACCATCAATGCGCAACCCCATACTTTGAGGGCTGGGGCGCAGCACAAACAAGGCGGCAGGCACAACGCCGATAAAAAACAGCACCGACATCCAATAGCCCGCGATCGACAGTCCCTGGGTCTGAATAATCCAGGCAGACAACGGTGCAAACATGATGCCGCCGACTGACAACCCGGTGGACGCAACAGACAAAGCCACTGCCCGCCGACGCGAAAACCATCGCGCCACCAGTGTTGTGGCGGGAACCAGCGCGCAGCCTGCGTAAAGCACACCGAAAACCGCATAGAAAAGATAAAGCTGCCAGACTTCAGTTATCGACCCGACAAAGGCGAACACCAGCGCCGATAATGTGCCGCTTATCGCCACCACATATCGGGCATCATAGACCTCAATCAGACGACCAACAGCAACGCCTGCAAAGCCTGATGCCAGAAAGAACGTGGCCGTGGCCCCTGAAACCTCGCTCACGTCGAAGCGCGTTTCGCTGAACGCGCCGAGCATGACCGACAGGTTGTAAAAACCAATGCCCGCGGTCGTCGCCATGATGACGAACACTGCTGCGACAACCCACCAGCCATAGTAGGCCTCACGCATATGCGCTATGAGCCTTGCAGGTGCGTTGGTGCCTGGCGTTGTCATGGGTCGTTCTATTATGGCCCAGGCGCGCGGCCGACCTGCTGCTGCTCGAGCGCCCGCGCCCGTTGTCGGTCACGCCGTTGTGCCCGACGGTGGGCGAGAGCGGCGGCAAAGCCAAGCGCGCTGGCGGGCAGAATATAGACCGCACCAAATGCTGCCCAGTCCACCCGGTCAAGCACGCTGATAGCCACCAGCGTGGACAACCCCACATTGCGGGTGCCGGTTTCAATTGCGACGGTGAATGCCTGTGCGCGGGGCAAAAACGCGATGGCCAGAAAGTATCCGCCACCCGCACTGAGAATGAACATCAACGCTGCCAGCGGAAACGAGGCTTCAATGCCCGCGCTGAACGGCTTCCAGTCCTGAATGGCCACCACCAGAACAACACCATACAGCAACACCTGTGCGGCTTGCTGCACCCGGTCAATGTTCCGCTGTACCCAGGCGGGATGCGTTGCACGCGCCCACATACCCAGAGCCACCGGCAGCAAAACCACCATGAACAGTTGCCCGAGCGTTGGCAGAAGCGGAACGGAAACCACGTCCTGCTCCCCGGCACCTGTATCCGCGACAGCCAAAGCAAACGCCAGCACGATGGGCAATGTCAAAATAGCCAGCACGCTAGATATGGTGGTGAGTGAAATTGACAGCGCGAGGTCGCCCCGTCCAAGCAATGTCAAAACATTGGAGAACCCGCCGCTGGGGCAGGCGGCGACAATGGCAAGGCCCACGGCTGTAGCCACGGGTAGCGGCACAACCCACAACACCAACACCGCAATAGCAGGAAACAGCGTGAGCTGAATTGCCCCCCCGATGAGAAACCCTCGTGGTGCAGCCACCAGATCACGAAAGTCGCGTCGGGTGAGTTCCATCCCCACGGTGACCATGACCCCGAACAGGGCGGCAGGCAGCACAAGCTGCTGTACAAAATCGAATGAATCGAACACGGGGAGGGGCACTGCCTTTCAAATACGCATCCCGGTCTCACCTGTTTTCAGCGGAACGCGCGGCACCATAGGCTCAACGCTGCTGCAAACACGTAAACGCAACCGGATGGCGGGGACATTACCACCCGGGAAGGCCGAGGGAACCCCAAACGGGTGGTGCCGCGCAATTACTTGGACAGTCGCAGACGGCACACTGATGACCGCACTCTTGAGCGCGGCGTGTCCTCAGCGCACACTGCCCACCAAATATGCCCATCAACCCAACGCAGGACACCCGACCCTTTGGATATTGAGCCCACCCAGCCGCCTGACGATGGAAGCGAACGCCGTCTGCATGACCGCGCGGCGCGCGGCGCACTTGCCGTTGATCTGGGCTTTGGGGAGGTTGATGTTCTGGATTGGTCTTATGGTGGTGCGCGCATTGCCGGAACCTCGCTTGCGCTTCATGTGGGGGATTTTGCCACCGGCACCATTGCAATCAACGCCACACACGGTGCTTTCATCGCAGACGTGGTCCGCGTCGATCCGCCGTACTATGACCCCCGCCACCCGCCAACCGAGATCAGCCTGCGTTGGCTTGATCTGCCTGCGGATGTGCTCACGCAGATGATCGCCGTGCGCAGCGACACAACCTTAAACAACACCTGACACTCAACCACCAGGAGACCCACCCGATGGCCCACGCAGACACGGCGCGCACCTATACCACCCTTGATGTTCGCAAGGAGGGTGCCGTTGACTGGGTCACTCTCAACCGCCCGGACGCGCTCAACTCTTTGAACCCGGAAATGATCGACGAGCTGCTGGACTATTTTCAGTCGCTCTACATGAACAATGCCGTCCGTGTTGTGGTTCTGAAGGGCGCAGGCCGGGCCTTTTGCGCCGGGCTTGACCTCAAAGATACCTCCAACCGCTCAGACAGCACTGCGATCCAGACCGGCCCGGCTGCGGGCCTTATGTCTCAACGGCGCATTTCTGAAATCGTCATGCGGATGCGCAAATGCCAGCAGCCGATCATCTCCCTAGTGCATGGCCCCGCGTGCGGCGGCGGCTTCGCGCTGGCGCTTGCGTCTGACATCCGCATTGCCGGTGAAAGCGCACGCATGAATGCGGCCTTCATTCGCATTGGCCTGTCCGCTTGCGACATTGGGGTTTCGTATTTTCTGCCAAGACTCGTCGGCGTTTCGGTTGCCAGCGAACTGCTGCTGACCGGCCGGTTCATCAAGGCTGACCGGGCCCTCGCCACAGGGCTGGTTTCCGACGTGGTGCCGGACGACAAGCTGGACGAGGCTGCTCGCACCTTCCTGGATGAGATGCTGACCACAGCCCCGCTGGGCCTGCGCCTGACCAAAGAGTGTCTCAACATGAATATTGATGCGGGTTCCCTTGAAGCCGCCATCGCAATGGAAGACCGCAATCAGATACTGACGGCCCAGACCCAGGACGTGAAAGAAGGCTTTGCAGCGTTCGTTGAGAAGCGGGCACCCAACTATCAGGACCGATAGAGCTGGCTGCCATCCGCGAAAACCAGGATCGCTAAACTACGGTTGCCGCTGCGTAAAAGCTGCAAAAATGCGGAGCGTAGGCACGTATTTGCAGTGCAGCAAAAAGCTCGACACGCGCGTCGTTGTGGGTACACTGCGCGCCAATCTAACAGTTTTGTCAGTAAGCGAGGGGTTACCCCATGCCGACCTATAAAGCACCAGTTGATGACTTCATGTTCATCTTCCACGACCTACTGAAGATCCACGAGCGCTCTGATCTGCCGGGCTTTGAAGACCTTACCCCGGACATGACCCGCGCCATTCTGGAAGCCGGTGGCAAATTCTGTGAAGAAGTGCTGCAGCCCATCAACCAGTCCGGCGACGAAGAAGGCGCCCATTTTGAAAACGGCGTTGTGCGCGTGCCGGCTGGTTTCAAAGAGGCATACCAACAGTATTGTGACAATGGATGGAACCGTCTCGGCGCGCCTGAAAGCGTCGGCGGTGCCAACATGCCGTCCGTCGTGACCTTCGCCTTCACCGAAATGGGTATGGCCGCCAATCAATCCTTCGCCATGTATCCGGGCCTCACAGCCGCTGCCTACAGCGCGCTGGCCGCCACCGGCGACGACTGGATGAAGGAACATGTCGTCACCAAAATGATCAGTGGTGAATGGACGGGCACCATGTGCCTGACCGAGCCCCATTGCGGCACTGACCTCAAACTAATGAAAACCCGCGCCGTCGAGCAGGACGACGGCACCTATAAGCTGACCGGTACAAAGATTTTCATCTCCGGCGGCGACCACGACATGACGGACAACATCGTGCACATGGTGATTGCCAAAATCCCCGACGAAGACGGCAAGCTGGCGGATGATCTGTCCACCGTGAACTTTTTCATGGTGCCCAAGGTAAACGTGAACCCAGAAACAGGCGCGCTGGAAGAACGCAATGGCGTATCTACCGGCTCCATCGAAAAGAAGATGGGCATCAAGGCGCAGGCCACGTGTGTTCTCAACTTCGATGATGCCAAGGCCTATCGCCTCGGCCCCAAGCCGCAGTCCAAATCTGCGGATGCAGATGGTGACAAGCCAAAGTCCAAGTCATCCGGCATGGCCGGCATGTTCGGCATGATGAATGCCGCCCGCATGGGCGTTGGCATTCAGGGCATCGCCATTGGCGACGTCGCCTACCAGAACGGCGCGATATATGCCAATGAACGCCTGGCTGGTCGCGCGCTTTCCGGTGCCAAAAACACTGACGGCCCGGCAGACCCCATCATCGTGCACCCCGACGTGCGCCGGATGCTTCTGGCGTCACGCTCGTTCGTGGAAGGGGCGCGCGCGCTCGCCATGTGGGTATCTGTGATGTTCACCGAAGCCCGATCGGCGCCTGACGCGGAAACCCGTGAGTTCGCCGGTGACATGGGCCAGTTGATGACCCCCATCATCAAGGGCTACTTCACCGACAAGGGTTTTGAAGCGGCCAACATGTCGATGCAGGTTTTCGGTGGCCACGGCTATGTGCGTGACCACGGCATGGAGCAGTTCGTGCGCGATGCCCGCATCAACCAGGTGTATGAAGGTGCCAACGGCGTGCAGGCACTTGATCTTGTGGGGCGCAAGATGACCTCCAAGGGTGGCCGTGCGCCGATGGCGTTTTTTGCTCATGTGCAGAAGTTTATCGATGCAAACAAGGATGATGCCAAACTCAAGCCATTGCTTGCGTCTTTGCAGGCAGGTCTTGGCGACCTTCAGCACGCAGCCCTATGGTTGGCCGAAAATGCGCCGAAAGACTTTGAAGAAGCAGGTGCTGCCTCCTACGACGTGATGACCATGTTCGGCATCGTGTCGCTGGGCTTCATGTGGGCGCAGATGGCCAAAACGGCGCAGGAAAAGCTCGACGCCGGAGAAGGCGACGCGGAGTTCTACAAGCGCAAACTGGTGCTGGCCAAGTTCTGGATGGAACGCGAAATGCCGATGACAACCTCCCTCAAGGTCCGCGCCGCAGCCGGTGCAAGCACCCTGATGGAGCTGGATGCGGCCAACTTCTAAGGGCAGCAAAGCCTACGAGATACTCCGGCTTGACCTGAGAGTCCGCGCATCAGTCAACAGCGGCGGCAAAGGGGGACTCCTCTTTGCCGCCGCTTTGCGTTATGGCCTTTCTCAACACATCAACATGAGGAAACGCCAAAATGAAAAACCTGTTTGATATCTCCGGCAAGGTTGCCGTGATCACCGGCGGCAGCCGCGGCATTGGCGAAATGATCGCCCAGGGCTTCGTGGAAAACGGCGCAAAGGTCTATATCACCGCACGCAAGGCGGAAGCCTGCGACGCCACCGCCGCGCGCCTCAGCGAAATAGGGGAATGCATCTCGCTTCCCTATGACCTGTCCACCGTTGAAGGCGTCACAGCTTTTGCAAAGGAAATAGCGTCGCGCGAGGAAAAACTCGACATTCTGGTCAACAATGCCGGTGCCGCCTGGGGCGAACCAATTGATGACTACTCCGAAAAAGGCTGGGACAAGGTCTTTGACATCAACCTGAAAGGCCCGTTTTTCCTGACACAAAAGCTGTTGCCGCTGCTGCGCAAAGCCGCCACCTACGAAACGCCTGCACGCGTTATCAACACTGCGTCGATCAACGGCATCGAGCCGCCCATTCTCGAAACCTATGCCTATTCATCTTCCAAGGCCGGCATGATCATGCTGACCCGCCACCTGGCAGGCCAGCTTGCAAAAGACAATATTCTGGTCAACGCGATTGCGCCCGGCCCCTTCCCCTCCAACATGATGGCAGCAACGCTCGCCGAACTCGGCGACGTCATCCGCGCAGAAAACCCGCGCAAGCGTATTGGCGAGCCGGAAGATATAGCTGGTGTCGCCATCTTCCTCGCCTCGCGCGCTTCTGCCTACACAACAGGTGCCTGTGTGCCCTGCGATGGCGGTGCCAGCCAGGTATAAATACTCCCCAAACAAAAAGCCCCCCGGCTACAAACCGGGGGGCTTTTCTTTTGGAAGGTCAGGTCTGCCGCTATTCAGCTGCCTGCGCACGCCCTTCAACCGAGGCTACAAACCCGCCTACTTCATCAATCAGGCGTGGGAGCAGCGCCGTCGGCATATCGTGGCCCCAGCCTGCAATTTCCACCAGTTTGGCACCGGGAATATTGGCCGCCGTATCACGGCCACCTTCAACCCGCACCAGCGGATCATCTGTGCCGTGCAGCACCAGCACCGGGCACGAGATTGTCTTGATGCGCTCGCGGCGATCACCGTCAGCGATGATGGCTGCATATTGCCGTGTCGTTCCTTCAGGGTAATACGAGCGATCAAAGTTTTCAGCCGCCTTCACGCGCGCCTCGTCATCAGGCGTCGGGAACCCCGGCGAGCCAATGGCCTTGCGCACACCCAAGGAATGCGCAATCACCGTCTCGCGCTCTTCATTGGCCGGGCGCGACAGCAGGGCCGTCATCGCTTCATCGCTCGCAGGCGGCACCTCCTGATTGCCGGTCGTTGAGAAGATGGAAGTCATGGACAAGAAGCGATCCGGCCAGCCAGCAGCAGCCAGTTGCACAATCATGCCGCCCATGGACCCACCGACAATGTGCGCTTTCTTGATGCCCAGCGTATCCAGCACGCCCACAGCATCTGCAGCCATATCCGTGAGCGTATAGGGCACATCCGGTGTCTCACCGGCCAGAACCTTGCCCATGATGGCACCCGCATCAGGCGTGCCAAGCTCCGGAAACTTCTGCGACAGCCCCACATCACGGTTATCAAACCGGATCACGTGAAAACCACGCTCCACCAGACCGTCCATCATCTCTTGGGGCCAGTTGATGAGCTGGGCCCCGAATCCCATCACAAAGATGATGGCAGGGTTGGCCTTGTCGCCAAATGTTTCGACTTCAATGTCGATACCGTTTGCCTTGATCTGCATATGTCGCCTCCCAGCGATTGTATTTGATTGGTATAAAGAGCGTTTTCAAAGACTACTCGGCGGCGGCCTTGCCAGCCTCTATCTCACGGCAAAATCCACCGACCTTTTCCAGATAGATAGGCACCAGCGCTTCGGTAAAATCGTGCGCCATGCCCTCAACAATCTCCAGGCGCGCGCCGGGCACAGCATTCGCTGTGTCCCTACCACCTTCAACCGGCACCAAAGGATCATCTGCGCCGTGCAACACCATGGTCGGCACAGTTACCTTTGCCAGAGCCTCATTGCGTGCGGGCGCTGCAAGAATAGCCAGCACCTGACGGCCAAAGCCTTCAGGGCAGACCATGCGGTCAACGCTCTTTGCGGCAACCGCCCGCAGCTCTTCGTCCGTACCAGGATATTTCGGGCTGCCGATCACCTTCCACATGTTCACGCCCTGCGCGATGAGGGCATCGCGCGTCGTGTCAGCAGGCGGGGTCAGCAACGCAGCCATGGCTTCCGGCTTAGCCGCAGGCACATCCGGGTTGCCGGTAGTGGACATGATGGAGACCATACTCCTCATCTTTTGCGGATGCCGGATCGCCACAAGCTGCGCAATCATGCCGCCCATGGACGCACCCACGACGTGGGCCTTGTCGATACCCAACGCATCCAGCAGACCGGCGGCGTCGTCAGCCATATCGTCCAGAGAATAGGGCGATGTTACCGGCTGGCCGGTCATCTGTGCGGTCACGGCAGCCATGATATCCGGCGCGCCCGCGTCGTCGATCTTGCTCGACAGCCCCACATCACGGTTGTCGTAGCGGATGACATAAAAGCCCTGATCCGCCAGCCCGCGGCAAAAACTGTCCGGCCACATCACGAGTTGGCAACCAACACCCATAATGAGCAAAAGCGGAGGATTGCTGGTGTCTCCAAAGGTCTCGTATTCGAAAGTCAGCCCGTTGGCCTGTGCCTGCGGCATGGCGCGTCTCCTGATGATATTGTGCTTTTACATTTTTCGGATCGGAGCCTAGCAACAAGGCCCACAGGTTGAAAGCCGGACGAAAAAGCCCTTGGGGTCGCGCCCGTCGCACGGTAGCGTGCGCGAAAAGACGCCGTGCGGAGCAGGACAAACGCAGGCTCGATACAGGGCTCGGTGCCGGGCTACATAAAGGGACAATTTTTCATGCCACTTTCCTTTGACCTGTTCTGGTCTTTCCGCTCGCCATATTCCTACCTCGCAACGCCCCGCCTCCGGCAACTTGCCGAAACCTGGGACGTGACCATCAATGTGCGCCCTGTCTATCCTATCGCCGTGCGCATTCCTGGTTTCTTCAAGACCGTGAACCCGCAATGGCCACCCTATTTGCTGACAGACACAGCACGCATCGCCGAGTTTGAAAACATGCCCTATGCATGGCCAAGCCCGGACCCGATCGTGATGGACATTAAAACCGGCGAGGTACCTGCCGACCAGCCTTATATCCACCGCCTTACCCGGCTTGGTGTGGCAGCAGCGCAGGCCGGACACGGCATGGCATTTTTGTATGAGGTGAGCCGCATCATCTTCGGCGGCACAAAAGGCTGGAACGAAGGCACCCATCTCGCAGACGCTGTTGCCCGAGCGGGCTTCGACCTCGCCGACCTCGACAAAAAAATTGAAGCCGATCCCACAGCGTATGAAAAAATAATCGAAGAAAATGAAGCCGCCCAGAAAACCGCAGGTCACTGGGGTGTGCCACTTATGGTATTCGAAGGTGAGCCGTTTTTCGGGCAGGACCGAATAGACCTGCTGGTCTGGCGCATGAAACAAAAGGGTCTCGCCAAGCGGGCGTGAGGCCGAACAGGAGTTGAGTCGCTTTATGGAGCGCAACCTTCAACGCATGGCGGCTACCCGTCATGACCTTCTCATTATCGGCGGCGGCATTACCGGTGCCTGCATTGCGCGCGACGCGGCCTTTCGGGGGCTTAAAGTCGCACTTGTTGAGAAGAACGATTTTTCATCTGCCACCAGTTCCGGCTCGTCCAAGCTGGTGCATGGAGGCCTGCGCTATCTGGCGAACTTCGAGTTGAGCCTTGTGCGCGAAAGCCTGCGCGAACGCCGTACCTGGGAAGCGATTGCCCCGCATATGGTGTCGCCCGTACCATTTCTCATTCCCTTATACGGCACAGCGTCCACCATCACCCTCAAGATCGGTCTGACGCTCTATGATTTGCTTTCCTACGATCGCAATCGTTTGGATGACCCTGACAAACACATGCCGCGTCACAAACGCATTTCACGCGCCGAAGCGCTTGAGCGTGCGCCCTACCTGAAAAAGGACGGGCTGACCGGTGCGATGATCTATTACGACTGCCAGATGTATTCACCTGAGCGCATTGGCATTGAATGCATTGGCGACGCAGCCGACAACGGTGCACACATTGCCAACTACGCGCAGGTGGATGAAATCCTTGTTGGCACTGAGAATGGAAAACGTACCGTCACTGGTGCCCGCGTGCGCGACTTACTCGACAACAGCAGCCACGACATTTCAGCCGACCTCACCATCAATGCCACCGGCCCGTGGGGCGACATGGTCATGGCGCTGGCCGAGCAGGATGGCGCGCCTGCCCGCAGCCTCATTCGGTCGAAAGGCATTCACCTGATTACCCGGAAGCTGACTGAGAACATGGCGCTGGCTGTGCAGTCCAAGCTGGGCGGGCACTTTTTTGTCATTCCGTGGCGTGACCACACCATTATTGGCACCACGGACACCGTGTTCAAAGGTCGCCCGGACGACTTAAACGTCAGCGAAGCGGACATCACAAACTTCATTGCCGTCATCAATGACGGTCTTCCAGGCCTCAACCTGACCCGTGATGATGTGGAGCACTTTTACGCCGGCTTGCGCCCGCTTGTGGACACCAATCCGAATGCGGATGAAAAAGACAGCTATGGTGCCTCGCGCGCCGCTGAAGTATTCGACCACGCTGATGAAGGCGTGGATGGCCTGCTTTCGGCGCTGGGCGGCAAATGGACAACATCCCGTCAGCTGGCGGAGCAAGTGGTTGATATGGCTCTGAGCAAACTTGATCGTCCAGCCGGATCGTGCCGCACCGCTACAACTCCTGTGCAAGGCGGCGAGATAACCCGTTATCGGGAGTTTGAGGAAGCGGCCCTCAAGCGTTTTCCCAAGCTGGCACCTGATATTGTCCGCAACCTTGCCCGCAACTACGGTAGCCGGATTGACGACGTGGTGGATATTGCCGACCACGAAGGACGCCCCGACCTGCTGGAGCCTCTGTCCAATTCAACCATGACAATCGGCGCACAGGCGCTCTACTCCATCCGCACAGAGATGGCCCGCACTCTGGACGATGTGCTGCAACGGCGCACGGGCCTCGGCACGCTGGGCCACCCCGGCCACGAAACGCTGACCCGCATTGCCGACATCGTCGGTGAGGAACTGGGGTGGGATGCAGACGAAAAAACCCGCCAGATCGCGCAAACAGAAAAGCGCTTCCATACGCGCGACGACGTTCCCTCCGCCAGCGTAACCGCGCAATAGCCATGACGCTTAAATCCCCTTCAGGCAAACCCAAACCATATGCGCTCACAGACGGCGCAAAAGTGCATGTTGTTGCCAACCCGCATTCAGCCGGAGGGGGCACAGCGAAGAACTGGGACGATCTCCTGGCAACACTCAATCGAGCAATTACGCCGGTAACAGGCCGCCCGGTTGAAACGTCGCTTACAACCGCCCCCTGGGATGCAGCGCGCCTGACAGCCCAGGCATTGCGCAATGGTGCGGATCAGATCATTGCGGTTGGCGGCGACGGCACAATTCACGAATGCATCAATGGGTTTTTTGATACCGGCAAGCCGCTGAACCCTAATGCAGTACTCGCACTGTTGCCTGCGGGAACGGGTGGTGACTATCGTCGCACATTCAACATTCCCGATGATCCGGCACTTGCTGCAGACATCTGTGCGCGCGGCGACGTGCGCGAGGTTGACCTTGGCCGCATCAGCTATGTGGCGGACGATGGCAGCAAGGAAACCCGCTACTTCAACAACATTGCAAGTTTTGGTCTGTCGGGAAAAGTGGACCGCGCCGTCAACAAGGCACGTTGGCCAAAAATGTTTGGCGGGACATTTACCTTCGCCTGGTGCACCTTCTGGACTGCGTTGCGCTACAAACCGATGCCCGTGCGCATCAAGATGGATGACCGCTACGACGAGTTGTTCAATGTTGGCACCGCTGCTGTTGCACTGGGCCAGTACTTTGGCGGTGGTATGCACATGGCACCCATGGCACAACCCGACGATGGTTTGTTTGATGTGGTCATCATGACCGATACAACCCTCAGGGATCTGGTGGCAGGCGACGGCGACCTCTACAAGGGCACCCACATTCAAAGCCCCAAAGTGATTGCCACACGCACAAAAACACTGCTGGCTCTGCCGGTTGATGAAACTGACGAAGTGCTGCTTGATATCGATGGAGAAGCACCAGGCCGCCTGCCCGCAAGCTTTGAAATTGTGCCTGCAGCACTCAAACTGCGCACTTAACGCGACTGTTTCCACTGGACGAGGCCACACATGACCATCGACCGCACAAGCCTACGCTGGAACGGCTGGGGGCCAACTAACCAGCATGATGCCCTGCCCAAAGGCGCACCGGCATGGGACTGGATCGCAGACGCGCTGGGCATGACGGCACCGCTGCCGCAAACACCTGCAAAAGACATTTCTACCTGCACATTGCCCGCGTCCGGTCTGGATGGCGAAACCCGCCTGTCGCTTGAGCGCATCGTTGGCGCCAATCAGGTGCATACCGGCGACTACGAACGCGCCTTTCACACGCGCGGCAAGAGCTACCACGACCTGCTGCATCTGCGCGCGGGTGACCTGTCCAACGCGCCGGATGCCGTTGTTTATCCGCGCAGTGCAGACGAAACACAGGCCCTCGTTGAGATTGCCGCTGCCAGCAACATAGTGCTGGTGCCATATGGCGGGGGCTCCAGCGTTGTTGGTGGCGTAACAGGCCGCGAGGCGGATGAAACCCGCATCTGCATCAGCGTTGACACAACTTTGATGGCGTCAGTGCTGAACGTGGACGATACCGCAATGACCGCAACGGCACAGGCAGGCATCTATGGCCCGGCGCTGGACAAAGCACTGGCGGCCCACGGCGTGCGGCTTGGTCACTACCCGCAGAGCTTTGAATATTCAACTCTGGGAGGCTGGGTGGCGGCGCGCGGCGCCGGGCAAAACTCCAACCGCTACGGCAAGGCTGAAAAATGGCTTGTGTCAGCGTCCGTCGCCACGCCAACCGGCACCTGGCGCACCGAGGCCACACCCGCATCTGCCGCAGGCCCAAACCTCAACCAGTTACTGGCGGGCAGCGAAGGTACGCTGGGCATTATCACCGAAGCCACCTTCAAGCTGCATGATGTTCCGGAAACCGAAGACTATCGCGGTTATCTGTTTCGCACATTCGCAGAAGGCCGCGAAGCGATACGACGCATCGTGCAGACAGAAGTGCCCGTCGCCATGCTGCGCCTGTCAGATGCCGATGAAACCTTTTTCTTCCGCACACTTTCAAGCGCGGGAAAAGAGCCCGGCGTCAAGGACCACCTGACGGATGCCTATCTGCGTCTGCGCGGATACGCTGATAAGCCCTGCGTTCTGCTCACCGGCATGGAAGGGGATGCCGCAAATGTCTCCCACGCCCGCGACCGTGCCGCGCGCATCATCGCGGCTTCAGGCGGTATGCATGTGGGCAAGTCACCCGGTGCTAATTGGAAGGCCGGACGGTTTCACGGGCCTATGGTGCGTGACCCGATGATGGATCACGGGCTGGGCGTTGACACGCTGGAAACATCAACCTTCTGGCCCAACATTGAACATCTGCACTCCTGCGTCACCAAAGCACTGCAAGACGCAATCACGGAGACTCTGACCGATGACCGCCAGCGTGGCATCGTCATGGCACATATCAGCCACTCTTATGCTGATGGCGCGAGCCTGTATTTCACCTTCGTGTTTCCGCGTCGCCTTGACGGTGGACTCGAAGGCGAAGTCGAGCAGTGGCTGACAATCAAACGTGCCGCATCAGATGCGATCCTCGCCAATGGCGGCACGATTTCGCACCATCACGGCGTCGGCACAGATCATGCGCCCTGGTTGGGTCAGGAAAAAGGGCCGCTGGGTATGCAGATGCTCGACGCAATTAAAAAAACCATCGACCCGAAGGGCATCATGAACCCCGGCAAACTGCTCAGCTAATCTGCAAGTGCTGCCGCCAGCTTTGCTGCTGCCACTTTTACAGCATCCCGCGCCACATCCAGCACGCCTTGCATGTTAAAGAAACCATGGATCATGCCGGGGTAGTCGATGTATTCAGCCTTGGTGCCGGCGGCATTGAGTGCATCCGCATAGGCCTTACCTTCATCACGCAACGGATCAAATCCGGCGGTAATCACATAGGCTGGCGGCAAGCCGGATAAATCCCTTGCACCCAGCGGGGAGGCTGTTTCCTCGGAGCGCGCGGCATCATTACCGCCCATATACTGGCTCTCAAACCAGCGCATGGTTTCCTTTTCCAGAAAGTAGCCTTCACCAAACTGCGTGCGCGACCCCCATTGCTCGGCATCGGTAAAGTCCGTGGTCGGATAAATGAGGAGTTGAAACGCAATCTGCGGACCCTTTTTGGTTCTTGCCATCAGCGCCACGACCGCTGCCAGATTACCGCCCGCACTATCACCGCCAACAGCGATGGCGTTGGGGTCAATACCCAGATCACCGGCATTCTGTTCCACCCACGCAGTTGCTGCGTAACAATCCTCAGCAGCCGCCGGATATGCATGTTCAGGCGCCAGCCGATAGTCAACCGCTACAACACGCACACCTGCCTCGTTGGCCAGTGTACGACACAGCGCGTCATGGGTGCCCAGCCCGCCAATGACAAACCCGCCACCATGAAAAAATACAAGACATGGCAATGCCGCACCGCCGCCTGCAACAGGCGTATAGATCCGCGCGGGAATATCCCCGGCAGGGCCGGGAATGACAATGTCCTCGGTTTTGCCGATCGGCACATCCGGCAGGTCGAGCACCGCAGCCATCCCGTCATAAGTGGCGCGCGCATCCGCCAGTGGAATGTCCCACAATTTGGGCGCCGGGTTCTCAGATAGCTGAGCGAGCAAAGCCTCAACCTGGGGGTCAAGTGACATGGTATTTCCTCTTGGCGTGTTAGCGTTGTTTCTCGTGTTGGCGGCAGCTTACCCCGAAAATGCATTCTTGCTCGACAGATATGTCAGTTCATCAGGTGTCGATGGGCGGCCAAGGACTTTGTTGCGATGCGGGAAACGGCCGAACCGGGCAATCAGGTCGCGGTGCAAAATAGCAAAACGAAGCGTGCCTTCATCTTCCGCCAGCCGGGATTCCAGGAGTTGAATGCACACCTCCTGATCGTCCAGCGCTTCTGAATGCATAAACGGCATGTAAAACCATTGCCGCGCGGTAGCTGGTATATGAGTGTCATATTTCAGATCAATCGCCCCGCGCGCAACTTCCCGTGCGCGGGCGTCATAAGCAAAAGCATCTGCATGGCCGCGATGAATGTTGCGCGGAAACTGGTCCAGCAAAATAACCAACGCCAGCGCGCCTTCTGGCGTTTTACGCCAATCATCAAATGCGCCTTCGCCCGCCGCTACAACAGCCTCAGAAAACAGTGAAACAATTTTCGCGTCGAATGCCTGATCTTTTTTGAACCACTTGTCAGACCCCGCTGAAAACCAGAAGTCCAGGACCGTGCGCGGTATCATCTTGTTCATTATGGTACAGCCCGTTTTTGAATACTGGAAATGCTACAACCGGCATGACGGACCGTGACGCATATCAGGGAGACTGACAAATTGGAAACGTTGCTGCCACTTGCAAAGGCCATTGCAGATCATCTCAAAGGCTGCGAGCAAACAGTTGCCATCGGGGAAAGTGCAGGCGGTGGACTGGTGTCAGCAGCGCTGATCGCACAGCCGGGTGCCTCCGCATTTTTTCTGGGTGGTACTGTCATCTACACACCGCATGCGGGCCGCGCCCTACGTGACAGAACGACGCTGAACCTAAAAGGCCTTGTGCCTTTGACGCCACCTTTCGCGCAAGAGCTTGCAGATGGTTATCGCAGACAGATGAAATGTGACTGGGCGACCAGCGAAATGGGCGCCGCCGGGCCCGCAGGCTCGCCCTATGGTCCCAAACCTGGTACCGCCGTGGTCGCTGTTTCCGGTCCCGTTTCACGTGCCCGCATGGTCGAAACCGGCAGCGCCGACCGAATTGAGAACATGCGCGCATTTGGCAGGGCGCAACTGGAACTTCTTCTTGAATGTGTGCAAGACGCTACCGGACGTTAGCAACACCTGCTTCCCCGGACTTGATCCCGAGCTTGCCTGACGATCAGCGCCTGCCCTAAATCACAATCACTCCGTCAGCCACATCATCCGCATACAGCATATCGACCAGTGCCGCGCGACGCTCCAGTGTGGCGCGCTGATTGATGTAGCCTTTGTCGGTGATCTCATGACCGTCAATAGATGGTGGTTCAGTCATCAGGTGAACACGTTTGATCCGCCCGGATGATCCACCAGCTTTCTTGTTGTGTGCGGTAATTTTTTTGCGCAGCGCCTCAACCACCGCAGGATGTCGCAACATGTCGGTGGGCGTGGTGGTGCCAGCCGCAAGCTCGGCAACGGCGGCCATGTTAGGCCACGCGAGCAACGCGACATAGGGTTTGTCGAGACCGCACACAACGGCGTCCTGCAATATGGGCGACGCCGCAGCCACAACATCAGCGCGCAGCGTACCGGCAGAGACCCAGGTGCCGGAGGATAGCTTGAAGTCTTCCGTCACCCGTCCGTCAAATATCAGCCCTTGTGCAGGGTCATTTGGATCAACAAACTTACCCGCGTCTCCCAGTTTGTAAAAGCCATCCTCATCAAACGCTTCAGCTGTCTTGTCCGGGTCGTTAAGGTAGCCGGATGTGACCGTGGGACCTTTGACACGCACCTCCATTTTAGTGCCGTTGGGCACCAGTTTCAGCGTCAGCCCCGGCAGCGGCAGCCCGATAAGGCCAACACGCTCGGTGATCCAATGTACCACCGTAATGCCCTGCGTTTCCGTCGCGCCGTACATGGTGGTGAACGGCATACGCATACCAGTCTCGGCAATGGCGAGCGCCTGCATACGATCATACAAATCGTTTGAAAGCGTTGCCCCGCCATAGGCCATGTATTTCAGCTTGGCGAAGAATGACTTGCGCAACGTGGCATCCCGCTCCATGGCATCTGCCAGCATGGAAAAAGCAATGGGGGCAGACCCGAAAACCTGCGGAGACACCTCGCGCAAATTGGCGATCGTCTGGTCAAACATGCCGGGAATCGGTTTTCCTGCGTCCAGATACAGCATTCCGGCGTTCTTGAGCACAGCATTGAAACTGATATTGCCTGCAGAAATGTGGTTCCACGGCATCCACTCAAGTGTTTCCGGCACCTCGTTGGGGTCAGGCTCTTCGTCACGCAGAGCTTCCTGCCCAGCCACGACCGCACACATCATACCATGGGTCTGCAACACACCTTTCGGCATACCAGTGGAGCCGGAGGTGAACAGATACTTGCCAACAGTATCGTGGGTGATCTGCGCCATGCTTGCAGCAACAGCGCTGCTGTCCGCAGGCGTCTCGCACAGTTCTTCATAGGTCACAGCCGCTGCGGGCACACCATCTGTACCGCCACTTTTCGCAGCGCACACCACGAGTTCAATACCGGTCATATCTATGTCGGCTATCGCGTCCGCAAAAAGCGGTGCATTGTCCACATAGATCATTGCTGGTTTGGCTGTAGCCACAACGTGCCTGAGTTTTTCATGCCCCGGACTCATCAGCGAATAGGGCACTGAAACGGGGGCGACAGGAACCCGTGCTTTCATCGCAGCAAGCATCAGCACACCATGTTCAATGGCGTTGCCCGACAGCACCATCAGGGGTGTTTCCGGTCCCATGCCGCGCGCCAGCAAAGCGCTGGCGATGGCATCTGTCTTGATCCGCGCATCGCCATAGGTGATGAATTTCCAAGTCCCCGACATATCACGCTCACCGATGAAGTTGCGATCAGGGTGGTCACGGGCCGCATCCTCAAACATGTGCGCAATGCTGCGCGCCATCTCACCAAGCGGATATTTGGACGTAATGGTAACGGACCCGTCGGGCAGATGCTCAACCGATACTTTCGGTGGCTTTTGCGGCAGTGGCTTGAACGGCGGCAGGGTATCGTCGATTTTTGCGGCTTCACTCATCAGACATCTCCCGGAACGTGATCGGATTTTCGGTGTCGGTAACAGCACAAAAAAGGCGCGCCCCAATGGCGCGCCTTTTTACGTATGCAGTAATGGCGCTAGCCAACCTTCCGGTCGCGGCCTTCCCAATACGGGTCACGCAACTCGCGGCGCAAAATCTTGCCCGACGGATTACGCGGCAGCGCGTCGATGAAGTCCACCGTCTTGGGCACTTTATAACCGGCGATCTGAGTCTTCGCCCAGCTGATGATTTCCTTGGGGTCAGGTGTCTTGCCCTTTTCCGGAACGACAATGGCTTTCACAGCTTCACCCCACTTGTCATCAGGCACACCCACAACAGCAACGTCGGCAATGTCAGGATGCTTGAACAACGCGTTTTCAACTTCGGCCGGATACACATTTTCGCCGCCGGACACGATCATGTCCTTCACCCGATCATGAATGTAGATGAAACCCTCATCATCTGCGTAGCCCGCATCACCCGTATAGAACCAACCGTCGCGGACAGCCTCTTCCGTGGCTTCCTTCCGGTTCCAGTAGCCTTTCATGATGCAGGCGGACTTGAGCGTGATCTCGCCCACCTCACCTGTCGGCACCTCATTGCCAGCCTCATCCACGATGCGGATTTCAACACCGGGGCTCGGTTGTCCGCAGGAACGCAGCTTGCCAAGCGCCGGGTCATGATGCTCCGGTCGCAGCACGGTTGCTCCACCTGCTGTTTCAGTTAGCCCGTACACCTGGATGAAATTACAGCCAAACAGCTCCTGCGCCTGCAGCAGCAGAGATTCCTGAATGGGTGATGCGCCATACAGAATGTATTTGAGGCAGGAATAATCCACCTCCTTCACATTTGGCATCATGGTGAGGAACAGGATGACCGCAGGCACCATAAACGCAATCGTCAAACGGTGTTCGGTGATGGCATCCAGAATGCCCGCCGGGTCCACATCCTTCATGATGATGTTGGTGCAGCCTTGCGCATGGCCAATCACACCGACATTCACCCCCGCCACATGGAACAGCGGCATCACTACAAGGTTTTTGTCTTCAGGTTCCCACTGCGCCCACCCGGCCCGCTCTGCTTGATCGAGAATGGACAGGTAGTTGGCGTTGGTGAGTTGCACGCCCTTGGGGTAACCGGTGGTACCTGACGTATAGAGCTGAATGATGTCGTCATCCGGACCCATCTCAACATGCGGATCAGTGGCCTCAAACTTGTCACGCCACTGCGTAAAGGACTCCCATTCCGCATGGCCACCATCGAGCGCGATGACCTTGCGCACGTTCGGGCACTTGTCGAGAACAGCCGCCACCGTGTCGTAAAAGTCTTCGCTGACGAAAACGATTTCGGAGTGGCTGTCGGTGAGAATGTATTCCACTTCCGGCCCGGCCAGACGCCAGTTGACACCAACCACAACAGCACCGGCCTTGAATGCCCCGTTGAGCATTTCAAAATAATGGTCTGAGCCCTTGCCCATGAAAGCAATGCGGGAGTCTTTCTTGATGCCTTCAGCGATCAGACCCTGTGCCACCTGGCAGGCACGCCGATCAAGCTCGCCGTAGCTGGTCTCACGGCCTTCAAAAATCTGTGCAATATGATCCGGGCGGGTGCGCGCCTGAAAGCGCGTGATGTCACCAATCACTTTTATGTTGTCAAAATCAATCATCTGGCTACTCCCCAAGGCTGCCCTGATCTGTGCAGGACTTGTTTCTTGTCCACTTGGGAGGAAGTCTAACGCGTGGCCGCGCCATGGCAATCACAACCCGCATAATGACGCGCGTTTTGCACCAAAAACGCTGATTCCGCACTCGCCTTGCCTGCAAAGGGAGGGCTATGCTCAACCCCCGACATTCTGACAGATAATCAAGTGCAAAGTCGGTGCGAACGAGGAAACCCCTATGGCCCGCATTGAATATGCCGATCCGGCGACGCTGGACGGACTGTCCGCCAAAGCATTCAAGAACGCCCCGCCCATCAATATCTTCAGGATGCTGGCCCATACTGGCCCCCTGTTCGGACGCTTCATGCAGTTTGGCGGCGGTATTCTGTCAGAAACAGAAATAGACCCTGAACTGCGCGAGCTTGCCATTCTGCGCGTCGGGCATTTGTCGGGGGCAGCATATGAAGTGCAACAGCACGAGACTATCTCGCGCCAGATGAAAATGCGCGAAGCGCTGATCGAGGCGGCTCGCACCGGCGACGTTACAGACCTTTCCGAGACAGAAGCGCAGGTCATCGCGTATGCGGATGATGTGGTGAACAACGTCAAAGCATCGGACGCAACATTCCATCCGCTTCTTGAAAAACTTGGTCCCCGCCAACTCCAGGAACTCACTATCACTATCGGCTTTTACATGCTGGTGTCGCGCTACCTTGAGACCTTCGAGGTGGATCTTGAGCCTGGCGAAGTGCCCGACCTCGCCAACATGACGCGCACGAAGTAGGAGCCTGCACGTGACCCATCCAACGACCGGACTTGGTATCCCCAAGTATACCTACACCAAAGGGCTGCACGATCTGGGTGACGGTGCCTATGCCTGGCTACAGCCTGACGGCGGCTGGGGCTGGTCAAACTCCGGCATGGTCGTGGACGGTGACCAGTCTCTCATCATCGACACACTTTTTGATGTTCCACTTACCCGCGACATGCTGAGCGCATACCGCAAGGCTGAGCCTAAAGCCGCTGAGACAATCGGTATGCTTGTCAACACTCATCACAATGGCGACCACTGTTATGGCAACGAATGCTGTGAGGGAGCCGAGATCATTGCGCACAAGCTTGCGGCCGAAGCCATGGCCCACGAACCGCCTACCATGCTGGCAGGCTTTCTGGATGCAGCCCCGGACCTGGGCGACCTTGGCACCTACCTCACCAAGTGTTTTGGGGCGTTCGACTTCAAGGGCGTGACACCAACCCTTCCTACAACGACGTTTGAAGGGTCGCTGACACGCACAGTCGGCAACAAGAGCATTCACCTGTTGAGCGTTGGCCCCGCACATACCCCCGGCGACATCATCGTGCATGTGCCCGACAACAAAACTGTGTATACAGGCGACATTCTATTCATCGAGGGACACCCGATTTTGTGGGAAGGCCCCGTTGAAAACTGGATCAAAGCCTGTGACGCCATCTGCGCCATGGATGTTGAAACAGTTGTGCCTGGCCACGGTCCGATCACGGACAAAAAAGGCGTGAAGGCGCTTCAGCAGTATCTGATCTATGTGCGCGATGAAGCCCGCAAGCGCTATGACGCGGGCCTCTCCTGCTTCGACGCCGCGCAGGACATCGATATGAGCGATTATGATAGCTGGGGTGATGGCGAACGCATCGCCGTCAATGTCGCAACTCTCTATCACGAGTTTTCTGGTGATCCCCGACCCGATACCGCAACGCTATTTGGCTGGATGGCCGAGCTCGACAAAAGGCGGAAGTAGCAATGCCGCGCATCCCCTACCCGTCCTCCGGCGACATCAGCTCTGAAAACGCTGCACTTCTGGCCGACCTGCCGGACCTTAACGTCTTCAAGATGATGGCGCGGTCTGGCGCTGCCTTCGCGCCCTTCATGGCGCTCGTCAACGCCTACCTGAATGACGGCACGCTGGACCCTGAGTTACGCGAACTCACTATTCTGCGCGTCGGCCACAAAAATGCTGCGCAATATGAAGTGTGGCATCACGAGCGGGTGTCGCGCGAATTGGGCATGGCCGAAGAGCGCATCATGGCTGCGGGCGGTACATTGCCTTCGCCCCTCCTGAATGATGCTGAAAACGCGGCCCTTGTTCTGGCAGATGACATTATCGAAAACACCCGCGCCAGCGACAAGAGCTTCACCGCGGCTCACGCTCATCTGGGTGATAATCAGACTACGGAGCTTGTTGTGGTTATCGGCGTCTATCAGATGGTCTGTGCGTTTCTTGAAACCATGGACATAGAGATCGAATCCGGGCCGGTCGCAGCAGGCCGCCTTGAGAAAATCAAAGCAGGTGTAAGCCGCAGCGCCTGAGGAACTCCCACATGACCGACATCACTCTTTATGAACACCCGCTTTCGCCTTATGCCCAGAAATGCAAAATATCCCTGCGCGAAAAAGGCATCACATTTGAAACCAAAATGCCGGATGCTGTGGGTACCGGCCTTGCCGGCGGCGAGTTTCGCGAGGCATCTCCGCGCATAGAGGTGCCCGCCTTAATCCACGGTGGCGTGACGATCTTCGATTCAACAATCATACTTGAATACATTGAGGAGACATGGCCAACGCCGCCAATGCTGCCTGAAAGCCCAATCGCCCGTGCTCGCGCGCGAATGATTGAGGACATAATGGACACCCACTACGAAGCCATCACCTGGGCGCTGGGCGAAATCCATTTTTTCAAACGCGCGACCGGTGCCGACGCCGACAGGCTGACTGCCGCTGCCGGTGAGCAATTAGCGCAGGCGCATGCCTGGCTGAACCGCAAGCTGGTCGATGCACAGTGGTTTAATGGCAAGCACTTCGGCTGGGCCGACCTGAGCGTCGCACCGTTCATCAACGGCGCCGCAAGTTTCGGCTTCTCACCGGACAAAGGCAGCAACCTTGCAACATGGCTTGAACGTGCCAACGCCCGCCCCAGTGTGGCCACCACACAGGAACAAGCCATGGCATCGCTTGGCGACATGGCGCAGGTGGGTGATCTCATTTCATCCGGCGTGTTCAAACGTCAATACCGCGACCACCGCCTTGAGTGGATGGTGCGGTCAGGCGGCCTCAACATCGTGGCGGAGGGCATCAAGAGTGACACCATCCGCTTTGTGTGGCCATTTTCATAAACAATCATTGCGCACCCGGAGTTTAATCACGTGAGCGAAAGAATTATCTTCCACCAATATGAAATCTCGCCCTTCTCGGAAAAAGTGCGGGTCATTTTTGGCATCAAAGACATTGAATGGTACGCGGTAGATCAGCCTGTTATCATGCCAAAGCCTGACCTTGTGTGCCTCACAGGTGGCTATCGCAAAATCCCGGTGATGCAGATCGGCGCGGACATCTATTGCGATAGCCAGATGATCATCCGTGAGCTTGATCGCCGCTTTCCTACAACCACCATGCCCGACAGCAATGGCCTTGGGGCCGGACTTGGGTTTTGGACTGACCGCGAAATCTTCCGCGCTAACGTGGCCATCACTTTTGGCAGCATCGGCGAGCATGTGGATGAGAGCTTCAAGAAGGACCGCGAAGCGCTGTCGGGCCAATCATTCAATACCGACGAAATGAAGCAGGCTGTTCCCGTGATGCTGGAGCAGATGCGCGCGCATCTGGACATGCTGGAAAGCCAGCTTGCGGACGGACGCAAGTTCTTGCTTGGTAACGCGCCCGGCATCGCTGACGCATCTGCCTATTACAATATCTGGTTTGCCCGCGCCGCCAACCCAAACGGCGGCGCGCTGTTTGACAGCTTCAAGGCGGTGCAGGCCTGGGAACTTCGGGTGCGCGAAATCGGCCACGGCACACGCCACGAGATGAGCAACGAAGACGCAATCGCGATTGCCAAAGACGCCACAAGCACAACCGTTGAACACGAAGACCCTAACGAGCCCAACGGCCTCAAGCCGGGCATGACTGTGCAGGTAATGGCTGACGACTACGGCCGCGATCCCATCGCAGGCACACTGGTTTCCTCAAGCGCTGGTCACATAGCGATCAAGCGCGAGGACGAGCGCGTTGGCGAAGTCGTTGTTCACTTTCCCCGCGCGGGCTTTTGGGTACTGCCGGGCTGAGCCTCGTTGTCTTGCCGTCGCCTTGAACAGACTTTTAGTGTCCAGACCTGACAGGAAGAAAAACCTTCCGGGATATCCGCAACATTACTCAGGTTTGAGCATCACCTTGCACTGGTCGCTGGGTGTGCGAAGGGCTTCGAATGCATCGGGAAACGCGTCAAAGCCAACCCGGTGTGTCACCAGATGCTCCACCTTCAGCCGGTCGCCGGCAATGAACGACAATACCGTGTCCCAGTCGCGCGGCTCATAGCCCAGAACGAACTGCACGCCGACCTCTTTCATAATGGCAACCATCGGCATCATCGTGTCCTGCTGCTGACATACGCCAACCACCACAACACGTCCCTTCGGTCTGACAAAATCAATCGCCTGCTGAACCATGCCGGGAATGCCGACGGCTTCAATCACAACGTCCGGCATCATGGCCCCGGTCTTTTCAGCAAACTGTTCAAGCACATTGCCCCTGGCGTCAATCGTGCCTGTGGCGCCAACGCTTTCAGCCAGTGCACGGCGTTGATCCGTCATTTCGCTGACAATCACATGCGCCGCCCCCATCCGCTGGGCAAAGGCAATAGACGCAAGCCCGATGGGCCCCGCACCCAATACCAGCACATTGTCGCCGGAGCGCATCTCAGCACGGTTTACAGCATGAAGACCGACGGCAAGTGGCTCCACCAAAGCGCCCTGCTCAAAACTCACATTCTCCGGCAGCCGCTTGGTCTGCCCAACGCCCACGCGCACATATTCCGCGTAGGCGCCCGGAACCACACCAAGACCGATTGGTTGCATGTCAGATCGCATCCACGGTTCAGCGTCTTCCAGGCCTACAGGCGGGATCGGCGGAATGATGATCGGCAGCGCCGTCACCCGGTCGCCTTCGGAAAAGCGTCCCGCAACCGCACTGCCAAGCCCCACTACCTCGCCGGAGAACTCATGCCCCATCACCGTATTGCCAGGTAGCTGGAACGGGCCGTGCTCGGTGCAGTGCAGGTCAGACCCGCAAATGCCGCACGCTTTCACCTTGAGCACAAGTTCGTGCGGACCAGGGTCTGGCGATGCCACATCCCCAATGGTCAAAGGCTTGCCCGGCTCGTGAAAAATGGCAGCTTTCATAGTTTAGTTTCCTCATGTGCTCTTTTTAGGTGGCGTTTGCCGGCAAGAACTTTGACTCAAACCACACCCGAAAACTAGACTGGAGTCCAGCCAGTTGATTATCGGCCAAAGTCCTGCCGCCAACGGCACAATCAAGGAGCCGCACCATTTCGACCCAGCCTCCAGTTGCAGCCTCTGCCCCCGACAAGCGCGCCCAGCGCAAGGCGCGCACACGCCGTGATATCTTTGCATCTGCAATGCAGCTTTTTGGTGCGCGCAGCTTCGATGATGTGCGCATCGAGGAGATTTGCGACGCTGCGGGCATTGCGAAGGCCACATTCTTTTTGCACTTCGCCAGCAAGGCGGCGCTCATTGAAGAGTTTAACGCACAACTTGTTGCGCGCCTGGCCCTGGAAACAAACGCAGCGCCTGCCACTGCCGAACAGCGCCTGCATTTATTTGTGACAGCGTTGGTCAACGAATGGGAGAGCAACGCTGCTGTGATGCGGCAGATGGCCCGCGAATTTCTGAACCAGCCCGCTCTCATGCCAGCTGCACATGCCGCAAATCGTGACGTCGTGGATCTGGTTAAGGCCATCATCACAGACGGTCAAAAAACAGGCGAGTTTTCGAAAGCGTTTGATCCGTCTCTGGCCGCCACCGCCCTCATCTCGACATGGGGCGCGTTCACCGCCCGCTGGTCTGGCGCGGGCACACAGGTGGATATTGCTACACTGCACACTGACCTGCTGACACTGATACTGGGCGGCCTCAAGCCGCGCCCATAACAACCCACACGGCAATAAAGCCGTATACGGAGGAAATCAAAATGTCTCAACCTAAAGGCCGCAAGCGTAACGGCATTTTCCTG
This sequence comes from Pyruvatibacter sp., assembly GCF_040219635.1. NCBI lineage: Bacteria > Pseudomonadati > Pseudomonadota > Alphaproteobacteria > Hyphomicrobiales > Parvibaculaceae > Pyruvatibacter > Pyruvatibacter sp. Next base: position 168,798 of record NZ_JAVJSC010000003.1, read on the forward strand.
GCTCCGTTCCATCCGCTGGACGAAGACCCAACCCTGTGCATCCAGCGGGACATGGAACTGATTGAGCATCTGGACCGCATAGGCTACGACGAGGCCTGGATCGGCGAACATCACTCGGCCGGCTATGAAATTATTGCATCCCCGGAAGTGTTTATTGCAGCCGTCGCTGAACGCACCAGCCGTATCAAGCTGGGCACCGGCGTTATCTCACTGCCCTATCACCACCCCCTGACAACTGCCAACCGCATCATCCAGCTAGATCACCAGACAAAAGGGCGGGTGATGTTTGGCGCGGGCCCCGGCCTGTTGCCATCAGACGCCATGATGTTGGGCATTGAAGTTGCCAAACAGCGACCGCGGATGGTGGAAGCGCTTGATGTCATCATGCGTCTGTTCAACGGCGAGACGGTGACCGAGGAAACAGAGTGGTACAAACTCACAAACGCCCGCCTGCAGCTCACACCCTATTCCAACCCACACCCGGAAGTGGCCGTTGCCAGTTCCGTCACGCCGTCCGGCGGCAAGCTGGCGGGCAAATACGGACTGGGTATGCTCTGCGTCGCTGCCACCAATGCATCAGGCTACGACGCGCTGGCCATCAACTGGGAAGTGGCCCAGCAGGTGGCCAAGGAACACGGTCGCATCATGGACCCGGATTGCCTGCGCCTTGTTGGCCCGATCCACATTGCTGAAACCCGCGAAAAGGCAATGGAGAACGTGAAGTTCGGCTTCCACAAATGGTCGGATTATTTCAACTCCATCAACCCGATGGCAGCGCCCAATGCCGATGCCAGCAAAGACCCACTGGACGCGATGATCGAAAGCGGGCAGGGCATTGTGGGCACGCCTGATGACGCCATCGCGCAGATCAGGCGGCTTGAAGAAAAAATGCCCGGCTTCGGCTGCTTCCTGCAACTGGCACATAACTGGGCAGATTTTGACAACACCAAGAAGTCGTATGAGCTGTGGCAGCGCCACGTCACCCCAGAGATCGAAAAGATGAATGATGCGCGCCGTAGCAGCTTCGGCTGGGCAACGGACAATGCGGAAGAGTTCATCGGTCAGGCTATGTCAGCAGCCATGACCACGATCCAGCAGCACTACGAGGACGAGGAAAAGAAGAAGGCGAAACCTGCGGCTGAGTAGCACCTCGGCAAAGCGTACGGTCAAGCCGGAGGGGGAGCGGGATTCCGGTCTCCAGCTTGACCGCAGCATCGCCTGAAGACTGGTGCGATATTCAAAAACGGGGCGGCAGAGTTATCTGCCGCCCCGTTTGTTTTATTCAAGAGCAAGGCGCGTCAGAGCTTCAGGCCACCCGACATAATGTCGTTGTATACGCTCTCCTCAAGCCGCACATACTTCTTCACACGCGGATCAAAGAAGTAGATCGGGTCTGAAATCTTGTCTGGCTCAAACCCTTCTTTCACAAGGTCAACCTTGCGGTGCTTGAAGGTGCCGGTGATTTCCACTTCCTCCTGCAAGCGCACGAATACCGGGTGCGAATAGACCGGCAGGTTGTCGTTCAGGTGAGCCTTGAACTTGTCCCAGTCCGGTTCATTTGCCACCACCATGGATACCATGCCTGCACGACCATCCGTACCCGGAATGGCGACGCCATACACATTGGCTTCCTTGATGCCGGGGAACACGGATATGGCTTCCGCCACCTCCGATGTGGCCACATTCTCGCCTTTCCAGCGGAATGTGTCACCGATCCGGTCCATAAAATAGAAGTAGCCGCGCTTGTCCTGTTTCAGAAGGTCGCCGGACCGGAACCAGCGGTCGCCTTTTTCAAACACGTCACGAAGGATTTTCTTTTCTGTTGCCTTGGGGTCCGCATAGCCGTCAAAGCGCCCTGTAGGCTTGGAAGGATCCTCAATGATCTTGCCGATCGCCTCCCCCACTTCGTCGGGGCCGCACTTGATGCACAGCCCGTCTGGGCCGCGCACGGGCTCTTCGCTTTCAATGTCGAACTTTACGATTTCCACGTTGAACGTATTTTTGGCGTAACCTGGAATACGACCAACCGAGCCTACCGTGCCGTCATAGTTCATAAGCGCGATATTGCCTTCAGTTGCGCCATAGAACTCGACAATCCTGGGAATGTTAAAGCGCTTCTGGAACGGCTCCCAGATTTCCGGGCGCAGGCCGTTGCCAACTGCAAGACGGATCTTGTGTTTGCGTTCGGCGGGGTGCGCATCCGTGTTCTGCAGATAGCGGCACAGTTCGCCGATGTACTGGAACAACGTTGCTTCATGCTTCACGCAATCATCCCAGAACTCGCGTGCCGAAAACTTGCGCTTCACTATCACTGAACCGCCGATGGTCAGCGTCGCGCCAAGCGCACATACGCCGCCGGCGGAGTGATAGAGCGGCAGCACTACGTACATGCGGTCTTTTTCGGTCGCATTGGTGGCGGCCGAAAAACCACTGGCCATGGTCTGCAGCCTGAAATGAGTGATCTTCGCAGCCTTCGGCAGACCCGTCGTGCCGGACGTGTAGATGAACAGCGCGTTGTCACTCTGCTTGAGATCGCTGCGCGTGTCAGCGGGCAGATCTTCGGCTGAGTACATCGAAAGAGCCGCATCAAGGCTCTCCGCACCCTGAACCTGACCGCCTTCAATCCACGGCGTGATTTCCTTGTCGAACTGACCTTTGGCGGCAAAGAAATTGTCTGCCAGTTCAGCGCCGACAATCGCCTGCTGCGCACCTGAGATATTCAGGCAGTGAGCAAGACCCATACCAGTGAGGTTGGTGTTGATGAGCGCTGCCGTCGCGCCCATTTTGACGATGCCAAGCCAGGCCACGATGTATTCGGGCCGGTTTTCCATGAGCAGGGCAATCGCATCACCCTTTTTGGCGCCGGACGCCAGCGCCCAACGGGCATAGCGGTTGGCCCGTTCATCAAGCTGACGATAGGTGATCGTGCTGCCGTCTTCGCCGTAGATGGCCACATTATTGGGCTTCGTGGCGGCCAGATTTTCAATGATATCCGCCCAGGTGCGCTCCGGGTTCTTCTGAATATCCTTCAGACGTCCCAGCGTGCGAACGGCGCTGCGCAGATAGGTAACTTCTTTTCCAAGTCGGTTTAGCAAGATGATGTCCTCCCAAGACGTTGATGCGGGTATAAAAGGTTCACAGAAACGCGGTCAAGCAGAACCGGACATCTATACAGCACATGGCAGGCGGAAAAGACGTAGAGACTGTAAGGGTTTATGCCGGAGCAGGCACACCGGACGGGCCCCCGACGGCGTCTCTGCGCGTGGATGCGATTGGCCTGCAGTGCCCATTACCTGTTCTGAAGTTGCAAAAGGCTCTACGCACTCTGGGACCGGGCAAAACCGTACGGCTGGATGCAACGGACCCGGCCTCACGCATTGATGTACCCCATTTTTGCAACGAGAGCGGACATGATCTGCAGCAGCAAACAGAGGCGGATGGCGTTCTCAGCTATTGGGTGACCGCGTCTGCCTAGCCGCGTGTACGCCATTCATCAGCCAGCACAGCGTACATCATGACGTTGTGCCACGCGCCGTCCAGACGTTCTGCCCGCAGCAAAGTACCTTCATGCCGCATTCCAAGCCGTTCCAGCACACGGCGTGACGCCTTGTTGCTCTCCATGCAACGCGCCCAAAGCCGGTTGAGCGGCCATTGCGCAAAAGCGGCAGTTGCAACCATCTGCACAGCCTCGGAGGCAAAACCTCCTCCCCAATAGTCGGAATGCAGGACGTACCCGATCTCTGCATTGCCGAGCCGTAAGTCATCGAGATGCAGGGAAATGCCACCGATTGCCTTACCGCCGGGCAACGCCAGCGCCAGGTCATAGCGCACCCGCGGCGCAACTTCCTGCTGGGCGATGAACTCTGCCAGCGTCGCGCGGGATTGCTCCACCGTGTTGGGGCCCCACAGCAAGTACCGTGTCACTTCGCGCCGCTCAGCATACGCATGTAACGCACCAAGATCACCGGATACAAAATCGCGGATCACCAGCCGCCGGCTGCGCAGGGGCAGCAGCAAAGGCGCATATGAATGTGAAGCCTTTTCATCGCCAAAAGGTTGTGCGGCGATGTGTGTGAGTATGGTCACGCGTGCGATCCCCCGAGCAAACTGGGGTCAAGCTACTCGCCCTGCCCCCGCTTGCCAATGATGCCCCGCCACGGGCATAACCGTTCGACCATACCCGTACCGACGCCCTTACCGATGCCCGTACCGATGGAAACAGCCGCGCGATGACTGGCCCGACAAAAGCAAAGAAGCCTGAGTTGCCGATCGCGCACCAGTCCCCGCGCCGACGGGTACGGCGCACGGGCGAGGAGGCTCGGCGGCTGATACTGGACGCTGCAGAAAAGCGCCTTGCTACCATCGGCCCGGAAGGCATCCGCCTGCAGGATATTGCCAAGGATGTGGGAATTTCCCATCCGGCCATTTTGCACCACTTTCAAAGCCGCGAGGGGCTTGTGGCAGCTCTTGTTGATCGCACCATGCGGCACCTGCGCGAAGCGCTCATGAACGTTATCGCCAACGGGCAAAGCGGCAACCTTGATACGGGTGCGATGCTCGACGCTGTATTCTCCACGCTTTCAGACAGAGGCCACGCCCGTCTATTGGCATGGCTAACGCTCACGGGCCGCATTACACAAACACCCACCGAGGCCACCAACGGTGACAGCAGCGGCCGGGAAATGCTCAGTGAGCTGACAGATCTGGTGCATGACATTGCAGCACGACACGCCATCGAGAACGGCTACCCCGTACCGGACAAGGATGATACCCGTTTCTTCATTCTGCTCGCTGCAATGTCGGCCTTCGGCGAAGCAATTGTCGGCAAGCAGATGTACCGGGCGGCAGGCCTGGGCAACGACCCACTCGCTGCGCAGACCTTCCGCGACCGGCTAAAGGCGCTGCTGGACCCACGTGTCAAAAAGTAAGACCCGGCCCCGTCAGCCCCGGCGGGCATCCAGCGATAGCGTGTCGTCATCACGGAATGCCACCATCACCAGCGTGCCGAAAAATACGATGAGCGACGGGAAAAATAGGATCTGCACATTTTCCTGGCCAAACATCAGGCCCAGCGGGTCCACAATTGACGGCCATACGGCAAAGGCACCAAGCCCCAGAACCACTGCCATCACCGGATAGGCAATGCGGCTGAACAAGCCAACAATAACCAGCGCTCCAAGCAATGCCTGCGCGATGCCAAGTACCATCTGTATCGTGGCGTTGCTCATCAGCCCGCCATAGTAAGTGTCTGAAATGCCGATCGAGACTTCCGGCGCTGCGATTTTGACGACTGCCCAAATGACGATCAGCAGCCCGAGCCCGACCCTCAGCAGCAGCAAACTAAGTGGTTTCATGATGTTTCCCCTTATTGAGGCCGGTTGGTCCGGCCGTGTGGGGACCAAGTGTGCCGTCAACGGACGCAAAGGCAAATCACGGTTTTGCACATGATCGCCTGCGTCTTCCAATCTGACTTGCGATCCCTATGATGCCGCAACACGAGACATCGTTTTCAAAGAGCACCAGTCAAAGTATCCCATGGCCATAGACCGCACTCAGGACAACACGTCATCGTTCATGAAACGGCTACGAACCTATTTGGACATGATCTTTGTCGATCACGGCATCTTCCGCTTGCTGATTGCCCAACCCTCCCCCATCACAACGCGCGCCTGGCGTTCAGGTCAGCCATGGCCAAAGCATGTGAAACTTGCCAGAGAGCGTGGCATCAAGACCATTTTGAACCTGCGCGGGGCCCGCAATTGCGGCTCCTACGTGCTGGAACGTGAAGCATGTGAGAAATACGGTATTGCGCTGATCGATATGCCTCTTGAAAGCCGTGGCGCCCCGCAGATCGACCGGCTCAATCGCGCACGGGAAATATTCACCACCATTGAGTATCCCATCCTAATGCACTGCAAGTCAGGCGCGGATCGTGCGGGCATAGGCTCTGCACTTTACATGATGCTGAAGGAAGGCCGTCGGGTTGAAGAAGCAAAAAAACAGCTTTCCCTGCGTTACGGCCATGTACGGCAGGCCAAAACAGGTGTGCTGGATGCTTTCCTGGAAGAGTATGAGGCGCGCAACGCCCGCCAACCGATCGATTTCATGACATGGGTGAACACGGAATATGACCGTGACGCGCTCAATGCCAGGTTCCAGAACATGAAAGCCGGCGACGTGCTGGTCGATTTCATCCTGCGCCGCGAGTAGCCCGCTGTCTATTGGGCAGCCTCATCGGCAGATGTTTCCTCGGCAAAATACTGCATCCGGCACAGCCGGGCATATAGCCCGTCGGCGGCAACAAGTTCGTCGTGGGTGCCGGTTTCCACAACCCGGCCAGCTTCCATTACGCATATTTTGTCAGCCTGCCGGACTGTGGCAAGCCGGTGTGCAATCACAATCGTTGTGCGCCCCTTGCGCAACGTTTCAAGCGCATCCTGAACCTTGCGTTCGCTCTCGGCATCCAGCGCGCTGGTGGCTTCATCAAGCAGCAAAATCGGCGCGTCGCGCAACACAGCCCGTGCCAGCGCAATCCGCTGACGCTGGCCCCCGGACAGCTTGAAACCGCGGTCACCGACAATGGTTTGATACCCCTCCGGCATGGCGGTGATAAAATCGTCGGCAGCCGCGACTTTGGCAGCAGCCCTTATTTCGTCCTCGGTTGCATCCAGCCGCCCAAACGCAATGTTGGCGCGCACAGTATCGTTGAACATCGTGACGTCCTGGCTGACGATGGCAATCTCCCGTCGCAAGCTCGCGAGGGTCACATAGGTGATGCGCTGACCGTCAATGGAAACACGTCCGTCGGTCGCATCATACAGGCGCGGAATGAGATTTATGACCGTCGTCTTGCCGGCACCTGACGGGCCAACCAGTGCCACGGTAGTGCCCGGCGCAACATCAAGTGAAAAATCCGTCAGAGCAGGTGCGCCTGCTTCGTATTCAAATCCAACATTTTCAAATGTGACGCGGCCCTCGCTTACGACCAGTGGCTTGGCATCGTCACGCTCAATGATGTCCGATTTTTCGTCCAGCAGATCAAATACCCGCTGGACCGCTGCCATGCTTTCCTGAAAAACCACGTGCAACGTTCCCAACGCGCGCGCTGAAGGTGCCATGATCGCAAGCGCTGCGATAAATCCTGTAAAGTCACCAACCGTGCCTGCGCCGTCAAAAATACGCCAGACACTGAACGACAGCACACCGGCAATCGCAATGCCGCCAAGGATTTCCATCGTCGGGTCGACGCGCGCACGCCCGCGCACCAGTTTCATGGTCCAGCCATACAGTCCCTCAAAAAAAGTGCCCGACCGCTTTCGCTCGTAGTCTTCAAGTGCATAGGTTTTGACCATTCTCGCGCCTGAAAGGCTTTCGTTCAACAGCGCGGTCATATCACCCAGGTAGGCCTGCGCGTCTGCCGAGACCTGACGCATCCTCCTGCCCAACACCGAGATTGGCACAGCGGCAAGAGGCAGAATTACCAGCACAACCAGCGCCAGCAACCAGTCCATATAGATCATGGCAGCGGCGACACCGATAATCGTGAGCACGTCGCGCACAGCATTCGTCAGTACACGCATCATGCCTTCGCGCACAATACTCACGTCATTTGTGAAGCGTGAAAGATACCTTCCTGTTGCTTCACGATTGAGCCGTGCAAGGTCTGCAGTCAGCAGCCGCTCGAACATGGCAATCTGCATTTGTTGTAGTGCCCGCAGCACCACCGAGCTTGTCACAACAGTCTGGAAGTAAAGGGCGAGCGACTTGATAACCACAACGCCGACAACAAGCATCGGTATGTAGAACACATCCGGGTTCCGCTCGTTCGCCATATCCAGTGTTTGCTGAATTAACAGGGGATAAACGCTTGTGGTGATTGCCACCAGCGCCATCAAAATGAGTGCCCCGAACACCTTGTGCTTTTGCGGTGCCATCCACAGGTGCCAGACCCGAAGGGCATGTTGCCGGTTGGTTGTATTTTGGGAGTATTCAGGCCGCCGTGCAGACGGATTAGCGGGAGCTGCCGCGCCAGCGGTATCCGCATCGACTGCAGGCTGTGACGACATGTCTGACTTCCGCGCTGGGGCCTGTTTGTCACTCACCACATCAATCTCCAACCGAAAACGGAAGCATTGAAAGCATCAATGCATCATAACCCGGATTGTGGCGGTGATGGGTTAAGCCACGCGCAGCCCGATTGCCGGAACACCCGATTGCCGGAACATAGCAGTCCCACAACCCATACCGGCCCGCATCCTTCGTGGTGCCCCTGGCCGGACTCGAACCAGCACGGAGTTACCCCCAACAGATTTTGAGTCTGTCGCGTCTACCAATTCCGCCACAGGGGCAAAACAGACCTTTTGGCCTGTCTTAAAGGCGCCACGAAAGGAGCGGCATCATAGGGGGGTGAGACGGCGCGTCAATCGGGCATTTCCGGTACGATGGAAGCCTGCGTCACTTGCGCCTCATCGACCTGTGAGGCTTGGACTGGTAGCCTGTTCCCATGAAAGAAGACACTACGGTTCCGCCCACTGAAAAACGCACTTCCGATCTGCTGGAGGATGCGATTAGGGGTTTTGACAGCGACACGGTGCCCCTTGGTGCCCTGATTGACCTGCTGGCCGAGCGCGCCTTTGGCATGGTGCTTTTGGTGCTCGCCCTGCCTTGTGCCATTCCGTTTCTCTATGGCGTGCCACAGGTCATGTCGTTGCCCATGGTGTTTGTCGCAGCCCAGCTTGCCGCCGGACGCCGGACGCTGTGGCTGCCTGAGAAACTGCGCCAGCGCACACTCAAGAAAGCCAGTCTGGTGGACATGATCACCCGCGCCAAACCGTGGCTGCGGCGTCTAGAACACATTAGCCGTCCGCGTCTGGGCACACTGATCCGTCGCCCCACCGAGCAGATCATCGGCTTTTTCTTTGTGCTGTTCTCGCTCACCATCATGGTGCCGCTTCCGCTGACAAATACACTGCCGGGCATTGCCATTGCCATAGCGTCCCTTGGCTTCATTGAGCGTGATGGCTTGCTGGTTCTGGCCGGGACCATTCTGGGTATCATCTGGACATTCGTGCTGCTGAGTGCGGCCGGGGGGCTGATAGCCATTCTCAGTGCAGCCATCAACGCGATGGGCCAGTAAGCTGGTGTCCGCTCTTTTCACGCTCATGCCCCCACGCCGCGCGCCGCTGTTTGTGCTGGTACTGGCAGTAGCCACCATCGGCGGTGCGTTGTTTTTTGAATATGTGCTTGGCTACATTCCCTGCGCCCTGTGCCTTGAGCAACGGTGGCCTTACTATGCAGCCATTCCGTTGGTCATTCTTGGCCTCATTGTATCGCGCGAAGCCAATCTTGGTCACTGGCCAACCTGGCTGATGACGGTTGTGGGTGTGATATTTCTTGTCAGCGCAGCGCTAGGTCTGCGGCACATGGGCGTCGAGTGGGGCTGGTGGGCAGGACCTTCGGGGTGCGGCGGGACCGGCGGCATGGCCGGCTCAATTGATGATCTGAACGCTGCCTTGGCGGGAGCAAAAATCGTGCCCTGCGACAAACCCGCATGGACCTTTCTTGGCCTGTCCCTCGCAGGATACAATTTTCTTGTTTCTCTGGTGTTGGCAGCGGCGAGTTTTGTGCCTGCCTACGCAACATGGAAAGAAAGGCATGAGGTGTGACGGCAGCCCCCAAGAAAATGAGCCCGGCTGATTTGGCCGGCAACAGCGTCATTGAGCGCCGTTTGCATGAGATGATCCGCGTCGATCATGCCGGCGAAGCAGGTGCCGTGCGCATTTACGAAGGCCAGCTTGCGGTGTTCCGCGCGGCCAAACCACGCGCAAAAATCGTCCGCGATCTTGAACACATGGCGGACGACGAAGCCGTGCATCTTGATGCATTCAACAAAGTTGTTGCACAGCGCGGTGTCCGCCCCACCGTCATGAATCCACTTTGGGGTGCTGCCGGATATGCCATGGGCGTTGCCACCGCGCTTATGGGCGAGAAAGCAGCCCATGCCTGTACCGCAGCAGTAGAAGAAGTGATCGATGAGCACTATCGCGCACAAGTGGCAGAACTTGGCCGCGAGCCCGACGAAGCAGAATTGCGCGACATGGTTGAAAGGTTCCGCGAGGAAGAAGTGGCCCACAAGGAAAAGGCGCTTGCGCAGGGCGCTGCAGACGCACCGGGGTACGCGCTGCTTTCAGGAGCCATTAAAGCTGCCTGCCGCCTCGCCATCCGCGTATCGGAAAAAGTCTAGCGTCGCAGCTCAGCCGACAGCGCTTACGGCTCCAGCTCACTATCCCAATACAAATAGTCCTGCCAGCTTTCGTGCAGATAATTCGGCGGAAACGCACGCCCATTGTGGTGCAGGTCATGCACTGTAGGACGATAGGGATAGGTGATCGGCATCATGCCTATTTCGGCGGGAAGCCGGTTGGCCTTTTTCAGATTGCACGGGCTGCAGGCCGCCACCACATTATCCCAGGTGGTAAGGCCGCCGCGCGACCGTGGCGTTACATGATCGAATGTAAGTTCGGCTTTCGTGCCGCAATACTGGCAACTGAAATGATCGCGCAAGAAGACATTGAAGCGCGTAAATGCCGGATAGAGCGCAGGCTTGACGTATGTTTTAAGCGACACAACGCTGGGAAGCTGCATCTCGAAAGACGGGCTGTGCACGGCGCGGTCGTAATGATCGAGAATGTTGACCCGGTCGAGGAACACTGCCTTGATCGTGTCCTGCCATGACCACACCGAAAGCGGGTAATAGCTCAACGGGCGATAGTCTGCGTTGAGGACGAGCGCCGGACAACTATCAGGGGATGCCTGTGAAACCTGCACTGTACTCACCCCCCGCTCTTCACCGTTAACCCACCGTCACCTTACAACATGTTGTATGACGCCTGTGTAACTCTACACAGCTTGGAGGGGCTGAAAACCCTTTTGTGCCGACCAAGTGCAGCAGCCTTATTGTGCAGCGTGCGCCGTCCCCGCCAGACAATCTGCAATAAATCGTCCGCCCAGCGCCAGACCTTCCGGGTCAATACCATGGCCCACACCCCGCGCTACATGCCAGCGCACGCCAAAACCAGCATCCGCCAATGCGCCTGCGGCCCCGTGCATGGCTGCGACCGGCACCATGTCATCCGCATCGCCATGCACCAGCATGACCGGCGGCTTTGAGGGTGCATCCACAGCCTTTTCCGGTGCCACCAGCGCGCCGGAATATCCAAGAATGCCCACAGGTCCCGGTACGCGGCGCGGCCCGACATGCAACGACATCATGGTTCCCTGACTGAATCCAACCAGCGCGAGTCGCGATCCATCCAGCCCGTGCGATGCAAGTTCTGCATCCAGAAATTCGTTCAGCAGCGGCGCAGCACTTTCCACCCCCCTGGTCATTTCGTCCGGATCCAGCCGGGTAATCGCAAACCACTGATATCCCATGGGGTTGCCGTCGCAGCGCTGCGGGCCGTTGGGCGCAACAAAGGCCGCTGTCGGCAACATATCCTGCCAGTGATTGCCCAGCGCGATCAGATCCTTGCCATCTGCGCCATACCCATGCACGAGCACCACCAGATATTCAGCCGGACCACCACTGGCAGGTGCAAGGCGGGGACCATCAAGTTTTTCAGACATCAGATTTCTTTCCTGGAGAAGATCAAACTGGCGGCACCGAATAGTAGGACCACAAAATACGGGCCGCCACCCCTCGATATGGCTGCCACCGCCGGGCGATTTTTGCAATACCCTCCGTATCCGGACGTTTGCGCTTTCGCATCAGTCTCTTAGCAGCTTCCTGCAACGCCAGATCACCGGCAGGGAAAACATCCGGGCGCCCCAGCCCGGACAACAGATAAATATCCGCGGTCCACGGCCCGATTCCCTTGACGGCAATCAGATGCTCGCGCGCTGTTTCATCGTCCATGCGTTTGAGTGCGGCAAAGTCCAGCGTGCCGTCGGCCACGGCCTGCGCAGACGCCCTCAGATAACGCTGCTTGGGGCCTGACAGGCCAAAACCGCGCAGCGTTTCATTACTCACCCCCAGCACCGCATCCGGCGTAACAACACCCAGCCCCGCCTCAAGCCGCCCCCAAATGGCACTGGCGCTCGCGACAGAGAGTTGCTGACCCATCAGTATCCGCGCCAGCGTATCAAAGCCCGACGGGCGGCGACGCAGCGGTGGCGGGCCGCCGCATATCTCAAGCGCGGTTGCCATATGCTCACACCGATCCGCCAGCGCATCGGCGGCACGCGCAATATCACGGTTGGTTTTGATTATGGCCATGGATGCTATTAGTGAACCATGAACGCGCAACTTGCCACCCGCTTTGCCCCCAGCCCAAACGGGCACCTGCATCTGGGCCACGCCTTTTCCGCGCTTACAGCCTGGACCTGGGCGCGCGCCAATGATGCACGCTTTGTCGTCCGCATCGAAGACACCGACCGCACCCGCAGCCGCCCGGAGTTTGAAGCATCACAGCTTGAAGATCTGGCATGGCTCGGCATGACATGGGAAACACCTGTCCGCCGCCAATCAGAGCATCTGGGTGATTATCAACAAGGTCTTGAGCGATTGCAGGGTCTCGGACTTGTCTATCCGTGCTTTTGCAGCCGCAAGGATATTGCCCAGGCCGCCATAGCACCCCATGGCCCGGACGGCACGCCTTATCCCGGCACCTGCCGCACTCTGTCAGCGGATGTGCGCGCAACCAGGATAGCGGCGGGCGACGCGCACGCGCTGCGTCTGGACCTCGCGCGCGGCCTTGACCTGGCACAGCGCCTCAAGGGCAATGCGTTGACTTTCGCGGAAGAAGGCAGCGGACCAGAAGGCGAAACCGGACGCCTGCCGGTAAACCCGGTACCCTTCGGTGACACGGTGATAGCACGCAAGGATGGCGTCATCGCCTATCAACTGGCCGTGGTCATGGACGATGCCCTGCAGGGCATTACCCACATCATTCGTGGTCAGGACCTGTTCTTCGCAACACATATACAGCGGGTGCTGCAAGTGGTGCTGGATTTGCCTGAACCGACCTACCATCACCACCGTCTGATCGCGGACGATACCGGCGAACGCCTCGCAAAGCGCCGCAACTCACAAACACTGCGTGACATGAGGATGCAGGGCATAACCCCAACCGATATTCGGCAGATGCTGGACCTGGAGTAAATGATGCACCCAACGCTCACTACACGCCCGGTCATGCAGCTGGGGCGGACCTAAAACGACATTGCCCAGGTGAGTACTGCTGACAGTGTAAGCAGCGACAACGCAGTGGTGAGCACCACAGCGCTAGACGCTGCCCCTGGCGCAGCGGCATAGCGGCTGGCCATAATGAACGTATAAACTCCGGACGGTACGGCAGCCATGACGGTCGCAACCTTGAGCCACATCACGGGCAACGCGAATACATAAGTGCCGAGCAAGAACACAATCAGCGGATGCAGACCCAGCTTGATGACCGCAATTTGGGACGCAGCCCCAATAGAGCGGCGGATTTCATAACGGGCCAGCGTTGCTCCCATAGCAAACAACGCACATGGAATACCTGCCTGCCCCAACTTCTCCAGCACACCATCCACCGGCACCGGAAGCGTCAGCCCCGTTTGCCCGAAAATGACACCGCACCCCAGCGCCCAGATAAGTGGGTTACGCGCCATGCCCTTGAGGCTGTCGAGCAGTATCAGCCGGGGTTTTGGTCGCGAACCCCCGTCATGGCGCTCAGCCGCATGCGCGGTTTCAAGCAAAAATGTGCAGATCGTGAAAACCGTGAGTCCGTGAAATGCCAAAATCAAAAACAACGGCACTGAGGCCTCTTCGCCAAATGCCGTCAGAATAATCGGGATACCGAGCATGACGGTGTTGGAGAAACCACCACCAAACCCGATGACGATCGCATCCTTCATGGGCCGGCGCAGCACATACACAGCAAACGCAGAACCGATGGCCCAGACAATCAGTATGCCTCCGTAATAACTGCCCCATAGCCCCCAGGGCAACACATCGGGCAGGTCTGTGTTGGCAAGCGCGCGGAACAAGAGCGCGGGGATGGCAAAGGTGAACACAAATGTATCCAGCCCCTGGGTCGCGCTGTGCGAAAACCACCCCATGCGTGCCGCCACATAGCCGACAACGACAACGCCGAACACAGGCAGGACGAGGGTATAGGCTACGTCCATCATTGGCGGGATCTCCAAAAGTGAGGTGGGAAGCAGCGTTACCCTGCTGCAAACGCACCAAAACTGCGCGCGAACTTGCGTGGCTGCTGTCTTACTTCTTCAAGCAGCACGGCATCAACGCCCAGTATGGAGCGCAGATTACCCGCTATGATGTCGGCAGCACCGACATCCGGCACATCCACTTCAGCCCAAACCGTAAGCCACGCAGGGTTTACCTCGCGGCGCACAGAAAATCGTCTTGGCACGATCCCGCGCTTTGAAAACGGTGAGATGATGCGCGGCACGGTTTCAGGTTCGCTGACAGCTCGAACGGTGAACGCAAAGACGCTCAGCCCACGGCAAGGCGTCGGTGCAGAGGCTGGCTGCAAGGGTTGAGCGGCACGCGACCAGGATGGGTCAGCAGACCGGCGGGCAAGAGAAAGAAAAGGAGACATGACCAAACTCAGATGACGAAATAGAAGAAGAACACACGACGGCATCGTCCCGGCTGAACATCACAGCCGGGCCGGAAAGTCGTACGCCTACGCACATAATAGGGGTGACCCCGTGTGTGCTTATGGCGGTTCTGGTCATTGATTTGGTCATAACGAGGCAGACATTAGTCTCGCTCGATTACCGGGCCAACACGCAATTATGCATGTCACCCATCTGCCGTCAGCAATGAATAGGGACCAGACTGCTACCAGTCGTAGAGACCGACAAAGTTTTGAAAGCCCGCGCCGTCCGCCCAACCGCTCCAGGTTGTGCGCAACCTCTCAGTCGCCTTGGGGCTGTTCAACCCCTGGCCAAGGCCAAGTATCTGCAGGTCCGCGCAGCCCTCAAAACGCTGGTGCTCGGGGGCGGGCAGTGTTGCGCTGGCATTTTTAAGGCGGGCATACTCGCTGTCCTCGACACCATCCGTAAGCAGAACAAATGTCACCGGCTGCTCTTTGCAGTCAACGACCTGTGACATGGTTTGCAGGAACGGCAGAATGTTTGTCTTGTTTTGCGCCACCAGCTTGCCGTCACGCACCAGCTTGGGCACGCCCGCGATCAGTGTGCTGAGACCGCGGGCAAAATCCGCAGGCTTTGCACGCGCCGACAACACCTGGTCTATCCGCAGTGTATTGGATGTTGCGTCGTATGAGCCGAAGCTGCGAACCATCACGCGACCGCGCAGTGGCATGGCTTCAACCATCGGTGCCACCCGATCTGCTACGCGGCGGGCATAATCGTCGTTGGTGACCATCGGGTTCGACTTTGAAAGATCGAGCCCGATGACAAGCACAGGGGCAGCAGCCCGCACGATTTCGCCCTCAACCGTGTTTGGCGCATCAGCGGCATCAGGTGCCGGTTCAGATGCCGCCAGCAACGCCGTGCTCGAAACACCAGCACTCAGGATCAGGGCAGTAAGAAGGGTAAGGCTGCGGCGCATGATGCATCGCTCCCGTAATTGGAGTTTCAAACCATAGTCAGATGAACCGTTTAACGGGTCGCGTACTAAGCAAGAGTGCTCGGTATCGCTGAATACTCATTGCGTCGGGTCAGCAGCGGCGCGTCAAACTGCGCATCACGTGCAAGGGCAGACTGACTGCGGCTGGACCACCAGGTATCAAAAATCTCTTCATATGCCTCTACCGACATGCTCTGCGCATTGCGCTCAATGCGCGACCGCAAATCATCATCGTCGCTTGTGTCCTGTGAGACAGGCTGCATGGCACCGCCGCGGCTGAAAAAACCACCGCGTGACGGTGATGCGCCGCGAAGCCGCTTGCCAAGGCCGGCACGCGCTTCTTCCATGCCATCAAGATGTGCCTGCACCTCGCGCATCAGCCCTGCCCACAAAATGGCACGCCGCGCCTGCGGCTGTTCAAGCTGCTCAATCTCGCGCGAGAGCTGCACATACTCGTGCTCGCGGCGCGTCAGAGAATCTGCTTCCGCTGCACGAGAGCGGTATTCGCCCACAGCAACCATATGTTTGAAACCCTCAACAGCGCCATGCAACGCAATGGCCGCAACGCCGGTGACCACCAGGAAAATGACACCAAGCGAGCCAAGCCATGTCACCGCGTGCAAATCACGCGACATCGCTTCATCGGCAATGCCGGGGGCTGCAGCGACGCTGTTGACAGCCTCCTGCGCGCCAAGACCCAAGCCTGCCAGCGCATCATCAAGCGATGTCGTTCCGCCAAATGCATCTGCAGAACCTGCGGGCAATGACATGGTAGCCAAAAGAAAACCAAGCCCGCCGAGCATCAGCACGGCCAGCACAAATACAATCCGGGTAAAGAGCTTTTGCCCCGCCGAGCCAAGCGACGAATACACCAGATGCGCGGCTATTGCGGCAAACAGCACCTGCAGGGACTTGAAGCCAACAGAGTCAGCCAGCGTGCCTGGCAGCTCCAGAAACTCGTTCGCCAGTGCCCGCGTCCAGAACTCAGACACAATCGTGTAATCGACAAACAGCGCACCGGCAAAAACCAGAAGCCCTGCCAGAATAGCCATCATGTGCAGCGGCATCTGCCGTGCATTTTGTGCGCTGGCTTGGAGATAGTGGTCTATGCGTGTGCGCACTGACTGCGGCACAAGGCCGGACTGGACGTCCACGGTCTCGCCTTCATTATCAAGCGTCTTGGCTTTGCCACCGAAAAATCCGCGTGTCCGCTCCTCGGAATACTCCTGCGCTCCGGCAAAAGGCGGCTGCGACAGGCGGCGTGCCGCACTTTCAATCTGCGGCTTGAGGGCTTCAACCCGCGAACTGTCATTGATGAAACGTTGCGACAGTTGCTGGTCCAGTTCTGACAGCCGCGACACAATGTGCAACTTCGACAGGGCTTCGCCATTGCGCCCGCAATTACGGGCAGACATGCTGCCTTCGCCTGGTGCCAGCGCCGCCGGGTCAAATGACCGTGCGTCAAATCCTGCGCTCATAATCCAAACCCTCTAATCCAATTAGGACCAACACCCTGACCACATGGCCATGAATGGAAGCTGAATGAGTTAACAGACATTAAGCCGTATTAACCACGTTTCAGCCTTTGGGGACTGGAATAACAATGCCAAAAAGCCCCCGAAATCAGCCATTTCTTGCCGGAAGTCGAAAAAAGTCACGGCACGTAACACATATATTGCACTGCATATAAGCGGCGAAATAAGGCCAAGACATGACGAATGTTAAGGATACGCGACAGCACCTAAAACGGGCAGATAGGGATCGCTCTGTACACCGGGATTGGCCGCTCCATGTTATGGTTGGGCGCACCTGTCGCGATTAAGCTGGGCATACAGTAGGGTCCGCCAATCACATACTGATCGGATACACACCTCATGAGCCTTGCCGAGCAGCACGCCTCCCCATCTGATTCCCATGTCGAGCGCGCCCGCGCGGCCGCAGATGCTGCGAGCCAATATCTTGAAGCTGTAAAGACAGCCGTGCGCAACCGCATTGTGTCGGGCACGCCTGAAAGTCTGGAACGCGAGCAGATGGCGGTCCACGGTCTCGCCTGGACAGCAACCTACGTCGAAACCCTGCGCCAGCTTGCGGCCTATCTTGAGCGCCTGTCCGGCAAGGGTCGCCTCGGCGACATGGAACGCGCACTGGCCGGGTTGGCCATCGGTGAATACATCAATGAGTTGGTTGGCGGCCTGCCCATGAGCCAAGGCGAAATACTTCGCCCCCATGACATGGGCATACCAGATGACGTGGTGGCTGCTCTTAAAGACAACGCTGTCTCGCTGTTCGCCCAGGAAAGCAGTGCTGAGGCCCGCGTCGCCCTGGCCCGCATGATTGAAGCTGACAGCGGCGGGATTTATGGCGACCCTGGCCTCGACGAAACGCTCGATCTGGTCCGCAGCCAGTTCCGCCGGTTCTCCGATGAACAGGTGGCACCGCACGCCCATGGCTGGCACCTGCGCGATGAACTCATCCCGCTTGATGTCATCAAGTCCATGAGCGAACTGGGTGTGTTTGGCCTGACCATCCCGGAAAATGCCGGTGGGCTGGGCATGGGCAAAATCGCCATGTGTGTTGTGTCGGAAGAACTCAGCCGCGGCTACATCGGCGTCGGCTCACTGGGCACGCGCTCTGAAATTGCCGCTGAACTCATTTTGGCAGGCGGCACTGACGAACAAAAATCCCGCCTCTTGCCGCTGATTGCGTCGGGCGATGTTTTGCCTACAGCCGTTTTCACCGAACCCAACACGGGCTCCGACCTTGCAAGCCTGCGCACCCGCGCCGTCAAGACCGGTGACACATACACCATCACCGGCAGCAAGACGTGGATCACCCATGCAGCACGCGCCGACATGATGACGCTGCTCGCGCGCTCTAACCCGGACGCACCGGGCTACAAGGGCCTGTCGATGTTTCTGGTCGAAAAACCGCGCGGCACGGACGATGAGCCATTTCCGCTGGATGGCATGACCGGTGGCGAAATCGGCGTGCTCGGTTACCGCGGCATGAAGGAATATGAGATTGGCTTTGACGGCGTCGAAGTACCTGCGTCCGCACTTCTGGGCGGCGAAGAAGGCAACGGCTTCAAGCAACTGATGGCAACGTTTGAAAGCGCCCGCATTCAAACCGCGGCCCGCGCTGTCGGCGTTGCACAATCAGCGCTGGATCTGGGCCTCGCCTATGCGTGCGAACGCCAGCAATTTGGCAAAGCGCTTATCCGGTTTCCGCGCGTCGCTGCCAAACTCGCGATGATGGCAGCAGAAATCATGGCCGCCCGTCAGATCACATATTTTGCCGCCCGCGAAAAAGACCTGGGCCGCCGATGCGATCTTGAAGCGGGCATGGCCAAGCTACTTGCCGCACGCATTGCATGGTCTGCGGCTGATAACGCTCTGCAAATCCATGGTGGCAACGGTTTTGCCCTCGAATATCCCATCAGCCGCGTGCTGTGTGACGCCCGCATTCTGTCGATCTTTGAAGGCGCTGCGGAGATACAGGCGCAGGTCATCGCGCGACGGTTGTTGGAGAGTTAGGCGGCCAACACGGTTCCACGCCCCCGGTCCACTGTTATCCCGTTTCACCGTCATTTTGCGCATTTACCGTGCTCCCAAAGAGTGAATTGCCACGCAGCGCGCGGATTGGGATGATCGCAGATCGCATGCAAGCCCGACGCAGGAATGCAGGAAAGCTGTCAATGACCGGATCACGAAACCTCAAACGCATTGCCGTTGGCGCAGCCATTTTGGTTCCATTGGCGGTGCTGGTTGTCATTGCCGGCGTGCTGCCTCCCATGCTCACAGCTGCCGAACGAAACATGCCGACCGACACGCCTGCCGATTATGGTATTTCCTACGAAGATGTGGCCCTCACCACATCTGATGGCGTGGAAATCAGCGGCTGGTGGATGCCTGACGCCACCCCGCCGGGCACTGATACGTTCACAGGCCTGCCGATCGAGACGCAAGGCGTCATCATTTTTGTGCATGGTGCCAACAGCCACCGGGCGGACCCATACGCCAACGCCCCCGCGTTCTTCAAACTACTTACGCAAACACAGCATCACGTTCTGGCCATCGATATGCGCAATGCGGGCAAGTCAGGTGCAACCGACGGCCAACTCGACTGGGGCCGCGCCGAGGCGCGCGACGTGTTAGCTGCCGTTGACTACGTCGACACACGCGCACCTGGCGTGCCGATCATCGCGTTTGGGGTCTCCATGGGCGGAGCCGCAGTTATCAATGCCGCCCTTGAGGACAAGCGCATTCGTGCGCTGGTGCTGCTGGACCCGCTTCTTGATACCTACGACACAGTGGTGAACGGGGCGGTCGCAGCAGCAGACCTGCCCAAACCACTGGCGCACATGATCGCAACGTCAGCTGGCCTGTTTCATGGCGTGCCGACATTCAGCGATACGCCGTTGGACCGCGCAAAACCCTACGATCGCCCCACGCTTGTCATTCAGGATGAGAAAGACCCGGTGAACCGGCGGATTCACGCTGAGCGGCTGGCCGCCGCCAACCGCAACGTGGATTTATGGGTTGCCCCCCACCCCGGCGACGACCATCCGCATCTGGCTGACGCGGGCGGCTGGGGCACCCATGTGGCTGCGTTTCACCTGTATCCCGATGAAGTGACTGCCATTATGGGGGCCTTCCTCACCATGGTGCACGCGATTTGTCGCGCCGAAGATCTTGAAGCCGAGCTTGCCCAAAGCCCCTAGAAACCTAGAATTACGACATGGCATTTTTTGATTATCTCATCCCCCTCGCCCTCGCTGCCGTGGCCATTGTGCTCGGCGCAGGACTTATAAATATGTGGCGCGGCGGCGGCGAAGCAGCAGCTTCGCGCTCGCAAATGCTGATGCGCTGGCGCGTCATCCTCCAGTTTGTGGCAATTCTCATCATTATCGCCGCATTCTGGTTCCAGGGATTCAGGCCCTAGCCGAACCCCTTTCAAAACGGCCCCTCAATGCCGATATACTAAGCCCCAATCAATTTAGGGGTTTAGTGGGCCGTGAGGGATTTGACTGTGGAAACGCCGACTGACGAACCGGAGCAGGATAAACCTGACACTGGCAAGACCGAGCTAGTGCGCGACATCACCAGCAGCAGGCGGGAAGACCGCTGGGCGCTTGTCTGGGATGTGCTGATGTTTCAAATCAAGCTGGCGCTCGATGCCCTGCGCGACATTGTCTTGAGTCCCCTCTCACTTGGGGCGCTCTTGCTGGGGCTTCTCACCGGTGGCGATAAGCCATACCGCTATTTTGAACGCCTGCTGAGGTTTGGCCGTCAGAGCGAACGGGTCATCAACCTGTTTGGCACTGCGCGCGTGCCTTATGACCCCTACGAAGGCACCAACGACCGCATGGCAGTGGACACGTTGTTTGCCAATGTCGAAGAGCTGTTACGCCGCAACGTGGACAGCAACCAGACTGCCACCGCCGCCAAGTCAAAAGTCGACGACACAATCGACGAACTGGAAGCACGGCTGGACAAGCTGCGGGCGCAGGCAAAACAACGCTTCTCGCAATCCTCTTTATGACACGGGAGCAGCAGAACCGGTCCTAATATGAACCATCGAGGTTGCAAAACCCTGTGTGGTCTTTGCTGACACGCCGCCGCTAGACTTCATGCAGAAGCAATGAGACCGCCAAGCAACAGGGGAACCACCATGAGCAGCCTTTCCACAGCCGAGCACCCAAAGAAAACTGTTCAGGTCACCGTCGGCGGCAACGCCAAAACCATGGCCTATGTGGAAATGGGTGCAGGTGACCCAATCGTATTTCTGCACGGCAACCCCACATCATCTTATCTGTGGCGCAATATCATGCCGCACCTCAAAGACCTTGGGCGCTGCATCGCCCCTGATCTCATTGGCATGGGTGACAGCGAAAAGCTGGATAATCCGGGTCCGGACAGTTACCGCTTTGTCGAGCATCGTGAATACCTGGATGCAGCACTTGAAACGCTCGGCATCACAAAAAACGTGGTGCTGGTCATTCATGACTGGGGGTCGGCGCTGGGCTTTGACTGGGCCAACCGCCATCGCGATGCCATGAAGGGCATTGTCTATATGGAAGCCATTGTGAAACCGATGACCTGGGAAGAATGGCCGGATGCTGCGACCGATATTTTCAAAGGGTTCCGCAGTCCGGCAGGCGACGAGATGGTTTTGCAAAACAACGTGTTTGTCGAGGCCGTGCTGCCTGGTTCAGTCTTGCGCGGCCTGACTGACGAAGAAATGACCGTCTATCGCCGCCCGTTTGCAAATGCCGGCGAAGACCGCCGCCCTACTCTCACATGGCCCCGGCAGATACCGCTTGCCGGTGAGCCTGCCGATGTCGTCGGAATTGTCGAGGCCTATGGCAAATGGCTGAGCAGCACCGACCTGCCCAAACTCTTCATCAATGCAGAACCCGGCGCGATCCTCACGGGTACCGCCCGTGACTTTGCCCGCGCATGGCCAAACCAGACCGAAATCACCGTGCCGGGAAACCATTTCGTTCAGGAAGACAGCCCGCATGAAATAGGCGCCGCGGCGGCTGATTTCGTGAAGGGTTTGCGCGGCTGACATGCAGCGCTAGGCTACTGACAGGCCGACCCGGCCCGCAGGAGCGCAGTCGTCAATGTTCATCCCCATTCACGACGACAATCCCTTGAAGGTCATCTCGTTTCAGCGGGTGACCGTGGGGCTGATCGTCACCAATATTCTGGTGTTCCTGTGGCAAACATCGCTTGCACCCGGCGAGATCATTGCCGCCGACCAGGCCTTTGGCGTCGTGCCCGCTGCCCTGCTGGGCGGAATGCCGGACTTTGGCAATTTCCCTGAAGAGTTCGCTCTCGTGACCTACATGTTTCTGCACGCCGATGTATGGCATCTGGCGGGCAATATGCTGTTTTTATGGGTGTTGGGCGACAATGTGGAAGATGATCTGGGGCATCTGCGCTACCTGATTTTCTATCTGCTGTGCGGTATCGCCGCAGCGTTGTTGTTTGCCCTGCTGCGGTCTGAGTCAACCGTGCCGCTGATTGGGGCAAGCGGTGCCACGTCAGGGCTGGTGGCGGCCTATCTGCTGCTCCACCCGCGCGTCAAAATGTGGGCCGTTTTTGTCATGCGCATCCCGCTGTACATCCCCGCCTGGGGTGTTTTAGGGGGCTGGGTCGCATTTCAATTTGTGATGGTGGTTGCCGACCCCGGCAGTCCGACGGCGTGGTGGGGTCATATTGGCGGTTTTGCGGCAGGTCTTATATTGACGCCATTCCTCAAGCGCCGCGAAGTTCCGCTGTTCGGTGGGGCTTCCCGAAAGACCGACACAGCCTGACGTGGCGCGTTGACTCCCTATTTGTGGCCAAGTACGTTCCCGCACCGCAACAAGACTCGGTAACAATGCACCGGGTCGCTTGATTTTTTGACCGCGCGGCTGGCCTGAAACAGCCTAACGCGTGGCGCAAAAACCCAAGTTTTCACTCAAGTTTCGCAACTAAGTTTCGTAATGTCGGAGACTGCCTCCATGAAAGTGCTCGTGCCGATCAAGCGCGTGGTTGATTACAACGTGAAAATCCGTGTGAAAGCGGATGGGTCCGGTGTTGATCTGGCCAACGTGAAAATGTCGATGAACCCGTTCGACGAGATTGCCGTCGAAGAAGCCGTCCGTCTCAAAGAGGCTGACACTGCCGACGAGGTGATCGTCGTCTCCATCGGCCCGCAGCAGGCCCAGGAAACAATCCGCACTGCGCTGGCCATGGGTGCTGACCGCGGAATTCTTGTTAAAACCGACGACAAGGTTGAGCCGCTCAACGTCGCCAAAATCCTCAAGGGTGTGGTTGAGGCTGAAAGCCCCGAACTCGTCATCCTCGGCAAGCAGGCCATTGACGACGACGCCAACCAGACCGGCCAGATGCTTGCAGCATTGCTTGGCTGGTCGCAGGGCACGTTCGCAGCCAGCATCGAGAAGACCGACGGCAAGCTCAACGTGGTGCGCGAGATTGACGGTGGCACACAGACGGTCAGCATCACGCTGCCCGCCATTGTTACCGCCGACCTGCGCCTCAACGAGCCGCGTTATGCGTCCCTTCCCAACATCATGAAGGCGAAGAAGAAGCCGATTGATGAAAAGGCCCCCGGTGATTTTGGTGGCGACACTGCCGCCCGCCTGACGGTGCTCAAAGTAACCGAGCCACCGGAACGCGAAGCAGGCATCAAGGTTGAAACTGTTGCTGAACTCGTCAGCAAGCTGAAAAACGAAGAAGGGGTTATCTAATGGCAACTCTCCTCGTTGCAGAACACTCAAACGCCGCCCTAAATGACGCAACAGCCAAAGCCCTGACGGCGGCAGTTGCCATCGGCAGCGACGTGCACATTCTGGTCGCAGGTGAAAATTGCGGGCCAGCCGCCGAAGCCGCTGCAAAGCTCGACGGCGCTGCAAAAGTGCTGGTGGCAGACGATGCCATGTATGCCAAGCAGGTTGCTGAACCGATGGCAGCGCTCATCGTCGGCCTTGCAGGCGACTATGACGCCATCCTCGCGCCCGCAACCACCAACGGCAAAAACTACATGCCGCGCGTGGCGGCACTGCTGGATGTCGCACAGATTTCCGAAATCATTTCGGTGGATGGTCCCGACACGTTTTCGCGCCCCATCTACGCGGGTAACGCCATCGAGCATGTGCAGTCGGGGGACCCCAAAAAGGTCATCACGGTACGTACAGCATCGTTTGCAGCAGCTGGCGAAGGTGGCTCTGCTGCTGTCGAAAGCATTTCTGCGGGTGACAATCCGGGCGTGTCAGAGTTTGTGGGGGAAGAACTTACTAAGTCCGATCGTCCGGAGCTGACAGCAGCCAAAGTCATCATTTCGGGTGGCCGCGGGATGCAGAACGGTGAAAACTTCGCCATGCTCGACAAGATTGCTGACAAGCTGGGTGCAGCCGTTGGTGCTTCTCGCGCAGCTGTGGATGCGGGCTTTGTGCCCAACGATTATCAGGTCGGCCAGACAGGCAAGATCGTGGCACCTGAGCTTTACATCGCCGTTGGCATCTCCGGTGCCATTCAGCACCTTGCTGGCATGAAGGACTCAAAAATCATCGTTGCCATCAACAAAGACGAAGAAGCCCCTATTTTCCAGGTCGCGGATTATGGCCTGGTCGCGGACCTCTTCACCGCCGTGCCGGAGCTTGAAGAAGAACTCACCAAGGCAGGCCTCTAAATCCTACGAAACCCCGGCCCTTTGGTGCATACTACGCACTTGAAGAGGCCGGGGCCTCGCAGGTAACTCACGAGCGCATACACATGAAAATCGCAACAGTCGGTGTCGTCGGCGCAGGCCAGATGGGCAATGGCATTGCCCATGTGTGCGCCTTGTCAGGCCTTGATGTCATTTTGCACGATGTCAATGCTGAAGCCATCGAGCGCGGCCTTGCCACAATCAATGGCAATCTCGCCCGTCAGGTCGCCAAGGGTCATATTGCCGAGGAGGCCCGCGACGCCGCGCTCAAGCGCGTGCGCGCCTCAGGCGGCATAGAAGCGCTGAGCGCCTGCGATCTTGTGATTGAGAGCGCGACGGAGGACGAGCAGGTAAAACGCCAGATTTTCGCCGATGTCTGCCCCGTTCTGGCTGACAATGCAATTCTCGCTACCAACACCTCATCCATTTCCATCACCCGCCTTGCCGCCTCGACCGACCGCCCGGAGCGGTTCATGGGCATTCACTTCATGAACCCGGTGCCAGTGATGGAACTGGTCGAACTGGTGCGCGGTATTGCCACGGATGAAGAGACGTTTGCATCGTGTAAACACTTCGTCGATCACATCGGCAAGAAGGCTACAGTTGCGGAAGACTTTCCAGCCTTCATCGTTAACCGTATTTTGCTGCCGATGATCAACGAAGCGATCTACACGCTTTATGAAGGTGTAGGTAGCGTTGAAGCGATCGACACAGCGATGAAGCTGGGCGCCAACCATCCAATGGGCCCGCTTGAGCTGGCAGATTTCATTGGACTGGATACCTGCCTGTCCATCATGCAGGTCTTGTATGAGGGTCTTGCCGACAGCAAGTACCGCCCATGCCCACTGCTGGTGAAATATGTCGAAGCTGGCTGGCTAGGTCGCAAGACATCACGTGGCTTCTACGATTATCGCGGCGACGCACCCGTTCCCACGCGATAACAGCCACACGCGATCAGCCCGTTTGCAGTGCGCAGCGTCTCTGACGAACGCATCACCCGTCATGGTCGTCAAAATTGACCGTCTGGTACCGTTGTTGCGCCAGAACATGACAGATTATCATTTTCAGCATTCGTGAGTCCCCGTGAGCAGCACTTCCCCACTTATCCTCCCCGTTCCCGACAACAATTTCGAGTTTCTTGAAGAGCCCGTGCATGCAGGTGCGCGCAAACTCTGGATGTATTGGCTTGGCAAATGTGCCGGTCGCCCCATACCAGACCGCAGCGACATTAACCTCACCCAAATCGCGGACATTGCGCCACACATCGTGATTGTGGAACGCGCACCGGAAACAAACGATTTCCGTCTGCGCCTTGTTGGTTCGGCACTTGCTGAAATCACGGGCGAAGAACGCACGGGCCAACTGATTTCACAGATCGGCCTTTCAAATCGTAGCGCCGGGGGCAACGTGGCAGCGCGGTGGGATGCTGCTACAAGGCTCGCCTTTGATGAGGGCAAGCCTGTGTTTGCCTCCGCACTGGCGTCACGCGCAGGCAAGGAGCATCTGATTTATCATGGAGTGTCATTGCCCCTTACCAATGGCGGCACCCAGGTTGAGCAGATGATAGGTGGATTATTCACAACCTACCGCGTGACCGCATAACTTTCAGATTTCCGGGCCATTCTCGGATAAGACATCGCCACCCAGTGTTGCTGCGCGCACGAGATCCACTGCTTCGGGCGCATCCCAGTGCGCCGGACCAACAAGGCGACCCAGGCTCTTGCCGTCGGGCCCTATCAGCAGCGTCGTCGGCAACCCGAAAGCGCCCAATCTCGTCCCCATACGCCCTGTCGCGTCGTGGTAAAGCGCGAGATTCTCGATGCCAATTTCCTCAAGAAACGCGCGCGGCTTCTCGATCCCACCCCTGTCGAGGCTAAGCGCCAGCACCATAAAGTCATCGCTGCCCGCCTCACGCTGCAAAGCATCAAGCGCGGGCATTTCTTCGCGGCAGGGTGCACACCACGTAGCCCACAAGTTAAGCAAGACGGTACGCCCGGCAAAATCATCAAGCGTCAATGGATTGCCGTCGCCATCTGTGAATGCAATCGGCTCAAGCGCCAATGGCTCAGCCGCAGGCACAAAATTGGCGACGGCACCGATTGCATAGGGCTTGAGCGCCAAAGAGGACGCCCCGGCGGTCTCAGGCCCTGATGCTTCACCGCCCGATTTGCCACCTGTTGGCACCATGCCGTATAGAACCGCCGCAATGACTGCTGCGAGAACCAGCGCAATCAAGCGGAAGCGGTTTGTCACGGGCGATCTTGCGCGGGCCATGTGATCAGGTTTCCTTAAAAGTACGAACAACAGGCAAAACAGGCGATGGGCAGCAAGACAGGCAACGAAATGTGGGGCGGCCGGTTCGCAGACGGACCCGACGCCATCATGGAGGCGATAAACGTCTCCATCGACTTCGACCAGCGGCTGGCAATTCAGGACATTGCCGGGTCGAGGGCGCACGCGCAAATGTTGTCCGATTGCGCGGTTATCTCAAGGGATGATGCGTCAGAAATTCTACGCGGGCTTGATCTGGTTGAACAAGAGATCGTGAACGGTACATTTGTATTCCGCCGCGACCTTGAAGACATCCACATGAACATTGAAGCGCGCCTGCGTGACCTCATCGGCACGCCCGCAGGCAGGCTCCACACGGGCCGGTCGCGCAATGACCAGGTAGCAACTGATTTCAAGCTGCACATCCGCGAACGGCTGATGCAGTTTGATCAAGGCCTTGCAGAGCTGCAGCGGGCCCTTGTCAACCAGGCCAGCCAGAACGCCGACACCGTGATGCCGGGCTTCACGCACCTGCAATCCGCGCAACCCGTTACGTTCGGTCATCATTGTCTGGCATATGTGGAAATGTTCGCGCGTGACCGGGGCCGGTTTTGTGATGCGCACACGCGCGCCGGGCAATCCCCGCTGGGGTCCGCAGCCCTTGCGGGCACGTCGTTCCCCATCAACCGGGAGCAGACGGCAAAAGCGCTTGGTTTTACAGAACCGACCCGCAATTCGCTTGACGCAGTCGCGGACCGCGACTTCGTGCTCGAAGCCTTGTCGGGCGCCAGCATCTGCGCGGTGCATCTGTCGCGGCTGGCTGAGGAAATTGTCATCTGGACATCCGCCCAGTTCAACTTCGTGAAGCTGCCGGACAAGTTTTCAACCGGTTCATCCATCATGCCGCAAAAGCGCAACCCGGATGCAGCCGAACTCGTGCGCGCCAAATCGGGCCGCATCATCGGCGGACTCACAAGCCTGCTGGTGATGCTCAAAGGCCTGCCAATGGCCTATTCCAAGGACATGCAGGAAGACAAGGAACCCGCCTTTGACGCACTGGATGCACTTGACCTTGCGATCGCGGCAATGACCGGAATGATCCGTGATTTGACGGTCAACAAGCAGGCCATGCGCGACAGCGCGTCCAAAGGCTTTGCTACGGCGACAGACCTTGCGGACTGGCTGGTACGCGCGCTCAACATGCCATTTCGCGACGCGCACCATGTCACGGGCAGCCTTGTAGCTGCAGCCGAACGGAAAGGCTGCGACCTTGACGGCCTGACGCTGGATGAAATGCAGGCAGAAGAGCCGCGCATTACGGCAGATGTTTTTGACGTGCTGGGCCTCGACAATTCCGTCAAAAGCCGCACAAGCTTTGGCGGCACGTCGCCTGATAACGTGCGCGCACAGGTAAAATACTGGCAGGAGCAGCTTGCATGACACATCTGAGACAAGGCGCACACCTCGGCGTCACGGCAGCATTGCTGGTCCTGCTTGCAGCTTGCGGTGTGCGTGGAGCGCCCGTACCGCCCGACCGCGAGGTGCTGATTGAAACAGGTGACGGCAAGACCTCACCGTCGTCCGCCCAACACGATGACGACACCCGCTTCCCGCCCCCTGAAGCCGTCAATTAAACCGGACGCCCCATGCACCATTTCGCCTACAAAAACGGTGTGCTGCACGCCGAGGATGTGCCCCTGTCTGACATCGCAGGTCAGGTCGGTACGCCTTTCTACTGTTATTCAACCGCCACGCTGGAACGCCATTACCGGGTGTTCAGTGAGGCGTTTGCGCGGAGCAGCACCGCAACCCCGGTGCTGATCTGCTTTTCGGTGAAATCCAACTCAAACCTCGCTGTGGTTTCGACCCTGGCAAACATGGGCGCGGGCGCAGACGTTGTGTCGGAGGGCGAAATCCGCATCGCCCGCAAGGCCGGCATTCCGGCGGACAAAATCGTTTTTTCCGGGGTTGGCAAAAAGCCCGGTGAAATGGCCTATGCGTTGGATGAGGGTATCCTAATGTTCAACGTCGAAAGCGAGCCGGAACTGGAAGCGCTCAACGACGTTGCTGTGTCCAAAAACATGCGCGCGCCCATCTCTTTGCGTGTGAACCCGGACGTGGATGCCAACACCCATGTCAAAATCACAACCGGCAAGGCAGAAAACAAGTTCGGCATTGCGTGGGAGCGTGCCCATGCCGTTTATGCGCGCGCCGCTGAACTGCCGGGCATTGAGATTGTCGGCGTCGATGTTCATATCGGCAGCCAGATCACATCGCTTGAGCCATTCCGCACGGCGTTTGCAAAAGTGGCCGAGTTGGTGCGCGAGCTTCAGGCACAGGGGCACGCGGTTGCTAATGTGGATCTGGGTGGTGGCCTGGGCATTCCCTATATGCAGGGTAACGAACCACCGCCCCATCCCGAAGAATATGGCCGCATCGCCAGCGACGCGTTTGCTGACCTTGACGTGCGCCTGCTGTTTGAGCCGGGTCGCATCATTGCCGGCAATGCGGGCGTGCTGGTGAGTGAGGTCATCTATGTGAAGAACGGCGAAGCCAAGGATTTTGTCATTCTCGACGCTGGCATGAACGATCTGATCCGCCCAACGCTCTATGATGCCTGGCACGATATGCTGCCGTTGGTGGAAGCAACGCCTGATACCCCGCACCTGAGCGCTGATATTGTAGGGCCTGTGTGTGAGAGCGGCGACATTTTTGCAAGCAATCGTGACCTGCCGCTGCTTGCCGCGGGCGACAGGCTCGCTATCCTCTCTGCAGGAGCCTATGGCGCCGTTCAGGCCTCCACCTATAACGCCCGCCCGCTGGTGGCGGAGGTGATGGTCAACGGGGCCGATTGGGCTGTGGTCCGTGAGCGTCAAACTTATGACGCTTTGCTGGCCGACAACCGCATACCCGCCTGGCTGGGAGGCTAGCCCTCCACTCTGGCGCGGCCATGCATATCTACAACGGGAGCAGCGCCGCGTGCCTGAAACAGGCGACATACACTCACCACAGGCCAAAGGCCCCATCACGGGTCAGCGCTTTGCCGGACCGCTGCGGCGCAAACTCGCACTCACCCGCGCGGGGCTGGTGTGGGAGCGCATATGGCCACCGCTGCTTGCATCGGCTTGCATTGTCGGCCTTTACGCCTCGCTTGCGCTGCTCAATGTCTGGGACGCCGTGCCCGGCATCGCCCACTGGTCAGCAGCTCTGGCAAGCATCGCGGGTATCTCATGGTGTGTGACGCGCGGCGCACGGGCTTTTGCGTGGCCCACCCAGGCTGACACCCTGCGCAGGCTGGAAACCACATCCGGTCTCTCCCACAGACCTCTTTCAGCGCTCGCGGATGCACGGGCGGACTTTGCGGGCAATGGCCCGGAAGGCAGAGTCTTGTGGCAGCACCACATTGCGCATCTTGAGGCAGAGGCTGCCATGGCCCATGCGGCGCCACCCACATCCGCAGCCCCGAAACTTGATGTTTTCGCGCTGCGGGCGCTTGTGTTTCTCGTGCTTGCGGCATCACTGGTTTACGCAGGCCGGGATGCGCCCGCGCGTCTTGCCCAGAACCTCATACCGGGTGCTGTATTTGGCTCAAGTGCCAACATTGCATTTGACGCATGGATTACGCCCCCGGCCTACACCGACGTACCGCCCCTGTTCCTCAATACGATTCCTGAAACACCCAACGCAGACGCACCTGCCATCACCGTACCAACCGGTAGCGTGCTGACCGCGCGTGTCTATGGTGCCTCGTCTGCTGATATACAGCTTGCAAATGAAGCTCATCGCTTTGAGCCTGACGTATCCGGTGCCCACGAAATTGCCCTGCCGCTGACGAGCGAAGGTACGCTCCGCATCCGCGCCAATAGCCACGCGCTGGATACATTCGAGCTCTCGCTTACTCCGGACCTGCGACCGCAAATCCTTTTTACCGATGGCGATGCCCTGTCCGTCACCCCGCAGTTATCCCTCGCAGTTGGCTATGACGTGCTGGACGACTATGGCGTGGTAAGCGCTGAGATGCGTGTTGCCTTGCCACCACCGTCTGACGTGACCGTCAGCACTTCTGAAAATGCGTCCACCGAACCAACAACCGACCTTGGTGCACTCGCCGCAATCGAG
Organism: Pyruvatibacter sp.; assembly: GCF_040219635.1. Classification (NCBI taxonomy): domain Bacteria; kingdom Pseudomonadati; phylum Pseudomonadota; class Alphaproteobacteria; order Hyphomicrobiales; family Parvibaculaceae; genus Pyruvatibacter; species Pyruvatibacter sp. Next base: position 200,008 of record NZ_JAVJSC010000003.1, read on the forward strand.
CCGCCCGTGCTCAACCTGCCGCTGCCCGGCGCCCGCGTTACCGATGTGGAAGGTGAGTTTGCCTACAAGGATCTGACAGGCCACCCATGGGCGGGCCTGCAGGTGGCCATCACCCTCGCAGCCTTCGACGAGGCCGGTCAGGAAGGCGTCAGCCAGACCCGTATCATGCGCCTGCCCCAGCGCCGCTTCACAGACCCCGTTGCCCGCGCCGTCATTGAACAACGCCAGCGCCTCGCCCGCACTCCGGATATGGCCCCGCAGGTGGCCACAGCGCTGAACGCGCTGACCCTTCATGCGGACCGCTATTACGACCACGCCAACGACTACCTGCCGCTGCGCTCAGCCTATTGGCGTCTGCGCGCTGCCAGCCATCCTGGCAATCTGGACGGCATTTACGACCTCCTGTGGGACATTGCCCTGCACTTTGAGGATGGTGACTTGTCTCTTGCTGAAACGGCCCTCCGCGATGCCCAGGATGCGCTTATGGATGCCCTGGCCAACGGAGCCTCAGACGCTGAAATTGAGCGCCTGATGAACGATCTGCGTCAGGCCATGGATGAGTTTTTGCAGGCACTGGCGCAGCAGCAGATGCAGGCGGGCCAGAACGGCGAAATGGCGCCCATGGACCCCAACATGCAGGAGCTGCAGCGCAGCGACCTGGAGAGCCTTCTGGACGCCCTGCAGGACCTTGCCCAGTCCGGCTCACGCGATGCCGCCCGGCAGCTCCTGTCTGAGCTGCGGCAGATGATGGAAAACCTCGCCAACGGCACACCGGGCCAGATGCAGATGACCCCGCCGCAATCAGCCATGAACGATGCCATTGGCCAAATGGGTGAAATCATCGACCAGCAACGCGCCCTGCAGGACGAAACCGTGCAGCAGGGAAATGGCATGCCTGGTGAACAGGGAAACTCCAATGGTCAGCAAGGTGGTGGCCGAGAAAGCGGAAGTGGTGCGCTGGAGCAGCGTCAGGAGGGCCTGCGCGGCGATTTGAGCCAGTTGCGTGATGGCCTAGAGGGTGCGGGCGTTGAAAACCCTTCTGCCCTTGGTCGCGCCGACAGGGCCATGCGCGAGGCTGAAGACGCCCTTGAAAGCGGTGACCTTGAGCGCGCTGCCCGCAAGCAGGGCGAAGCCATTGAGAACCTGCGTGACGGGGCACAGGCGTTGGCGGAGACACTTCTTGAGGATCTGGCCATGTCCGGTGAAAATCAGGGGCAGGATCGTGGTGCGGGCGCTGAAGGCCGTGATCCGCTGGGTCGCCCGCAACGAACCACAGGCCCGCAGACCGGCGACGGTGTGGACGTACCCGATAAAAGCGACATCCAGCGTGCCCGGCGTATTCTTGAAGAATTGCAGCGCCGTGCGGGCGATCGCAACCGGCCGCCCATTGAACTTGATTATCTCAACAGGCTGCTGGAGCGATTCTAGGGAGAACTGTTTCTAGCCGTCCTGCGGAGGCTGTTCAGGAGACACAAACTCACCAGGCTCGACAAACCGCAGCACCAGGTCGCGGGCCGCTTCCGGCGGGCTTGAAAGCCGTGTCACGAACTCTGCCGTTGCCCCTGCATCAAGCTCGGCCTCGGGTATCGCAAAAAAGTAGTGATAGAGCTCCTGTCCGTCCTGATCGCGCAGTGCCACACGCACGCGCGGCACAGGGCCTCTCTCATCGGCGACGTTCACAATTTCACCGCGGATCGAAAGTACCGTCAGACCGTTCTCGTTGGCCTGCTCATACATAACCTGCCGGAACTCCATGCCCTGGATAATCACCGGCAGTCCCACAGCCTGATACACCGATGCCGTCGCAGGCCACAACCGCACGACATCTCCCCTGAAAGCAGCAAGAGCCCCTGCGAAAACAAGCACAAAGGCAACCAGTGCCCCCCAGCCAAGCAGCGCACCGCGTGATTTCTTTGGCGTCGGATCGAAAGCCGTGGCCGCAGGTGGCCGCGTAAACTCGGCAGGGTCAATCGCCGGTGCTTCATCCACCGGCCGCGGGCGGGTAATGACCGGAGCGGGCGCTTCGGGTTCTTCCTCTGATTGAGCTTCGGGCGGGTCGGGCTGCGCAGACGGTTTGACATCGGGTGCCGTAACGGGTGGGTCAGGCTCAGGAGCCGGTTCAACCGACTTGGGCGCATCGTCAGGCGGTGCCTGAAACCACGCATTACCGCAATTTTTACAGCGCACCTTGCGGCCCGGAGCCGTAAAGGCTGCAGCCTTTACGGTGTAGCGGGTATCACATTCCGGGCAGGTGATAATCATGGGATATGCAGTATCTCGTCAGAAAAAACCAAAGCCGTCAAAATAACAGTCGGCAGCGTCCACAGGTGTTTGACATGGCCGATATTACAAGAGCAAGCACCACCCGCACCCCACAGCCTATGGCCCTGACCCTATCAATGGGCGAAAGTCAGTTAAAACTTGGCTAACCATGCCGCGATTCGACCCAATTCAAGCGTGTTGCGCTGAATTGCCGTGTATCTCAACCGTCCCTTTGCACCAAAGGCCAAACGAGTGATCCGTTTTGAAAATGTGGGGCTGCGCTACGGACTGGGCCCGGAAGTGCTCCGCGACATCAGTTTTCACCTGGAGCCGGGCGGCTTTCACTTTCTCACCGGTCCGTCGGGGGCAGGCAAAAGCTCGCTCTTGAAACTAATGTTTCTGGCCCTGCGCCCCTCGCGGGGCCTCATCACCATGTTCGGCAACGATCTGGCCACTACACGCCGCCAGGAGCTGCCCGCCTTGCGCCGCCGCATCGGCGTGGTGTTTCAGGAGTTCCGGCTGCTAGACCACCTCACAACCTTCGACAATGTGGCGCTACCCCTGCGTATCGCCGGGCAGGATATTGCAGACTACCGTGACGACGTCATTGAACTGCTGCAATGGGTAGGGCTGGGCGAACGGATGCACGCCACGCCTGCAACACTGTCAGGCGGTGAAAAACAACGTGCCGCCATCGCGCGCGCCGTGGTGGCCAGCCCGGATGTGCTGCTGGCCGACGAACCAACCGGCAACGTGGACCCCGAAATGGGGTTTCGGTTGCTGCGCCTGTTTGAAGAGCTAAACCGCTTTGGTACAACCGTGCTCATTGCGACCCACGATCACAGCCTCGTTGAGCGTTCCGGTGCACCAGTTCTGCATCTGGCGAAAGGCGAAATCATACAATGATACGTACACTGACCAAAAGTGGTGTCGCCTACAGTATCAAGCAGCGCTTTGGCATGACTGGCCCTGACAGCCCTCGCATGAATGAAACGATTGAGCCACTCAGCGACCTGATGCCGCGCGGACACGGCAGCGCAGCACTGGGAGTGGTTGTGGCGGGCATGTGTTACCTTGCCTGCTTGGCGCTTGGCGGCGCGTTGATGACATCGGACGCCAGCCGCGCCTGGACAAGCGACCTTGACCGCGCCCTCACCATCCAGATTGTGCCGCGTGCCGGTGTGGATGTGGACGCGGAGATACAGGCGGTGCTGTCACTGCTTGAACAAGAACCTTTGATTGCAAGTGCCCGGGCTCTGCCCGCTGAAGCATCTGCCGCCCTTATTGAGCCGTGGCTTGGCAGCGCCGATGCCCTGGCAGGCCTCCCCATTCCCAGCCTCATCAATGCGCAGATGGCAGAAGGTGCAAATCTCGACCTCGAGGTTCTGCGGGCCCGCCTCATGGCGGCAGCTCCGAATGCCACCCTCGACACCCATGCCCGCTGGCGTGACGAACTGGCTGGTGCCGCCAACGTTGTCGAACTTGTCGGCATGGGCATTCTGGCACTTGTCGCCATTACCACAGCGGCAATTGTCGTTTTCGCCACCCGGTCAGCGCTTGCTGCCAACCGCGATACGGTTGAGGTGCTGCACCTTATAGGTGCACGTGATGCGTTTATTGCCGGTGAAGTTCAAAAACGTTTCTTGATGACCGGGCTCAAAGCCGGGTGCGCCGGCTGGGTGGCGGCAACCCTGACATTTGCCATATTTGGCCTGTCCGCCAGTGACGGCGTTGGTATGGTTTCTTTGCTGCCACAGCTCCGGATGCCGTGGGATCACTATGTTGTATTGCTTTTGGTACCAGCGGCAGCGACCGCCCTCACCGCCATCGCTGCGCGGATGACAGTGATGCGCACACTCGCGCTCACTCTCTAGCCACAATCACACGCTTAACTTCTGCTCAATCCGGGTTTCTGGTGCCGTTCACGAACAACGCGGCAAAAGTAACGCCGAGGTGGCATGATACTGGCTGTTACCTGATAAACCGATTGCTACGGCAACACCCCGGAATGAGTGAGTGACGGGGCAAATTCAACGGATTTTCTGCAGTTTTCATAAGTACCGGACCATTGCGTGAACGACCCGATTCCCATTTTTGAACACAGCTCAGCACCGGACCGCAGGCGCTTCCGCCTTCTGCGGTGTCTCATGGTGATCCTGGCAACAGCGTTTTTGCTGCTTGCGGGAGGGTTCCTGCAATTTGTGTCAGCTGTTTCTCAATCAACACACGCAATTCAAACCGCAACGCCTGCGGACGCGATTGTGGTTTTGACGGGCGCACGAGACCGCATTTCCAAGGCAATGGCTTTGCTGGAGCAAGGCAAAGGTGACCGACTGCTGATCTCCGGGGTCAATCGGGATGTGTCCCGCGCAGACCTTGAGAGCACCATCGGCGGCCCAGATACAAAGTTTGATTGCTGCGTGGACCTGGGCTTTGAAGCCCGCACAACCGACGGCAACGCAAATGAGACAGCCAGTTGGGTGCGCAAGAACGGCTACAAGAGCCTCATTGTCGTTACCAGTGACTATCACATGCCCCGCAGCCTGGCAGTGCTGGGCCATGAAATGCCGGGCGTTGTGCTTATTCCCCATGCGGTGGCATCTGACGGACCCAGTGCAAGCAGGGCTCTGGGAAGCTTTACCATTGCGCGTCTGCTGGTGTCAGAATACGCAAAATACGTTGTGACTCTGCTGCGCACCCGTCTGGGCTAGACTGGCGTCAAAGCGCTGCGTGAGTCGCAGATCCCGGCCAACACGCCTTAACAAAGTAAGCCCTGTGACCGCCCTTAGATCCCTCGCCTACCAGATTTATCTCTACACCGTGAGCGCAATCATGACGCTTGGTGCCTTGCCGCTGCTCGTAATGCCCCGCCGGTTTACAGCAAGTGCGATCGGTCTGTGGTCACGCCTGCAGCTTTGGGGTGCCGCCAACATTACCGGCGTGACCTACGAAATACGCGGGCAGGAGAACCTTCCCGAAGGCCCGTGTCTTATAGCCTCCAAGCACCAGAGCATGTGGGACACCATTTTTTGGGCCGTGGCCACCAAAGACCCCGCCATCGTGCTCAAGAAGGAACTCACCTATGTGCCGCTTTATGGCTGGTACGCGCTCAAGGCGGGCATGATCTCGATTGATCGCGGCTCAGGCCCAAGCGCCATTCGCAAACTGGTCCGTCAGGGGCGAGCGGCGCTGGCACAGGGGCGGCCAATCATGATTTTCCCCGAAGGTACACGCATGGCACCGGGCGCATCTGCCGACTACAAACCGGGGGCCGCAGCGCTTTATACCCAGCTCAATGTGCCGTGCATTCCCGTGGCGCTCAACTCCGGCATGTTCTGGGCCCGGCGCGCTCTCAAGCGCGAACCCGGCACGATCATTGTTGACATCCTTCCGCCGATTCCTCCGGGCCTGAAACGGCGTGAGTTCATGGCACAACTGGAAGCGGTAATAGAGCCTGCAACCGCCCGGCTGGAAGCCGAAGCGCTGGCAAAGAAATCTACCTAAGCTGGCAAGCTAACCGGCCAGCTTTGCCTGCACAGCGATCAACAATGCTTCAAGTCCGGCATCGCGAATACCCATGTCGCGCAGATGCACCACCATGCTTTCAAGATATTCGGGATTTCTGCCTGACTTGCCCTGACCGTTCGCAATGAGGGTTGCCTGCATTTCGGCATCCAGCCGCCCGGCATATTGCACATGGCTGGGCTCTGCGACATATGTCAGCACACGGTGTATCCGTGTATTGTCTGTGAGCCGCACCGCAGGCACCTGCACTTCACGATAAACCAGTGTGACCTGTTCGCGCTCGCGCAGGTAAGCAATCGTCTCATCAGCATTCTGCCGGGCCACCTGATACAACACGCCCCGACACGAGCCACCGCGCGTAAGGCCCAGCACCAGGCCCGGCTTTTCAGGTGTGCCGCGATGGTGATGGCTATAGACACAAAATGCGCGGTGGTAGCCCGCGATACGCGCCTGATGGCGCGATACGTAGTCAAAGCCTGGCCGCCACATAAGCGAGCCGTAGCCAAAAACCCACAGATCTTCATCTTTGCTCATGTCAGATACGCTTTGTGCCGACAAATGTTCTATCCTTGCGCAAACCTATGGGCGCGCGCCGCTTCCGCTTCAATCTTAGGCATCATCCCATGCTCAACCGACTTCCCAAAACCGCTCTGCCGCTTTTGGCACTGCTGGTACTGACCGGCCTCTACTGGCTGTATTGGAGCACCCTGGCTGACCGTCTGAAGACTGATGTTGCAGCATGGGCACAGGCACAGGCCGCAAATGGCGTGACCATTACCTGGAGCGATATGCGCGCACGTGGCTGGCCGCTACGCCTGCGCCTGGAGCTCGATGATCTGCGCTACGAAGCATCGCAGGCACAAACACCCTGGGCATGGTCCACTCCTGAGTTTCATGCCCATGCCCTGCCCTACCGCCTGACCCACATCATTGCCAGCGCCCAAAGCCCGATGCGCTTTGAAACATTGACTGGTCCTGACAAACAACAATGGGAAATTGTCGCAGGCAGCACGGAAGCAAGCTACGTTTTTGAAGAAGGAACGGCTGCCCGCCTTGCCATTGATATACAAATGGCAAAAGCCACCCGCCTCGACCGGCCTGATGCCTCGACGCTTGTCGGTGCCAACCGCTTTCAGGTCCATGCGCGCCGTGCGGAAGATGTAGCGGGAGCGGCCAACATTGCAGTCCGCGCGAGCGGCATATCATTGGACAAGGACCTAGCCCCCGGTCTGGTGGATATTTTGGGACCAACCATCGCTCATGTAGGTATCCAGTCGCGGGTTACCGCCAATGCGGGCGACGCTGTATTCCGCGACCTTGCCTTGCTCCGGTTGCGGGGTAGCGAGATACAGGTTTCACAGGGCACGGTGACATGGGGCACGAGCAATGCAACGGGCACCGGCAAGCTCGACATTGCCCCGGACGGCACACCAGACGGCCGCTTTGACACGACGTTGAGTGGCTACGACACGATCATCGAAGGGTTGGTAAGGCAGGGCCTTGTTGAAGCGCGCCTGGAAGGCACACTTAAAGCTGCCATGTCACTCCTGTCACTTACATCAGGGGCGCAGGCGGGCAGTGTCCGCGTTCCGGTCATTGTGCGCGCGGGTGATGTGTATCTGGGGCCGGTCCGTGTGAGCGGCGCAACCCGGACGCCTTAGTGATTCCTAATCGTCCGTGTTCGTTTTGCCGGCGGCATCCGGTTTGGCATGGCGGCCAAAATCCGGCACCGCTGAATCCTGCCCGGCATCAATGATGCTCCGGCGGATGTCGCGGGTGCGCGAAAACAGCGTGAACAGTGCGTCGCCGTCGCCCCAGCGGATAGCGCGTTGCAGGGCCGACAAGTCTTCGGTAAACCGCCCAAGCATTTCCAGCACCGCCTCGCGGTTGTTCAAAAACACATCCCGCCACATGGTGGGGTCTGAAGCTGCAATGCGCGTGAAATCACGAAAGCCACCGGCAGAATATTTGATGACATCAGACTGCGTAACGTCTTCAAGGTCAGAGGCCGTTCCCACAATGTTGTAGGCGATGAGATGCGGCAGATGACTGGTAATGGCGAGCACCAGATCATGATGATGCGGGTCCATGAACTCAACGTCACTCCCGCAGCCGCGCCAGAACTGGGCCAGCGTTGCCACCTCCGCACGATCTGCGATGTGCGATGCATCACCCTGACCACCACCTAAAGGGGTGAGAATGCACCAGCGTCCGTCAAACAGTTCCGCAAAGCCCGCATCCGGCCCTGACTGTTCCGTGCCTGCAATAGGGTGACCGGGCACAAAATGCACGCCGTCTGGAATAAACGGACCTACGTCACGCACCACAGCCGATTTAACAGAACCCACATCCGTGACAATTGCTCCGGGTTTGAGCACCGGCGCGATGGTTTCTGCGAGCGCACCAAACGCGCCAACCGGCGCACACAGCACGATCAGGTCAGCATTCCTGGCAGCGTCCTTGGCGGTATCGCAAACCACATCGCAAAGCCCAAGTTCTGCGGCCCGCGCACGGGTTTCAGACGACCGGGCATAGCCCGCTATCTGCCTTGCCAGCCCGCCGCGCCGGGTGGCGCGTGCCAGTGATGCACCCAGAAGCCCAAGCCCCAGAATGGCAACACGGCCAAACAGCGGTTCGCTCATCACGCTGTCTCCCCGGCCATAAATCGGCGAAGGGCTGACACAGCCAGCGCATTGTGTTCATCCAGCCCAATGGTCAGCCGCAAACAGTCAGGCAACTTGTAGGAGGCCGTTGAGCGCAGGATTAGCCCCTGACTACGCAGATAAGCGTCCGCTGCCTGAGCCGTGCGACCTTTATCTCCCGAAAACCGCAGCAGCAGAAAATTGGCGACTGCCGGAACGACTTCGATGCCGAGTGCTTCAATTTGCCGGGTCATTGCCACAAGCGCTTTTTCGTTGTGCTCTACCGCCCTTGCAACATGGCCCGTGTCTTCGATGGCCGCAATCGCTGCCGCCTGCGCCGGGCCGCTGACATTAAACGGCCCACGCACACGGTTGAGTGCATCGACGACTGTTTGAGGCCCGTATGCCCAGCCAATACGCAATGCCGCAAGGCCGTGAACTTTGGAAAATGTCCGCGTCATCGCCACATTCTGCGATGTGGCAACGACCTCGAGCCCGGCTTCATAGTCATTGCGCTGCACATATTCCGCATAGGCAGCATCCAGCACCAGCAATACGTCAGCGGGCAGCCCGGCCTGCAGGCGCTTGACTTCATCGATCGGAACATACGTCCCCGTTGGGTTGTTGGGGTTGGCGATGAAAACAATTCGAGTGCGGTCAGTTACAGCGGCAAGAATGGCGTCCACATCTGTCGTGAGATTTTGCTCAGGCACCTCAACCGGCGTGCCTCCCGCAGCACGTGTGGCAATGGCATAGACTGCAAATCCGTGCTCGGTGTGAATGGCTTCGTCGCCTTTACCTAAAAACGCTTGAGCCAGCAGGTGAAACAGTTCGTCGGAGCCGTTGCCGCAGACGAGCCGATCTGCATCAAGTCCGTAGCGCCTGGCAATCGCGGTGCGCAGCGCGCCATACCCTCCGTCGGGATAGATTTCCAGCGACTTTGCGGCATCCAGAAATGCCTGGCGCGCGCGCGGGCTTGGTCCCAGCGGCGTTTCGTTGGCCGAAAGTTTGATGGCGGTCTCCCGCCCTGCGATTTTTGCTTCGCCAGCCTTGTAGGGCATGATGTCCTCAATGCCCTCACGTGGTGTCAGATCACCCATCGGGTTATCCTTCGAAAAATCAGTTTTCCGTATTCGGATTAAGTCGCGTTTCCCGCACGGTTACACCTCGATTGGCACCGGATACCCGCCAACTGAGTACATTTCACCGAACGGGCCACCGTGAGATCTATGCAGCGCCTCAAGGCGCGCATCGTCATCCGCCACATACCCGTCAATGGCAATCAGATGAAGCTGCGGCGCGCCGGCCCCCCGGTCCGTTTCAGGGCCTGCATGGGGATCGTCTGCAAAAGCCAGCCGCCATGCCGAGATGCCGGCCATGTCGAAGGCGTCTGAACAATTGTCAGGGCTCACAAAGCCTGCGGATGTTGCCACCATCACGCTTATATCATCGCCGGAGTTGCTGCGTGGCGCCTTGGCAACGGCAACCGCACGCGGGCCGTCCCCGGCCAGATAGCGCCGCCGCAACGGCGCGTCAGGCCGCGATGCCACTACGAATGGCAATGCGGCAACGATGCGCGGTGAATCATCTGCGGCGTTAAGTAAGGTCCACCATGGCGCGTCGGCAACATTGGCACCGGGCCGCCCGTTCTCCGGAGGCGGCAAGACAGCAACCCCGGCACTTCCATCCGCCACCTGACGCACAGCATTGCGCGCATCCTCGGCAACCTGAACCGGAATACTGGAACCAAACTGCTGACGTGCCAGATCAAATCTCTGCACAGCCCCCTCGCCACCCGCAATGACAGCCGCAAAGGGAGCCTGAATGGCAGTCATCGCCGCGATCAGCTCATGCCACAGATCAGCCACCGACATGAACGGCAGTGGGCCTTTATGGCGCGCTGCAAGTCTCCGAAGCATCTGCGCCTCACGCTCAATGCGGATCGGGCTTGCCGACAGTAGCGCCGGCCCCTTGGCGGCGGCGACCTGTCCCACAACCTGCGCGCGGGCCATCAGCAGATCGTGAATTTCATCGTCAATCCGGTCAATTTGCGCACGCGCAGCCTCAAGGTCCGGCTTGCTGTCAGCCGCAGTTTTTCCGGCGGAAATGCCGGACACGGGTGCTTTGGGGGACGCAGACATCAATCAACAAGCCGATTCAGGGTATGCACCAGATCAAACGCTGCATTACTGCCAAAATCGCCTGAGCCGTGCCGGAAAGCGCGTATCAATAGGCGGTGCCCGGCGGAAAATCAAAAAAAACAGCGCACCCGGCAGAAAGACCGTGCACGAACCGGGGATTGACATGGTCGCCGTCGCTTCCCTAGCTACGCTCCCGTTTTGTGCACAGCGAATAAACTTGCGCTTCATTGGGGTGATGTATTGCGCTCACCCGGCTATTAGATGGCGGCAATGACCGACATACCTACCCGTTCTGGAAGTACCCCAGCAGGCCGCAGCACGCCCACAGGCGCAGCGGTGAATGCGCATAGCTTGGTGCACAGGTTCGGCGCCGAGCAACCGCTGGCGCTGGATGGCGGCATCAACCTCACCCCGTTTGAAATTGCCTACCAGACCTACGGCACACTCAACGCGGACAAGTCAAATGCCGTACTCATCTGCCACGCGCTCACCGGCGATCAGTATGCAGCGGACACGAACCCAAACACCGGAAAGCCGGGCTGGTGGCAGCATATGGTCGGCCCCGGCAAACCCATAGATACAGATCGGTTTTTTGTCATCTGCCAGAATGTGATCGGCGGCTGCCTGGGCACCACCGGCCCCACAGCCACCAATCCAGCTACCGGCGAACCCTACGGGCTGAACTTCCCGGTCATCACCATCGGCGATATGGTACGCGCGCAGGCCATGCTGGTGGATGCACTGGGCATTGACCAGTTGTTTTGCGTCGCCGGTGGCTCAATGGGCGGTATGCAGGTGCTGGAATGGTGCGCGTCTTACCCGCAGCGGGTGTTCAGCGCCATGCCCATTGCCACAGCCGCACGCCACTCAGCCCAGAACATTGCGTTTCATGAAGTAGGCCGTCAGGCAATTATGGCTGACCCGGTATGGAACGGCGGCACCTATACGGCCGACGCCCACCCCACCAAAGGGCTGGCCGTGGCACGCATGGCGGCGCACATCACATATCTTTCGGAAGCAGCACTGCACCGCAAGTTTGGCCGCAACCTGCAGGACCGCGAGAACGTGACATACGGGTTCGAAGCCGACTTCCAGATTGAAAGCTACCTGCGCCATCAAGGCTTTACCTTTGTGGATCGCTTTGATGCCAACGCTTATCTGTTTATCACCCGCGCCATGGACTATTTCGACCTGGCCGCCGACCACGCCCGCCGAACCAAAGCCGCCGGGACAACCGGTACACTGGCCGACGCCTTCCGTGGTACCGACACGCGGTTTTGCGTCGCGTCGTTCACCAGCGACTGGCTGTACCCCACATCTGAAAGCCGCGAGATTGTGCGTGCACTGAACGCTGTGGCGGCCAATGTGAGCTTTGTCGAAATTGAAAGCGACAAGGGCCACGACGCATTTTTGCTTGATGAACCCGAGTTGTTTGCAACCATCTCGGGCTTCATCGATGCGTCTGCCCGCGCGCGCGGATTGCAGGAGGCGTAACGAACAAGAATGGCAGCCACCATGCCCGCCCCACCCCGCGCCACCCGAGCCGACCTTGCCCGCATCGCCGAGCTTGTGAGCCCCGGCGCCCGCGTGCTCGATGTTGGTTGCGGTGATGGTCACCTGCTGGAAATACTGCGCGACGAACGCAGCGTGGACGGGCGTGGCGTGGAGCTGTCGCAAACCGGCGTGAATGCGTGCGTGGCGCGCGGGCTTTCAGTTGTTCAGGGCGATGCGGATACTGATCTTGCTGACTACCCGGAAAGCGCCTTTGATTTCGTTATCTTGTCGCAGACCATTCAGGCAACCCAGAATCCGCGCGAAGTCATGAGCCAGATGATGCGCATTGGCGCGCGCGTTATTGTGTCGTTCCCCAATTTTGGTCACTGGAAAGTTCGTGCACATCTTGCCGTCAACGGCACCATGCCAATCACCTCAACACTGGACTACCAGTGGTGGGAAACTCCTAACATTCATCTGTGTACGCTCAAGGACTTTGTAGCGCTGTGCGATCTGTTGGGTGCTCAGGTGGAGCGCGCCATTGTGCTGGGGTCTGCCGGCACCGCGCGCACATTCAAAGGCCCACCCGGCTGGTGGGCAAACCTCACCGCCGAGCAGGCCATTTTTCTGCTGGAATGCCCGTGAGGACGCATACCTAGCCGGCAATGGCCTCTGAACCGGATTCGCCTGTTCGAATGCGCAGCGCAGACAAAAGATCGCTAACAAAGATCTTGCCATCGCCAATTTTCCCGGTGTTGGCAGCGCCCGCAATGGCTTCAACAACCTTGTCGGCCATGGCGTCGTCGCATGCCACATCCACCCGCACCTTGGGCACAAGCTGAACGATATATTCTGCGCCGCGATAAACCTCTGTCTGGCCTTTCTGGCGACCATAGCCCTTCACTTCGCAGACGGTCAGTCCCTGAATGCCGATTGCTGACACTGCGTTCAATACTTCATCAATACGCGACGGCTTGATGATTGCTGTGACCATACGCATGACGTTTCCTGTCCTTGTTTTTGGGTACCTGCAACAGCAGCGATTTTCTTGGTTTGTGAGCGCTACGGTATGCGTGCGCCAGCAGCCGGGCAAGAGGGAGTGACATCATGCCCTGAAAAACCTGCTTCGCGTGCAGACGCCGGTATGCGCGCAGGCGCTACAAGTGGCAACCTGCGCCGGGCGCGCTCACGGTGGCCGGTAGGCGCATAAATCTGCTTGGTGGCCTCCACCAGAATGACGCCCGAAAAACGCGGCCAGAGCGCAGAGCCCACCCGCTCCCAGGCAACAGCCGAACGCAGGAAAAAACGCCAGCCAATGGGAGGCATGAACAGTGCCGATGACCACTCGACAGGCGTGAACATGGCACTGCGCAGCAGCGCAACAAGTTGACCGCGTGAAAACGGTGTGCCGTGACCAAATGGTGTGCCCTCGCCCCGCGCCCACATGCCGCGCCGGTTGGGTGCCACTATCAAAATCCGGCCGCCGGGTGCCAGCACCCGCCAGGCCTCCCGCAGCGCCGGGCGCATCTGGTCGGCTGCTTCCAGTTGATGAACCAGCAACAAGCGATCTGCGGATGAATCAGGTAACGGCAAACACACTTCATCCACCAGCCCGGTGAGGTATTTGCCGTCACGCGGCCAATGGACCACGCCTTGCTGGGCGGGCATGAGCGCAAGCACCCGGCCGGCTTCATCCCGAAACTGCCCCAGATAGGGCGTGGCATAGCCAAGCCCGGCAACGGTCATGCCGCTGACATCGGGCCAGCACGCGCGCACAGCACGCCCCACAAGCCGACGCGCAACGCGCCCCAGCGGCCGTCCATAAAAATCCCGCAGGTCAATGACATCAAGGTGCATGGACAAGACGCTAGCAAACTTCCCTTAACGGGTCTTGCCCTGCCGATCTGCAGATTGAACCGGGGCTCACAGCAGCCTAGTCTGTGCCCAGTCCGTCAGTTCAGTTGCAGCCCCCGGAGCGCGTCATGTCTCACCTCATTGTTCATCAGTTTCCCTGTCTCAACGACAATTACGGGTTTTTGCTGCACGCCCCTGAGACCGGCGAAACCGCCGCGATCGACACACCGGAGGTCGCGCCTATTCTGCGCGAACTGGAAGACAAAGGCTGGACACTGACGCATATCCTCAACACCCATCACCACTTCGATCATGCAGGCGGCAACCAGGAACTCAAGACACGCACCGGGTGCACGATCATCGGCCCCAAAGACGAGGCTGACAAAATACCCGGCATCGACCGGGCGGTGGGCGATGGCGACGAGGTGCTGTTTGGGGGCCAGAGCGCCCGTGTCATTGGCGTGCCTGGCCACACCGCAGGCCATATCGCGTATCATTTCGGTAGCCAAAATCTGGCGTTTGTAGGCGACACGCTGTTTGCTCTTGGATGCGGTCGCCTGTTTGAAGGCACACCCGCCCAGATGTGGACCAGCCTGCAAAAGCTCATCGCCCTGCCGGATGAGACAGTTGTCTATTGTGCCCATGAATACACGCAGGCCAACGCCAGGTTCGCCCTGAGTGTGGAGCCGGACAACGACGCCCTGCATGAGCGCGCCCGCCAGATTGATGAAAAGCGCCGAAAAGGCCAACCAACAGTGCCGACAACCATTGGCCTTGAAAAATCCACCAACCCGTTCTTGCGTCCATCCAGTGGTGACCTGCAACGCACCATAGGCCTTGAAGGTGCAGACCTTGTGGATGTGTTCGCCAAAACCCGCGCCCTTAAAGACAATTTCTGATGGATGCCAAAAGCATCATCGCGGCGCTCAATCTGAAACCACACCCGGAAGGTGGTCATTTTGTTGAGACATTCCGCGATTCCTCCAGAGGAGATCGGGGCGATGATCACAGCAGTGATCGCGCGCATTCAACCGCCATCTACTATTTGCTCGAAGCCGGTGAAGTTTCCCATTGGCACCGCGTGCTGGATGCTGCCGAAGTCTGGCATTGGTATGCAGGCGGTCCATTGGCCCTGACTGTCTCGCCTGATGGTCATGACGCCACAGCGTTACGTCTGGGCCCTGAACTGGCGGCGGGTCAACGCCCACAGGCGATTGTGCCTGCAGGCCACTGGCAAACTGCGGAAAGCCTTGGCGCCTGGACCCTGTGCGGCTGCACAGTTGCTCCTGGCTTTGAGTTTGCCTCTTTTGAAATGGCGCCGGCTGACTGGTTCCCCAAGCCGCGCCCGCCGCAGGGCTGATCCACGCATAGACCGCTCTCCCAAGCCGTCCATTTCATGACTCACACCCATGGCACCATTGCTGTAAGCTTTGCCAAGGAATTGGGGGATTTCGGGGGCGGTTCACATGCGGACGGCTAATTTGCGCATGATGTCTGCCAGGGCGGTTGCTTTGGCGGCAGCCGTGGCCATTACGGTGGCGATGGCCTCAGTGCCGATACCAACGCTGGCACAAACCGCGCAAGGCACTGCCGACTGTGCTCAAAATCCAAACGCGATGGGTACTGCCCGCACTCTGGAGGTGGACACCACCGGCGGCCTCGACATCGGCACCATGCAGTACCGCAATACACTTCCATTAGGTCCAAAAGAACTGACGTTCACCTTTGACGACGGTCCGAACCCGGAACATACACCAAAGATACTGGACGCGCTGGACGCACATTGCATCAAGGCAACGTTCTTTGTGGTGGGGCGCTATGCAAAGCTGCATCCAGAACTGGTGCGTGACGCATGGCGGCGCGGGCACACAATTGCGACCCACACATGGTCACACCCGATTCTCTCCAAGACATCCTACAGCAAAGCAGTCCAGCAGATTGATCGCGGGGTTGATGCCGCGCAGGCGGCGCTTGATGGCCTGGCCGACGCAAACGGCAATCCGGCCGAAGTTGCTCCGTTCTTCCGCTTCCCCGGCCTCAATCATACACAGCGCCTGCGCAGCTATCTGGCCAATAAAAACATAGGCGTGTTTTCCTGCGACATTGGCACCGATGACTGGCGCGGCATCTCCCCGCGAACGCTCTACACGCGGGCGTTGCGGATGATCGAGTCCAAAGGGTCCGGCGTTGTGATTTTCCATGACACGCACCACCGCACATCCAACATGTTGCCGCAGATTCTTGATGAGTTGGCGCGGCGTGGCTATACAGCCGTTCATATGGTGCCCAAGGGGGACGGCAGGTATCTTGCCGCTCAGAACGCCAGCGTCGAACTGGAAATTGCTCCGGCACCTGTCGCACAAACGCAACCCTCTTTGCGCCCTACAGTGCCAAACTGACCTGAGGGCCAATGAGCACGAGTATCCAACAATGACCACACGCCGCCATTTTCTGAAACAAACCCTGGCTGCCGGTGCCGCTGCAACACCCCTTGTGGCCGCCCCCGCCATTGTGCGGGCTGACGCGCCTTACAAGCGCACCCTGCGGATGCAAAGTCTCAATTCAGGCGAAAAGCTCACCACCACCTATTGGGCGGATGGCGAATACGAGCAAGGTGCTTTCCAGCGCATCGCCTGGTTCATGCGCGACCTGCGCACCAATACCACCACCGAGATGTCTCCGGCGCTGATGGACCTGTTGTGGGAGATTGACCAACTGACATCATCTTCCAAGCCAATCTATACAATGTCAGCGTACAGGTCTGAGCGCACCAATGCCTGGCTGGCCGCGCAATCCACATCCGTTGACCCCGGCTCGTTCCATATGCGCGGCATGGCCATCGACATCACACAGGATTTCAGCGACCCCCACGCAATCTATCGCGCCGCTAAGAAACTCAACCGGGGTGGGACAGGCTACTACCCCACCCGCACGCCCTATGTGCATGTTGATGTCGGCCCGGTGGATAGCTGGGTCCATCCTGATATCGGCCGCCGTGACCGGGACGCAGAATATGAGGCAATGCTGGCCGGCGAAAAAGAAACGCAGAACGACAGCTAAGCTGCATAATTTCAAGGTTTCCGGGCAGTTTTGCGGCGCTACGTACCCGCCGCCTTTCGCATTTGCAGCAAAATCATGCCGCCCGCCTCGCAACTGCACTTGCGCATTGCAGCATGGCTACGCGACAATACCTGCTCAGTTTTTGCAATGACTCGGAAACCGGCTCAACGCCGTTCCGCGCAGGGCACCTCAAACCGACGGAAGCGTGACAACGTGGCTAAGAAGCGGTCCTCCGGCGATGAGCCGATCACCATCAAGAAATATGCAAACCGCCGTCTCTACAACACGGCGACATCGAGTTATGTGACGCTCGATCACCTGTCTGAGATGGTGAAACAAAATCAGGATTTTGTGGTGGTGGATGCCAAATCCGGCGACGACATCACACGCTCCGTTCTGACCCAGATCATTTTTGAGGAAGAGGCGAAAGGCGACCAGAACCTGCTGCCGATACGCTTCATGCGACAACTCATCAAGTATTACGGTGACAGTATGCAGGGCGTCGTGCCCGGGTTTCTTGAGATGAGTCTGGAGAACTTTTCCAAGGAGCAAGAGCGCGTGCGTAACCGCATTGCAAGTGCTGTTGGCGAAGACCGAATTGCAGCGATCGAAGAACAGGTGCGCGATAACATCACAGCGCTTGAAAACGCTGTGCGCAGCATCAACCCTTTTTCATCGGCAGACCAGCCCGCCCGGCCCTCGGCAGCCAAGAAGGCGTCGGCTGATGATGAGGCGGAGCAGGAAATTGAAGACCTGCAAAAACAGGTTCAGGAAATGCAGCGTCAGCTCGACGCTTTGTCGCGTAAAAAGAAGAAGTAGCAGCGACCTGGTCCAGCGTTATGCTGTCTCGCGCGCCGCCGCAGCATTCCCCCAAACAGGGGCCATCGTCGGCTCACCCAGATAGAAGCCCTGAAGATACTCCACGCCATAAGCGCGCAGCAACGTGACTTCGTCTTCGTTACCAACCCACTCAGCCACCACCGGCAGGCCGAAATTCTTGGCAAGGTGGACAAGCGTCTGCACAAACAACTGATCGTCGCGACTGCGCACAAGCCCCTTCACGAACGACCCGTCGATCTTGACCATGTCCACGTCCAGTGCCTTCAGGTTGCGGAACGACGTATAACCCGCACCAAAGTCATCAATTGCCACACGGCACCCAAGATCACGCAGTTCGCGCACAAAGCGGGCAGATTCTTCAAGCTCATGCAGCGCGACGGTTTCAGTGATCTCGACAATCAAACGCGGTGCAATATCAATATGGTCACGCACATAGCCGGTCATGCTTTCAAGCCACGATCGATCTACGGCGGTCATGCCTGAGACATTCATAGCCAGATGCACATCAGGGTTTTCTGTCAGTGTCCTGACCGTAAGCTCAAGTACGCGGTGGTCGATCAGGCGCACCAGGCCCAGCTTCTCGGCGACGGAAATAAATGCCCCCGCAGATACAACCTCACCATCCGGCTTCACCATCCGCAGAAGGCACTCGTGAAGGTCAGCCTGGCCTGTTTTGGCAGAGACAATCGGCTGATAGGCCAGCTTCATTCGGTCTTCATTCAACGCGGCAACAATTTGGTCGGCAAGCTGGATGTTACGACGTCGGCTGGATTCACGCTGCTCAGACAACTGATAGATAGTGTATGCACCGCGCCGCGTGGACTTGGCTGCGTCCAGCGTTTCTTCCGCGCGCGCAAGAGCCTCGGTTGCGTTGCGGGCGCAGCGCGGCAGCGCCACACACCCGATGGAGACACTTGCAGATACAGGACCCGAGCCTGTTTCAATAACGGTTTCCCGCACCGCGCGCATCAGGCGCTCAGCAGTGTAGGCCATTTCGTCCTCGCCACAGTTGGCAAGAACCACGCCGAACTTGTTGCCGGCAACGCGGCCCAGCGTATCGCTTTGGCGCAATTGTTCCTTGAGACGGCGGGAAACGGCAACAATCACCTGATCCGCCACGTCAAAACCATAGGCGTCATTGATCATCGCCAGATTGTCGATGCCCGCCATCATGAAGGCCGAAGCGCGATCAAAACGCTCACAATAAGCAATGGTTTGAGAGAGAGTTTCGCGCAGCTTGGTGCGGTTGATGTTACCGGTCAGTTCATCAAACGATGCCAGATAGGTGAGATGGCGTTCGCGGTGTTTGCGCGCCGTGATGTTGCGTACGGTGCCAACAACACGACCGGGGCGGCCATTGTCACCCAAAAACCAGGCACCAGTGTCTTCGACCCATACAGCTTCGTCGCTTCCCGGTGGGACAACCACATATTCACAACTAAAATTGACGCCCTCACCGCGATCTGTCTTGTCGCTGGTCATCACCGTATCGTAGCGCGATACCCCTGCTTCGGGATCGACATGACGCGCATAGCCGCGCCCTGAAGAGAAATCGTAAGCGGTGTTGACCTGAACGGCATCGACACCAAAGACGCGATGCACCGCGCCGCTCCACATGAGTGTGTCAGTTGCAATGTTCCACTCGTAAATGGCAATACCGGCCAGCCCCAAAGCCTGAGCCTCGGCATTCGCGGCCGCGCCTGTAGTGCCGGATGCACCGGCAGCGCTGATTGAAGCGGCCACAGCATTTCTTGCTTGGTGCTCTGCGGTATCACGCATTTTTCTTTTCACGCCCCTGCAATTTCACCCGCACACACCACCGAACCGTTCTGGTCGACGGAAGATCGAGCGACATTTGTGCAAACTGACATGGAGCAATTAAAAAAGACGAAACGCAGACCAATTGGCCTCACGGCTTCCACACGAAATGCATTAACCAACGCACCCGCAGATGCAGGAAACGACTGGCACTGACCTTGCTCTTTAAGGGTCATGAAGATTGGCCGCACCAGATTTGTTCACCTGCCGCACCGCGTGCCTGTCGTCGCGCGCGCGCCGGAAACTGATGCAAATCCTCAACAACTCACCGTTCTTGACGCTGGAAAAACCAACTCGCCAACTCGCCATACGCCGGCACGTTCCGATGCTGCGCGTGTTCTATGGCGGGAAATCCCAAATTGGCACAGTTTGCCCAGCGACCCGCACTCGGCCCTTAAAACAGGTGCGCGCGCCTACGCCCGCGCAACAAACCTGCACACTGCATCGGCTTCCGGACTGATCGCCAATAGAGTTGCCTAAGCAGCACCTGAAAGCTCAATAGCCCAGCGCTGCACCGTCCTTGCGTGGGTCGGAGCCACCGGCAAGCGTACCTTCTTCCCAGTTGATGCAAATGCCCTGACCGCCACCATAAGGTGGGACGGCCTGCACCAGTGTATGACCACGGGCAGCCAAGCCCTCCAGTGTCTTGTCCGGCAAACCTTTTTCGTGGGTCAGCGCGCCGTTCTCGGTCAAAAAGCGGGGAAAGTCGATGGCCTCCTGAATATCCATACCGAAATCGAGCATGTTCATCACAACCTGCGCATGACCCATCGGCTGGTAATGCCCGCCCATCACGCCAAACGGCATGACTGCGCGTCCGTCCTTCACCAGCATTGCGGGAATGATCGTGTGCATCGGACGCTTGCCCGGTGCGATGCAGTTGGGGTGCCCGTCCTGCAACACGAAGCCCGCCCCACGGTTTTGAAAAACCACGCCCGTTGCTTCATCCGCGATGCATGAGCCAAAGCCCTGAAACAGTGAATTGATGAACGACACAGCATTGCGATCTTTGTCCACAACGGTGAGGTAGGTTGTGTCTTTGTGCGGGTTGTCCTGCGCAGGCGGCAGGTCGGCGGTGCTGTTGGGATCTATTTCGCCTGCCAGCGCGTCGGCGAACCTGTCCGACAACAAATGCTCCACCGGCACATGGGCATGATCCATGTCGGCCACATACATATCGCGCGCGGCATAGGCACGGCGGGCAGCTTCGATCTGCAGATGCACGCGCGCATCACTGAGGGGGTCAAGGTTTTCAATGCCCAGCCTCGCCAGAATGTTGAGCATGATAAGCGCCGTAATGCCTTGCCCGTTTGGCGGTATCTCAAGCACCTGGTGGCCGCGATAGGGTGTAAAGATGGGCGTCACATAATCAGCGTGAGTTGCGGAAAAGTCGTCCATTGTTTGCAGCCCACCTTTGGCCTGCAACGTGGCCACCATACGCTCCGCCACCTCGCCTTCGTAAAAACCTGCCCGTCCCTTTTCAGCAATCGCGCGCAAGGTCCGTCCAAGTGCAGGGCTCGTCCATTTGCTGCCAATCGCCGGCGCCCTGCCGTCTTTGAGATAGAGCGCTGCGATATCCGGGTCAGCTTTGAGCTGCGGCACCAAAAACATCCAGTCGATGGCAATGCGCGGCGACAAGGCAAAGCCTTGCTCGGCCAGGTCGATGGCTGGTGCCAGCACTTCATCCATGCCCAGCGTGCCGTGGTCAGACAAAAGCCGCGCCCAGGCATCAACGGCGCCGGGTATCGTAATTGAGTGAACAGATGTTGCACCGATCTCGGTCATGCCCTGCCGAGTAAAATAGTCCCGGTTTGCTGCGGCAGGCGCCCGACCAGAGCCGTTAATCCCCACCACGTCACCGGATCCGCGCGGTGCAAAGAGCGCAAAACAATCGCCACCGATGCCGGTCATCATTGGCTCAACCACACACAGCACTGCGCTGGCCGCAATGGCTGCATCCACCGCGTTGCCGCCGCGTTTCATGATGTCGATGGCAGCCAGAGATGCTTGCGGGTGTGATGACGCGCACATGCCGTTGAGGCTATGAACAGTGGATCGACCCGGAAGCTGAAAATCGCGCAACGGCTCTAGCTCCCCTTGCTACTGGCAGCGCCCCGCGCATTGATGACCTGCACAAGCGACAGCAGACCGATCGCAAGCGCCAGATGGCCTACATCGGTGCGGGAAAGACCAAGCCCCGGCGCAATGCGCATCAACAGCGCAGGCAACAACGCGAACGACAGCGCTGCTGCAATAAGCCAAATTGAGGCGCGCGGAAAATCCTCAAACTTCCAGGCTGCAAGGCCGGTCATCCCGATCAGGACGACAATCTGTACAAGCGCTGCGAAATGTATCTGATCTGTCAGCACGGCAACGATGTAAACAACAACCGGTATAGCCAGCCCGACAGTCGCCCAGCGCTCCGGCACCGGCCTCACAAGATGCGACACAGCACCAATCAGGATCGTTCCCATCCCTACAGAAATACAAAACAGCATCACCGTCACATAGACTGGCTCTACCACCGGCAAGAAAAGACGCAGACACGCGAACAAACCAGCCGCTGCAAAACTCAACAGCCCAACAAGCCAGAAAATCTGTCCGGCCACGGACGACATACGGATCTGCATGACAGCGTAAATGCCTGCCCCCAGAAAAAGCCCGGCGAAAACGGCGGGGACCATATTACCCATCTGCATGTCCTTTATCTGTGTCCGGCATTGATTGTGCGAAGCGCGTCTCCAGTACCAATGACTTTACGTCTGCCACCGCCCGCTCCAACTTTTCAAGACGGTGCGCTATGTCGTCGAGGCGCGCAAGCACAGCAGTTGCATCGCCCAAATCCGGAATTGAGTGCGTATCCGGCGGTATCGGGGTCGAGACGCCCGCATGAGTCGCCACATCTTCCACAGGCGTTTCAAGGAAAACTGCCATGGAACGCACCTCGTCCGGCGACAGCTCGCGCTGGTCTTTCCATATAGCGGCCAGGTCCACCAGCGGCAGACCCATTGCTTCCGCCAACTCATTCGGCGTGCGGCCCAACTCCGCTAGTCTCCCGGAAAACCATTGCTGATCGAAAAAGAGCGCCATATTCCGAGCTGAGTACCTATCGTCCTTTAAAAACGGCCGGTCGCTTCTCCAGAAAACTCGCGACGCCTTCCGCGTGGTCTTCAGTCTGAAACAGCCTTCCCAGCGTACCTGACACCCAGCCGCCCAGCGCCTGATAATCCTGTGCTGCGGACCGTCGCAAACCTTCTTTCATGAAGCGCAAGGCCAATGGTGCATTCTCGGCAATGCGAGCGGCCAAAGCGTTGGCTTCATCCATAAGGGTGTCGTGCGGAACGACCCGACTGAGAAGGCCGATGCGTTCTGCTTCCGTTGCATCGACGACATCGCCGGTGAACAAGAGTTCTGCAGCCTTCGACGGACCGACAAGTGCCGGCAACCGGCAAAGCCCCCCAATGTCTGAAATGAGGCCTCGTTTTATAAATATCTCACCCATCTGCGCCCGATCAGATCCGATGCGAATATCCGCAAACAAAGCCAGTTCCATACCCCAGCCAACAGCCGGCCCATTGACGGCAGCAATTACCGGGCGGTCACATTCAAGTACAGCCATGGCGGCAGGTGTTGGCGCTGGCCGGACGGACGTAAGGCGGGCAATGCTGGCGTCCTTCTGATCGCCGGTCATCATCTCTTTCACATCTTCGCCCGCGCAAAAGGCTGGGTCTGCCCCGGTGATGATGACGCAGCGCACATCCGGGTCTGCCTGTGCCACCCTGAACGCTGCTTCCAGCTCATCGTAAGCTGTGCGATTGAGGGCATTACGCCGCTGCGGACGGTTCAGCATCACGGTCGCCACATGGCTGGCGACCGTGTACTGAACCGTTTCAAAGGAATCGATACTGCCGGGCATGACGGTTTTCCTGCAGAGCTTGCGTCAACGCGTAAAATCAGGAATCTGATCGCCCAGTTCGCCGATGGCATCACCACGAGCAGACCCAAGAGCGGTGCCGCCATCACAGTCAACAATGGCGCCGGTCACGTAGCGCGCAGCATCACTCGACAACCACATACAGGTCTCGGCGATATCTGTTTTTGTGCCATAGCCGCGCAACGCAACGCCTTCGGTCACAGCCTTTTCCGCCTCCGGTGTCGGAGCCAGACGGCGCATTCCTTCGGTATCAGCAATCGGGCCTGGCGACACAGCGTTCACCCGCACACCGCCGGGGCCCCATTCAAGCGCCAGGCACTTAACCAGCATATTGATGCCTGCCTTCGCCGCACACACATGCGCCTGAAACATGGCCGGGTTCACAGCCTGCGGGGCGGTAATCGCCACCAGCGATGCGCCAGAGCGCTTGAGGTAGGGGAAGCAGGCACGCAACACATGGAATGTGCCGATGAGATCGATATCCACCACCACCTTGAAGCCGTTGGACGACATGCCAAGCGCCGGCGCCACAAAGTTGCCGGCAGCCCCTGACAGCACAAAGTCAATCTCGCCATATTCGTCGCGGGTCTTGCGCAGCGCCTTGTCCACGCTTTCAAAGTCGCGCACATCACACGCCATGCCGAAGGCTGTGCCGCCTTCATCCGTGATGGATTTGACCGCATCCTGAATCTTCTCGTGGCTGCGCGAAATCAACACAACCTTGGCGCCTTCTCTGGCAAACCGCTGCGCAACGCCTAAATTGATGCCAGAGGACGCCCCGGCAAAAAACGCAACTTTGTCTTTCAGCAGATTGTCCTTGAATACGTCGCTCATATGTCTCGTCTCCCGATTGTTTCGCGCGTCGCTGCCATGTGCCAGATAGGCCCGCCTCGCGCGCCCAAATGCGATAGTGTTCGCTTTGCACCAAAGCAACTGCGCCCACGTAAAGCAAGCTGATCGAAGGATGAAACACCTGTCCGCAGCCCCTCCCCAAGGCACTGTCTCGTCGGCCCCACACACGCCTACAACCGTGTGCGAGCACGTGCGGGCGGCGGCAGGACTGACACCGGCCGATATCTTCGCCGGACTTTCAGCGCAGCCCTATGCACAACTGCTGGACTGGCAGCAAAGTGGTGGCGTCGCCTATGTGCTTGCCGACCCTGCGGAAATCATTACCGTCACGTTGGACGAGGCCAACCCGGATGACCCCGGCGGCGCATTCAGGCGACTTGACCGCACCCTGGCGCGGTGGGGTGCATCAAATGGATTTGTGCCGGGCGGCACGCCGGTACCGTTCTCAGGGGGCGCTGTGGGCATGTTTGCCTACGAATTGGCGCATGACCTGGAAAAACTGCCTCGGTATCCCGAAATGGCTCCAGAAACACCGCTCATGACCGTTGGGTTGTACGATGCCGTTGCAGCATTCCCTGCGACCACTGGAGGAGAAGCGCCATACGCTCTGCTGCTCTCGCCGTGGGACACAGCCGCAACCCGCGCGAAACGCGCGCAGCTCAGGCACCTGATTGAGACCACCAAAGCCGCACCCACACCAAGTCAGATCGCATGTGCGCCACCCAAAGCAACCGTTACGCCCGACGCGTATCGCGCCGCTGTCGGGCGGGTTCGTGAGATGATACACGCAGGCGACATTTTTCAGGCGAACCTGTCACAGCGCTTTGAGACATCTCTGCCCGATGGCCTGACACCGTTCGATATATATCAGCGTCTTTGCAGCGACGGTACAGCTCCGTTTGCGTCATATCTGACGCTCGACGACAGCACACTCGTATCATCATCGCCGGAGCGTTTCGTGAGCATCACGCCTGAAGGCGCGGTTCGCACCGAACCCATCAAGGGAACACGCCCACGCGGTCGCACACCCGCCGAAGACGAAAGGCTGGCACGCGACCTTGAAGCCAGCGACAAAGACCGCTCTGAAAACGTGATGATCGTTGATCTGCTGCGCAATGATTTGTCGCGCACCTGCGCGGATCACTCGGTAAAAGTTGAAGCGCTATGTGAACTGCAGTCTTTCAACAACGTGCATCACCTTGTTTCGGTCGTAACGGGCAGTCTTCTGCCTGACGCCACATCTTTGGACTGTCTGGCAGCGTGCTTTCCCGGCGGCTCAATCACGGGCGCTCCTAAAGTGCGGGCGATGGAGATAATCCATGATGAAGAACCACACCCGCGCGGCGCGTATTGCGGCGCCATCGGGTTTGTCGGCCTTGACGGCGCAATGGATACATCCATTTCTATCCGTACGCTGACGTTTTCCAATAACCTGATAACATATAGTGTTGGGGGTGGAATCGTTGCGGACAGCAATCCGGCGGAGGAGTATGACGAGACGATTACCAAGGCCAGCGCCATCCGCAAGGCACTTACGCTCAGCGACCCGACACAATGATTTTGATAATCGATAACTACGACAGCTTCGTTTTTAACCTGGCTCGCTATCTGCGAGAATTGGGTGCTGCTGTTGACATAGTCCGCAATGACAAATTGACCGTTGCTGAGGCACTCGCACGTAAGCCAGAGGCCATAGTCATTTCTCCTGGCCCGTGTGGACCGGCGACGGCAGGAATATCAACAGCGCTGGCAAAAAGCGCTGTCGCACAGCGCATTCCGTTTCTGGGCGTTTGCCTTGGCCACCAATGCCTGGTCACCGCATGTGGTGGAACCATAGAACGCGCGGATGCCCCTGCCCATGGCCGCGCCTTTGATGTAACCCATAATCGCACAGGGCTTTTTAACGGCCTTCCAGCGCCCCTGACCGTCGGGCGATATCATTCGCTTGTCGCTGGCGGCGATATGCCTTTGGAGCTTGAGGTGACAGCAACGTTGTCGCAGAACGGCACCACGGTGATGGCAGTAGCCCACAAAACAGCTCCCGCGTTTGGTGTTCAGTTTCACCCCGAAAGCATTCTGACCGTTCATGGCCACGACCTGCTGCGCAATTTTTTGACGATCGCAAAAACCAACGGCAAGAAAAATGATGAGGCACGCGGCGGGTCATGACAGCACAGCGCATCTGGTTCAACGGCAAGCTGGCTCCGGCAAGCGAAACCTGTATCACGCCGAATGATCGCGGGCTGCTGCTGGGCGATGGACTGTTTGAAACACTGCTGGCACTGAACGGACGGATCATCCGCCTTGACCGCCACATCGCGCGGCTGGCGGAAGGTGCTGCCGTAATGAAAATCCCATTGCCCTATGAAACGCGGACCCTGCGCACGGCGGCCCGCGAAACCCTCGAGGCAAACGGCCTGATCGACGTACCACGCGCAAGCCTGCGCATAACACTTACCCGCGGCCCCTCAGAACGCGGCCTTGCCCTTCCCGCAACACCCAGACCCAGCCTGATGATTACCGCCGCAAAGGCGGCGCCCCCGCCGAAAGGGCTGACGCTCATTACAAGCACCGTCAAAAAACCTGCCGCGAGCCCGGCAAGCTCCCTTAAGACCCTCAACTATACTGACCATGTGATGGCACGTCTCGAAGCCGATGCAGCGGGTATGGATGATGCACTGATGCTGACGACATCTGGCGGCATTGCATGTAGCACGATCGGCAATGTGTTTGCGGTAACGCGTGAGGGCCTTGTGACACCCGCCGCCGACGGGGCGATCCGCGCCGGCATCACCCGCGCTGATGTGCTCGACGCTGCGCGACAACATCACATGAGCGTCGCCGAAACCGAAGTCACATCGCACATGCTCCAGGCAGCCAACGAGATTTTTTTGACCAACAGCCTGTGGGGCATCTGCCCGGTGACGGGTCTTGACGGCGCAACAAAAGTCTCAGGCCCTGTCACAAAAAAACTCGCCCAGGCGCTGGATGCAGCCTGGGCGAGCGACTTGGTGTAAACGCGGTAATAGCGCCGTGGTTATTCGCCGACCGCAAAGTCACGACGCGCGGTTGTGATGGTAACCGAGAATCCGGCCACCACATCAACCAACGCCAGCATTGTGATGAAGAAGAATGTGGACGTTGCCGCTTCGGGCACGATGATGAACTGAATGATACACAGCACAAATACCAGCATCGACAGGCCGTGATTGATGATCGAGGTCTGAGACGTGCCTGTAGCCCGCACAATCTCGATGAACAGCAACACAAGGCCAACGACCAGGAACAGGTCAGAGACCGTGAAGGTCCATACGGCGCCTGACACCATGTCGAGCGAGAAAAGCTGTGTCGCCAGGTCCGGCCCGGTGATGAACACAACAATATTGTAGCCAATGAGTAGAAGCAGAAGCAGTGGAATAATTGAAAACATCTGGGTCGTCCCCCGGATCCGTTAGGCGGCAGGCGCCGGGCAACTCACACCCGCACGACACCACCGGCACACTGTTAAAAGGCCCCTGCAGCGATACCTACCACATGAACCGCAACTCCCTCGCGTAATTGCAGTATCTAGAGTTAAAATGAGGCACAGCCGTGACGCGGCAGCATCACCCATGAAACAAGGAACAAAACAAGAAAAAGGGGCCCCGAAAGACCCCTTTGATAGCGTTGCAGGCACCAAGCTGGCAGAAATCTGCCAAAAACACTGACTAGGCGTCGTCTTTTGGCTCAAGCACCTGACGACCGCGATACATGCCGCTTTTCAGGTCGATGTGGTGCGGGCGGTGAAGTTCGCCGGAATCAGGGTTTTCGACGTATGCAGGCTGCTCAAGAGCATGATGGCTCCGACGCCAGCCGCGCCGGGCTTTGGTGACTTTACTTTTGGGGACCGCCATGGGTACTTCCCTCTTGGATGTGTCGCGCCCGCCTGACCCCGGGAAAAACCGGGTCATGACCACGCGCCAAAGATCAAAAACGTCGCGGCCCGATCCACTGAAACAGCGTCGGGCCACATGCAAGTCGCGAGGATATACATGAAGACGCTGGTGAGCGCAAAGGGCAAATGACAGGTCCATGCCCGCAGTCTAGTTTACCCCTTGCACAGCCAAGCTGGGCTATGTCTTGCTCACTTTCCCCGTCCGCCCGTATTCAGGGTGCGCCAGCCGGAGCAAACCAATGTGCGGCCTAGCCGGGCATATTCACCTGGGCGCAGGTCCACCGAAGCTTGATCCGGAGGCCGCTGCTGCGATGACGCAGCGCATGTGCTCGATGCTTGCCCATCGCGGCCCTGATGGTCACGGGCAATGGGCTGACAGTGCGGCAGGTATCCATCTGGGTCACCAACGCCTGTCGATCATTGATTTATCGCCCACCGGCGCGCAACCCATGCATTCCGCCAGCAGACGCTACACCATTGCGTACAACGGCGAGATATATGGCTTTGCGAACCTTGCCCGCACGTTAGAGCGGGAAGGCGCGCGTTTTGTCGGCACATCGGACACCGAGGTTCTGCTCGCAGCGATTGAAGTCTGGGGCCTCAAGGACGCACTTACGCGCATCAACGGCATGTTTGCGTTTGCCTTGTGGGACAGGCACACAGCCACGCTCTCGTTTGCCCGCGACCGCGCCGGAAAAAAGCCACTCTACATAGCCCGCGTGCCAACAGGTCTGGTCTTTGCGTCAGAGCTTGGACCGCTTATTCAGCATTCTGGACTCGACAAGACGCTGAACCACGACGCAGTGGCAATGTACATGCGGTACTATGCCGTGCCCGCCCCACACACGATTTTCGCCAATGCCTGGAAGCTGCCGCCCGCCAGCCTCTGGAGCTTTTCGCCCGCGTCCCCCCCCGACGACATTGGTCAGGAGATAGCACAGGCTTCGCGCTACTGGTCTGCCGAAGATGTCGCCCGGTCCGGCCAGTCAAACGCTGAACCACAGACCGTTGCCAATGTGGAAAAAGCTTTGAGTGCCGCTGTGGCTGAACGGCTGGTCTCGGATGTTCCGCTGGGTGCCTTCTTGTCAGGGGGAATTGATTCTACCTGCGTAGTGGCTCTCATGGGCGATCATGCAGCGCGAAAAGTGGACACATTCACCATCGGCTTTCATGAAGACGGCTACGATGAGGCCGGTCATGCACGTGCGGTCGCAAAAGCGCTTGGGACTGATCATCATGAGCACTACCTGACAGGTGCCGAGGCGCGCGATGTCATTCCCGCTTTGCCCGACATCTATTCAGAACCGTTTGCCGATTCATCGCAAATACCCACCTTTCTCATCAGCCGCTTTGCACGCCAGCATGTAACAGTCGCTCTGTCAGGCGATGGCGGTGACGAGGTTTTTGGCGGCTACAACCGGCATATCTATGCACAACGCCTGTCCGGCGCGCTGGCACGCCTGCCCCAGCCCCTGCGCTCAACGCTGGCACGACTGGCAATGCGCCTGCCGCCTGATACATGGGATACGCTGCTGCGCCCGCTTGGCCAGCCCCAGGCGGGGGACAGAGTCCATAAACTTGCTGGCGCCCTGGCAACGCACGACGCAGACGAGCTGTATCAGCACCTGCAATCCATATGGCCTGATCCGCACGTCCTTGTGCCAGGCGCAAAGCACACAGCCGTCCATACCAATGGTCGATCACTCGGCTCGCTGGCCTCAGACATGATGCTGCAGGATTTTGAGCATTACCTGCCGACAGACCCGCTCCACAAGGTGGACCGCGCGTCTATGGCTGTCAGTCTCGAAGTACGTTCGCCGCTGCTGGACATGCGGGTGGTGGAAGCTGCATGGGCGTTGCCCGAGCACCAGAAAATACATCATGGTCAAGGAAAATGGCCGCTGCGCCAGATTATCGCGCGGCGATTGCCTGCTTCCATGATGCAACGTCCCAAGCAGGGATTTGGCGTGCCAATGGGCGATTGGTTACGTGGCCCCTTGCGTGGCTGGGCCGAAAACCTGCTGACGGCAGACCGATTGGGTGAAGCGGGCATCCTCAACCCTGACCCGGTGCGATCTGCATGGGAGAAACACCTTTCGGGACGTGAGAACCTTAGCGCCAGACTGTGGACCGTTTTGATGTTCCAAGCGTGGCGGCAAAAATGGCTATGACACACATCGCTACAACACCCAAGGATGGACGTCCGCGCCTATTGATGGTTGCCAACGAGCTTCAGTCGTTCTTCAACCATCGCTTGCCACAGGCACGCGCCGCCAAGGCTGCGGGTTATGATGTTCATGTTGCCATGCAAGATGCCGTGGATGCCCGCGCCCGCGACACCGACGCCCTGACATTTCATTCTCTGCCCCTCGCACGCGGTTTCGCCAATCCGGCACATGAAATGCGGGCACTGCTGAGGCTGAACACGCTGGTAAAAACACTCAGTCCACAGATTATTCATGCCTACACTTTGAAGCCTGTGCTTTATGCCGGTCTCGTTTCGCGGTGGCAGAACATTCCGCTGGCGGCCTCCGTCACTGGCGTGGGGTCGTTCTTTCTGGGCACATCGCCACGCGACAAGCTGATCCAAAAAGTATTGATGCCAGCGCTGCGTTTGGCTCTTGCGGGGCGCCGGCCATGTATTGCAATTGTACAAAACCCGGACGACGAGACCCTTGTTACTCGACAGCTTGGTGTGGGTGAGGCAAATGCGGTTCGCATCAAGGGGTCGGGCGTGGACCTTACTGTCTTTTCTCCCGCCGAAAGTACGCCACCTCCCCCGGTCCGCGTGGTACTGGCGGCCCGCCTGCTTGCCGACAAGGGCGTAAATGAGTTTGCCGCAGCGGCCCGCATGTTGAAGGCGCAGGGTGTAGACGCCGACTTTATTCTGGCAGGCACCCCTGATCCTGAGAACAGATCATCCATCCCGCAACAAACAATCATTGATTGGGTCAACAGGTGCAGCGTTCGCTGGCCAGGGCATGTGGATGATATGGCAGTGCTATACCGAGGTGCCCACATCGCATGTCTGCCCTCTTATCGGGAGGGGCTGCCAAAGGCGCTTCTTGAAGCTGCTGCCTGTGGATTGCCGATTGTCACAACCGATGTGCCAGGCTGCCGCGACGCCATTATTGACGGGCAAACCGGAACCATGGTGCCCGCGCGTGATGCCCAAGCGCTGGCGACCGCTTTGCGAACCCTTATCGAAGATCCTGACCTGCGTGCACGCTATGGAAAGGCCGGACGTGCGTTTGTTGCCAACGGATTTTCTGTCGAGACAATTACCCAACAAACACTCGAGACATATGAGCGATTGCGGGCACCACGCGCATAATTATCACTACGCGCCAAGCGCCCGGCGAACTGAAGCGATGACACGGTCCTGGGTTTCCTCGTCCAGATATGGGTGCATCGGCAAGCTCAGTACTTCCTCGGCCAATCGGTCAGACACAGGCACACCGCCAGGACCGGTGGGATAATGCTTGTAGGCTGTCTGCGCGTTAAGCGGCACCGGATAATAAACCTGCGTCGGCACGCCGTCACGGGCACATGCATCGCGCACGGCCTCCCGGTTTTGAACTTTCAGCGTATACTGCGCCCAGGCTGACCGAGCGGCATTCCCCACAAACGGCACCTCAGCAATATCTGACAGCGCCTGATTATACCTGTCCGCCACACGCTGCCGCGCCAGAAGCTCATCCTCAAAAATTGCCAGTTTCTCAATCAGGATTGCCGCCTGAAGCGTATCAAGCCTGCCATTCATCCCGATACGCACATTGTCATACCGGTCCTTGCCCGCTCCGTGGTTTCGCAACGAGCGCAGTTCATGGGCAAGGTTTTCGTCTTCGGTAAAAATGGCACCGCCGTCCCCGTAGCAACCAAGTGGTTTGGCAGGGAAAAAGCTGGTCGTTGATGCGTCCCCCAGCTTGCCAGCGCGCACCCCGTGAAGACTGCCTCCAAATCCTTGCGCGGCATCAGCCATCAAAAACAGCCCCTCCGCCTCGCAGATACTACGCAAGGCGGGATAGTCCGCTGGCTGGCCAAACAGATCAACCGCTATCACACAGGCTGGTTTGAGGCCTTTTCTGCGCGCATCTGCAATCGAAGCTTCAAGATGCTGCGGGTCCATATTAAATGTGCACGGGTCAACATCGACAAAGACCGGCGTCGCCCCCAGCCATGCCACAACCTCTCCTGTTGCAATGAAGGTAAAGGCAGGCACGAACACAGCATCACCAGGCCGCAACCTGCGCGCCATCAGGACGAGGCCAAGAGCATCCGTCCCGTTCGCACAACCGATCACGTTGCTGGCCCCACAAAAATCAGCCAGGGCGGCCTCACACTCAGCCACTTCAGGCCCGTTAATGTATTGACCATGGTCCAGTACGCGCGCGATGGCTGCATCTATTCTGTCGCGGATACGGTCCTGCTGCGCCTTAAGATCAATAAACGCAATCTCGCCACTCATTCAGTGATTTCCTCAAGCTGGTCAGCTCCGGTTTCACGGTAGCGTCGGCCTTCACGCGGGCACACAAGATCCACCCCGAGTTTCTCACCCGCATGGCTCATCCAGCCTATGCGACGGGCGGGCACACCTACCATTAGCGCAAACGGAGGCACATCGCGGTTTATGAGCGTTGCAGCACCCACAAACGCATATTCGCCAATGGTCGCACCACACACGATTGTACAGTTCGCTCCCAGAGTCGCTCCGCGCTTGACTAACGTTGCACGGAACTCATCCTTGCGCTCAACCTCGGCGCGCGGATTGTAAACGTTGGTAAACACCATGCTGGGTCCGCAGAACACTCCATCTTCAAGCGTGACGCCATCAAAAACCGATACGTTGTTCTGGATTTTGACCTTGTCGCCGATCACAACCTGATTGCCGACGAAAACATTCTGGCCGATCGAGCAGTCTGAACCGATGCGCGCACCGCCTGAAACATGGACGAAATGCCAAATGCGGGTGCCGTCACCCACCTGCGCCCCTTCGTCCACATAAGCAGATTCGTGAAAGAACGGCGGCTTTTTGTCAGCAGCCATTTCGCTCAATCCTCCTCAACACGGTCACAAAAAGGATGATACTCGCCTTTAAGGCCAACCGGCGTTTCCTGGCGAATACGATAAACCGTATCGATGCAGTCACGCGCTTCATCAAGCCCAAAGCCATTTCCCGCCAGAATGGCCTCATAGCTGGCCGTATGCAGATCGGTGAAGCCATCAGAGAACTCAAGCTCTTCGTCCCCGATCATGATGGAGCGGTATGTTCGCTTGCCTGCGGCGACCGCATGTTCAGGCAGATAGGAATCATTGATCGACAGGAACCAGCGTACGCGGCCGCGTTCAAACTCCAGATACCCCGCCGCGACATCATCCCGGTGAATGTGCACGGACGATGATTTCAACTCGCCAAAAACCCAGCACAGCATGTCATAGAAGTGGACGCCGATATTCGTAGCGATACCGCCCGACTTGTGGACATCACCCTTCCAGCTCACGCCATACCAGTTACCCCGTGAAGTCAGGTAGGTCAGGTCTACGTCAAATACCTTGTCCACAGGCGCACTGTTAACTTTCTCGCGCAGCGCACGCACACTGGGATGCAGCCGGAGTTGAAGAATGTTGAAAATCCGGTTTCCGGTTTCAGCCTCAATTTCCTGAAGCGCATCAATGTTCCATGGGTTGAGCACCAGCGGCTTTTCGCAGATCACGTCAGCACCTGCCCGCAAGCCAAACCGGCAATGCGCATCATGCAGATAGTTGGGCGAGCAAATGCTCACATAGTCAACCGGCGCGCCGCGCCGGCGCAGCTTATCCACATGACGGTCAAACCGCTCAAACTCGGTGAAAAAGTCGGCCTGCGGAAAATGGCTGTCAATAACCCCGACACTGTCGTTGGGATCAAGCGCTGCTACCAAATTGTGGCCCGTTTCACGAATGGCAATCATGTGGCGCGGCGCGATGTAGCCAGCAGCACCGATGAGGGCAAAAGACTTCTGCATTTTAACTAAGCCGCCACGAGTTTGCAGGGATGAAGATTAGTCAGGCCAACGCCGAAATTAAGCGCAAAACCCCGGATTCAATGCCCTGTACTAATTGCAATGCCCTCGAACTTCAATCACTTCTAAGCAGCCCGGCGGCAATGCGAGCCGGACAGGCAGCCATTCTCACAACACTTGCAATTTCTGCAAGCGCCCCTAGAACCTACACAACTTAAATCAAGAGGCTCATCTGGAGCTGGTTCGCTTGGGAGCACACTAACGTGGCAGAGGCACAAAAAGCACCGGAAACAGGGGCTCTCAAAATTGCTGTCATCGGCATCGGCTATGTGGGTCTTCCTGTCGCTGTAGAATTTGGCAAAAAGCAGCCGACCATCGGCTTCGATACTAATGCGACGCGTGTTGACGACCTTTCAAAGGGACATGACGAAACGCTGGAAGTCTCTGCGGAAGAGCTGGCCGGCGCGCCTCACCTCACCTTCAGTTGCAACCCTGAAAGCCTCGAAGATGCGGATGTCTACATAATCACAGTCCCAACGCCCATTGATGCTTTCAAGCGTCCGGACTTGAGCTATCTGGAGCGTGCCAGCGAGACCGTGGGCCGAGCCCTGCGACAAGGGAATATCGTAGTATATGAATCCACTGTTTTCCCAGGTGCCACCGAAGAACACTGCGTTCCTGTCCTGGAGCGTATTTCAGGACTAATATTCAACAGGGACTTTTTTATTGGCTACAGTCCAGAGCGTATCAATCCCGGCGACAAGACACACCGCCTACCTGATATAAAGAAAGTGACATCCGGCTCAACTCCGGAGACTGCGGACACCGTTGATGCACTTTACAAGTCCATTATCCGTGCGGGTACTTTCAAAGCGAGCTCAATTCGTGTGGCCGAGGCTGCAAAAGTGATCGAGAATACTCAGCGGGATGTAAATATTGCTCTCGTCAACGAGCTAGCCATTCTGTTTTCCAAAATGAGTATTGATACTGAAGAAGTGTTGGCCGCCGCTGGCACCAAATGGAACTTCCTGCCCTTTCGCCCAGGCCTTGTCGGCGGGCACTGCATCGGCGTGGACCCCTACTATCTGACCCACAAAGCACAGGAGATGAATCATCACCCCGAGATGATTCTCGCCGGGCGCCGCATCAACGATTCGATGAGCACATATGCTGCTGCTAAAGTGCTGGACGCCATGATGGTTAAAGGCATGCCAATAAAAGGCGCGCGAGTGCTCATACTTGGTCTCGCTTTCAAAGAAAATTGCCCTGATCTTCGCAATACCCGCGTGATCGACATCATCGCTCATCTACATGATCGTAACGTGAATATTGACGTTCATGACCCGTGGGTATCATCTGAAGAGGCACGTGCAGAATATGGACTTGCCCTAACCAGTGCGCCTGAAAATCATACATACGATGCCGTCATCGTTGCCGTTGCTCACAAACAGTTCCAGGAGATGGGTGCGCTCCAGATTAGAGAGTATTTGAAACCTGACGGTGTTCTTGCTGACCTGAAATGGGTATTCAGGTCTGACGAAGCCGATGTTCGTCTTTAGGGCTGCCGGTCTGGGACACCACCAATGCGCATTCTCATAACCGGTGCGGCCGGTTTTATCGGCTTCCACACAGCCCAGGCATTGCTTGCGCGCGGCGACCAAGTCGTTGGTGTGGATAATCTCAACCACTATTATGACGTCAGTCTAAAAAATGCACGC
Source organism: Pyruvatibacter sp. (assembly GCF_040219635.1). Lineage (NCBI taxonomy): Bacteria > Pseudomonadati > Pseudomonadota > Alphaproteobacteria > Hyphomicrobiales > Parvibaculaceae > Pyruvatibacter > Pyruvatibacter sp. The sequence goes on from NZ_JAVJSC010000003.1 coordinate 236,084, forward strand.
TTGGATATACTGCGCCAAAATCCGAACTTCACCTTCTTCAAAGCAGATATCTCTGACAAAGCAGAGATACACACAGTCTATGAAGCTTCGCCCATTGATCGCGTAATCCACCTGGCCGCACAGGCAGGCGTGCGTTACGCCTTCGAGAATCCAGACGCCTACATTACGTCGAACATCCTTGGATTTCAGAACGTCATCGACTGTGCCAAAGATGTTGGAGTTGGCCATTTCGTATATGCATCCACAAGCTCCGTATATGGCGCAAATACGAACATGCCTTTTTCGGCCTCAAGAAGCGCCGACCACCCTGTTAGCCTGTACGCTGCAACCAAACGGTCCAACGAACTCATTGCGCACACTTACGCGCACCTCTTTGGATTACCCTGTACCGGCCTTAGGTTCTTCACCGTGTATGGCCCTTGGGGGCGTCCCGATATGGCGTTGTTCAGTTTTGTTCGCGACATACTGGCTGACAAGCCCATCGACATATTCAACGAAGGAAAGCACAAACGTGATTTCACATATGTTGATGACATTGTTGATGGCATTGTTCGTGTTACTGATAGGCCTGCCAGCGTGAACCCCGACTGGTCAGGTGATATGCCTGACCCGGCCAGCAGTGCGGCACCTTGGCGTATCTATAATATTGGCAACAACACGCCAGTAGCACTCATGGATTTCGTAAGTTGCATTGAAGATGCTGTGGGCAGGAAAGCAACTAAAAACTTTCTGCCAATGCAACCCGGTGACGTTGCCGAAACCTATGCAGATATTGATCCGGTCTCCAAAGACATGGGTTTCAAACCACAAACGGGCATTCAGGAAGGCATCCGTAAGTTTGTGAGTTGGTATTTGTCCTACTTCAAACACTAGATGCCGGCACACAACCGCCTCACACTTAAAGAGCAGCGCCCATTAAATGGCCAAAAAGAATAAAACATCCAGCGCCGGCATCTTCGGACGAAGAAATCGGTTGTCCCTGCCCGCCTATCTCTTCCTCAGATCAGCCTTTTTTGCAGCAGATTGCTTGTTTCTGGTGCCGCTCGTTTGCCTTGCAGCGGTAAGCCGCGTGTTTAACCGCTCAATAGACGTTGGGCTTGGCCCTGTGCCTTTAATAAACAACGTATATCATAAACGTGCTTTGGAATTGTACGGGTATAGCGCTGAAACATTCGTTGACAGCCTCTGGAGCACGACAAACGAATTTGACTACAAGCGCTTTGTTGAACTGCCGCTGTTAGTACGCGCCTTCACTCCGTACTACCTCATGGCACGCAGCCTGATCTCGTACAAATGTGTGTATGTCTATTTCACAGGTGGCCCACTACGCCTGACCACATTCCTTTGTTACATGGAACCGCTCCTGTTTTGGCTGGCCGGCATCAAGACCGTTGCCATGCCATTCGGGTCAGACGTAAACGTTCTAACCAGAACACCCAACTTATTGTTCAAACACGGCATTGGACAAAACTATCCTGGCCTCAGGCTGGAACGCCGCCGGACAGCGCTGCTCGTCGATACATGGACGGCCGGAGCCGATTGCATCATTGGTGGCTGCGACTGGGTGGATTATCTTTACCACTGGGATCACCTGATGCTGGCTCACTTCTCCATTGATACGCAGAAATGGCCATACACGGGTGTCAGGGACGATATAACCGACCGCAACACGCCCCTCTTACTGCTGCACGCGCCAAATCATCGGGCCCTGAAAGGAACTGATGCGCTGGTACAGGCTGTGGGTGAGCTTCGCGCCGAAGGGGTTAGCATTGAACTGCAAATTCTCGAAGGCGTGCCCAACGACCGGGTACGAGCAACAATTTCCAGTGCGGATGTTATTGTGGACCAACTCATCATCGGCGCATATGCCATGTTTGCACTGGAAGCCATGTCAACAGGCAAGCCTACGGTGTGCCACATGCGCAGGGATCTTGAGGAACTCTTCATAGGCGCAGGTCTTGTGACAGAAGAGGAAATACCGCTCGTCCGCGCAGACATCTTCACAATCAAGGACGTACTGAGGCACATCGAGGAAAATCGTCAGGAACTCGCAGACATCGGCCGCAGGTCAAGGACATTTGTTGAAAAGCATCATTCACTCAAAGCGATCGGCGCTCAATTTGACTCGATCAACAGGCGGATAGGGCTCACGCCCTCAAACGTCTGAGCCGGATTTCATGGCTTTTTCGTAGGCCGTGACCAATCTTTGTGCCACCAAATGCATTGAATGTTCGCGTTGATACCAGGCTCTGCTTTCAGCACCAATCTTACGCAACTCTTCCGGGTTCATCACAATACGCTTCAGGGCTTCAAAGACTTCATTTGGCGTTTTGGTATTCAGAACCGGCGGCATTTCTTCGAAACACCACTTATGCATTTCGACGTTCAGATTCAGCAAGACGGGTTTTCCGCACGCCATCGCCTTTGGGGTCAAACTGCCAAAAGCTCCCAGATAGAACTGGTCGGCAATCGCATCAGACGCGTTAATCCAATGGGCAAAACTTCGGTGCGCCTGGGGTTTGATCCAAATGGTCCTGTGGCTGCAATCAAGTGCCTTCAGAAGAGCTTTTGATTCATCCACCATCTGCCCCCAATCCACCATCACTAGCAGCATACGTGGATCAACTTCCTTCACCATCCGAGCAAACCCCCGGATCAGAATGTCGTTGCCCTTCTCCATGCTCGGGTCACGTTGGGCAGACCAGTGTTGTCGGGCGGGGTGAAAAAGAACAAATGAAGCATCGTGATCACGCTGTAGCCTTCGACGTAAATCTGAGGATGCCTCGCCTGACTCAAGAAACTCCTCATTCACCGGATGCGGCACAAACATATAGGACGACAACCCAAGCTCCTGCGCGGCCTTTTTGTTGTCGGAATTAGTGATAATCGTCGTGTCTGCTTGTTTGTATGCGCCCGCGAGACAAACACCGTCTGAGGTTTCTTCGAACGGTAACTGGCGGATGGTGCCGTGCTCATAAGCAACAAAAGGGCGCACTCCAGACAACCATGCCAATATTGGCGTTGTCGCATAGGCCTGCACAATATCGTATTGATCGAATAGCGGCCTGAGTTTCTCGGCCTGAACCAGAAACCTGATTATCTCGCCAGCCTTAGCCTGCCCTTTGCGCGTTGGAAACATGGCGTCTAGTACTTGCGCCACTCTTGTGGAGGTTATTGCGTTATTGTTGCTTGCATCCCCTAAATAGCCCCCCAGACGAGAAAACCGAAGCTTGTTGAGAACGTGAGAAACAAGACGCTTTAAGCGCTGAAGCAATTCCAGAACGCCACGATTTCGGACAAAGTATGCAGATGCTTTGGGCGTTCTGAGGAACGCCGCGATATTCGCCTTCTTCTTTCGACTGACGGGCCGTTGGTCTGCCGGGCTTTCAGAGTTTAGCGAAAACGCGGCGTCGAGACATGCGTCAAGTGTTCCGCGAAAGAACCACTCCGGCAACTCGAAATCAGAAGTACTCGCACTCCAATCGGGCGCAAAATCATCTCCCCACGGAGCAACGATCTCGGCATCTTCCCATTCTGGGCATCCCATGATGTGATAATAGTCATGGGATAGCACATCGGCATGAATACCGATTTTCCGAAGTGCTTTGGCGTTCAGATATCCATTATTCGCAATATTGCCATAGTGCAGAACACGAAGAGGGCGGTTGTGCGTATCTTCAAATTCCCTGAGCCATGTAGAACCGTCTTTATCCATGACTATTTTCTTGTTGTGCCGGACGCAAAACAGACTTTCTGTAATTACTAAACTGGGCGGTCTGCTACCAAGTGGTGGTTGCGCGACGCAAAGGTTGAGCGCACATCAACAAAGTTCAACTGCCGAAGCCAATTCTCGATTTCTTCAAACCGATGCAGATCATTCACAATTGGGCTGACAGCATCGAAATATCCATGAACGAACTCGGGCGGATAAATACTGCCAAGAAATTTTTCTTTTTCATCAAACGACATGAACTGGGTTTTACGTCGGAGGTCCACGTAATTATTGATTTCGTCAAACTCTGCTTTGTTTACGGGTTCACCATATATCATCAAGAACAACCGTCCGCCGGGCTTGACCATTTCTGCCACATGCCGGACCGCAAGCCGTGTAAACCCCGTGTGATGCGTGACACCATAGGACCAGACGAGATCGAACTCAGGTTTAAATGGAATAGGCTCTAGGATATCTGCCTGTTGGACTGCGACGTCCGGGAAATTCTCAAAATGGCGGGATACAGCAGCAACGCCGCTTGCACTCTGGTCAATAGCCGTCACCTTGGCACCAAGCTTGGCCATAACGTAACTCCAGCGCCCATTACCGCACCCGGCATCAAGAACCTTTTTCCCCTTGAACCAATCGGCGCTGTAGCCTGAATACGTCTCGAGCAGGCCAACCATCTGTTGTTCGAACTCGGCGTCCCCGAGCAAGTGTTTTCCTTCGGTAATCTCTGCCCACTGATATGCAAAACTCTCGCGGGTTTGGCGCATTTCATTGCGGTTCAACCCGGCATGCCCCAACAGCTCTCGGGAGTCTCTGCGCAAGTCGCTAACTTCATCGAGCAGGAATTGAATGGCTGAATCATGCTCACTCAATTCCGCAAGCGTCTTGGCACGTTCCTCAGTTACCACCGGAACAACCAGTCTCCTTAGAGCCCTTCGCGCCAAATTCTTCAGACCCGGCATTCCTACCCCCAATTAAAACCTATCATCGGTTCATGTCCACGATGTTGGCAAAGTCACTATCGCAGATAATCGCCCGCGACAACCAAGTAAATATTCTTCAGTTCATTTATCAGAAGACGCCACGAAAAGCCGTGCACACTCGGGTAATTACTCTTCACGCCAAGCCGGGTTCAAAAGATAAACACCTCTTTCAGCCCGCCACAGTGAAATCCACCATACGTTTTATACCAGCCAAAATACCTGTTGCGGGCGGTGTCAGCAGGCGGCACATATGGGAGACATCAGCAGCGCAATGCTGCGGGATAGCCTGAACTGCATCGAATTGAACTTTTCGGCCAACCGCAGAACCGATTGCCTCGCCCAGTTGCCTGAAAGTAACCACTTCAGGCCCGGCGACATTCACAATCGTACTTGCTTCCAGTCGGGATGCCGCAATAACCGCCTCAGCAGCGTCTTCTACAAATATTGGATTAAGGCGGAAACCATCTTGGCCCTGAAGTTTTAGTGCACGCTCTTTTCTAACACTGTCAATCAGGCGCGGAACCAGCATGGATGCGTTCTGACGTGGACCATAAATGAAAAAGAAACGCAGGATGATTATTGTCATCTTTGACGCGTAGGCAGAACACAACAGTTCAGAAGCACGTTTTGTAGCGGCATAATGGCCTTGCTGCCATGGATCAGCCAGCGGCGACTTTTCTGTCAGAAGATGGTCGCTTGGGTGGTACACGCTACCCGAAGAAGCAAATATGAAGCGCTTGGCCCCCTTCTTCATTGCCGCATCCAGGAGCTTGTGCGTGGCGTGTGTATTGACGCCGAAAACATCCGAAGCTCCGGCGGGAAAGTCTTTGTACTGATGAGATTGAGCCAGATGGATGACCGTATCACACTCAGGAAGCAAGTCGTGAACCTCTTCACCTACAAGGTCAAGCGGCACACCGCGCAAAAGTGACTGAGTATCCGTCACGCCAAAGCAATCATCAAAGACCTCCACATTAGCAGGCACGTGGCGATAGGACGCCACCACCCGATTTGTGGCACTTAGCCGCCGGGCAACAGCCTCGCCCAGCAAACCACTACCCCCTGTAACAAATGCTGCGACAGACAATGCCTCACCCCGGTTTTTTGTTTTTGGTGCATTATCCATACACCGCAGGAGACTTACGACACTTCCATAGCCGTTTGGAGTTTCTCGGCGATATAACGCTGATCACTCTCTGTCATGCCTGGAAATATTGGTAGAGTGATTGTCGTGTCCTGTGCTTCAGCTGCACGAGGAAAATCACCCGGTTGCAAATTGTACTTCCCGCTGTAGTACTCAAGCATATGGACCGCATGCGTGCCGGGTCGTGTTTGAATATCTGCGGCTTTCAGAAAACTCATAATCGCATTGCGCCGATTACGTCCGCCTTCATCAATGCGCACAACGTAAGACTGGTAGCTGTGCCCGCTCACATCCCCGCCAAGGGGAAGACACAGGCCCGAAGTGCCCGCAAGCAACTGGTTGTATTGCTCCGCGCACTTTCGTCTTTCGGTAAGAAGCGCATCGAGCTTCTTCATTTGCACAACGCCGACGGCAGCCTGTATATCGCTCAAACGCAGGTTGAAACCCAGTTCGCCAAACTCATTCATTCCCCATGGCTCAGCCTCACTTGGCCCTGCCGTCGTTCCGTGATTGCGGAAACTGCCAACCCGGCCCGCAAGCAATTCGGAGTTCGTTGTCACCATGCCACCTTCGCCGGTGGTGATAACTTTCCTTGGATGGAAAGAAAAACAACCCAGATCACCAATACCACCAACAGGACGCCCGTTGTAGGTAGTACCAATCGCGCATGCGGCGTCTTCAATAATCGCGAGATTGTGCTGTTTGGCGATGTCCTGCAATTCAGACATGGGGGCCGCCAACCCAAACAGATGCACTGCAATTATGGCTTTGGTTCGAGGCGTAATTGCAGCCCGTACAGCTTCGGGATCGAGATTGAACGTTTCCAGATCAATATCGACGAAAACCGCACGCGCACCCACATACTCAGCGGCGTTTGCAGATGTAATCCAAGTGAATGCCGGAACAATGACTTCATCGCCCGAACCAAGGCCGAGTGCCAGCGTTGCAAGATGCAACCCGGCTGTGCAGGACGTTGTTGCAAGCGCATGAGCAACGTCATGCCGCCTGGCGACCGCCGTTTCGAACTCCAAGGTTCTTGGCCCTTGCGTCACCCATCCGGAGTCCAGACATGCGCGCACTTCAGCCACTTCCTCTTCGCTAAAAGAAGGGCGTGTAATAGGGTAGTCGGTCATAGGGATGAGTGCCTCAGTGCGACGTGGACTAGAGCCAATCAGACAAATCACGTCCAACAAGTTTCTGCAACGCCAAAATATCCTGGCGAAAATATGAGCGCAGATCTTTCTCCAGTCCCGCATCCATGGCAAAGCCTTCCGGCGTTGATTTATTTGCTGAAAATGCCATAGCTGCGCTGAACCCCTGAGCATCAATACCCAAAAATCCACTGAGCTCCAACAGACATGCCTCTATGCTGCGAACATAGTCTTCGAAAAAAAGGACGCAGAACCTATCAATACCGAAGTGGCTGAGCCAACGCTCGAACTGTTCCGCGTAGAGGCTTCGGGCCAGATAGGAATAAGGCTTCGTTTCTGCCATATCTGTACCCGCCAAAGCTGCGGTTCTCTCATTCTCCCGAGCCACGGCTTCATCAAACCGAAGCGTCTCGAGACCCGAATTTACAGAGTGCCAATAGTTGGAATAGGCGCGGTCTACGGGGTCCCTGAGCATTAAGACAAAACGACATTCCGGCAACGATGCAGCTATGCGCCCGGGCACCTGGTTGCCAAAAAAATAGGATGTCGAGGCCTCGCCCACAGCTTTTTGACCAGACCACTGGGAAAAGTATTGCTGTTCGTACCAGCTCAGACCCCTGGCATATGCTTCTGCACGAAGAAAAAAGTGGGGCTCCGGGCGCTTTGATTTTGGCAAATACACATCCGGGTGACTCTGAAGATTTTGATAGAGACTCGTGGTCCCCGTACGTGCCGCACCGATAATCAGGAAGTTCGGCAGCAATGTTCCGTTCCCTTAGACATAGTTCGGAAACTTCGGTGCATTCCGCAGTTGCCGATAGTGATAAAGCATTTCCCGCAGGCCCAAACGTTCATTCAACGGTGCTTCAGAGAAATCAAACTCCAAACCGGCCGCGGCGGCGGCCAGCAGAACACCGTAGGTCTCGCCCCATGCATAAGCCGAGTGATTTTCCTTTATCCACCGGACACCGCGCGCAGACACTGCCACAAGGTGCTCCGGCGAGGCACATAGCTTGGACAGGGCGGCAGTCACATCCTCCGGACAGGAAGCATTTAAGACTGGTGGGGCACCCGTTTTGCACATGGCATCGTACTGATCGGTTTGCAGTTTCATAACAACCGGAACGCCGCAAGCCATCGCCTCTAACGCCGTGGCGCCATAGTAGCCAATGCGGAACTGGTCCAGAACACAGTCGCAACTGCGCAGATAGTTCACCAATGTCCTCTTTCCGGAAACCGGAAGAACATGCACCCTATCGTGCAGACCATCCTTTTTGAACTCAGCCAATAATTCGTCGACATCCTGACCCCACCCCACCAAAAGAAGGCGGGCTTCAGGTGTTTTGGCCGCAAATCGTTTGAAGCCCTCAAAACCTATTTCAGATCGCTTCCACCTTCGGTCCAGCCGCGCAGTAGCCAGGACAAAAAACGACCCGCCGGTGTCGCGCTCCCATTGTTCCCGATAGGTGCGGTCACCAGGACTGTACGCATCCGTATCAATGAGCAGCGGCGCATATACAACGTGATTAAAACCAAATCGTCGCGCTGCGGAATAGGCCCAGGGATTGGTTGCAAGAAGAGCTTTCGACATTTTGTAGGAAAGTCTTTGCAATTTCCCAAAGGTATCGTCTCTGGAGGCTTCAAAAAACAAGTCGCCTCCGGTCTGAGCAGACAGGTACGGGCGGCCTGACAGATACGCCAGATAGGGTGCTTGTGCCGCAAATAGCGCATCATATTTCTGCAACGCCTCAAGGGTCGGCAGATAGTTGAAATAACTGGCGAAGCGAAGAACATCCACCTGTCTCGCGAAGCTACTTGCCGGATGAGCGGTCGGCCATTGCCAGGAAGCCGAACGCATCGCAGGAAGCCAAATATCATCTACATCTGTCGAAGAAGAAGCTGTCCTCACAACGTTTGGTGGGTCAGGCAACATGATGCCATGTTCTGCAAGACCTGAAATGCTCCGGACACCATCAGGCAAACGGACATCAGCAAGCTCCCAGCCGGGATCGCTCATGACAAAGTCATCCTGTGGGTGCAACACCACATCAATATGGTAAGCCTGCTCCCGCAGCGCCTGAGCACGGATCATCATATTGTTGGCAAGGTTTCCGACAAATCCGTATGTACGCTCTTGTGTGTCCTGCCCCTCAAGACGCTCAGCCAGTCGGGCTACGAATGCATCTTCAAATTGCCTCGAGCGCCTCAAATTGTCCTGCGTCAACCACGGGTGTTCCCAGGAGGTTGCGTCAAAGCTATGCCAGCTTTCTTTTGGGCTGTAGGAGGCCTTTATCCACCTGATAAGAGCATTTCTACCGCGACGACCACGCAATGCATCCAGAACAAACTCTTCACCAATGAAGGGCAGCCTCGACCAACCAAAATCTGAAAATCGTAACCGCAATTAATGGTCTTTCGCTACACAAACCAAATCAGCCTGTGCGTGTCTCATAAACTGACAAAAATCGTGCGCCGCTAGGGATGGATATCACACATCTGTATCTCACCACTTGAAAAGTGACATAGTCCAAGTTCTTTGACGGCTACAGAGCCGGACAATTTGAACCCGCCTTCGTCAAAAATAAGCCGGGCAGCCCAATAACCCTCCAGCCACCGCAGGTAGCTTGTGACGCCCAGCGGCCGCCAACCTTTTCTGGCTCCGATTGCCACAATAGCCCGATGCACCGCCTCCCCATCCGCAACGTTTTGAGGATGAAAATTGAACACCAATACCCCCGGCCCCACCTTCTCAATTTGTCGCACAAAGCGTCGGATCAGCCTGATCTGCTGTCGCTCGGACAATTCCTGGTAAAATTTCATACTGTCACTGAAAGTGGAAAAAAGAGAGAACCGTTCTGCCCAGCCAGTGCCGTCTGGCGCGACGGAAAAGGGAAGGAAAGAGCCCGTCGGGCAAGTTCCATCCAGCCCTCGAATGTTCAGGTCAAACTTGAGACCGTTTTCATCCCAGGCAGATATATGCCCCCAGTACCCTCGATTGAGGTGCCCGTGATTTCGGATTGACCTGACGTCCCTGTCCCCAAGAAGCACTTTCACCGCAGTGAACTGTTCCGCACACGCCTTATCATAATCACCCGGGCGCTCCAGTGAATCCACGTGTAGTCCAAACTCGGTGTTTGGCGACAGTTCCTGAATGGTCTCAGGCGTGTGATTTGTAGAGTCCATCATGAAATATGAAATCGGAAACCCATTCAGCACCTTTTGCTGGTGGCGATATTTGGCCAATTCTGCCTGATCGTCATCACCGGTGAGCAAAACTGCCCCCTTTGCACCGCCTGGTAGCGGATGCAGTGCGGGGATATTTGCCATACGCGACAAGGTCTCCGTTAGCCAGCTTCCCAGCATATCGACCCACGGTGCCGCCTCATGCCCCGACACGACATGGTTGGCATAAAGATAGGCAGGTTGTTCGTGTCCCGCAGCACTCCACAGGTTTTTCTGGCCTGAAAAACCTGCCCGCGCGGGGTCGCCATGCGTGTACCTGGCAAACTGGGAGACGGGATCAAAGCCACAGATCAACCGACGCTGATTTCCCCGCAGCAACCAGCCAACCACAATGTCACCGCTTTGCGTCACGATGACAGGGTCAAGATGCTGATTGGGCCTGAAGCTTACAAATGGCAAAAGAGCGTGAAATGCCGGAGGCCGCCGAAACCATTTTTTCCCGGACCAGTAGAGCAGTTGATGCCCCTGCTCAGACTGCGCGTCGAGATTAGCAATCTGCGGTCCATCAACGGACGCGTAAAAAACCACATCAGCCCGATCAACGGCCGCCGAAGCAGCCAAATCGGTATTTTCGATACGGAAGGAAGACGGAACAATGCCGCCGCTTTGCGCATCAACCCCAAGATATCCATAAGGCCGCAAGACCCTAGCTAAACCGCGCAACCACGCTTCCGGCGGCAGATCGCTATCAGGCTGTTGTCCGGTTGTTCCCGACATCAATCCAATGCCTCAGATAAAAAGTGTGCACTAATCGGCGATATTATGAGAGGCGAGAACCATGCCCTCATCAGTGACGAATGTCGTCATGCCCTGTGCCGACAAAAATGCCTCGATGGCTTGATGGGTTGGAACGCCGTCCCGACTAACATGGCCACGGGCTCCCACTCGCTTGATCTTAGGTAGCAGGGGTTTGAGTGCCTCAACAACCTCGAGTTCGGTCCCGTTTGTTTCTACAAGCACAAAATCAATAGGGCCCACTTCGGCAGATTCCAGAATGCTGACCGGCGTGTCAGCCTCAACGAGCACTTCTCCGCGATAACGTTCCGCATTGAGATGGTCTTCGACCCCCCACCACTCATAAGTGAGGTTATCTCCCGGGATATCTGCAAGACGGCCTTCTTTTGGCTGCCCCAGAAAGAAGCGCAACTGCCCACCGGACTTTGCCGCAGCTTTGGGGACAACCGTCACATTGCCCGAACCGTCCTGAGGGAACCTGGCAATGAGTTGAGACACATTATCCGGTGCCGGCTCAATCGCTATTACACGCCCACCAGCGCCAACCGCTTTTGAAAACCGCGCAGTCTCTTCGCCGTTGCTGGCGCCTATCTGAACGATCGTATCGCCTGCGGTAACCGGATATCGGTAAAAGAATGTCAGGATGTATTCGAAGAAAACATCTCTGTATTCGGGAACATACGCAAAACGATGCCACCGGGCCCATGGCCGTTGAAACACACACCATTCAAACAAACGCCTTGCCAGTCCGTGCCTGGGAAGATTTCTGTTCAAGAACGAAATTGTGCGCCAGCGCCGCGGCCATGCGGCCACTCTTTTCTTGACCCCGGGTGTGTTTAAAACGCCCGCATCAAGAATAGGCTTGGGCAGTTTAGTCATTCTCCATACCCCTCTTGAAGCCGGGCCAGATGCGCTTCAGCGATCGGAGCATACTTCTCCGGATGCATGAAGAAGCTGCCCTGAATTATGGTCCTGGGTGCGGCTCCGAACTTTCCTTTAAAACGCGTCACGGTCTCGATCGGCCACCCACGCGTGGCGGTCGGAAAAACAGGGCCAAGACGGTAGTGGGAATAACCCGCCTTTTTCCCGTGGAGGATAGCCGCCCATTGGATAGCGTCATTCACGAACACCTTGTGATAATCCGAATGGGACACACCGGCGAAGTAGTACATCTTGCCCTTGAAATGCAGAAGTATCAGTGCAGCGCAATCCGCTTCCCCACACCGGGCAATCAGGACCGACAGATAACGGGGCCCAAAGCGCTCAAAAAGGGTGCTGAAATGATCCCGCGCGGCCAACACTTCCCCCGTTCTCTTTGCAGAGTTCTCGGCCAAAGCATAATACCGATCAACGAGATTGATGTCCTGCGTGGCATCCACGCAGGTAACACCAGCTTTGGCAGAAGACCGTACATTTCGGCGACAAACACTCTTGAGATTTGCCATCAGCCTTTCTTCCGACTGCCTGAGGTCAATGATCTGATCCACAACAGTAGTTGCACCGCCGGGGAAAGGCTGGAAACCCGAAGGTCCGTAGGCAAGGCCAAGCTGAAAACCGTAGTCAGTGACATAGAACGGAACCTCGCGTCGCTCAGCCGACAAGCACTCGTCAGACAAGTTCTGCTCACCAAAATGAATTCTGTCCGCACCATGCAATTCCGAGAGGCGGAGCACTTCAGTCATGACGTCTTGCCAGGCCAACTTCTTCTGCTCGTCGTCCAACTCCGGAGACAAGGCTATTCCGGTTTGCCGATGCAGCGAATTATGTATCAGCGTCTCTGTAAATGCTCCCAGGCCCACTTCGGACAAAAACAGCGGAACGACCGCCACCACTCTGCCGCCGGATGTCAGCGCAAATGAAAAATCCCGCGCGTCGGTAAGGGCCGCCTCATGCGAGACCCAACCATCCACGTGAAAAAGCCATGTTTGCCTTGAAGTCATAACGAGTTCGTCCCACAGACCAGGGGCCAACTCGTCGCGGCGGACAACCTTCATGAGAGAGGCTTGGTCATGACGGCATTAAATCTGAACCCCTTGTAGGGATTGAGATCGTGCACATCCCTGAACTCCAGAGTGCACCCGCGACTCTGGGCAAAGGTTTCAAAATCCTCGCGCTGGAAATTGTAGTTTACAGCTTGTCCTGCATCCTTTGTGGGAGGGCGTTCGCCGGGTCGAAAAATGCGCCTTGCCCATTTGGCAAACTGTGCCAGAGGACCCTGTTTTTTCTCGGGTACAACCGGCACCGGCCCATACTTTTCTTCAAGCTCGGTCGCCACCTTGTATACGTGTTGCTGAAACTCCTGACCTGTTTGTGCATCAGTCACAGAGCCTGCCATGAAACGTCCTCCGGGCCGCACAACCCTGAGCATTTCATCAAGCAGCGGCTCTGCCAGATCAAACCGCGGGAAGTTTGAAAGAACATCATAAGCAAATGCCGCATCGAAGCTTTCATTTTCAAACGGCAGCGCTCCGCCATCAGATTGCTGGAACGTTGCGTTGGCCAGCTTCATTCGCCGCGCCACATCAAGAGGTGGAGACGCAAGGTCCACGCCATCATAAAGGCCCACGTTCAACGCCAAACCACACGCGATGTATCCCGAAGCACACCCGATTTCCAAAACGCGCTTTGTCTGGTCAAGGTCAAGTTGATCAATGAGACTGCCAATCAGATCAGCGTGATAGTCTTCCCTGCCTGCAATCCGGGGGTCCTTGGCACTGATGCGCACATGATCAAGGAGCGTCGGAACGCCGCTGATCTCTTCTGCCCGGTCATAAAAAAAGCGCTCAAGACGGAGCTTCCAAAGCCTGTCTTCTTCTGAAAGCACAGCCATAGCAATTTTGGTCCTTTGTGCAACCACGTTACGCCCACCCCTCCGCACCATACGCCAGCGGCTACCCCAGGCAGCGCACCTCAGTCAGGCATACGATGGGGGTCGGACGCCATAGCGTCTGCGGGTTCAAAGCTCATTTCCACCCCAAACTCCGGGTCGTAGACAAAGCTGAGTGGATAGTCCACCTGACGTTTGACCGAGAATACGGCGGCCTTCTCAATATAGTGCAAATAGGCCTCCTTGCCCTTCGGCAGCATATGCCGGCAGATAGACGCACTCACATAATACCGCCCCGCACCAAAGGCGGCTTTATCAATACTGTAAACGACACGCCCCTTGCCGTTTATGGGTTTTCCATCATTGATAAAAAACCCGTTCTGATACCCCTCAACACCCGTATGCGCCTGAAGCCGATCGCTGTCGATGCGGATCGAGCAGTAGTTTTTTTCGAACTCTGAGCATCCTTCAAACTCAACAGCAACTTTAATGGTTTCACCATTCACAATACCAGCTGTTGGAACGTTATTCCCGTCGAGGATTTGCACGCTGGTAATCCGGATATCACCAGTGGAAAGCTCATATTTTCCTGTCTCGACTACTTCACTTTCCTGTTTGCGAAGCTCCTCATTCGACTGAGTGTTGGCCTCTTTCTGGAGCCGCCAGATGTCAGCTATATAGCTCTTGCAAACAGGTTCCGCCTTTCCGATGGCCCGGACGGAGCCGTCATCAATCCAAATTGCCCTGTCACAGAGCTCCATCACCACACCTTCGGAATGGCTTACGAAAAGAACGGTGGAGCCGCTCTCGCAGATTTCTCGCATGCGCCCGAGACACTTGGAAACAAAATAGGCGTCGCCCGCCGCCAACGCTTCATCAACAATAAAAATATCAGGCTCAACGCTCACAGCCGTTGCAAAAGTCAAGCGGGCCTGCATCCCACTCGAATACGTACCAAAGGGTTGATCAATGACGTCGCCAAGCTCGGAAAAATCAATAATCCAACCCGTCTTGGCGAGTGCCTCAGCTCGGGTCAACCCAAGACACATGCCGCCAAGCAGGATGTTCTCACGCCCCGAGTAAGCAGGGTTGAATCCTGTACCGAGCTCCAGAATGGCCGATAGATCGCCGCGGATATCAACTTCCCCGGAAGATTTTTCGAGTGTGCCCGCAAGTATTTTCAGCAATGTGCTTTTGCCTGCACCATTGCGGCCAACAATGCCCACTACCTCACCGCGGGCAACCTCGAATGAGACATCACAAAGCGCAGTGTGAACGGAATGTCGCTGCCGGCCGGTAACAAGCTCCATGAGCATGTCGCCTGGCTTTGCGTATATCTTGTAGGCTTTGCTCAGCCCCTGCACCCGAACTGCAATATCATTCATTTTTATGTCCGGCACCTATAGGTTGTCTCCGAAATGCGGCTTGAGGAATCTGAAGGTTCTTGCGCCAAGGGCAAAAACGAGCAGCCCCCCTAGAATAGAAACGACCCATGCCCATGGATGATCAATACGTCCAAAATAAAGGGCATCCTGAAAGCACCAGATAATGTAGCTGAATGGATTCACGTACAAAACGGGCTCAAATACCTTCGGCACCCAAGCCGGCAGATAAATCACCGGAATAAGAAAAACGCCCGCAACAGCAAACACCTGAACCAGCTCTCGGATATCGCGCACGAACACGGTAAGTGACGCAAGAAAATATCCGATGCCCAAAGCCCAAAGCAGGTAGATACCTATCAGTACCGGCACCAAAGCATGTGTCCAGAACACCTGCCCCTGCAGCCCCCAGGTATAAGCAAAAAAACAAGCCATCATCACGAGCAGCGGTAACAGCGTAGAAATTGTGGACTTCGCAGGGAGCACTTCTATGGGAAACACAACCTGCTTAATCAGGCTTGAATTCGACGTCAGGCTGGAGGCGCTCTTTGAAAGCATCTGAACGATGGCAAGCCAGGGCGCCAGCCCGGCAAGAATATAGCTCGTATAATCGAGAGGCATTTCGCGCGTACCACCGACCCGCGTTTCAAAAACCACTCCAAAAACAAAGACGTATATGAGCATCAAAAAAACCGGGTGTATGATGCTCCACACACCACCCATGACCTGCCCCGCGTGCTGATCAACAATCTCACGTCGGACCTGGTCAGCTAATAGTGCGCGGTGTTTGACCAGAACACCCATGACGTCACTGCCGACGGTTGCAAGCCGAACCGGGTTAAGGGCGCGAAACATACTCACGAATAAAATCTTCTTTCAGAACGGCGCTACAGATATGCGCGGCAAAAATGTTCGACGTTCAACAAGGACCAAATCAGCAACCGCCGGTTTTGGCGACCATCGAGATGCTCCTGAACCAGTTCACGCGTAACGGATTGATCCATGTAATTCCAGATATGTGCATCATCTGAACCAATAGTTTCGCGCACATAATCAATGCTCTCGCCTTTAAACCAGCTTGCATCTGGCGCAGAAAAGCCCTGTTTCTCGCGCTCAACGACCTCCTGCGGGATATGCCTCGCCATTGCCTTGCGCAACAGCAATTTACCGTCGCGCGTTTTCTGAAAATAACGGGACGTTTTATCGCCCGGCTCATTCTCATTGATGGCTACAACTTCATCCAGCTTGCCAAGTTTAAGTTTCATTGGCAGTCGCATTGCAAAATCCACCAAGTCGTTGTCGAGAAACGGCACGCGCGTTTCAAGCGAGTGGGCCATCGACAGCTTGTCCTCTACCGTCAGCAAACCGTGGAGGAATGTCTTGCTCTCCAAATACAAAGAGTGATTCACATAGTCTTCAGGTCGCGTAAGCGCAGGCGCATGATGGGCGAAGGTGTCGCGAAAAATATTCCGTGTCCAGACTTTATCGACTTTGTTCTTCACTGGCGCAAAAACACGCTGGATGTCACGGTTGGGAATTAATCGCTGCCAATAATGATAATACTTGTCGATGTAGTGTTCAAAATCGTCATTCACGACGGCCCGATAATACCTCCAGGGATAGCCGCCAAAAATCTCATCACCACCGGTTCCTGCCAGCACTACCTTATTGAACTTGGAAGCGAGCTTTGCGGCGTAGAAATTGGGGTAACTTTGGCCAACCCGCGGCTCCTCAAGGTGCCAGGCAAGATCAGGCAGACATCGCTCCATGTCACCCGCCTTGAGCACCACTTCATAATGCTCTGTTTTGAAGGCATAGGACATCCGTTCCGCCGCAGCACGTTCATCAAAATTCAATTCCATGCCCGAAGCTGAACTCAGATCAAATCCACATGTGAAAGTGCGCATACTATTCAGGTTGCGCGAGGCAATTGCGGTGATCGATCCCGAATCCATTCCACCAGACAAGTACGCCGAAACGTCCACATCAGAAACCAATTGCCGCGTAACGGCTTGCTGCAATAAAAAGTCCAGCTCTTCCAGGTAATCTGCGTCCGAGCGCTGAATCTCAGGCTCTTGAAAATTAAAATCCCAGTAGCTGTATATATTGAGTGCAGCACCAGGCCCATCACCCAGTTTTATTCTGGCCCAACTGCCAGCAGGCAAAATGGACACCCCGTCCAGCAGAGTCCGATCGGAAAACAAGTTCTGGAAGGTGAAGTACTCAAGCAGCGCCTCGCAATCCATTTTTGCTTCGAACTTACGGTGCGGAAGAAATGCCTTTTGCTCAGAAGCAAACAAGAACGCTCCCGCAACCGATGCATAATACAATGGCTTAATGCCGTATCGGTCGCGCGCCAGAAGGAGTGTCTTTTCCTGCGCGTCCCACAAAGCAAAAGCAAACATGCCATTCATCCGGGGAAGCGCGTCAACGCCCCACTCCATCAGCGAATGCAGCAATACTTCGGTATCGCACTGAGTATGAAAAACATGACCGTGCGCAGCCAAATCAGCCCGCAGCTCATTAAAATTATAGATCTCACCGTTGTAGATAATTGTATAGCGGCCATCGGGACTTGCCATCGGCTGCTGGCCAGCTGGTGTTAGATCCAGAATAGCCAACCGTCTGTGACCAAGACCCACCGGACCGTTAATCCAATGACCTTCACCGTCAGGCCCGCGATGCCGGATTATATCCGTCATTTCCTGCAACACCGTGGGGGAGACGGGCTCACCATCCAACTGAAGTACGCCAGCAAGGCCACACATATGTTCTACGATCCAGTTTTATGCCCGCTCAACTGCATCCATATCTGGAAAGTGCAGCATTGAGAGATTCTAATCACGCAGCTTGGCGCGACGCGTGGCGACACCAGCCTTATGGCTTGCCCGCCAGTCAATCAATTCGCGAAGCCCTTGTTCCAGATCAATTTTGGCCTCAAAACCGATTTCATCCTTTGCGCGTTCCGGTGACCCAATACGGTTCCGTACCAGTGTAGCCTGGCTGCGCTCCTTGTACTGAATAGGCTGATTACAACCAGTAAGGGACACAAGTTTTTCGGCAAGCTCTTTGAGAGACGTGCGCTTGCCCGTGCCCACATTGTAGTATCGGCCTACTGTCTCAGCCTTCATCGCACAGATATTGGCCAGTCCGCAGTCAAGGACAGAAACAAAGTCGAAAGCTTCGGAGCCATCACCCATGATGGTTGGACCCTCACCGCTATCAATCGCGTCAAGCATTTTCATAATGACGGCGATGTATGCGCCCTGATAATCCTGCCGCGGACCGTAAACATTCATATACCGCAGCCCGACGACTGGCAGGTCATACCGGTGGTGGAAGGCTGTTGCCATCGCTTCCCCGGCAATCTTTGTGGCACCATAGAAGTTCTTGTTATTGAACGGGTGATCTTCCGTCATCGGCTCCTCGACCGCATCGCCATAAACCGAGGCTGATGAGGAATAGACAAGCCGGCCAACATTATGATCCCGACAGGCCTCAAGCACATTGAAAGTGCCCTGAATGTTCACATCGAACGCAGCGCGCGGAAACTCGTGGCACTGCAAGAGCCAAAGAGCCGCAAAGTGAAAAACGCCATCGGCACCTTTCACCGCAGCATTCAGAACCTCAGACTGGCATATGTCACCGCCCGCATCAAAAATGCGCACGCGCGGATCATTCAGAACATTCTCAAGGTTCTCAGTCGTGCCGCGCGCGAAGTTGTCATAGATCACTATCTCGCCCACGTCCTGCTGGGCCAACTGATCCACCGTATGCGAGCCGATCAACCCCGCGCCGCCAATCACAACAAACTTCTTACCGCGAATGTCCAAGATAGCCCCCAGCTCATGTTTAAATTTCCCGCCGAATGCGAGCGATAAATAAACCGTTTTCAGATCAGCCCAAAGAAGACCGGACCCGTGGAATAACTGTTCACACTGCCTCGAAAAGACTTCTTTTCAGGCCGTTAGCAGCAAATGACCCACGCACTTCCCATCCAGCTCCAATTTCGTCGGTTGTTTGCAGGACAATCAGGATTCAGTCAACCAGACTAACCTGTGTCCCGTCGGCGCCGCGGCTTTTTGGAATATCGCCCTGTAGTAGCCCATGCCATGATGCTTGGCGAGCCGCCCGAGTGTATCCTCCCAATCGCAGGATACCTATGATCATAGTTGTTTAGCCCACTGACATGAGGATGCCACAGTATCTGCCATCAGCACTTGGCACGCGCAACACTAATACTGGAGAGGGTTGGAAATATTGCCTCGTTCGACGCATAAAGCATTGGGTGGCAAGCCATAAATGTAGTCCCGCAAGATTCTGGATTGACAGGGCTCAGAGCCTGGCAAGGCATGTATTTCACACCCGTGTTGAGCGCAGACTTGTCGAGTGGGCTTGACTGACATTCACACCGTCGCCATTGCAATTCTATAGGCTGACCGTCATCAAGATGAATTACCCATACCGTTTTTATAAGTATATTTTGCCCGGTAATATTCCTAACCCATCAATTGGCCCATACAACGAATTGAAAAGCACCTGAAAAATATGCTCGGAAGATGATGCGTTACGCAGGCATTATGCATTTTTCGGACAATCCAACCTGAGGAACCAGACGTTGAAAGCCGTAATACTGGCCGGTGGCTTGGGAAGCCGATTGAGTGAAGAGACAACGCTGCGTCCAAAGCCAATGGTAGAGATCGGTGGCAGGCCTATTCTCTGGCATATAATGAAAATCTATGACGCCCACGGTATCACTGATTTCATCATCTGCCTTGGCTACAAGGGATATGTCATCAAAGAGTATTTTGCGAACTACTTCCTACACCACGCGGACGTCTCAATTGATCTTGCCGCCAACACGCTTGATTTTCATCGCGGCAAGGCCGAACCGTGGAAAATCACCCTTGTCGATACCGGCATAAACACCATGACCGGCGGTCGCATCCGGCGCATCAAGCCCTACCTCAACCAAAATGAGCCGTTTTGTCTGACCTATGGTGACGGTGTAGGTGACGTGGATATAACTGCGTCCATTGCCTTCCATAAGGCGCAAAAGGCACAGGCAACTATGACAGTGGTCGCGCCGCCGGGGCGCTTTGGCGCGACCGTGCTCGACAACAACAGGGTTATTGCATTCGAGGAAAAACCCAGCGGCGACGGCCAACGCATCAACGCGGGCTTTTTCATCTGCGAGCCAGGTGTTGTGGACTACATTGCAGGCGACGACACGGTTTGGGAACAGGAGCCCCTACACACCATGGCCGCCAATGGCGTACTGGCATCGTGGCGCCACGACGGTTTCTGGCAGCCTATGGACACACTGCGTGAGAAACAACTGCTGGACCGGCTAATCGACAACAGCGAGGCCCCCTGGCTGGGCGGCATGCCCAACAAAGGCGAGGAAGCCAGTTCAAAGTGACAGCGCCTGACAAACGATTTTGGCACGGCCGCAGGGTTCTGGTCACCGGGCATACCGGCTTCAAGGGAAGCTGGCTTGCGTGCTGGCTCATACGCATGGGAGCCCACGTGAGTGGCCTTGCGTTGCCGGCAGATGCATCTGCGAACCTATATAAACTACTGAACCTTACCTACGACAACGAGTTTCTGATCGACCTGCGCGATGCTGCGGCAACGCGACACGCTGTTGATGTCGTCAAACCACAAATCGTCTTGCATCTTGCCGCCCAGGCCCTGGTCAGACGAAGCTATGTTGACCCGGTGGAAAGCATTGCCACAAATGTTCTGGGTACCGCCCATCTGCTTGACGCCTTGCGCAACCAGGATGGTGTTGAAGCGATTGTCGTCGCCACAAGCGACAAGGCCTATGCCAACCCTGCATATGACGCTGCAACCGTCCAACGTCCTTTCATAGAGAGTGACCCGCTGGGCGGGCGCGATCCCTACAGCGCCTCTAAAGGCGCTCAGGAAATTGTGGCGCGCAGTTTCGCACAGAGCTTTTTCAAAGCTCGTGGTGTTCCGCTCGCGACAGCCCGCGCTGGAAATGTCATCGGCGGAGGAGATTGGGCGGAAGACCGTCTGATGACCGATGTGATCAGATCTTTGACTCACGGCCAGCCTGTCACGCTCCGTAATCCCAACGCGACCAGGCCATGGCAGCATGTGATGGAGCCGGTAGCAGGGTATCTCCTCTACGCAGAGGCTTTGACGACACGCAAAGACTGCACGCGCGCTCTCAACTTTGGGCCTGGCACAGCCCACAGTGTTGCCGAAGTCGTGGACCTTGCCATAGCCGACTGGCCTGGCGCGCCAGGCTGGAAAATGGCTGACGGACCAAATACCGAAGCGATGCCGGAAGCAGCGACCCTGGCGCTTGATGCCAGCCTCGCGGCGACGACCCTTGGCTGGCGCCCTGTTCTCGACCTGACGACGACGGTCAAATGGGTTACAGACTGGCATCGCGCGCATCTGGCGGGAAATGACATGCAAACCACAACCCGCCGACAGATCGATGCCTATGAGGAACTGATTACCGCACCATGATCGCTGACCGCCAAAACCCAACCTGCCGCTCATGCCGCGCCGCTTTGACCCGCACGCTGGTTGATCTTGGCACAACTCCTTTGGCCAATTCCTACGTCAAGGTACACGACGCAGCCTGTGACGAGGCAAAATATCCGCTCCACGCCCGTGTGTGCGATGTCTGCTATCTCGTTCAGGTTGATGACGTCGTGCCACCGGAAGCAATCTTCCGGGACTACGCTTACTTTTCCAGTTTTTCCGAAAGCTGGGTCGCTCATGCTGCAGCTTACGCGACAACCGCTACCGCCAGATTATCATTGGACAGCTCGAGCCTTGTCGCGGAGGTCGCATCTAACGATGGCTACTTGTTGCAGCACTTCGTAAAAGCAGGCATCCCTGTTCTGGGGGTTGATCCCGCGCTTGACGCAGCGAAGGCAGCACGCGCCCGTGGCGTACGCACCACAACAGTATTCTTTGGACACGAGACCGCCATATCACTGCGGGCTGAGTTCGGCCCAGCAGACCTGATTGCTGCAAACAACGTTCTTGCACATGTGCCGGACATAAACGATTTTGTCTGCGGTTTTGCCGATCTTCTGGCCCCCGGTGGCGTCGCAACGTTCGAGTTTCCCCACCTTCTTAATCTCCTGCGATTAGTCCAGTTTGATACGATCTACCATGAGCATTTTTCGTATCTGTCGCTGTTTGCCGTGGAAGCATGCTTTGCGCGCGCGGGCTTGCGTGTCTTTGATGTAGAAGAACTTCCAACGCACGGCGGCAGCCTACGTGTGTGGGCATGCCATCAATCAGACCCCCGTGCGGACGAACCAGGCGTGAACCGCGTGCGCGAGGCTGAAAGAAGCTTCGGCATAGCCTCCCCCAAGGCATACGAAGGCTTCCCCGTTAAAGTCGATGCCATCCGGGACGGGCTGCTTGAGTTTCTTACGCAGGCAAAGTCTGCGGGCAAATCAGTGGCCGCATATGGAGCCGCAGCGAAGGGCAACACACTGCTGAACTACGCAGGTGTTACGGCAAACGATATTTTGTTTGTGGCTGATGCAAATCCTGCAAAGCAAAACACACTGCTGCCCGGCAGCCACATACCGGTCAAGGCACCGGCAACAATTGCGGTTACCCGCCCGGACTATCTGCTGATCCTGCCCTGGAACATCAAAGACGAAATAGTCCGCGAGACGTCTGAAATCACACAATGGGGCGGCAAGCATGTTGTTGCAGCGCCCACCCTGAAGGTGCTGTCTTGAAGCTGACGCAGACAAATGTCGAAGGCGTCATACGCATCGACATATCCCGGATGGAGGACGAACGCGGATACTTTGCGCGGAGCTTTTGCGTCCGGGAACTCAAAGAAGCCGGTATCGAGTTCGACATCAGCCAAGCCAATGTTTCGTACAACGCGCACGCAGGCACACTTCGCGGTTTGCATTATCAGGACCAACCAACGCCGGATCCCAAGATCGTCCGGTGTGAGCAAGGCGCCATATTTGATGTGGCATTGGATCTGCGCCCGCACTCGCTCACCTTCGGGCAATGGACAGGTATGGAACTGACCAGCGACAGCGCTACTGCACTGTTGGTTCCTGCCGGATGCGCCCATGGATTCCTGAGCCTTACCGACGATAGCCGGGTGCTTTACCTGATGGGCGCACCTTATGTGCCCGAACTTTCCCGTGGTGTGCGCTGGAATGACCCGTCCTTTGACATCGCGTGGCCCGGCGAACCAAAGATAATCGCACCGCGCGACGCGAACTACCCGGATTTCGAATTGAACAGATGAAAGTTCTGGTCACAGGCGGTGGTGGTTTTGTGGGGGCACCCACCGTTCATTCATTGAGGGCCTTGGGGCATGATGTGGCATCCCACCCCCATGCGATGTTCAACATTCTTGACAGCTATGACCGCGCGCAACTGATAAAAAAATCACAGGCCGATGTTCTCGTTCATCTTGCATGGCAAACCACGCATGGTCACTTCTGGACCGCGCCAGACAATGCAGCATGGCGCGATGCCTCAAATGATTTGCTCACACGCTTCTTCGACGCCGGCGGAAAGAGAGCGGTGATGGCGGGAAGCTGTGCGGAATATGACTGGACAGCGCAAGCTGACCCTCTTCCCGAAACCGCACCCTGCACGCCGGCAACCTTCTATGGAAGATGCAAGCTTGACACTCTGCGGCACGCCGAACAAATGATGCAGGCCGGTGCCTCAATCGCATGGGGTCGTCTGTTTTTTCTGATGGGTCCGAACGAAACCGCAACACGCTTTATCCCATCAATCATCCGGCCTTTGCTGGCGGGTGATACAGCCCGGATGGGTCCGGGAACGGGCCTTAGGGATTTTTTACATACTGCCGATGCAGGAGCCGCCTTCGCAGCCCTTGCTGGCTCCGCAGCAACTGGTGCGATCAACATTGCAAGCGGCACTTCGCTCTCGCTTGCTGAAGTGGCGCTGCAAACCAAAAGTCTGATCGCAACGGGTACGCTCTCGATAGGCGCGCTTCCCGCCCGTGCGGGTGAGCCTCATGCGCTTGTGGCAGATGTAACAAGGTTGCGCGATGAAGTTGGGTTCAAGCCTCGGCATACCTTGATCTCTGCGCTTGAGGACTGCATTGACTACTGGCGGCGTCAGGTAGATAGGTGAACGGCTGAAATTAGCGGGCAAGCCTCCAACTCTGTTTCCAAACCGCGCTTACCGCCGCACCATATTGAACTTGTTCGTCCGGAAGGCTCTCCTCAAATGAAGTTTTTTGTAGATACCGCCGACATCGACATGATCCGTGACCTTAGTGAAAAGGGCATGGTGGATGGGGTAACCACGAACCCCTCTATCATTGCCAAATCCGGGCGTGATTTTATTGAGGTGTTGACAGAGATTTGCAGCATTGTGGCAGGACCAGTGAGCGCTGAGGTAACAGCGACGCGGGCTGATGCAATGATTTCAGAGGGCCGGAAGCTGGCAGCCGTTGCCTCAAACATCACAGTCAAAGTTCCGCTCACATGGGACGGATTGAAGGCCTGTCGCGCCCTGACGGGCGACGGGCACATGGTGAATGTGACTTTGTGTTTTTCCGCCAATCAGGCGCTGCTGGCGGCAAAGGCAGGGGCCACATTTGTTTCACCGTTTGTCGGCCGCATCGACGACATGGGCTATGACGGCATGGAACTGATTGCCGAGATCAGGCAGATCTACGACAACTATCCTGCACTGGAGACGGAAATACTCGTCGCCTCGGTACGCACTGCAGACCATGTGAAGCAGGCGGCGCTCATTGGTGCGGATGTTGTGACTGTACCGCCAAAGACGCTGCAGGGACTTGCAGGCCATCCGCTTACAGATGCAGGCCTTGCAGCATTCCTGGCAGACTGGGAAAAGTCCGGCCAGTCAATCGGCTAGACGGTCCACTTGCTAGGCTGTGTACCCAAGCTCTGCTTCAAGAGCACCGCAAAGCATCTGCCCTAGCATGATGTGCATCTCCTGAATGCGGGCTGTTGTTGTGGACGGCACAATCAGCAGTGGATCCGCCAGCCCGGGCAGCTTACCACCCTGCTTTCCGGTGAGAGCCGCAGCCACAAGACCCATCGTTCTCGCCTGCTTCAAACCAGCGATGACATTTGGGCTGGTGCCTGACGTGGTGATGCCGATGGCCACATCGCCCGGCTTGCCGATGGCTTCAATCTGGCGGGCAAAAAGTTGCTCAAACCCCAGATCATTGCCGATGGCGGTCAGAGCACTTGTGTCGGTCGTAAGCGCGAGCGCAGCAATGGCAGGGCGGTCGCCGACATACCGCACGGCGAGTTCGGTGGCCAGATGCTGGGCGTCGGCTGCACTGCCGCCGTTTCCGAAAAACAACAGCTTGCCGCCGCTCTTGAGACTGTCAGCACACACCGCAACCAACGCCTCAAACGGATCGCGCATGACGTCTCGTGTTGCTGCAAGCACAGCGGCGTGCTCTTCAAACTCATTGTCAAAAAATGATGGCACCTGCACCTGACGTATGCTCCCAAAGAGCGCTGCCGTTGGCGGCGGCGCGTGTTGGGCCTGTCTTACAGGGTTTTGGTGTTTTGCTCAAAAGGATCGCCCGCTACGCTGCCTGCCGGCAATGGGTCAGGTGGCAGGAGCGTAGCGGGCGGGGTCGTTTGCACTGGCTCATCCGGGGGAGGGAATGCCCGGCGCAAACGGTTTTGGCGTCACGCGCTGGCGGCTATTGCCCCTGCGCGACGGAGAAACCAGGCGTGCCGTCAATGATCTGCAGGCGCTCAACATGGCACCAGCGCGCAAACGTTGAGATGCGCGTCATCAACTCACAAAGCTGATCCTGTGGCAGGTCATCCTGCGGCGCACGGCTGGCAAAACGGCACCGCCAATGGTCCGCAAAGTCGGCCTGAGGCACAGCCCCCGGATAAACCTTGAGGCCCCGGTTGGAGATCATGGCAAGTGTAAACGGCAGGTTAGTGGTTGCCGCACGCAGGCAGGCTGCAAGCTCCTGAGGGCTGCCGGCATACTCCACAAAAATATCCATGCCTGCGTCAGACCGTTTGCCGGGGGCTGACACTGCCACTGTCTGCGGGGTGCACCGCTCAAGCCTGAGCGGTGCGACGGGGGCTGCCGGACACTGCGCGGACCGCTTGCCGATATTGCTGATAATCCGGTCTGCAAACGCAGACGTGGACGCGGCTGTGATTCTGCGTGGGGTCGCCATGTCAGCCGTCAGGTCCACGCCTTCTTCAAGGGTGACATACAGCGCGTGCTCGATCCTTTCGGCAGCGCCCATTTTGCCTGCGTGGCGCAGCATCATGATGGCTGCAAGCAAAAGCGCTGTCGGGTTGGCCTTGCCCTGACCTGCAATATCAGGCGCAGAGCCATGTACAGCTTCAAACATCGCCATGTGGCTGCCAAGGTTGGCGCTGGGGGCAAGCCCCAGCCCGCCCACCAGACCAGCCGTCAGATCACTGATGATATCACCATTCATGTTCGTGGTGCAGATCACGTCGAAGTCCTCCGGCATCATAACCAGACGGTGCGCCAGATTATCAATCAGCATGTGGTCTGCGGTAATACCGGGGTGGGCCGCCGCCACATCTTCGAAGGCTTGTTTGAACATCCCTTCGGTGAGTTTCATGATGTTGGCTTTGCTGGCGCAGGTCACTTTGCTGCGGCCCTCAGCCTTTGCCACCGCGAACGCAGCCCGTGCGATTTTTGCAGAGCCTGCCCGCGTGATGAGCTTCAGGCACTGCGCCACATCAGGCGTCTGCATGTGCTCAATGCCCGCATATAGATCTTCAACATTTTCACGCACAACCACCAGGTCAATGTCGCGGTCGGCGAATGGCGTCACAATACCAGGCAGCCGTCGTGCGGGCCGAACATTTGCGTAGAGCTCAAAATGTTTGCGAAGCGTCACATTGGCGCTCTTGCCGCCTGTGCCAATGCCCGTTGCCAGCGGACCTTTGAGCACCAAGCCTGCTGATGCCACCGCATCAAGTGTCTCTGCGGGCAATCCGGCAGCGTCACCTCTGGCAGTGGCCCCTGCGGCACATTCTGTCCAATCAATGAGTGCGCCGCCTGCCACCAGAATGCGCTGAACCGAGTCCATTATTTCAGGCCCGATACCGTCACCGGGAATAGCAACGGCACGCAGCGGCAATTGATGACGCGCAACCATTGCCGCCGGAGAATCGGTTTGATCGTTAAAACCGGCGGCGTTTAGTGCGTTGAGCGTCATGACTTTAACGACCTTTCGAGCATACAGACCAACTCAAACGGGCCTGCGTGTGATGCCGTTAATTTAGATATCGACGTTACATTGATCCAATCGATTTATATGTATATTTTGATAGTTTCAAACTATGAATAAAGCTGGAAAGCCCCCCAAATGCCCACTTTACGTCAGCTCTCCTACCTGGTGGCCATGGCGGAAACCGGCCATATTGGCCGGGCGGCTGAGCGGGTTGGCGTGACCCAACCTACTTTGAGCGCTCAGATTGCGGCCCTTGAGGGCAAATTGGGGGTCAGGCTGGCCGAGCGCGGGCGGGCCGGCGCAATATTGACCGACATTGGCCATGATACCGTGGAGCGGGCACGCATCATTCTGGCGCAGGTTGAAGCCCTCAAAGAGCACGCAAGCGAGGCAAAAACGGGCATTGCGGGCACATTGCGGCTGGGTGTGCTGCCGACCATCGGGCCGTATCTCCTGCCCCACATTCTACCGACGCTGCATGACCGCTATCCTGAGCTGCGCCTGTATGTGCGTGAGGATTTTCCAGGGCCGCTGGAGGCGGGTCTGCTGGAAGGACGCCTTGACCTTATCATTGTGTCTTTGCCGGTAGATGTCAGGGGCCTGGAGACCGCCCCCCTGTTCAGGGAGGAGATGCAGCTTGCCCTCCCTCATGACCACCCGGCTGCAAAGGCTGAGACCGTGCTGCGCTCCATGCTGCGCGGAGAGGAGATTTTAGGCCTCGAGTCTGGTCACCGTTATCATGCGCTGGTGCGGGATTTGTGTGACGAGCTCGGCGCGCGTTTGCTGCCGGACTATGAAGGAACAAGCCTTGATACCCTGCGCCAGATGACAGCAATGGGGGCCGGACTTACGTTTCTGCCTGCCTTGTATGTGCATTCCGAGATTGGCCCAAAGGGCAACCGCCAGCGCGCGGAAGTGGCGGCAAAAAGCATCACGCCGCGCCCACCCAGCCGTGTTGTCGGCCTTGCATGGCGCAAGCAGGCCACCAACAGGGACGATTATGAGACTCTGGCACAAATCATCCGTACACGGATGAAAGATCTGAACCTTGATGGCATTGTGGCGCTCGCCTAAAGGCGACTGCTGTGACGAATATCCGTGCTTTGAGAGGGCAAAGACCAAAAATCGCCATCCACACCAAGCGCCACCGGCCCGTCATAGGCATCACTGACACCTTCCAGAAAAACAGATTGCAGGGGCGCAATGGGAAGCGCAGGCACAACATGATGAAACACCAACATGGCTGCGCCAGCTTCCTGCGCAGACTGCGCCGCCTCGACGGGCGTTGTGTGATAATCGAGAATATCAATCGTGATCTTCTCAATGTTGGCGCGCCCTGCAGCGCGCGCGGCGCGCGTGAGAACATCTACAAGCTGCGGTGCCAGCGCCTCATGGAGCAAAAGATCGACGCCTTGTGCGAAGGCAATGAGATTGTCTGATTTGACCGTGTCACCGGAAATCACAAGCGAACGGCCTGCAAAATCAAACCGGTAGCCAACAGCGGGAGAGACCGGCGTGTGATCGACCTTGAACGCAATAACCTTCAGACCGTTGTCATCGAACAGCACTGCCGCATCGCCCACATCAGGCTCAACAAAAGCCACCGGCACCATACCGGCACCGCCGGGCGGCACAATGTCGGCCCCATGGTGCTGCGTGCGATAGACAAAGTCTTGCGCGTAGGCCTCATTGAAACCGCTGACCACCCGCGCGACACCTACAGGACCGTGCACAGGTAACGGCGACATGGCCTGACGGTTGACCCAGCGCTGCATGGCCAGCTCACCCAAACCATCAATGTGGTCGGAGTGAAAATGCGTCAGCAAAACCGCGTCAATGGCACCAGGTGGCAATTGCATCTGTGCAAGGGTGCGGACCCCGGCAGCTCCTGAATCAACCACAAACACCCGCGATTGCTCACCCATTTTGGCAACAACAACCGTGCATGGCCCCCCACGCTCAGGGTCCGGTAACGGCGCGCCGGCACCACACAGCCCCACATGCAGACCATCGTCCAGCATGGCAATCGGATCAGCCGCCATGTTGGCGGTAACCACCCGCTCCATCATGGAGACGGCCAATGGCCCTCGAAAGGCGAACAAGGCGACCAGCGCCACACCGCCGACAATCACCACGCCAACAAGCAATTTTCCCAGCCGTCCCATCTACCGTCTCCTCGCTGACTTAGCCGCCACTCATTTAATGCCATACATTATTCTGTTAGCGGTCTTCTGTCACTGTCTCAGGTTGCCCTGCGACACGCACTTGGTTCACCGTTTTTGAGCGTCTGCGTACTTTTTTTGCAGGACATCTTGAAATCCGATTCAAAACGCAGTATCTCCCGCTCTGCCCAATAAGTCGCACGTGCCCGTAGCTGCCGGAACAACAAAAAAACCGGTGGCCAAAAGCAACGACGGTGAGGGCTTTTTTGGTCTCAGTCGGTCTTCCACCAACCGGCGACACTAAAGAGGCACACCTTCTTTGCCCGCGTGCGGATTTGGGGTTTCCCATTTTCCAATCCGGCATAACCAACCCGGCAATGTCGCCTGTTTGCCCCATTAAGCGGAGCGCAGGAGGCGGACCCGATTTATCCGCGCACTTGAATGTGCTGCCGGCGTCGCATCTCCAACATGCGGGCGCCGGTTGAATGTTCACGTGCCGGGATCTATCTGGACCCTGGAGACTCCCAATGGTGACTGACCGCATAAACGATTTTCTTCGCGCCACCCGATCGAACGAGCCGTTTGTTGTCGTCGATCTGGACGTGGTGCGTGATAACTTCAACCGCCTGAGCCGCGCGCTCCCTGAAAGCCGCGTGTTCTATGCAGTGAAGGCAAACCCGGCTCCCGAAATCCTTGCCCTGCTGGCAAAGCTTGGCTCCAGCTTTGATGCCGCGTCCGTACCCGAAATTGAAATGGTGCTCGCGGCTGGCGCAACCGCCGATCGCATTTCTTTTGGCAATACAATCAAGAAAGAACGCGACGTCGCGCGCGCCTATGAGCTTGGTGTGCGCATGTTCGCGGTGGATTGCCCCGAAGAAGTGGACAAGATCGCCCGCGTTGCACCGCGCTCGCGCGTTTTCTGCCGTATTCTGACGAATGGTGCCGGGGCTGAATGGCCACTGTCGCGCAAGTTTGGTTGCACACCCGACATGGCCGTAAGTGTCATGCGCCATGCCTTTGACTCAGGTCTGGAAGCCTATGGTGTGTCGTTTCACGTCGGCTCACAGCAGCCCGATACGGGCGCATGGGATGTGGCTCTGGAAGATGCCGCACGCGTTTTCCGGGCGCTTGCAAATGAGGGCATCAACCTCAAAATGGTCAACATGGGTGGCGGCTTCCCTGCCCGCTACCTGAAAGACGTGCCGTCATCACAAGATTATGGCAAAGCCATTTTCGGCGCCCTGCGCCGCCACTTCGGTAACCGCCTGCCGGAAACCATCATCGAGCCAGGCCGCGGCCTGGTTGGAGACGCGGGTGTTATCCGGGCCGAGGTTGTGCTGGTAAGCCGCAAGTCGGAAGACCCGGACGCCGAGCGGTGGGTTTTTCTTGATATCGGCAAGTTCGGCGGCCTGGCTGAAACCATGGACGAGGCCATCCGCTATCCCATTCGTACACCCCATGATGGCGAACGCACCACACCGTGCGTGATTGCAGGCCCCACCTGCGATTCAGCCGACGTGCTGTACGAAAAAACGCCGTACCACCTGCCGATCTCCCTCACCATCGGCGACGAAGTGCTGATTGAGGCGACCGGTGCCTACACAACGACCTACGCCGCCAACGGCTTCAATGGCTTTGCACCGCTCAAGTCATACGTGATCTAGCAAGCGCTAAACTGCACACAAACCCCGCGCCTACCGGCGCACCCAAATGGAATACCCCCGGCCGTAATACCAATCGGGCGTCGCCTGCCCAGCAGCAACAAGGAAAACCGTCATGAACAGTCAGCCAGACTGGCCTGTCTATCATTCTATATCTGGCCCCATCGTCATGATCGGTTTCGGCTCCATCGGCCGGGGCACGCTGCCACTCATCGAGCGTCATTTCGAGTTCGACAAGAGCCGTATGGTCATAATTGAGCCAGACGATAAAAATCGCGGGCTGGCTGAACAACATGGCATTCGATTTATCAGGCAGGAGATTACACCTGATAATTACGCGTCCGTTCTCACCCCGCTGCTCACGCAGGGTGACGGGCAGGGTTTCTGCGTCAACCTGTCGGTGGACGTGGGGTCGGTGGACGTCATGCGCCTGTGTCGCGAGCTTGGCGCGCTATATATTGATACAGTCGTGGAACCGTGGCCGGGGTTTTATGACAACAAGGACACCGATCCGGCAGACCGCACCAACTATTTTCTACGCGAAACTGCCCGCAGCGAAAAACGCAATGCCCCCGGCGGCACCACCGCCGTGTCATGCTGCGGTGCCAACCCCGGCATGGTGTCCTTTTTCGTCAAGCAGGCGTTGGTCAATCTGGCCCACGACCTGAAACTTGAGTTTGAAGAACCTGCCCACACAGACCGCGAAGGGTGGGCACGGCTGATGCAGGCGACCGGCACCACAGGCATTCATATTGCTGAACGCGATACCCAACGCGGAGCCAACCCCAAGCCGCTGGGCACATTCGTCAACACATGGTCCGTAAACGGATTTATTTCCGAAGGCCTGCAGCCCGCCGAACTTGGCTGGGGAACACACGAAGAATGGTTGCCCGACAATGCTCATTTTCAAAAAGTGGGCTCAGGGTGTCAGTCGGCGATTTACCTGACGCAACCCGGTGGCGCCACCAGGGTGCGCACCTGGTGCCCCACTCCGGGTCCACAACACGGCTTTTTGGTAACTCACAACGAGAGTGTTTCGATCGCGGATTTTTTCACCGTTGGTGAAGGCCGAACCCCCGAATACCGCCCGACGGTCCACTACGCCTATCATCCCGCTGACGATGCCGTCGTATCCCTGCATGAACTGTTCGGCACCGAGGGCGAGCCGCAGACAACCTGCCATATTCTTGATGAAGACGAGATTGTCGATGGCATTGATGAGTTGGGCGTTCTTTTGTATGGCCACGCCAAAAACGCCTACTGGTTTGGCTCACAGCTTTCCATTGAGGAAACCCGCGAACTAGCTCCCTATCAAAATGCCACCGGACTTCAGGTTTCCTCCGCCGTCATTGCCGGCATGGTCTGGGCGCTTGAGAACCCCTTGGAGGGCATCGTTGAAGCAGACGAGTTGGACTACAAACGCTGCCTTGAAGTGCAGCTGCCATATCTGGGGCCCGTAAAAGGCTACTATACCGACTGGACGCCGCTGGATGGTCGGCCGGGATTTTTCGACGACGACCTGCATACAGACGACCCGTGGCAGTTCAAAAATGTGCTGGTGCGCAGTTAACCCACTGCACAGCCTCGCCACCTAAAGGCTGGCCAGCACCGACAGCCGGTGGCACAGTCGGCAGCCGATGACCCACCCCCGTGCCGGAGCCAGTCCATGACATTCTGTTTTGTGCCATCCAGACATTTTGCGATCAGCATTGCCGCAGGCCTGACTGCCTTGTCATTGGTATTCGGGAGTGCCCCGGGCCATGCCGCCGGCACTCTTGAAAAGATTGCCTCTGAAGGACGCGTTACAATCGCCGCTGTGGATGACTTGCCGCCATTTTCTATTACAGGGCACGATGGCACACCATCGGGAATGTCAGTCGAACTCTGTCAGGCAATTGTAAGCGAACTGGCAACTCTGCTCGAAATACCTTCAATTGCCATCGACTACGTGCCCGTCACGCTGGAGACACGACTCGACGCAATCGTCAGCGGCCGTGCCGACATGGAATGTGGTGCGACAACCGTCACACTGGGTCGCCGCGAACGGGTTGATTTTTCCGTGCCGTTTTTTGCGTCAGGCGCCTCGATAGCAGTTGCCGATGTGACTGAAATAACCAATGTCAAAGAACTTGCTGGCAAACGGATCGCCGTTGTGTCCGGCACCACAACGCAGGATGCGATCAGGCGCGCGCTACTCGCCGAGCGCGTTGAGGCGCAGATCATCACCGTTGAACGCACCGCTGATGCAGTGGCCGCTATCCGCGAGGACCGCGCCGATGCCATCGCGCATGACAAAATGATTTTGGTGGGTCTGATCCAGGCCCCCGAAGGGGCTGACCTCGTACCTCTGCCTGGCCTTTTGTCGTTTGAGCCTTACGGCATTATTTTACCGCGCGGCGATGCAGACCTCCGGCTTGCGGTAGATCGTGCCATTATTGGCCTGTATCAGGATGGTGTTCTTGAGGGCCTTTATGAGAAATGGCTTGAGCCATTGGGTGCCAAGCCCGGCCCAACGCTGGACCGCATGTTGCAGCTACAGGCTGTTCCTGAATAACCACTGCCGGGAAAATCCACGAAAAAGGGCGGCCTGGAAAACCGGACCGCCCTTTTTCATTGATATGAATCGTCTATTGCGCAGCGGGCGCAGTATCCTCAGGAGCGGCCTCCGCAGGTGCAACCGCTTCCCTGACAGCGTCAGCACCCTCTTTAACTGCCTTTGCGGTTGCTTCCACCGCCTGATTTACAGCGTTCGCCACATCATCCTTGTTGGCATCAATCACATCCTCAGCAGCTTTTGCAGCGGCGTGCGCACCGTCGTCAACCGCATTGATGACGGCCCGCGCGGCGTCGCCAACAGCAGACTGCGCGGCTTCCAGAGCCGCTGCCGTATCCGTTGGCATTCCACCTTTCGGCACCAGCCGAAGCACGCTGCCGCCTTCACCATCCGTCAGAATGAAAATGCTGCCGTCCGGTGCCATGCGCACGTCGCGCAGGCGTGCCGTCTCACCCTCTTCGGCACCCGGCACCACCACGCGAATGGCTTCTTCACCGGCAAGCTCTCCATCCTCAATGATCACGCGACGCAGGTTGCGATCCGCAAACGCAGCAACGTTGCCTGCGGCAAGCGCTGTGACCAGAAGATCACCCTCCCAGTCAGCAAATGCCTCACCAGAGACAACTGCCATTGCCGAGGGCGCAATGGAGGGTGTCCAGTATGTCAAAGGCTGCTTGGTGCCTTCATACTCCTTAAACGGCGACACATAGGCGCCTGTGTAATCCAACCCATAGGTCGCAAGCGGCCAGCCATAATTTGCGCCGGGCTCAATCACGTTGATTTCGTCACCACCCTGCGCACCATGCTCGTTGGAATAGATACGGCCCGTGCCCGCGTCATAGACAACAGCCTGAGCGTTGCGGTGGCCGTAGGAATAGATTTCGTCGCGCGCATCAGCATTACCCACAAACGGATTATCCGTCGGGACCGACCCATCGTCATTGAGACGAATGAGCGTGCCAAAATGATTGGTGTTGTTCTGCGCCTGCTCACGATAATCAAACCCGTCGCCGCTCGTGAGCATGAACGTACCATCCGGCAAAAACGCCATACGAGCACCATAGTGCACCAGCGTCTGACGGTAGGCATCCGCCTCGAAAATGACCTCGAAGCCTTCCAGCTCTGATCCGGTGAATGTGCCACGACCAACCACCAGCGTATTGCCCTGATCGCGCTTGGCTGAGTATGTCAGGTAAACCAGTTTGTTGGCGGCAAAGTCAGGATGAAGCACAACGTCTGACAAACCACCCTGCCCGCCAAACACAACCTCCGGCACACCCGCGATGGCCTCTTGAACCACACCTTCACCATCAATCAGCCGAAGTTGCCCGGTGAGCTCTGTCACCAGCATGTCGCCATCAGGCAGAAACGCAATTGACCACGGGTGATCCAGCCCCTGAACCACTGTCTCCACGGTAAACTGCCCTTCGGGTGCCGCCGTAACGTCGCGAGCCAGCGCGGGCATGGCAATCAGTCCCGCTGCCGCAATGCTGCCCGCCAAATAAATGCCCAATGCCTTACCCATATCCGCGTACCCCTGCACTTTTGCGCTGTTTCGTTGCAGCGCCTGAAAACTGTATCCGGCCAGAACCCGTTGGCGGCATGTGAGCGCAAAATCTGTCGTTACAGCACACCGGGCTGGTTCTCAACGCCATCTTAAGCGAATATAGGCCATAAACGCGACGCTTTAAGAGCGCAGCCCACAAACAGCGACCGGGCACGAAACAACACGACGCCAAGCGACTGGGAAGGACGAAACCTGATGAGAACCGTACTGGGATATTTGCTGGCCGTCATTGTGATGCTTGTTCTTGGCGCGGGTGCCCATGCCGTCTTCAATCAGGGCGACCTGGCAGCTTTGGGTGCCGAGTTCTCAATCGGCGAACGCCTGTCCTGGATCGCTCACGACATTGCAGGTATGGCACCCCTTTACGGTGCCATCATGGGCGGTGCGCTGCTCATCGGCTTTATTGTGGCCGGCATCGTCGCAGGCTTCATTACCCCCCTGCGCACAATCATCTACATGGTGGCGGGTGCCGTTGCTGTGGGCGTGGCGCTGACAGCGATGAGTCAGCTTTTCGAGATCACGCCCATCACCAGCACGCGGGATATCGATGGCATGATTGGCCAGCTTGTAGCCGGTGCGCTCGCCGGTCTCGCCTATGTGTCGGTTAAACGCTCAACCGCCTAGTCATGCACACGCACAATCATTGACTGGCTGGCCGTCGCCATCAGTTCACCATCCTGGCTGAACTGCAACATCCGCCCATGCGCAAACCCGCCATGGACGCCATGAATACGCGTGTCGCACAGAACCCAGTCTGTTGGCACCACATGCCGTATACGGATGGTATTGTCGAGGCTGTTGCCACCGGCGTTCTGGCCAAGGGCGTTTCCCACAGCTGATGGAATGAAGTCAGCAATAATCGCCAGCATGGCTGAATCAATCACCCGGCCATCGCGGGGCCGCGCCCACAAGAAAACCTCACCGTCATCGCTCATCACGCCGTCACGGCGGGCCTTGCCGTAGCGCCCCTTGGCCACACGCAATTCCATGTGGTCGTGCAGTTCCTCGTCGTCACGCTCCCAGCGTTCCATGGGAGGGCAGTCTTCAGGCAAAGGTACATCCGGCATGGTCGCCCACTGCGCTGAAATCTTGTCAGGGCGCTCACCCAAAGCAGCGCTCGCCGTGATAACTTCGGTATCACCCACATGTGCCTTGGTACGCGCCTGCGAATTGTATTTGCCCGCGACAGGCACCTGGACATCCACATCGACGATGGAACCCGGCCGCGCGAACGACAGGTATTGCGCCGCTGCCCAGATGACCCGCCGCCCGGTGGTGCCTTCCATCGCGCGGATGGAGGCCGCCAGCCCGACGCCCCCAAACATGAACATGTTGCCCGGCCGCCCGACGCACAGCCCCTGCGTGACTTCAAGTGTCCAGCGGTTTGGATTATGGGTGGCACGCAGATCAAAAAACGCAGAAGACGGCATCAGGCTCTCAACTCATGGAACAAGGTTTCGGCAAAATAACAGTGTGTGCGCGTACCTAAGTGCGCGCAGGCTTTCTGACAACTACCGCAAACGAATACCCGCCAACCATGTGGCGCGCACTTAGTTCCAAAGCGACAGAATGTGCGCCTTGTTCGGGGGCGTCTTGCCGCCAAGCACTTCGAGGTAAACGTCTTTCACCTTGTCAGCTCCCGACGAATGCACAACCTCGATCCATTTTTTTGTTTCAGGAATGAACCCCGCCCACGCCTTCGCAACGCGTTCCTGAAAGCCCGGTCCGCCCCATTCCTTCATGCGGCGCTCGATATGCGTCGGCGCAAAAAACAACTCGACCGACGGCCCCGGCAGATCATCCTGTCCGCCGCCCACACTGTCCCAGTGGGTTCCGCCAACAGCGGAAGACACTTTGAGATTGTCCTTGAAGTGTCTGTGGATCGCGGCCCGCACAGCGGAATTGCCCGCCATGTCCACAAAGCCTGCCGCTACAGACGCATCCATTTTTGAAATGTCGTCATACACCACCACGTCATCGTAGCATCCGGTGCCCTCGACAAACGCCTTGTTGGCGCCCGACGTAAGGCCAACAACACGCACAGACGATCCGCGATTGTTTTTCAGCAGATAAGCCAACCCAAGCGACGTCTTGGAGGAGGCACTGGACAAGATGATTGTCTTCGCTCCGAAAAACCCGTTCTCCGCCAGCCAGTCATCCAGAATAAAGCTGGTGGTGAACAGCGGACGGAACAGCATGATCTGGTCTTCGTCTTGTTTCGCATAGAGCGGATCAGAAGTGGTGGCCATGAACTGGCTATAGACAGGTGCAAGCTCACCGCGCACGCCGGACGCATCCATGAACCCGTGTTCGGATATTCTGGCGGCCTTCGCCACCCGGTGCGTGGACATGGGGAAATAGCCGTATACCCGCGTACCCACTGTCACCCCGTCCGCGTTAGACGCAATCACTTCACCAAACCCCCAGACGGGAATCCGCCCGAACTCAACACCATCACCCCGGTCGGAGAAAAAGTCCCAGTAGCGCATGGCATCACCAAACACAGCATAGGTGATATTGTTGGCCGTCAGCGAAAACCGCTCCACTTTCATCAATACCTCGCCCGCACCGATCTGCGGCAGGTCGTGGCTATTGGCGCGCGATGTTTCCAACGCGCTTTTCAGAACTTCAAAATCAACTGCCTGATCGACCATGACATCTTCCTCCCGAGTGCTTGATTTGCGCAGAGTGTGGCACGCTCCCATGTCTCAGTCACAGTGGTTTGAAGGCCATTTTCAGCATTTTTGATGGACCTCAACGGCATTCAACGCTTATGTGCGCCAATGAATGACATGAGCCCGCTCAAACCCGCCAAATTTACAGACCCGTACATAACTGCGGGCGGCGAGAAGCGCGCATGGGTTAAGCCGCACACGCTTGAAACCCTGTGGATCAACACCGGCTCCCTGTGCAATCTCGCCTGTGTAAACTGCTATATCGAATCCACCCCCACCAACGATGCGCTGAGCTATATTTCCGCCGCCGAAGTAGCAACATTGCTGGATGAGGCGCAGCAGGAGGATATGGGCCTGCGTGAAGTGGGCTTCACCGGTGGCGAGCCTTTCATGAACCCGGACTTCATCGCGATGCTGGGTGACGCGTTGTCGCGCGGCTTTGAGGTGCTGGTCCTCACCAACGCCATGCGCCCCATGCAGCGCCCCGGCCAGGCGGAAGCCCTGCTGGCCCTGCACGCACTTTACGGCCATCGCCTGACCCTGCGCGTTTCCGTTGATCATTATACCCAAGAGGTACACGAAACAGAACGCGGACCCCACTCATGGACGCCGATGATACAGGGCCTCACATGGCTTGCCCGCAACGGCTTTAACCTCTCTATCGCAGGGCGCATGTTGTCAGGTGAAACCGAGGCTGACGAACGCGCAGGCTACATGCGCCTGTTTGATGAACTGGGGCTTGAGCTTGATGCAGCCAATCCCGCGGACCTCGTGATCTTCCCTGAAATGGACGAGACCGCGGACGTGCCGGAGATCACCACCGCGTGCTGGAAAACTCTCAACAAGGCGCCGCGTGAGGTCATGTGCTCAAACGCCCGCATGGCTGTGAAGCGCAAGGGCGCGACAGCCCCGACAATCGTGGCATGTACCCTGATTGCTTACGACGAGCGCTTTGAACTGGGTGAAACTCTGACGCAGGCCATGCAGCCCGTATCGCTCAACCACGCCCATTGCGCACGGTTCTGCGTTCTGGGGGGTGCAAGCTGTTCCGGCTGATCCGGCACCATGACGCACGCCCTTTGCGAAAGGGCAATGCTTGGCGTTAGATAGGCAATCCCTGAACTTCAAAAGCAGGACGCAGTTCGCCGTGCCACAGCAGGCTCTCTTTCTGGACCGTGACGGCATTATCAATGTCGATAAGCACTATGTCAGCGACCCGACAGACTTTGAGTGGATGCCCGGCATCTTTGCGCTTGCCGCCGCTGCCCACGACCTTGGTGCGCTGCTGATCGTTGTCACCAATCAATCCGGCATTGCGCGCGGTCTGTACACGGAAGAAAAGTATCAGACCCTCACCGCATGGATGCGGGCCCGCTTTGAGCGCGAGGGCGTTCCACTCGCCCATGTCTATCATTGTCCTTATCTCAAGGGCGGTGATGGCGAGGATCACCCCTTGCGCAAACCAAACCCCGGCATGTTGCTGGCCGCCCAACAGGATTTTGATCTTGATATGTCGCGCTGTGCCATGCTGGGCGATAAATGGACGGACATGGATGCTGCGCGTGCAGCAGGTGTTGGTCATGCCGCAATTGTGGGGGATGCACGGTTGCAGGCGAACGAAGCAACGCTGCGCCCGGAGGTTGCGCTTCTGAATGATCTTTCAGCGGCAACCCGGTGGCTTGAGAAAACGCTGCGTACGGCACCCTAGCAGCCGAGGCATTACCCCCGCACCAGCCGCCCCGGCAAGGCTCCCGTCGGCGAGCCATTTTCATACACAAGCTCTCCGGACACCACCGTCGCCAAATAGCCGTCTGCCCGCTGCAGCAAGCGCCGCCCGCCACCGGGAAGGTCATGGGCAATCTCTGGCCCGTGCAACCGCAGGCCCGCATGGTCAATCACATTGATGTCCGCCTTCATGCCCGGCTTCAACACACCACGGTCAGTCAGGCCAACCGCCCGCGCCGTGTCAGCGGTCTGCGCCTTGATGGCCCAGGCCAGATCAAGCTTTGGACCGCGTGTGCGGTCCCGCGTCCAGTGTTGCAGCAGCGTGGTGGGAAACGATCCGTCGCATATCGTGCCCATATGCGCCCCACCATCTGACAGCCCGACAACCGCATTGGGGTGCTGCATCATGGCGTAGGACGGGTCCAGCGACCCTTGCGCATAGTTGAGGAACGGGAACAGCAACATGCCGGTGCCCGGTCCGCGCCCGCCATCTGACAGCATGTAGTCCAGCGCCACCTCTTCAACCGCAACACCACGCCGGGCTGCTTCTGCATCCAGCATCCGCTCCGGCAGCGGCTCATAATCGGGCACGTCTCCAAGCGGAAACATTTTACCGAATTGCCGCAACAGCGACTGCACGAACGGATGATCAGACGCCGGCGTGCCGCCAAACAACTCAGCGCGGAACGCAGGGTCAGAAAGTCGTGCCACTTTTTCTGCCAGCGGCTTGTCTGCTATCTGCGCAAACGCCGGATACGCCGTAAACGGATTAAGCGTCAGTTCAAGCCCCACCAGAATACCGACCGGACGTGGCGCGACCTGCGCACGCATTTCAAGCCCGCGCGCGTTGGCGCCTTCAATTTCAGACAACAGCCACTTCCATGCATCCGGCGCCAGATCGGTCTGGGCAACGGAAATCGACATCGGACGGCCCGACATTTCAACAATGCGCTGAAACATGTCCATTTCCGCGCGGCGTTTCTGAAAGTCAGACACCACCTGCAATACGCCCTTGCCGGACTTGCCGATTTCAATTGCGATGCCCATCAACTCATCTTCGGCAGCCGTCAGCGTCGGCGTGGGATCACCTTCAGACGTTTGATGGTTGAGTGTACGCGACGTGGTGAAGCCAAGCGCCCCCGCCTCAACGGCCTCCCGCGCGATCCGGGCCATGGCGGCAATGTCGTCCGCCGTTGCCATATCGCGATTGGCCCCACGCTCGCCCATTACATAAACGCGTACGGCGGCGTGTGGCACCTGAGCTGCAAAATCAATGTCAAACTGCTTGTTGCTCAGCGACGCAAGATATTCCGGGAACGTTTCCCAGTTCCACGGCAGGCCATCAGCCAAGACCGGAAACGGAATATCCTCAACACCTTCCATCAGGCGTATGAGCCGGTCGTGATCCTCAGCCCGGCACGGCGCAAAGCCGACACCGCAATTGCCCATCACAGCCGTGGTGACGCCGTGCCAGGATGACGGCGTCAACTGACTGTCCCACGTTACCTGGCCATCATAGTGGGTGTGAATGTCCACAAAGCCCGGCGTGACCAGCGCGCCATCGGCCTCAATCTCCCGCGCCGCCGTGCCCGACACAGCGCCGACCTGGGCTATGACGCCATCCTTTACGGCAACATCGCCACTGGTAATCTTGCCGCCAGTACCATCGGCGATGCGTCCACCACGCACCACGAGATCAAACGTGCTCATTTTCAGCGTTCCCTCAAAAATCTTGTTCGCTGCGAGCCTAGCAAAATCTGACCGCTACTGTCGCTACTCCGGCAAGCCCAGTCGGGCCGCA
This sequence comes from Pyruvatibacter sp., assembly GCF_040219635.1. Lineage (NCBI taxonomy): Bacteria > Pseudomonadati > Pseudomonadota > Alphaproteobacteria > Hyphomicrobiales > Parvibaculaceae > Pyruvatibacter > Pyruvatibacter sp. Next base: position 277,653 of record NZ_JAVJSC010000003.1, read on the forward strand.
ATGTTGTTGCGCTGCATGTTGGACGACCCGCCGACAATCGGCATCCCCAGAATATCACGCACATGCCGCTCCATGTCATAGGCGTCAGACAACGCGTAGGCCCCCATCACCCGCTGGCACAGCAACGCGATCTCCACCGCTGTATCACCCACAAACAGTTTCGCCATGCTGGTTTCAACAGAACATGGCCGATCTTCCTGCGCCAGCCAGACGGCATGATAGAGCATATGCCGACACGCCTGCAGCTTGGTGCGCGCGTCCACCAGCGCATGGCGCACCGACTGATGACCGCAGATGACGCGGCCAAACTGCTCACGCTCCTGAGCGTATTGCCAGGCTTCTTCAACCGCAGCACGTGCCAGCCCGTAGGCAACGGCCGTAATCTCGATTTTCTCAACGTCCAGTGTCTTGCCTGCAAGCTGTCCCCAGCCCTTGTTCCACTTGGACGGGCCGCCCAGCACAGCAGACCTGGGCACCCGCACGTCGTCAAAGTAAACGTCCGACGACAGCGTGTAGCGCAGGTTGGCGTGTTCTATCGGCTGCATCGTGACGCCCGGTGCATCCGTTGGCACCAGTACCACCGAAAGGTTTTTGTACTTGGGCGCGTCCGCATCGCTGTTGACCAGGCAGTAGATGACATCGGCAAAGTCGGCGCCCGTACACCAGCGCTTGGCGCCGTTGATGACAATCTCGTCGCCCTCAACCCGCGCTTTTGTGCTGACGCTGGGCAGATCGCCACCCACATCAGGCTCGGACAGGCCATAGGCAAAAAACATCTCGCCCGCCGCAAGTCGTGGCAGCATCGTGGCTTTTTGTTCGTCGGAGCCGTTTTCAACAATGTTGGCACCGCCATAAAACGCTGCATGAATAAACGGCCCGGCCAAAAAAGCGCCCGCCTGTGAAAGCTCATCAATGGCTGCAACGGCTGCCACCAGATCAACACCGGCACCGCCCAGCTCTTCGGGGATTGTCAGCCCGCAGATGCCAAGCTTTGCCAGGTCGCCAAACACATCGCGCGGAAACTCATGCGCCCTGTCCCATGCGCGGCGTTTATCGCGCGGCGCTTTTTCAGCCACGAACCGTTTCAGCGTATCGCGCAGCAACCCAATGTGCTCCGGCTCATCCGCAAAGGTTTGAAGGCCGGTGCTGGCAGCAGATGACATCTTGATCTTCCTTGCAGTCTGGAGGGGCGGTAGGCTGGGGCAACGCAATGAGAACAACAAAGCAGGGAGTGCCGCAAATGGGAAGCCTCACAACAACACGCAGATGGGTGCTCGCAAAGCGCCCAGCAGGCATTCCCGACGACACAACTTTTGCGCTGAAAGAACAGCCACTGCCAGCCCTCGAAGAGGGTCAGGTAAAAGTGCGCGTCACGCATTTTTCGCTCGACCCCGGGATGCGGCCCGCCCTGTCTCAGGACACCTATGTGGGAGCCACCCCCATCGGCTCACTCATTACCAGCGCGGGTCTTGGCGTTGTTGAAGAAAGCGCTGACGAAAAACTCAAGGTTGGCGACCTGGTCACCGGCGGCTTTGGCTGGCAGTCGGCACTGGTCGCCAAAAGCCGCCACTGCGTAAAGCAGAACCCGGCGTTGTTTCAAGGCAGAGTGACGCCCACCGCGGCCATCGGCATTCTGGGCATTCCCGGCATGACATCATGGTTCGGCCTCAAGAACATCGCCACCCTCAAGGAAGGCGAAACCGTGCTGATTTCGTCTGCCTCCGGCCCGGTCGGTGCCACCGCCGGACAACTGGCAAGACTGATGGGCGCAGGTCGCGTTGTCGGTATTGCAGGCTCCAAGTCCAAGTGCGACTGGCTGACCGGCGAGGCGGGGTTTGACGCTTGTATCAACTATCGAGAGACCGACAATCTGGCTGTGGCGATGCGCGATGCAACCGGCGGCGGCGCGGATATCTACTTCGACAATGTGGGCGGTGAGATGCTGGATGCCGCCATTACAGCGCTCAAGCCGGGTGGCCGCATTGCGGTGTCGGGCCAGCTTTCGGAGTACAATAACCCCGAACCACGCGGCATTCGCAACACCCTACCCTTTATCACCCAGCGCCTGACCATGCGCGGCTTTGTTGTGCTGGACTACGTGCGCGAGTTTGCCGAGGCCGGCACACAAATGGTGCAGTGGATCAATGATGGAAAACTGCTTTACCTCGAAGAAGTGATCGACGGCATTGAGAATGCGCCCACCGCATATGCCGGCCTGTTCACCGGCGAAAATTTTGGCAGGCGTCTGATCCATGTCGGCTGACGGAGCCATGCATCATCCCGTCCGCATACAGATGGAACAAAATCTGTCCCGGTTTGACCCGCACCTGATAGGTGACACCAAACTGAAGCGCGCAAGCGTGGCGGTGATTACCGGACTGGACAACACCAGACCGGCATTTGTGCTGACCCGGCGCGCAGCACGCCTGCGCGGCCATGCCGGCCAGTGGGCATTTCCCGGCGGGCGGCATGAACCCGGAGAAACCGCATTGCAGGCCGCCATCCGTGAAACCCACGAGGAATTAAATCTGCCGATCACATTCGCGCACTGTCTTGGCCGACTGGACGACTATGAAACGCGGTCCGGCTATACAATTTCAGTGTTCGTGTTCTGGGCGGATATTTCAAACGCCGAACCAAACGCGGATGAAGTCGCCTCGATACACCGTTTTGACCTGTCGCGGCTTGATCGCCCCGGATCACCGGAGCTGGTGCCAGGTCCTGACCCCGAACGGCCGATCATACGTATGCATGTCGGACCGCCGGGAACAGGCCTGGATATTCACGCGCCCACAGGTGCGATCCTGCATCAGTTTCACGAGGTGGCGGTCAATGGCCGCCACACACGTGTAGCCCACTTCGATCAACCGGACTGGGCAAAGTAACCGCGTGCTTAGTCGGTGAACTCCCATTCACCAAGGTCACACAGGTCTGCACCCATCTCGGTGTATTCAGACCCGTCATCCCACACAGCCCTGATGTCGTACTCACAGTTCGACTGACCATCGGTGATGAGAACATCCACCTCATAGCCTGCGGCCAGCACATAGCCGGAGGGCATCAGATTGTCAGACCAGTAGTCATCGCCCGGGTCAGACACATGAAACTCAACAATGTCGGCGCTCGACGCATTTATCAGCAGAAACTCAAGATCTTCGGCCTGCGCGGCGCCAACAAAACCAACCGCACAGATCGCAGCAATTGCCGCGGAACGAATAAAGCAAGTCATTGTAAAGTCCCCCTCATTGGGCGCACCCACACGCCTGATTAAAGACTAGAACACCTTTATATGGCCTCCGCAATTGCCACGGACGCTGCGGGAGTGGCCATCAAAGCCGGGTTCATTTATAAAACCCGATAAATTGACACTCAGGGAGCCAATACATGCCGATCACCTTCTACGACTACGCCCCCGCGCCAAGCCCGCGCCGCGCACGCATTCTGCTCGCAGAAAAAGGCATCGAGCCTGAAATCATCCAGATCGACATGGCCAAAGGCCAGCAACTTTCGGACGACTACAAGAAGATCAATCCGGGCTGCACCATTCCCGCGCTCCGGCTTGAGGACGGCACTGTGCTTACCGACAACGCAGGTATTGCCGCCTGGGCCGAAGCCTACAAGCCGGAACCGCCGCTGCTGGGCACAACGCCCACCGAAAAGGGCCTGGTGATGAGCTGGAATGCCCGGTGCGAGTTTGAAGGTCTGATGGCCATCGCCGAGATTTTGCGCAACACATCCGATGGTATGAAGGGCCGCGCCATGACGGGTCCCGTCAATTTCGAGCAGATCCCCGCGCTGGCCGAACGCGGGGCCGCACGTCTGCCGCTGTTCTTCGACGCATTGAATGCCCGCTTGGAAGGCCGCGAGTTCATCGCGATCGACAGCTACTCGCTGGCCGACATAACGGCTTTAGTGGTGATTGATTTTGCCCGCTGGGTAAAGTTCAAACCCGCTGAGACACACACCAATCTGCTGCGCTGGCACGCAGCCGCTTCGGCCCGCCCAAGCGCCAAGGCATAGCGGCTCCAAAGAGGTTCAAAAAAATGACAGAACAAGCACCCGTCACCCTTGCTGGCGCTCCCCCCTCGCCGTACACGCGCAAAATGCTCAGTGTACTGCGCTATCGTCGCATTCCCTATCGCGTACTGTGGAACAGTCCGCGCGAACTCACAGACATGCCGCAACCCAAAGTCAGCTTGTTGCCAACCTTCTATCTGCCCAACGCCGCTGGTGAGGTTGAGGCTGTTGTTGATTCAACACCGCTCATCACCCGCTTCGATGCGGAGATTGCGCCACGTCAGGCGCGCCCCAAAGACCCTTCCATCCGCCTGCTGGACGACCTGCTGGAGGATTATGGCGACGAATGGCTGACCAAGGCCATGTTCCACTACCGCTGGCATCACACAGCCGACATCAAGCAGGCAGGCGATGTGTTGCCCCGCGCGCGCATTCATTCACCGTCGGAAGACCAGGCGAATGAAATGGCAAAAATGTTCAGTGAACGGCAGATTTCACGTCTGTATGTCGTCGGCTCAAACGAAACCACCGCGCCCGTGATCGAAGAGAGCTACAGCCGCCTCATCAACGTATTGCGGGACCATCTGGTGGAACATCCATTCATCATGGGTGCCCGGCCCGGCGCGGCTGACTTTGCGTTCTTCGGTCAGCTTACCCAGCTTGCCCAGTTCGACCCGACCCCCACATCGCTCACCCTCAAAACCGCCCCGCGCGTGTATGCCTGGGTAATGCTGATGGAAGACCTGTCAGGCGAGGAGCCAGGCGACGACGGCTGGTTTACACCCGGGACCGTGCCCGCAACACTGAAAGCCGTATTGTCAGAGGTCGGCCGGGTCTATGTGCCTTTTCTGCTGGCCAACGCCAAAGCGCTGACAGACGGTGCCGAAGAAGTGACCACAACGATTGGCGGCGCACCATGGACACAAAAGCCGTTCCCCTATCAGGGAAAATGCCTGATGGTGCTGCGCGAAAGTTATGCAGCCCTTGATGCCAATGCCCGCACAACCTTCGACAGCCTCATCAAAGACACAGGCTGCGAAGCCTTATTCGCCTGATATTCCGTACAAAGACGTTTGGAGACGTTCTCATGACAACCCGCACAACTGAATGCTTTGAGGTTTCGATTAAAGACCACATCGCCCATATCAGGCTCAACCGCCCTGAAAAGCGCAACGCTATGATCCGCTCGTTCTGGTCGGAACTGCCGCAGATCGTCAACGGGATTGACGCGGAAGCCTCGGCCCGCGTGATTGTATTGTCATCCACCGGCCCGCACTTCACCAGCGGCCTTGATGTATCGGCATTTGGCGGCTCGGAGATTGCGCCAGGCGCGGAGGGAAATGACGCCGACACGAAACGCAAGGCAAAGCTGACGGCCGGGCAGGCGTTCTATCAAAACGTGCTGGGGATGCAGGATGCGTTCTCCGCACTGGAAAACTGCCGCATCCCCGTCCTCGCCGCCATTCAGGGCGGCTGCATCGGCGGCGGCGTTGACCTTACAACGGCCTGTGACATGCGCTACTGTACACAGGATGCGTTCTTCACGATTTACGAAACCAAAATAGGCATGACGGCAGACGTGGGCACGTTCCCGCGTATCGTCAAAATCCTGCCCGAAGGCATCGTCCGCGAACTGGCCTACACAGGTCGCCGCATTCACGCAGCCGAGGCGAAAGAAGTCGGCCTCGTCAACCGCGTCTTTGCGGATCACGCCACTATGCTGGACGGCGTGATGGAAATCGCCCGCGAGATCGCCGCCAACGCGCCGCTGGCGGTGGCCGGATGCAAACGCCTCATCAACTACTCACGTGACCACACAACGGCTGACGCGCTGGACTACATCGCCATCTGGAACGCCTCCATGTTGCAGACCGGCGAAATTATGGAAGCCATGACCGCGAACGCAGAAAAACGCGAGGGCGACTTTGCCGACCTCCCGCCAAAGCGCTCCATGGGCGCATAGAGGACCACACGCAATGAAAGTCGAAAACCACATCATTCCCGGTGATGACCAGATCAGCGCGATGATGAATGATCCGGGTCCCTCTGGCCCCATCGTGATGGTCAACCTGTTGAAGTTCCGCGACAAAGCCAAGTATGCCGACGGCAGCAACCCGCATATGTCCGGTCGCGATGCCTATGCGCTGTATGGTGCGGGCGTCGTGCCGCTGGTGGCAAAGCATGGCGGGCGAATGATTTTTTCAGGCCCGACCACCTTCCTGATGCTCGGCATGGTCGAAGACCTGTGGGATCAGGTGGCGTTGGTTGAATACCCAACGCGCAAGGCGCTGTTTGAGATGTCGTCGTCACCTGAGTATCAGGCCATTCACCATCACCGTGACGCAGGACTTGAAGGCCAGCTCAACATCGAAACCACGCCGGACTTCATGATCAGCGGATAGCCGGGTGCCTCCGGCCCCACATTGGGTTAGGATTGGCCTGACTGGTGGGGCATATGGAGAGCCGGGGACTGTGAGCAGATCCACAGCGCAGGGCGCACAAGAGCCTGCGGGCCGGGCGAAGCCTGAGAAGCTGATTGAAACCGACAAGGGAATGTTCGACGCGAACTTCCTCTTGAGCCTGGCTCTGGCGCTCATCGTCTGGGCGATCTTACGCACGCCTGAAGGCTGGCAGACTTTTCTGGGTGAAGCGGACCGCGAAGTGCTTCAGATCGCGTTTGAACTGCGGGTCAACCAGACCGTGCAGGGCACCGGCCCTATCCTGTTTTTGAACCTTGATGAAAGCGTGTGGGAATCGGATGAAACCGACGGTCCCGCCCTCGCCTACGCGCCGCGCAAGGTGGTGGCAGACATGCTGGAAGCCGCCTACGGCATTCCCGGTTTTCCACGCCCCAAGGTGGTTGTAGCCGATATTGATTTGTTCTGGCGCACCCCTGAAGAAGAACAGGAAGCGCGCATTGACACGATCCTCACCCGGTGGGGCGCAGATGCTGACGCGCCGCTGCTCGTCATGCAGCGAGAAGTGGTGGATGGCGATGGCCACCGCGACCAACCGGCGCGCGCCAGAGGCTCCGCCCGCGAACAGATTTTGGCAAATGCCCCGGCGCAGAACATCGTCTGGTCCGTGGCACAAATCACCGGCGACGAAATTATCGGCGCGCGCTATTTCGCACACTACCTGTGCGTCAAAGGCCAGAACGGCCCTGAGGTTGTTCCCACCACAGCGCTCTATGCGATCGCCGGGCGCACGGCCGCAACGGCACACGAAGCAACAGCGCTTGTTGACCGCGCCATGACAAACCCGCGCCGTTTTTGTGTCGGCGAAACAGACAATCCTGGCTTCACCCTTGAGCGCACAGACCGCGACACGCTGGTGTTTCAATCCCAGGAAAGTTTCATCAACTACTCAGCCCATCCCGGCAACGACCCCGTGACCGAACCATCGTTGGTGGCTGCAGACATGTTCTATATCCCCGCAGGCTTTGCCAATGCACCCATGGTGTCCGGCCTCGCATCAGGCGGTGGCATTGTCATCATCGGCTCAGCTGCCACCATGGCCCGCGACCGCCACATGACACCCTATGGTCAGATGGGCGGCAGTATGGTGATTGCCAACATGATCCGTGGCCTTGAAGAAGGCGGCGAAATCCGGCGGCTTCACTGGGCTGTTGACGCTGCCATGCTGACGATTTTCGTCACCATGATTGTGGCGTCCTTCTGGTATGCTCGCATTGCCCGTGACTGGATTGGCCCCACGACCGGGCGCCCGCTTTTTCAGCGAATTATCCGTTGGCCAATTAAATTGCTGACCAACCCGGTTATTGTTAAGCTGTTGATTGGGGTGGGGATTTTCTGGGTCAGTACATTTGCCAGCTATCTCCTGTTGGACAACGGAATCTGGGTCAGTTTTGCCGCGCCCGCCTATGTGGCCGCGCTCAACGAAGCCCGCGAAGACTTTGAAGAACTGATGGAGAACTTGCGAAATGCGCGCACTAACGCAGCTTAATCTTGCAGCATCCAGCGCTTTGGTACTTGGTGCATTCATTGCGGGTACGGTCGCCACCGGCACCCGCGCCCACGCAGCCGTTGGCCCGTGCTCAACCCCGACAGTCGCCTTCGTCAAGGATGTGCAGGGCAGTGACACCAGCGTGCGCATCAGCCGGAACGGTGCTGAAGGCGCACTTGGCGTATTTTCGCCGCTGTGTGAAGGCGATGTGCTGAAACTTGGCTCGTCCGCAGACCGCGTGGTCGTTGCGGTTGCCGGTGCCAGCGGCCCACGCGAATATCGCGGACCCTCCAGTCACACGATCGGCGGTGCTGAAACCGCATCACAATCTGTCAGCGAGATCATTGAAGGCCGTCTGCTGCCGCTGGGTGATCGCATGGTGGCGCAGGGGTTGGGACGGGCCGCAGAAGAGTTCACGTTCGGCCTGCTGGATCTTGAGGCGGAAAGCGCGCAGATCCGCTCCGGCTTCCGCCCGCTGTGGGTCGGCTGGATCGGCGGACAGGCCCCGTTTGAACTGCTGGTGCTCGACCCCGAAGATCGCATCTTCGCATCCACCACCCTGTCTGACACCTCCACCACCATTGCCGCGCGCGACATTGTGCCGGGGCGCTATTCAATTGTGGTAAAGGACAGCTTCGGTCGCACCAACCAGACATTTTTCGATGCCGTGGAAACGTCTCCGCCTGCCCCTGACGTAGCAACACCCACATGGATGGGGACAGATACAGCCGCCATGTTCGCAGCCTTCTGTGTCGCTTCAGAAGACCCGTTCACCTGGTCGTATGAAGCAGCCCAGATACTCGATCAGGCAACCGACAACGGGCTTGACCGTGATGCGGCACTGGCCCTGCTTGCCTCAGGCGATACGGCAGCACTCTGCCCGCTCTAAACAGATCGTTTCAGACTGCTAACTGCCCGCCGCCAATGCGTGAGTGGCATCACCAATCACGACATAGGGTGCCCAGTAATACGGGTGCGCAGTATCGCTTTGTTCCATCAAAGATGTCTGAGCATTGCGCAGCGCCAGATGCATGGCATTGCCGCGCGCTTCAGCAAAAAACTGCGTGGTGACGGCATCCGCTGCTTTGTCATCCGCCACCCAGTGCGTGGCCAGCACGGCGCGTGCGCCCGCATAAATGAAACTGCGCACCAACCCGTCCAGCTGAGCGCCATCAAACAGCGCGGCAAGCCCCTCCGCTCCTTCGCCCGTGCGTGCCGTATCGCAGGCCGCAAGAAAAACCAGATCGGCTGAAATCTTCATGTCGAGAATTTCAGTTGCTGACAACAGCGCATCGCCTTCGTCGCCCATGCTTGTCAGCAGGGCAGGCTCGGTAATGCAAAATCCATCGCCAAAAAAACCATGCGTGACAAATACCAGCACCTGACTGTCGCGCACCGACGGATCATTCAGGACCGACTGCTCGGTGAAATTGCTGCCTGACACGGTACGTCGGTTGAAACCGCGCGCAACGCCCGGCGCAAGCGGTGTCAAAGGTGCCTGGAGGTTTGGCTGCCCCGCAAAGACGCTGCCGCATCGCTCAGGCCGCCCGGCCGCAACCATCCGCTTGGCATAGTTGTTGATCCAGTCATCAGTGTTGCGCGGCGGCGGCGGCGGACCAAACACCGTAATGCCGCCCGTTGCCGGCTCGCGCTGGGTGCGCCGCGTCGCCACAAAACTGCCGGCGCTCGGCGCTGAAATAAACGCATAATCCCGCGCCAGCCAGGCAATGCTGCCATAGTCGCGGTCGCGCATGGCCCCACCATCTGTCGGAAGCTCTGTTACCAGGGCCGCGGGCGGCATGGACCCCATGGAGCCGCGCGGTGAAAACACAAGTGTCTCAACGCCCGCCGCCTTCATGTCATCATGCACCGGGCCGAACACGCCGAGAAAAACCTCATGCGCCTGCGCCACCGCATAAGGAACCGTGCCGCCGCGTCGGCTGCGTAATGTCAAACGCAATCGCTTTATCAGGCGTGAGGCTTCATCACTTGTAAGATCAGTCCGGAACGGTCGCACAGCACCGTCAAACACCGCATAACCAAACCCGCCCGAACTGGTGGCCGAGAACGCAACAAACGCTTCACCGGGCCGCACCGCATCCACGAGGTCCTGCGCAGACGCCCCCTTGTTGACGAGCTGCATATATTGCGGCTGGGCCCGGCGGGCGGCATCCTCCGCCTCAAGCAGGGCTGTTTCGGCTGCATCTGCAAGCTCGCGCAACTCCGCCAGCCGTTGCGGATCGGCGCTGCCTGCTTCTTCCTGCAACAGCTTCTGGGCATCAGCCAATGCTCGTTCCGCATCCTGCAGAACGCGAATCTCAACCGCCGCCGTGTCGGATGAAAGGCGGGCCGCAGCCTGCGCCATCGCGGCGGCAGCACGCGGCTCAACCACATCTTCAAAGGCATTGAGATATTCAAGCGTGGCCGCCGTATTGACCCCGCCCTGCGCGCGGTCTGCGAGCAGCGCCAGATACTCACCCGCCCTGTCTGGTGAAACACCAAACGACCCTTCGACGTTGGAATAAAGCTCAAACGCCTCCCGATATGACGCAAGCGCCGAGTCGGTATCACCCTGAGCCGCCTGCGCACGACCCAGGCTGGACAACAACTGCGCCGTCAACAGCGAGCGCGGCTCGCGCGTGCGCCAGTCTGCCAGAATAGATCTAAGCTGCGCCTCCGCTGATCCCGCTCGTCCGGCGCGCAGAGCAATCAGCGCGCGCTTTTCACCAATCAGCGCCTGCAACCAAGCCGCTGAACCCGCCGGGGCCGCAGCCACCCGCGCAGCGGCCTCATCCAGCGCCTGCGCTGCGCCCTCGCGCCCACGCAAATCAAGTACCGCCGCCAGAATGTAGGCTCGGTGCGCCTTGAGCACAGTGGCACGGATGCCCGGTTCAAGTTCGCTGTCCGAATAGAGCGGCGGCACATCCTGCCCGCGCCGCTGGTTCACAAACTCAGCCGCCCGCGGACTGATGCTGCTCAGCGCCCCCGCCGTCGCAAACTCAAAATCAGACACGTCACCGCTTGTCTGTGTTGAAAAATCACCCTCGGCAAGCGCCTGCGCCTCCCGCAGAGAGCCTTTGTTGAGCAGGTGTACCGCACGATAGTTCACCAGCTTGTCGCTCAACCACGGCGTACCCAGTTTGCTGAGCAGAATGTCGTTTTCATCCAGCAGCGCCTCGGCTTCGGCAAAGCGGCCCTGGCTCGAAAGATTGAGGGCCAGATCAAGGGAAATGTCGGCACGGCGTACCGGGTCCCCGCCAAACAGGCCATCCTGAATGGAGGCCGCCCGCGCAAAGTCTTCCGCCGCGAGCGCAAACCTGAACGACGCATTGCGCTTGTGTCCGCGCCGCCGCAGAACCTCCTGATCCTGCAACGCCACAACACCAGGCAGGCCTTCAATCTCACTTGCCGACAACTCAACCGGCGCTTCCTTGCCTACAATTGCCGCAACCCCGCGCCGCATCACCGGCAACAGCGCCGGCAACCCACGGCCCGCACTCGCAAGCCCGTTGCCCGCGTCACGCACCGCAACGTCGCGAAACAGGTCTCCGGACGAACTGCCCGGACACGACAATCCACCCGCGATGTCAGTATCATCCGTAGGCTCGCTGCAGCCGGACATCAGGCCTGCAAGTTGCGCCTCACTTTCCTCGGGAAACACCTGAATGACGCCAGCGGGCCTGCGCCACGCGCCACAGAAAACATCATACTGGGCACCAAGCCCTTCAAGACTCACATCAACACGTCGGGTAGCCCGGCATTGTTCAGCATCCGCACTGACCCCAAGATCAAGCGCCTCCGGCAAACCGCTGGCACTGGCACCACCTGCCCCGAACCCAACGCCGTCGGCAATGGTTTCACACCCCGCAACAATACCCGCCGCGCATACCAGCATAAGCAGCCGCATCGACAGGGACGCCACAACAAAGCGGTTGGGAAATATCACTGACCAATCCCCCACAAGCCTTCATTACCAGCGCCCGCAACGCCGCCCAGGTCATCATCCTCATCGTCGTCATTATCGCTGTCGTCTTCAAAGCTGAAAAACACCGTGTTGGTGAGACTGCTCAGTGCGCTGTTGCGTGACCGTGCGCTCTCCTGAGCCTCGCGCAGAATGGCAATAGAACAGCTTGACGAGTCGCCAATCACACACAGGTTGAGACGCAGCTCGCCATGCTGCGTAAGACCAGGCCCCAGAATATTGGGCTCAAGACCTGCTTCAAAGCCGGTCACGCGCTCGCCGGCTGTATTGATGACAACTCCGAAAAGATTGACCCGCTCAGGCCCGGTCGCAGCTTTCTCTATCGTACCCTCACCTATGGGCGCCTCACCAAAAACAATGCCCGCGCCTTTCGACCCGGTGCCGGTATTCAACTGTGCAATTTCGCCCGGCGCGAACAACCGCAACTGATCAACTGCGATAAACACATGATCCTGCGTTCCGCCAAAGCGTGCCAGATCAGGTTCGCCAAGTGTTGCCAGATCAAGCCCGCCGGGCGCTGCTTCAAACGCTTCCAGAAACTTCTGCGTGCCGATCACAATGTTGTCGGCACTTTCAATCCGCAGCGACTTCAGCCGTTGGCCAAGACCGGCACCCCCGAGTGATCCGGAAACCAGCACCAGCTCAGGACGCGCCTGTGTAGAGCCATCGACAAAGCCAAGCTGAAGGTTGGGCAGGCCGCGGATGTTTCCGGCTGCGATAATCCGCGCATTTGCATCTGCCCCGAGCACCAGCGACTGAAGCGACGTTGGGTCAAACGTCGCGTCCAGCAGCGCCAGATCATTGTTGCCCGCGTCAAACTGAAGCCTGGATGCAGCGATTCTTGTCAGTTCAGATGCGTCCAGCGTAAAGCCTTGCGGGCGGCGCAGCGTCACTCCGTCTGTACCGCCGGACCCACCCAGAATGATTGTGTTGCCCGTTCCCGACGGTGACAGATTGAATTGATCGCCCGCGGAAATCGTGCCGGATAGGTCAAGGTCCAGCACCGTCAGTGTAATGCTGCCCGATGACGCGATCTCGTTGATGATAGCAGTGCCAGCCGGCGCCTCAATGAGCACAATGCCACCTGCCGCATTGACGTTGCCGGCCACATGCACGTTGCCCGTAAGTGCTTGTAGCGTTGCCGTACCACCAATCGGAGAGGTGCCTGTCATGGTGACCGACCCGCCAATGGCAGACAGATTATTCAGTATACTGACATTATTGAGCGTAAGCGGTCCGCCAAGCGCTGTAGCGGAAAGTCCCCCGGCTGGCGCCATGACTGCGCTTGTCGGACTACCGAACAACCCGCCGCTCATGGCATTGAGGAGCACATTTCCCTGGCTCATCAGCGTGCCGGAATAGTTAATTGCCGCCGCCTTGATCGAGATGTCGCCCGGCACCTTGATGCCCTCAACCGACGCTGCGCCGGTTGCCGTCAGGTCCGCATTGCCCGCAACCGATATCATGTCGCCACCTGTCGCGGTGATGCCGCCTGCGGTCGCGTCAAGATCCAGGCCAGTGCCCGCATTGACCGGCCCCGTCAGCACGATCGCGCCCCCATCCACATCAAACAGGCCCGGCGTTGAAATATCTCCGGCACTCGCAGCAAGGCTCGCGGTTCCCGTGCCGGCGTTGATGCTGCCGGTCATGTCAATGTCGGTGCCACCAACCGTCACTCCCGTGCCGCCCGAAACACCCGCCACGTCAACTGCGCCAGCGCTTGAGACAACCCGCGCAGTAGTGGCCGCAGATACATCGTCCACGTCAATGTTACCCGTCGCATCAATGGATGCTGCACCTGTGGTCGCCGTCACGTTGTTGGTCGTTACGGTGCCGTTGTCTGCGTCGATATCTACTGTCGTGCCAGTCGTCGTCCCCGTCAGGCTGACACTGTCACCGTCAATATCGATGGCACCTGCCGATGAGATGTTGTTGGCACCACCGCCGGATGCGGTCACCGAAACCGCACCGGCAAGTGACTGAAGCGACCCGTTGGTACCGGTCAGATCAACGTCAGTGCCTGCTACAGTGACACCGGTTCCGCCGGAGATATCACCCACATCAACGGCGCCTGTGCCCGATACAACACGCGCGGTCAATACAGCCGAAACGTCATCAACATCGATATCGCCCACAGCATCAATTGAGACCGTGCCGGTCGTGGCGGTGACGTTGTTCGCCGTGACGGTTGTCGTATCCGCGTCAATGTCCACGCTCGTGGCATTGACGGCGCCGGAAATCACGACGCTGTTGCCATCAACGTCCATAGCGCCGCCCGCACTGATGTTGTCAGCAACGCCAGCACCGGACGCCGTCAAAGAAACAGCACCATCAGATGACTGAACAGACCCGTTGGTGCCTGTCAGATCCACGTCCGTGCCGGAGACCGTGACACCCGTAGTGCCGGAAATATCGCCCAGATCAACTTCGCCGGTGCCTGAAACCACACGCGCCGTCGTCGCACCGGAGACGTCATCCACATCAATGTTCCCGGTTGCATCAATCGAAGCAGCGCCGGCAGAGGCCGTCACACTATTCGCGATAACCGTGCCGTTGTCTGCGTCGATATCAACTGTCGTGCCGATCATCGCTCCCGTCAGGCTGACGCTGTCACCGTCGATATCAATGTCACCCGCCGATGAGATGTTGTTGGCACCACCGCCGGATGCAGTCACCGAAACCAAGCCGTTGGTTGATTGCAGCAACCCGCCCGCACCTGTCAGGTCAACATCCGTGCCTGAGATTGTGATGCCCCCGGGGCCGGTCACATTGCCGACGTCCACCGCATTGGCATTGGCAATAACCTGAACGGTGCCTGTGCCGGTGACATTGTCCACGTCAACCGGACCTGCAATTGACCGCACCACCACCACGCCGCCACCCGAAATGTCACTTGCCGTTGTTCCGGCGGCGCTTGTGATGTCAAGATTTCCGACTGCACTCGTTGCGCCTGAGAGCGTCACGACAGCACCATCAATATCAATGGCACCGGCGGACGAAATGTTGTTGGCCCCACCCCCGGTGGCAGTGATCGCGGTGACGCCACCGCCAGCGATGACCCTGCCGTTGGGTCCGGTCAGATCGACATCCGTGCCTGAAATCGTAACGCCAAGGTTGCCGGTCACATCACCAACATCAACCTCGCCAGCGCTCGACACAACACGCGCGATACCCGTCGCGGTAGCTGTTACATCGTCCACGTCGATATTGCCGGTTGCATCAATGGAGACACTTGTCCCGGTGGCCGTAACGGCGTTGGCGGTAACGGTGCCGTTATCCGCATCAATATCGATGGCCGTGCCGGTGGTCGCGCCTGACAGGACAACGCTGTCGGCATCAATATCTATGCCTCCCGCAGCCGAAATATTGTTGCCTGCACCGCCGGTGGCCGTAACCGATACCACACCGCCGGTTGATTGCAGCGAGCCACCTGCGCCCGTCAGATCAATATCTGTTCCCGACAACGTGATGTTGTTGTTGCTTGAGATATTGCCAACACTCACAGTGCCCGCCGCAGATACGGCCTCCGCAGACTGACTGGCTGTTATGTCGCCCGTCGCAATGTTGCCGGTGCTGCCGATGCGGAAGAACTGAACGTTGACGTCATCGGTTGTGACCGTCCCCGGCACAAAGTCGATGACCCAGGCCGAGGTCGCACCGGTGACCGGACCTGACAACACAACATTGGTGCCTGCATCAATATCGACAATGCCGCCGACCTTGGAGATATCGCCCGCTGTGGCCGTCAGTGACACTGATCCCGCCGTGCTGCGCACCACTGTTGTAGCGCCAGTGGTATTGCCATTGGCAAGGTCAATGTCGCGCGCGGTAACAGACAGATCACCGCTTGAGGTGAGTTCCGCAGCGTCCACATTTCCGTTGGCAGCACTCACGGTCAGTGATCCTGTGGTCGCGCGAATATCCGCCACAAGCGTGACATCACCGGTTGTGCCGGTGATCGCCACCGTGCCCGGTGTGCTCAGCATACTGCCGCCCGTGCTCAGCGGGCCTGCGCCATTGCCGATGGTTACCGCCGTGCCCTGAACAGTGGCTGTTCCTGGTGCAACGATGGTCATGTTGTCCGTCTTGACCGCATCTGTGGCGGTGGCACCCACAACACCGGCCGCTATGTCCGAGCCGCCCAGCAGCATCACGTCACCAGACAACGTGCCAACATTCTGTGCTTCCACCAGGCCTTCCATGTTGAGGAAGGCCCCGCCGCCGACACGCGACGCATCGGCGATTATCCGCCCGCCAACGGCACGACCGGTGGACGTTTGGTGCACCACGTCGCCACCCGCAGCAGCCGTGGTGGAACCACCATCGATGATAAAATCAGTGACCAGCAGTTCGTTGAAAGCACCAGCGTTGCGCGACGTACTGGCAAACTTGATGCGGAATGCCTCAGCGCCACCCAGCAGCACGTCGCCGTGAGATGATGTCAAATCACCTGCATTGCTGACCATCGGCGCCACCAGTGCAAGAAGGCCAGTCGTGTCCAGATCGGCCCCGTTGGCAACCATGATGGCACCTGTGCCGCCGGTATCCGTAAATGTGAACGTGCCCGTTGTCGGGTCGGTTGCCATGAATGTTGCAGTGTCGATATCAGCCGTCGTGGCCAGCAACGCACCCACATCCACATTGGCATTGGCACCGAAAGCAACACCTGCGGGATTGAGAATCCACACATGCCCGTTTGACTGCAAAATCCCGTCGATGGTGCTTTGCGCGACGGGCCCCGTCACCTTGTTCACCGCAATCGACTGATTGTTGAGCTGGTTGAAGAGGACTGTGTCCCCGTTGTCGATGTTGAACGAGTCCCAGGTGATGACAGTGCGAGGATCCGTTCCGGTGTTGACCGTAACATCTCCGCCCGACGGCACGATGCTGCCGCCGGCTCCGCCTGCCACAAATACTCCGTTGGCTGGCGTTGCGCGTGCGGGAGACGCAAGAAGCGCCATCAACGAGACACTGCCCAACAGGCCGATCATCAGATTGCTGACTGTCCGGCTGCGGTTCCGGGAGGGACGGTACATCATTGTGTGTCGCCCCCGGAAAACAGACCGTTGGGCACAAAACCAGCCGCCACTCCAGCAGCCGCTCCATATGCGTCTTTGGCCAGGTGCCCGATGTTTGCAGTCAGCGAAAACAGCACACGGGGGCCTTCCACACCCTCGCCCAGGCCACGCGGCTCCCTGAGTGGTTGCGCATAGGTGAACTCGGCTCGCGCATACTCGGCAATATCCACGCGGGTGCCTACGCCCCATGAGGCCAGCGTGCGCCGTTCAACCGCAAAGGCATCCCGGTTCCAGTACTGGCCGACATCAAAGAAGCCGAAAAACTCTACATGGGTGCCATCGTTGAACGGACGGTAGCCAAGCCCGCTGAGCTCAAACGCACCGGCAATCGCCGAGTCACCCGAGGCGGCACCAGGGTCATAACCACGCACAATCGTATAGTTGCCGAACGAAAACTCCTCCACCGCCATCAAGGGGTCGCGGGCATGTTGCCCGGTGCCGCGCAGATCAAGCCGAAAGGTTTCATAGGTTGGCGACGTGATGTTCGTTTCCGCCAGCAGCGACCATGCGTTAGGCCGTGCTTCAGGCCGCGCAAGATTGGCATCACCCTTCTTGCTGGCCCTCAGAATGCCAACGCCCTTGCGTGCTTCGACCCATGTGTCGAACGACCAGCCGTCCCACTTGGACTCGGTTTCAGCGCCCAGATACACAACCCGCACCCGGTCGTCACTCAGCAGCACCGTTTGCTGAAACAGCTCGCCCTTGAGGTCTGAGTAGTCGAGGCCGCCATACATTTCCACCAGCGAAGTACGGTCCCGGTAAAGCGGATGGCTGACCTCGATTTTGCCTGTAATGCTGCGTGACGTAGCCCCAAGCGTCGCCACATTGCCGCTGGGTTCAGCTTCCCCATAGGTGCCTTCGATACGCACCTTGAGACCGGAGCCCGTTAGCGCCCGCTCATAGGCAAGCTGCCCGACAAACTGTTCGCCCCATTCGCGCGTGGTAAAGAACGAAGCCTGAAGTTCATCCCCGAACAGCGCAATGCCGGGTATGCGAACCAGCGCGGTCGCCCCCTCCCGCCCCAGACTGGGAGACCCCCAGTTATGCATATTGATGAGAAAACGCGGCTCTTCACGTTCAGCCTCTGCAATGAGGCGCATCGTGCCTGGTCCCTGCGTACCGCGCGCAAGCGACACACGGGCATTCAACCCCGGCACATCCGACAACGCGACCACCGCCTGCTCGACCTGCGACACCGGCACCGGACCAAGGCCCTCAAGTTTGGCAAGCTGCGCTTCCGCCTGACGCTTGGCCACAGCGCTGTCACCCAGCACAACAATGCCTTCAATCTGCCCTTCGATCACCTGAAGCGTGATCGCACCGTCCTCCACTTTCTGGGGCGGTAACACCACACGCACATACGGATAGCCCGCGTCGCGGAAAATGCTTTCCATACGCGTGGCGATTGCCCGCAAATCTTCAAGGGTGACAGTGCTTCCGGTCAGACCATCGGCAGCAACCAGCAGTTCAGTATCTGAGACGCCGGTTTGCTGCGGCAGGTCGCTGACCCGTTCAATGTCGATGCGCTCAAGCGTCAGGCGGGGAGCCGCAGCGTCGGCGGTGACAGGCGTTGTAGCCGTGGCATCCGCAGGACCGGCACCCATAGCAGGTAGCAGCGAGCAGCCCCCTGCGAAGCCGGCCCAAACCACCGCCAGTGCCAAAATGGCAAAATGCCGCACGAAATGCGCCCCCAGACCCAAGAACCCCGTGATGAATTGCATTAACTGCAAGTCCCGGACCTGCCACCCCCAAAGTGGTCAACCGATTGCTGGCGTTCCCAAGCGTTGAAATCTATAGACTTTTGCGCGGATTCCCATCCCAAAAGTTACGAAAAGCTTAACCATGTGCCGTATTGGCACAGATCACAGCACGACACGCGCCGCCCCCACGACGCGGCTTCAATGCCTGTCATCAAATATTCACGGCAAGACAGTGCCATGAACCTCGCGTATCAGCTTGATGACCCCTTATATGTACGGCGCGAAAACGGCCAATTCCGGCAGGGGAACACCATGATTGATGCTTTGAGAAAACTGCTCACAAACCCGACGACGACACTGCCGGACGAAAACACGGTTGCGATCGGCCTGCTCATGGAGGTTGTCCGCATGGATGACGACTTCGACGCAGCCGAGCGCGCGGCCATCAGAGGCATCCTCACCCGGCGGTTTGGGGCCAGCGAAGCAGAAGTGGCAGACCTGATGTCCCTTGAAGCCTCAAAGCCACCGACAACCTATGATGACAACCAACTTTTCAAACAGATACACACCAGCTGGTCCAAAGATCAAAAAGCTGGCCTGATAGAAATCCTCTGGGAAATTGCATTGGCTGATGGCGAGCTTCATCGCTTTGAAAATCATGCGATTTTAGCGATTGCCAACCAGCTTGGCATGGGCCAGGCCGATCTGGATGCCACAAAGGCAGCCGCGAAGGCACGCCTCGCAGATTGATACAGAACGCCGTGCAAATTGTCGCTTAGGACAGCGCCTGCTGTACCGCCTGCCTTGTCTGCTCGAACACTGTCTTTTTCCAGGCCGCATCGTCAGGGTAAAACGCATCCCGCATAAGCTGCTTGATCGGCACAGCCCTGTCGCCGGTCGGGTCGGTATGCAAGTGAAGCCAGTTGTCAAACCGCAGCGCTGTCAGCACGCTCACCGGGTCCTGGGTGCCAAACTCAAGACCGATGCCTGCCGCCTCGACACTGCCGGGCACCTCGGTAAAAAACGCGCTTCCCGTATCGCCGCTGACAGCGGCCGACACCGATGTGCCACTGCCCAGATCCGTTACGTCATCGCCCCAGATGGCCTGCGCCCGGCGGACTGCCGATCCATCGCCAAGCCCCAGCTTCTCGCCGTGGCCATAGGGACCAAGGCCGGTGTGAATATCAATCAGCCGCACCTGCGCAGGGGCCTGCATGTAGGTCTGCGCCAGCTTGCGGAACATGCTGTTGGACCAGCTTGGCAGTGTGCCCCCGTAAAACAGGCCATCGGGATGCACATACTGGCCACCGCTCACCGCCTGACGAAAACTGTCCATGCCGTGCTCGCCGATCCACGCCAGCACCGCCGCATCCCACTCCTGCGGGCGCTCGCCATAGTCTGCCGGCGCGATCAGGTCGTGGATGGCGGAATAAGCTGAACTGTCGGGATAGGCATTAGCCGCGTGGTCCACAAAATTGCGGTTGAGGTCGATGTTACTTTCGTTGACCCGCCGCTGATAGGAGAAGCCAAATGGATTGAGCGCATGGGCCAGTACCACGCCGGTGCCGCGCGGCAGATCATCAAACGCGCCATCATGAATGAGCGCGCTCTGGCAGCCCGACCCGCAATACCCTTCAATGCCGTGGGTGCCGGACATGATGACCACAAGGCGCTCCGTGTCATCCGGCCCGATGCGCACCACATCGGTATAAAGCCCCTCACCGTTCACACCCATTACCGTCGTATTGCGGTGGCTCTCGACGGAAAACTCTTTGGTGGCGCAGGCCTCCAGAAACGTCGCCCGCGCCTCTTCGTAGCTGGCCGAAAAGAACCCCGGCACATCATCCAGCCTCACCCCTGACCCCGCCATCCGCATTCACTCCCCTTTATGTGGTTTTAAAACGCAGTTTGCGAACAAGGCCCCGGATATGCAAAAGCCTTAGACAAGAAATATCAAAACGTTTGTTCAGGAGACACGCCCATGACCATCCGCCTGTATCACTGCAAAGGGGCCCGCTCGATGCGCGCCGTGTGGTGCCTCGAAGAAATGGGCCTCGATTATGACCTGGAAGTGATGCCGTTTCCCCCGCGCGTGTTCCACAAACAGTTCAAGGAGGTAAACCCGCTCGGCACCATCCCTTATCTGATCGAGAGTGACGCAGCGGACCCCGTTGCCGACAAGAACGCCATCCGCATGACGGAAAGCAGTGCCATCTGCCACTACCTGGTGACTACAAAAGGCCCGTCACCCCTCAACGTCACACCGGATGAACCCGACTACGCCGAGTTCCTCAACTGGCTCTATCACTCAGACGCCACCATCACCTTTCCGCAGACCGTGATGATCCGCTACACGATTGTGGAGCCCGAAGAACGCCGCCTGCCGCAGGCGGTGGAAGACTACAAAGGGTTTTTCCTCGGTCGCCTGCGGATGCTGGACACAGCCCTGGCGGACGGTCGCACCTATCTGGTCGCAGACCGTTTCACCATCGCCGACATCGCCGTCAGCTATGCGGTGTATCTGTCCACCACGCTGGGCATCACCGAAGCCATGACCGACAACATCAAGCCCTGGTACGAGCGCGTGACAAGCCGCGATGCCTTTAAGCGGGCGGTTGAGCTTTAGCGCCCATTGCCGGCTCCCCGTCGGCTAGCTCCACGCGGGGCGGGGCGTCACAATCGGCCATTTTGGACTGAACCTGTCGAACAGACCTGCAAGCTCTGCAAACGCCAGCGCTTCGCCATCAATGGCAAGCGCCCCTTCGCCCATCAGCGTGGCGGCATCCTTGATCTGCAGCATCAGCAGTTTGAAGTTGAGCGTCGAGAGCTTGAGCGTTGCTGTGGGTTTGGGGTTGCTGCGATTTGGAAAATAGTTCAGCACGCAGTTTTCAAGCGTTAACTCATAGGCCTCACCCGTATCGGTGAACTCAAAATTGAAGGCATAGGCCTTGCCGTCAGCCTTGGGACCGTTGAGCCGCACGGCCATGGCCTGAAACAGATTATCCAGCGGCATACCCGCTGCCATGCCTTCGCTTACTTCAAGCGGGCGACTGTCCGGCACCCCGTGACGCAGCTCCATGGCACCGGACAGATAGAAGTTGCGCCATGGGCCTGATTCAGCCTGATAGCCCATCTGCTCCAGCGCATCCGCCAGCAACAACCTGGCATCCCCATTGTCCGGATCCGACATCACAATGTGGTTCAGCACTTCAGCAACCCAGCGATAGTCGCCCTCATCAAAAGACGTTCGCGCCTGCGCAATCACATTGTCTGCACCGCCCATGAACTTCACGTAGCGCGCGCCCGCGGCCGCTGCCGGGTGAGGATGCAGCGTGGCCGGGTTGCCATCAAAGTGGCCCAGATATTTGACGTACACAGCCTTCGCGTTGTGGTTCAGCGTGCCGTAGTAACCGCGATTGTAAAACTCCTTGGCCAGCGATGGCGGCAGCGCAATCTGCTCTGCAATCTCTTCCTTGTTGTAGCCGTGGTTGGCCAGCCGCAGCGACTGATCGTGGATGTACTTGTACAGGTCACGCTGCTTTTTCAGGTAGTCCACCGCCGCATCGCGGCCCCAGATCGGCCAATGGTGGGAGGCGAACTCCACCTCCAGCCGGTCGCCAAACAGATCAATGCTCTCGTTGATCTGCGCTGACCACGCCAGCGCGTCGCGCACCTGCGCCCCGCGTGGCGTATAAAGATTGTGCATGTGGTGCGACGTAATCTCCGACATGCACAGCGCTTTGAACTGCGGGAAGTAAAACACCATTTCAGCGGGCGCTTCGGTGCCCGGGGTCATCTGGAACTCAATCTCGATCCCGTCCAGAACGCGCGTTTCGCCGGTCTTGGAAATAATGTCGTTGGGTGCCACAAACCCTGTGGTGCCCATGGAGAGCGCTGCCCCAAGCCCGGTGGTCAAAAAGCCCTTCGCGTCGGGCTTCAGCAGGTTGCCATACATGTAGGTGGCACGCCGCTGCATCACAGGTCCGGCGAGCACATTTTCCGACAGCGCTTCATGGGTGAATCCTTCCGGTGTCACCAGCGGCACTTTGCCTGATGCAACATCCGCCGGATCAACAACGCCTAACGTGCCGGCAAAATGGTCTGCATGGCTGTGGGTGATGATGATCGCCGTCACCGGGCGCTCGCCCAACTCCCTGTTGGCAAGCGCCAGGGCTGCCGCAGATGATTCCGATGACGTAAGCGGGTCAATGACAACCCACCCCGTGTCGCCTTTGATGAGCGTCATGTTGGCGATATCAAACGAACGCACCTGATAGATGCCCGGCACCACCTCATACAGCCCGTGGTTCAGCCCGTTGAGCTGCGCCTGCCGCCACAGGCTGGGATTGGCGCTGTCAGCAGCCTCACCTTGCAGAAACTTCACCGCCTCAAGATCATATGTCACCTTGCCGTCGCGCTCGCGGGTAATGGTGATCGGGTCAATCGAGGCAATGAACCCGCGCCGGGCGTTCCCAAAACTGGCCTGATCTGCAAAGTTAAGACTATCCGCTATGGCCTTGTTGGCCTTGCGCGTGGCAACGGTTGCTGATTTCTGGCTAGTATCGGTCATCGTGTTCTCCCTGTAACAGCCGCCCTGTAACAGCGGCCCAGTAACAGCGGCAATGACACGAAAACCCGCGCTCACCGCATTATTTTCTGCCAATATGCACGCCAATTACCCAGCACGCCACGGATTTGATGACAGACATTACCAACCAGCCAAAAGGATCAGGCACTGCGAGCTTCATCTGGCAGTTTCTGCGCAACCCCAAAAGCGTTGGCGCCATTGCCCCATCAGGCAAAGTGCTGGCAGGCAGAATGGCGGCGGGCCTTGGTGCCGCATCAAGGGTGCTGGAACTGGGCGGCGGCACCGGCACACTAACGCAGGCCATTGTGGCGGCAGGCGTACCTCAGCCAAACCTGACCGTCATCGAGATGAACCCGGATTTCATCCGTTCCCTGACGGCCCGGTTTCCCAATGCACACGTGGTGGACCACTCAGCTTTCGAAATTGATACCCTGCCCGCCGACGCCAGCAATCTTGATGCAGTCATCAGCGGCTTGCCACTGGTCAACATGTCACCGGACAACCACCGCGCCATCATGCGCGGGTCATTCAACAGGCTTGGCGACGGCGGCTTTTATCGTCAGTTCACGTACAAGCCAAAATGCCCCATCAGCCAGACTGTACTAAACGAGTTTGGCCTCACCGCACGCTATGAAGGCATGGCCCTGCGCAATGCACCGCCAGCATTCGTGTACCGTATTGAGCGTGCCTGACAGCCGGACTAAGCGCCGTTCGCCTTGAAGAATGCAGCCAGCTTTGCCGCCAGTTCATCCTGACGGGTGGCAGAGAAAAAATGCCCGCCTGTGTAGGTATGCACATCCGGCGTATCATAAAGCGCAATGGCTTCCTCGACAGTTTCAGCAAGTATTTCCGGGTCATCGGTTGCATACACAAACTGTGTGGGAATATCAGCAGCCGCAATGGCTGCATGGTCTTCGAGGCGGCTGGACATGGCATCACCCACAAACATCTGCCGCATCATCCGCTCGGTGCCCTCAACTTCAAACTGCTGCTTGAAGTGAGTGACCACACGGCGCTGTTCATCCGTGTCCGTCCCAAAACTCTCGCCGCGCTCAATGATGGCAGGCACAACAATAACGCGGCTGAAAAAGCGGTTGGCTACGGGTACACCCAACATGGCACCCAGCCCGGTGCTCTCAACTGAAATGAGCGGTACCTGAAAGCCAAGCGCCCGCACACGCTCAGGGTGGGCCGCCGCAAACCGCGCAATGACAGCCCCGCCGAATGACACCCCGTAAAGCGCGGCCCGTTCAATTTCCAGATGATCCAGCAGGCCCAGAAGCTGGGTACGCATCATGTCGATGGTAAAGGGCGCCTCCGGACGATCAGAAAACCCGCGCCCGAACTGGTCATAGGAAATGACACGATAGCCCTGCGCCAACAGCGGCGCGTAGTAGGCCTCATAGGCAATGGACCCAAGCGTGGCCCCGTGCACGATGACCAGCGGCACGGCATCCTTCGGGCCCATGTCCTTGTACGCCGTCACGCCACCTTCAAGCGGTACGGTGAGGTAGCCGGAGCCATCGCGAAACTCAGCCGCCAACATACTCTCGCGGTCAGCGCTTACGTAGAGGATGCCGAGCACCACCACCAACACACCGACCGCGCCGCCAACCAGATACTTCCACATATCGCTTCCCCGCCTGATGGCAGTGTTTCTAGTTCAGCATCTCAAGCGCAATGGCGGTTGCTTCACCGCCACCAATGCACAAGGACGCAACGCCCTTGGTTTCGCCGCGCTTACGCAATGCATTCATCAGAGTCACCATAATACGCGCACCTGACGCACCCAGCGGATGACCCAGCGCACACGCGCCGCCATGCACATTCACCTTGTCATGCGGCAACCCCAGGTCATGCATGGCTGCCATGGCCACAACCGCAAAGGCTTCGTTGACCTCGAACAGATCAACATCGCCCGTCTGCCAGCCCGCCTTGTTCAACACCTTCTCAATCGCCTTGACCGGCGCCGTCGTGAACCATTCCGGCGCATGGCTGTTGGTGGCGTGGCCACGAATGGCGGCGATCGGCGTCAGCCCGCGCTTTTCAGCTTCCGACAGACGCATCATCACAAACGCTGCCGCACCATCCGAAATAGAACTTGAGTTGGCGGCCGTCACAGTACCGTCCTTGCGGAAAGCAGGCTTGAGGTTCGGGATCTTTTCAGGCGATGCAGTAAACGGCTGCTCATCGTGGCTGATCGTCACTTCGCCCTTTCGGGTCTTGATGCTGAGCGGTGCTATCTCGCCATCAAAGCTGCCGTCTTCATTCGCTGTCTTGGCACGCCTGAGACTTTCAATCGCATAGGCATCCTGCGCCTCGCGGGTGAACTGATATTTTTCAGCCGTGTCTTCAGCAAACGTGCCCATGGCACGGCCCTTGTCATAGGCGTCCTCCAGACCGTCTAGAAACATATGGTCTTTAATTTCGCCATGGCCGATGCGCATCCCGCCGCGCGCGTTGGGAAGCAGGTAGGGTGCATTGGTCATGCTCTCCATGCCGCCCGCCACAACAATGTTGGATGACCCCACCAGAATGCCGTCATGTCCAAGCATCGCAGCCTTCATGCCGGAGCCGCACACTTTATTGATGGCCGTCGCGCCCGCTTCATCGGGAATGCCCGCATTGCGTGAGGCCTGGCGCGCCGGAGCCTGCCCGGTACCAGCGGGCAACACGATGCCCATAATCACCTCGTCCACCTGGTCAGCGGCAAGGCCCGCATGTCCAAGCGCTGCGGCAATGGCGTGGCTACCAAGCGCTGTGGCTTCAACGGCGGACAACTCACCCTGAAAACCGCCCATGGGCGTGCGCATGGCACCAACAATGACAACAGGATCTTTTTCCATGGGGTTTCTCGCGCTTTCATTCGAAAACAATGCTGCGCGGGTTCTAGCGCACGCGGTTTGCCATTGAAAAGACAAAGCTGTCATCGCGATCAATCATGATGTCAGCCCGCGCCGGCATTTCGTCCCATATCGCAAGCGTAAAACGCTCATAATGCGCCACAAACCGGCGCACGGCGGCTTCGTCCATTATCGGCTTGTCAGGCGCGCCCGCCGCAAGCCCGCGCTCCTGCCTGAGCCGGGACTGCACCACACTTTCAATGCCCGGCACCCGGATCAGGATCAGCGGATCAAGTGATTTCCACACCGGCCAGTACTCGGTGGCAAGGGTGGCATTCCACCACCGCCACCAGTGACCCTCGCCATCAAGTTCTGCCTCCAGCGCATTGATCGGCCCCCGCCATGCGTCAACGTTTTGCGGGCGCGCGCCAACACACCAACCCTCAAACAACACAATGTCCGGACGCCCCGTGTAGATCGCCCACTGCGCGCGCGGCAAACGATCATCATCCAGCTTGGAAAAGACCGGGACGGGTGTTTGTGTCTGCGGCGTCGCAACTGCCAGCGCCCCAAGCGTTGCAGCATAAAGCAGAATGTCATGCGTGCCCGGCACACCGCGCGTGGCACACAACGGATGTATGGTTTTGGCCAGCCTCATGCGGTCAGCGCGCGGCAGATAAAAATCATCAAGCGAAAGTGTCACCGCCCGCTTGCCCCGCGCTGCAAGTTCTCTCTCAAGCGCATGGGCGAGCGTTGTCTTTCCGGAGCCTTGCGCCCCGCATATGCCCGCAACAACCAGCCCGTTTTCAGCAGGCTCCGCCGCCATCAGCCTGTCAGCCAACAGCGGCAGGAGCTTTACGAGACTGGGGTCAGTTTCAGCTACGACAGCACTCACGCAACCGTCATGACAGCCGCAACCACCAGCGCGATGCCGGCCAGATAGGTGCCAAGCGCGCCAACAGCTTTGAGCACATGCGGTTTTTCAAGTGTCGCACAGGTGAGAAACCCGATCACCACCAGATACCGGCTGACGGCTGCAATGATCATCGCCCAGCCAACCCATGCGGCCACGTCCTGCGTGCCCAGATACAGCATCAGCACTGCAAGAATGGGCACGAACTCAGCCGCATTGGCGTGCGCCCGCACAGCCTTGTTGAGACCGCTCGTCGGATCAGCCTCGATGCCGGTAATGACATTGGTGCGCCCGCGCTGGATCGAGACCCAAAAACCCAGAACAAAAATCAGCAGCGCCATGGCGGCAATGCAGTAAATCGCGATGGTCATGTTTAGTCCTCTCCACGATCATGTCCCGCCGGTTGATCCGGCGTGCCGTGTCAGCCTATCACTCAAGCAGCCAGACCGTCATTCGTTGAACAGCCGCTGCGTGCCCATGGCCTCAAGAGCGTCAGCAAGTCGCAACGCGGCGATCCTATAGGCCGCATCCCGCAACCCCGTGCTGTCCTCGTCAGCTCTTTGCGCCACAGCCTTGGCAATCCGCACCATCCGCGCATCAAGATCAGCAAACACCTCATCGCGGCTCATCTGCATCCCGGAAAGGTTCTGCGCCCACTCCAGATACGACACGCTGACCCCGCCCGCATTGGCCAGAATATCGGGAACCACATGAATGCCCCGGTCCTCCAGCGCATCGCCGCCGGACACCGTGCAGGCCTGGTTGGAGATTTCGACCACCGCCCCTGCCGCAACACGTGCTGCGTTGTCGCCGTCAATCCAGCCGCCCAACGCGGCAGGCACCAGCACGTCGCAGTCAGCCTGACGCAGATCATCGTCCGGTGCCGGGTCCGCAAAACCTTTGAGGCCGCCATGTTCGCGCTTGTAGGTTTCAGCCTCAACCGGATCAATTCCGTCACGCGACACAACACTGCCGCTTGAATCCGACAGCCCGGTGATGACGTAGCCTTCCGCAACCATATCGCGCGCAAATTGTGCACCGGCATTGCCAAAGCCCTGAATGGCGAGGGCTGCCTTGTCGCCCAGACCCAGATGGTCGCGCAGCGTATGCACAACTTTGGCGGCACCACGCCCGGTCGCCTCCGCACGTCCTTCTATGCCGCCGAGCGATACGGGCTTGCCGGTAATGCCGGCAGTGCGCGCCGTCCCTTCAAGCGCTGCAAGCTCATCTGCCATCCACGCCAGCACCGTACCGTTTGTGTTGACGTCGGGCGCCGGGATATCGCGGCCCTCGCCAAGGTCATAGCGCAACGCCCGCACATAGCCGCGCGCCAGCCGCTCAAGCTCGTGAGAGGTCAGATCGCGCGGGTTGACCGCAACACCTCCCTTGCCCCCTCCAAAGGGCAAGCCGGCCAGTGACGTCTTGAAGGTCATCAGAAACGACAGTGTTGCCACTTCATCGGCGTTGACGCTTGGATGAAACCGGATGCCGCCCTTGGCCGGGCCCAGCGCATTGGAATAGACCGTACGCCAGGCAGGAAATGTGCGAATAGCACCGCTGCTCATGCGCACCTTGATGCTGGCCGCCACACTGCGGGTTGGATGCCGCAGGATTTCCCGCACATCATCGCTTAGCGACAACGCTTCAGCGGCACGCTCAAAATAAGCGCACACATCAAGATCAGATGAGCCCATTCCAAATCTCCTCGCAAGAACAGCGCGCTGACACTAGGAGCGTCACAAGAAAATGTCATTTTCTCAGTTCAACAGTGGTGCTCTAGTATCAGTGACTTAGGTGTAGGGTAGTCAGTGAACCACCCTTCCGGACATGGATATGTGCCAGATGCAGCCTGCAGCAATGTTATTCATCCGCGCCATAGTCGCGACCCTTCTCGCACTCGTGATGGCGAGCGGGTTGGCAGGTGCTGCAAATGCACAGGGCCGTGGCGGACCACCGCAGGTATTTGTGCAAACCGCCACCAACTCTACCTTCGTCGATCGCATTGAGGCCATAGGCACCCTGCGCGCCAACGAAACAGTAGAGATCACGGCCACCGTCACCGACACCGTGACCGGCGTCTATTTTGATGATGGCGCACGCATGGCCGAAGGCGACACGCTGCTGACTATGGCTGACGGTGAGGAACGCGCGCTGCTGGAGGAAGAGAACGCGGCCGCCGAGGAAGCCCGCCGCCAGCTCAACCGCGCACAGAGCCTTGTGGGTCAGGGCACGATTTCGCGCTCGGTGCTGGATGAACGTCGCCGCTCTTATGAAACAGCCGTCGCCCGCAGGCGTGCATTACAGTCGCGCCTCTCAGACCGCGTTATCACCGCACCCTTTGATGGCGTGGTCGGGCTGCGCCGTATTTCGGTGGGCGCTTTGGTAACGCCCGGCGATGTTATTACCCGCATTCACGACGACAGCGTGATGAAGCTTGATTTCTCCGTGCCGTCAGCATTCCTCGCAAGCCTTGAACCGGGCATCGCCATTCGCGCCAAGGCCCGCGCCCTGAACAATCGCGTGTTTGACGGTGAAATCTCCAGCCTCGACAACGAGATTGACCCGGTGACGCGCTCCATCATCATTCGTGCGCTGTTACCCAACCCTGATAAAGTGCTGCGACCTGGCCTGCTGATGTCCGTCGAGTTACTGCGCAACCCGCGCGAAGCCGTCACCATTCCCGAAGATGCGCTGGTGCCGATTGCCCGCGAAGTCTATGCATTTGTGGCAATCGAGCAGGATGGTGCGACTATCGCAGAGCGCCGCCGCATCACTATAGGCGCGCGCCGTCCCGGCGAAGTTGAGGTTGTCTCAGGTCTGGCTGCGGGCGAGACCGTTGTCACCCATGGCGCGCTGCGGCTGCAGCCGGGTCAGGAAATCATCATCCGCGCAACAAGCATCCAGGGCGAAAGCCTGCAGCAGATGCTGGGGCCGGATGCGGCAACAAACACACCTGCAGGCGGTTAGAACCCGCATGGAGAGCTAAGGCACACATCATGTTCCTGTCAGACCTGTCCGTTACCCGCCCTGTGTTTGCCATGGTATTGGGCATTCTTCTTGTGGTGTTCGGCATCGTGTCGTTTACCCAGCTTCCCCTGCGCCAATACCCTGACATTGACCCTCCCGTCGTCAGCATCGAAACCGGATACCCCGGCGCGGCAGCTTCCATTGTTGAAACCCGCATCACTGAGATCATCGAAGATCGTATTTCAGGCATTGAAGGCATCGATTTCATTGAAAGCAGCAGCGAGGACGGTGAAAGCAACATCACCATCCAGTTCAAGACCGGCCGCAACGTGGATGCTGCCGCAAACGACGTGCGCGACCGCGTATCGCGTATCCTCGACAACCTGCCCGAAGAAGCGAACCCGCCGGAAGTCCAGAAGGAAGACAGCAACCAGGACGTAATCGTATGGATGTCGCTGTCGAGCCCGGAAATGTCCGTGCTCCAACTAACCGATTTTGCCGAGCGCTACGTGCTGGATCGTTTCTCCGTGCTGCCCGGCGTGGCGCGCGTGCGGCTGTCTGGTGCCAAGAGCTATTCAATGCGCATCTGGCTGGACCGGCTGGAGATGGCCGCGCGCGGCCTGACCGCAACCGACGTCGAGCAGGCGTTGCGGGCTGAAAACGTCGAACTTCCCGCAGGTGCCGTAGAGAGTCTCGAGCGCCAGTTCACAGTGCGCATCGCACGTTCATTCAATAACGCGGACGATTTTGCACAGCTTGTGCTGGCCCGCGGCGACGACGGCTACCTCGTTCGCCTTGGTGATATTGCCCGCGTCGAGCGTGCGGCAGCCGAAGAGCGCACATTTTTCAGAGGCAATACCCTGCCGCGCGTTGGCCTTGGGATCGTCAAGCAGTCAACCGCCAATACCATTGAAGTGGCTCGCGCCGCCCAGGCTGAGGCCGCACGCCTCAACCCGACACTTCCTGATGGAATGGAAATCACCACCAGCTTCGACACGTCCATCTATGTCGAGCAGGCGATCAACGAAGTGTACAAGACGCTCGGAATAGCCATGGTGCTGGTCATTCTGGTCATCCTTGCGTTTCTCGGCAATCTGCGTGCCATGCTGGTGCCGGCCGTCACCGTGCCAATCTCGTTGATTGCCAGTTTCACACTCATCCTGATGCTCGGTTTCTCCATCAACCTGCTGACACTGCTCGCGCTTGTGCTCGCCATCGGCCTGGTGGTGGACGACAGCATCGTGGTGCTTGAAAACATCCAGCGCCGCATGGACGAGCTGCGCGAAACACCGCTGGTGGCAGCCTTTGAAGGCACCCGTCAGGTGGGCTTCGCGGTAGTGGCCACCACCATGGTGCTGATCTCTGTATTTGTGCCCATCGCCTTCACCGAAGGAGACATCGGCCGCATCTTTGCAGAGTTCGCGCTAACCATGGCCGCCGCAGTGGCGATATCGAGCCTGGTTGCACTCACCATCTCGCCGATGATTGCATCCAAAATCCTCAAGCCCGGCATGTCCGACACCGGCATAGGTGTACGCGTCGAGAGCGCCCTGCGGTCAGCGCGTGCCAGCTATGGCCGGATGCTGGAATGGTCACTGGCCCGTCCGGCAATTGTTGGCGGCGCATTTCTGGTTTTGCTGGCCGGCACAGTCGGGCTGTTTTCACTGCTGCCCAGCGAATATTCGCCGGAGGAAGACCGCGGCGCATTTTTCATCATCGTCAACGGGCCTGAAGGCGCAACTCACACCTATATGAATGAATACATGGATGAGATTGAAGCACGCCTTGTGCCCTACCTTGAGTCCGGTGAAATGGGCACGCTGCTGGTGCGCAGTCCGCGCAGCTTTGGCAACGTCACAAGTTTCAACACCGGCATCGTCATCTCCGTTCTCAACGACTGGTCGGACCGTCGTTCCGCTTTCGTCATCATGGATGAAATCAGGCAGAACCTATCGGACCTTCCCGGTGTGCGCGCCTTTCCGGTAATGCGGCGCGGCTTTGGCGGCGGCACGCAAAAGCCGGTGCAATTCGTGATCGGCGGCGGCACCTATGAAGAGCTGGCGCAGTGGCGCGACATCATTCTGGCGGAACTCGAAACCAACAATCCCGGTCTTGAAGACATCGACTGGGACTACAAGGAAACCCAGCCCCAGGTTGAGGTGGATGTGGATTACGACCGAGCCGCCGAACTGGGTGTGACGGTCTCGACCATCGGCCGCACATTGGAGACCATGCTCGGCTCACGCCGCGTCACCACCTATATCGATGGGGGCGAGGAGTATGATGTTATTCTGGAAGGCGAACGCGACGCCCAGCGCACACCAACTGACCTGCAGAACATCTATGTAAGGTCAGCGCGCTCAGGCCAACTCATTCCCCTGTCCAACCTTGTGAACATCTCGGAGTCCGCCGGCTCGACAACGCTCAACCGCTACAACCGCGTGCGGGCCATTACACTGGAAGCAGATCTTGCGGACGGCCTGACGCTGGGCGAGGCGATCAACCACCTCAACGCCATTGTGGACGCCAAACTGCCGGATACCGTCGTGGTGGATTACAAGGGCGAGTCACGGGACTTTTTCGCCGCCAGTGGCGCGCTGTTGTTTGTATTCCTGCTTGGCATCGCCATCGTATTTTTGGTGCTGTCTGCCCAGTTTGAAAGTTTCATCCACCCGCTCATCATCATGCTGACGGTGCCTGTGGTGATCGGCGGCGGACTGCTGGGACTGTGGCTGACCGGCTCCACCCTCAACATCTACAGCCAGATCGGGCTGGTGATGCTGGTGGGACTCGCCGCCAAAAACGGCATTCTCATTGTCGAGTTTGCCAACCAGCTGCGCGACAAGGGTATGGAGTTTGGCACCGCACTGCGTGAGGCATCCCTCACCCGCTTCCGACCGATTTTGATGACCGGCATCACAACAGCCGCAGGCACATTCCCGCTTATTGTCGGCTCAGGGGCAGGCGCTGAAACCCGTGCTGTCATCGGCATTGTCGTGCTGACAGGTGTGCTTACATCCGTCGCGCTGACATTGTTCGTTGTGCCGGTAGCCTACAACCTGCTGGCCCGCAACACCGGGTCTCCCGGCGATGTGCGCCGTCGTCTGTTCCGCGAACGCCCGGCTAATCAGCCTGCGGAGTAACGCCGGCGCTCACTTCGCGGCCTTCACTTTGCGTGGCGCAACCTGCTCCAGCGCCCAGGCCAATGCCGGCAACAGCGTGACCGCACCAATCATGTTGACCAAAAACATGAACGACAGCAGCAGCCCCATGTCTGCCTGAAACTTGAGCGCCGAAAACGCCCAGCTTGCAACGCCAACGGCCAGCGTCAGCCCGGTGAACACAACGGCCATGCCGGTCTCCTGCATCACCTTGGGAAAGGCCTCTTCAATAGGCACGCCCGCTTCAAGCCGGAACTGCAATCGGTTGTAGATGTAAAACGCATAATCAACACCAATGCCCACCGCCAGCACCAGCACCGGCAGGGTGGACGACTTGAGGCCGATGCCCAAAACCGTCATGAACCAGTATCCCACAAAGGTCGCCACCAGCAGCGGCGCGCAGCAGCAGATGACAGCCCGCCAGTCGCGGTAGGCAAACCCCACCAGCATAATGATGGCGATGAACACATAAATCAGCATCGGCATTTCGTTCTCAGCGATCACTTCGTTGGTCGCGGCAATGATGCCTGCATTACCCGTCGCAAGCCTCAGCGTGAGACCTTCGGTCTGGTTTTCGGCAATATAGGTTTCCGCTGCGGCCACAACGCGCTTCACGGTTTCAGCCTTGTGGTCCGTCAGAAACGCAATCACCGGCATGACATCGCAGCGGCGATTTATGAGGCCGGTGCTGGATGGAATGGGTGCCGTGACCAGCCCAAGCGTCACCGAGTTGCGCGGCAGGGCCGTCCATTTGAGATCGTCCTGCATCCACAGGCGCATGTTGTTTTGCGCAACGGTGGCCGCCGACACAACGGCTGCCACACCTGGCACATTGGCCATGTGCCAGCCATAGGCTTCAATGGCGCTCATGTACTTGTGCTCAATGCACGCCTCTCCCGGTGCCTCGATGACCGTCACAAACGCATCAAGCGAAATGGCAAAGTTCTCGGTGATGAACTGAACATCCTGATTGTAGCGCGCGTTTTCCCGCAGTTCCGGCAGCCCGGCGTGCAAATCGCCCACATGCCTGTCACGGGACTGATAGACCGACACCACAAACAGCACGGCCCCAACTGCCAAAACCACCTTGGCGGGGCCGGGTCGCGCAACACCACCCAGCCGCCGCATCATCTCTGCGCGCGAGGCGCGCAGCTTTGTGATTTGAGCCACAAAGGTTTTACGCGGCGTCATGTATGACGCGATAAGCGGCAGCATGATGAGATTGGAAATAATCTTCAGCGCAATGCCCACCGTCGCCACAACGGCCATTTCCTGAATGATGGGAATGGGCACAAGTGCCAGCGTAAGAAAGCCCACAAGGTCTGTTATCAGCGCCATGGAGCCGGGCAGAAACAAGCGGCTGAACGTTGACCGCGCCGCTTCATCAGCCGTGCGCCCTTCAATCAGTTCGCTCGTGAACAAATTGATCTGCTGCACGCCATGACTGACGCCAATGGCATACACCAGAAACGGCACCAGAATGGCCAGCGGGTCCAGCCCGTAGCCCAGCAGATACAGGACACCGAACTGCCAGATCACGGACGCAAGCGAACTGCCCACCGCCAGCACCGTGAGGCGAAACGACCGTGCATAAAAGTAAACCGCTATCGCCGTCAGCAGGAACGCCAGTGCAAAAAACACAACAACACCGCGCGCACCATCGGCAATATCGCCAATGCCCTTGGCAAACCCGATGATGTGGATCCTGACCTCATCGTCTTCAAACTTGCCGCGCAGCCCGGTTTCAAGCTGATGCGCAAGTTCGATATAATCCAGCCGTTCGCCCGTAATCGGGTTGATTTCGGCAAGCTCGAACCGAATGAGAACAGCACTATTGTCAATCGCCACATACTGGCCCGCAAATCCGCCGCGCACAGTGTCAATGCGAATGTCCTCGAGCGCTTCAGGCGTAATGCGCTCGCGCGTGACATGGGCGGGGATCAGGTTGTAGGCGCGAAAGCCTTCTTCGGTCACTTCAACCACACGGGTGTTGGGTGTCCACATGGAGCGGATCGTCGCGCGATCCACACCAGGCAGATAAAACACCTCGTCAGAAATATCGTAGTAGCGGGTGAAGAACTCGGGCGTCCAGACGTCGCCACTTACCGCCTCCACCGCCACCATCACCGCATTGGCGCCGGGCAGTTTCTCACGATAATCCGTGAACGTCTCAATATAGGGATGTTCGTCCGGCAACTGCTTGAGGAAGCCCGCATCCACAGAAAGCTGCGTCGCCAGAACGCCGGTGACAAGCGTCAATAACGCAAAGGCAGACAGGATGATGCCCCGGCGCGCAAACAACACGCGCTCGGCCGCCGAAACAAAATCACCGAGACGACCGGGCGCAACAGATGGTGCAGACATTTATGAAAACCCTGGAACAAGAGACTGGTGCGGATCTGCGCACCTGATTGTGCTCGCACATCTCCAACCTCCCCACAAGAGATGCACATCGCCACACATAGTTTTTGATTAGATGCCGGTTTCATGGCCAACTGCTGGCATGGCAAACACCGCCTCACCCAACGGTGAACTTATCGCCGCAATGACAGCACTCCTGCCGCCCCTGCTGGTGGCACTGGATACGCTTGAATACGTCGCCCGCAAGCTGCACCCACCACAGCTGGACGAACTGACAGACCACGTGGCAGGGGTCGATATGGCCGTGCGCGATGCCCGTCCTCAGTTTGAGACAGCGCCCTGGCCAGACCATCTTCTCCCCATGCGCGATCGTGTGCTCAAGGCGGCCGACGAAGTGCTGGCCGCCTATGGCGAACTGACGGCTGCCCGCAACGCGGCCAACCCCATTATGGATGTCTTCAAGGCGCTGCGTCACACACCGCGCGCGAGCGAAGCCATCTATCCGGTATCTGCCATTCTGCCGCCCGTCAGCCGGTATTTTCTAGACCCGGACATGCGCGACGACACAGCGCGCCTGGACGCCCTGTCAACTGGCGCGGACCGCGACAACACCGGCGTGATTGAGGCCAGCAACGAGCGCGGCCAGCGCGGCGGTTTTTCACTTTATGTGCCGGAAGATTATGACGAAACCCTCGCCTGCCCGCTGGTAATGGCGTTGCATGGTGGTTCGGGGCACGGCCGGGGCTTCTTGTGGACGTGGCTGCGATCGGCCCGCAGCCGTGGCGCGATCCTCATCACGCCAACGTCACGCGGCGATACCTGGTCGCTGATGGGGCCGGACGAAGACACACCCAACATTGAAGCGATGCTGGCGCATGTGCGCAGCCGCTGGAATATCAATGCCGATAAAATGCTGCTTACCGGCATGAGCGACGGCGGCACTTTCTCCTATGTCAGCGGCCTGCGCGAGGAAAGTCCGTTTACGCACCTGGCCCCCATGTCGGCCGCCTTCCATCCGATGCTGGCAGAAATGGCCTCAGCCACGCGCACGGCGAACCTGCCGACCTATATTGTGCATGGTGAGCTTGATTGGATGTTCCCAAGCAAGTTTGCCGAACTGGCAGCGCAAACCCTGACAGCAGCAGGCGCAAAGGTGGAGCTGGAAATCATTCCGGACCTGTCCCACACCTATCCGCGCGAAGTGAATGCCCGCGTAATGGATTGGTTCCTCGCATAACCGGGCGCACAAAAAAATGGTGCCCCGCTAATGCGGGGCACCATGATCAGAACGGCGTACAATCTGCTCTAGGCTGGAATGCGCACCGGCATATATGTGTAGCCCTTCACGAAACAGCCGGATGACCGCGTCGGCTCCGCCATGACTTCAATCTTCGGGAACCGTTTGAGAATTTCTTCCCACAGGATCTTGATCTGCAGTTCGCCCAGCCGGTTGCCAACGCAGCGATGAATGCCATAGCCAAATGACATCTGCCGACGGGCATTTGCGCGGTCGATAATCACCTCGTCTGGATTCTCGAAAACTTCGGTGTCGCGGTTGCCGGACACGTACCACATGGCAACTTTGTCACCTTTCTTGATCTGCGCTCCGTTGAGCTCAATGTCTTCAAGGGCGGTGCGACGCATATGCGCCAATGGTGTTTGCCAACGAATGATCTCGGATGAGAGGTTCGGGATAAGGTCCGGGTTGGCAATCAGTTTGTCGTATTCGGCGGGAAACTTGTTCAGGGCATAAACGCTGGCGGTCATGGAATTGCGCGTGGTGTCGTTGCCGCCGACAATCAGCAGAACAATGTTTCCCAGATACTCCATCGGGTCCATGTTCTTGGTCGATTCACCGCGTGTCAGCATGGTGATGAGGTCATTGCCCGGCGTCTCGGAGTTGACACGCTCATTCCAAAGCCGGGTGAAATATTCAAGACACTCCAGCAGATGCGCCTTTTGTGCTTCCTCGCCGCCCTCGACATCTTCGGATGCTGTCGTCGCCATGTCTGACCAGAAGGTCAGCTTGCGCCGGTCCTCGAAGGGAAAGTCAAACAGCGTTGCAAGCATCATGGTGGTCAGTTCGATGGAGACTTTGTCCACCCAATCGAATGTTTCACCGCGTGGCAGGCTGTCCAGCACCTTGCCCGTGCGTTCGCGGATCAGACCTTCCCAGTTTTTCAGATTGGCCGGAGCCACAATCGGCTGCACGGTCTTGCGCTGCTCGTCGTGCTTGGGCGGGTCCATGGCAATGAACATGGGAAGCTGAAAATCTTCCAGACCATCGGAAAGCGTAATGCCGCCGTGGGTCCAGTCTGACGAGAACACGTGGTGGTTTGTATCCACCGCCATGATGTCTTCGTAACGGGTAACCGACCAGAACGCGCCGAACTCTTCATCGTAGGATTTATGCACCGGCGATTCTTTGCGCAGGCGCTCGAAATAGGGCCAGATCGCATCCGCCTCAAAGAGGCGCTTGTCGGCCGGATTGATGTCCTCAAGCGGCATACTCCATGCGCGCTTTGTATGGTCAATATCCGCCTGCGGTTCTGCAACAGCCTGTGACATAAACTTCTCTCCTGTTCGCGATCCGATATTGCCGACCCGAATGTTAACGCATGGAATATTAATGCCGATGCCCACATTACGTGAGCGCTCCGCATATGATTTTCAACGGCCCCACACGCGTTACGCGGGAATGCGCACCGGCATGTAGGTGTAGCCCTTCACAAAGACTGACTTCGTGCGGGTCGGCTCGTCCATGAGCTCAATCTTGGGGAAGCGCTTGAGCACTTCTTCCCAGAGGATCTTGATCTGCAACTCACCCAGACGGTTGCCGACACAGCGGTGAATGCCATAGCCGAATGACATCTGCCGCCGGGCATTGGCGCGGTCGATAATCACATCATCAGCGTTATCGAAAACATCCGCGTCACGGTTGCCGGAGACGTACCACATAGCAACCTTGTCGCCCTTCTTGATCTGCGCACCGTTGAGCTCGATGTCTTCAACAGCCGTGCGACGCATATGCGCAAGCGGCGTCTGCCAACGGATGATCTCGGACGACAGGTTGGGGATCAGGTCGGGTTTCGCCAGCAGCTTGTCGTATTCAGCCGGGAACTTGTTGAGCGCATAAACGCTGCCGGTCATCGAGTTGCGGGTCGTGTCATTGCCGCCAACGATGAGCAGAATGATGTTCCCCAGATACTCCATCGGGTCCATGTTCTTGGTCGATTCACCGCGCGTCAGCATGGTGATGAGATCGTTGCCCGGCGTGTCGGAGTTGACCCGGTCGTTCCAGATGCCTGTGAAGGCTTCAAGGCACTCCATCAGTTCGGCACGCCACTGCTCGTCGTCCGCCACGATGTCCGGGTTGTTGCGGCCCGTCGCCACATCAGACCAGCGCGTGAGCTTGCGGCGCTCTTCAAACGGGAAATCAAACAGTGTGGCGAGCATCATGGTGGTCAGCTCGACGGACACATTGTCCACCCAGTCAAATGTTTCACCGCGCGGCAGGCTGTCCAGAATCTGGCCCGTGCGCTCGCGGATCAGGCCTTCCCAGTTTTTCAGATTGTTGGGCGCCACAATCGGCTGCACTGTAATACGCTGTGCATCGTGCTTGGGCGGGTCCATGGCAATGAACATGGGAAGCTGAAAATCAGAAATCTGATCGAACAGTGTGATACCGCCGTGTTCCCAGCTTGAGGAAAAAACCTGGTGGTTGGTGTCCACCGCCATGATGTCTTCATAGCGGGTCACCGACCAGTAATCACCAAAGTCGGGAGAGTGTCCTTTGTGCACCGGCGCTTCTTTACGCAGGCGCTCAAAATAGGGCCATATGGCATCAGCCTGAAAAATGTCCGGGTCTGCCACATTGATGTCTTCTAACGGCATGGACCATGCGCGTTCTGTATGATCGACGCCGGCAGCATCGGGGGCTGGTGTGTCAGCTATAGCCTGAGACATGACAGAGTTTCCTTCCAAACAGCAGTGCGGGACTAACCACGCACACAAACTGATATCTCCCTCCCTCTTTTGGCCCGTACGCCGGGCGGAGAGTGGAGAAGCACGTTGCGCCGCAGGAGTGCCTGCGACCATTTTTCCAAGCGTAACGCAACGCAGAGCGGGTTTCGAGCAAAAAGATGACGCTAGCGTCATTTTTGCTGCAGCGCGAAAAGCGCGCAGCAATGGCACGCGCGGGCGAAAAAAAAGCGGGTATCTCAAAAGGAGAATACCCGCTTTTTGTACATGTCAGCCTGTCTGGCGGCAGTTAAGCCGCGCGGAACCCCTGCAGGCGCTTGGAAATAATCTCATCCGCTTCGGCCATGATCCGGTCGATCAGTTCCTTACAGGTGGGAATGTCATGGATAAGGCCCGCGACCATGCCGCAGCTCCAGCCGCCTGCATCCATGTCGCCATCTTTCATGATGCGCGGATAGACGCCGGCCACTTCTTCGGCGATGTCGGCAAACGACAACTTGTCGCCCATCTCCTGCTCTTTTTGCAGCAGACGTTCCACGGCGTGATTGTTCAGAACCCGCTCGGTGTTGCGCAGCGGGCGCATGATGAGGCGGGTGTCGAGTTCGCTGGCAGCAATCAGTGCCTGCTTCACGTTTTCATGCACCGGCGCTTCCTTGGTGGCAATAAAGCGCGTGCCCATGTTCATGCCCTCCGCACCCATGGCCATGGAAGCAACCAGGCTGCGGCCATCCGCCATGCCACCTGAAGAGACGAAGGGGATTTTCAGTTCTTCCGCCGCACGCGGCAGCAAAATAAAGTTCGGCACATCATCTTCACCGGGGTGGCCGCCGCACTCAAACCCGTCAACGCTCACAGCGTCGCAGCCGATGGATTCGGCCTTCAGCGCATGGCGCACGGACGTGCATTTGTGAATAACCTTGATATCGGCTTCCTTGAGGGCGGGCAGCCACTTGGCCGGGTTGTTGCCCGCCGTCTCAACCGCCTTGACGCCACTCTTGATGATGACATCCACAAAGCCCGGATAATCAGGAGGTGTGACGGCCGGCAAAAAAGTAAGATTCACGCCAAACGGCTTGTCAGTCATGCCCTTGCAGCGCTCAATTTCAGCGGCCAGCTTTTCGGGCGTGCCTTGCGTCAGACCCGTGATGATGCCCAGGCCGCCCGCATTTGAAACAGCCGCCGCCATCTCGGCAAAGCCCACATAGTGCATTCCGCCCTGAATGATCGGATGTTCAATTCCAAAAAGCTCTGTAATCCGCGTGCGCATAAGTGCCACCCCTGTTTGCCGGTTTCGTCCGTCTTTGCGACAGACCGTTGTTACGCAGGCGCGCAGCCGCACGCCGTTCGGCCCGCATTCTGGCGACCTGAACCAAAAAAGCTAGTGGGTTTGTTTTTAAAACTGGAAGATCGTTTTCGAGGAGCGGTTTACAAGCCCGCAGCCAGCGCATCCGGTGCATCTGCCCATGTACCACCCAGCGCACGGAACAGATCAATCTGGAAATCCGTTGTGCTGGCCTGCGACTGCGCAAGGGTGATGTCCGCCTCCGCCAGAGTGCGTTCAGCGTCGAGCACCGTGATAAAATCATCCGCCCCAAGCTCATAGCGCGCCCGCGCCATCTCGACCGATTGCGCCGCCGTATCGCGCGCACTGGCCAATGCGGCCTGGCGCTGCAGCTCGGCGGCATAGTTCTGCAGGGCAATTTCTGTTTCTTCGAGCGCGGCCAGCACCGTCTGGTCAAACTGCGCCAGCGCCTGCGCCATGCCCGCTTCGGCACTGCGCACTCGCGCACGTCCCGCCCACTGATTGGGAAACGTCCACGAGATCAGCGGCCCGGCCGAGAAAGACAGCGCGCCGTCTTCCTTGAGGCTGGCAATTTGCAACGCACTTGTGTTGATCGACCCGCCAAGCGTGATCTGCGGATACAGCTCTGCCACTGCAACGCCGACCCGCGCAGCGGATGCTTCAAGCGCACTTTCGGCTTCGCGCACGTCGGGACGGCGGGCAATCAACCCGGCGCCGTCACCGACAGGAATAGTCGCTGCCACAACAGGTGCCATCATACAGTCAGCACCAACATCCACCATGGCGCGCGGTGGCTCGCCGACAAGCGTACCCAGCCGAAAGCGAGCATTTTCACGTGATGCCTTGAGTTGCGGCAACGACGCACGGGTGTTTTCCACATTTACCTGCGCGCGCACAATATCAAGCTTTGTGCCCTGGCCGCCGTCGGTAAGCTGGCGGGTGAGATCAACCGTGCGTGACTGAAGGTCAAACGTGTTTTGCGTCACGGCAATCTGCTGGTTGGCCGAACAGATATCCGCATAGGCCCGCGCCGTCTCAGCGGCAATGGTCAGACGCGTATTGTAGAGGGCGGCCTGCGCCGCGCGCGCATCTGCCCGCGCGGCGGCAACCGAGTTGCGCACGCGGCCAAACAGATCGATTTCGTAAGAAAGGTTGAAGCCGGATGAATAGGTGAGGTCTTCAGTGTTGGCCCGCTGCGTCGGCAATGGTCGTGCCTCACGCTCATAGCTGGCACCCGCCGTAACATCCGTGGACGGAATATAGTCGCTGCGACTTTCGCTCAGCGTTGCCAGCACGCGATCAAGATTGGCCGCCGCCGCCTTGAGGTCATTGTTCTGTGCAAGCGCTTTTGTGACGTAACTGTTGAGAACGTCGTCATCATAAAGCCGCCACCACATGCCTTCAGGTTTGGCGGTTGAAACCGGCGCGACGCTGGCCGTGACGAACTCACCCATTGCAGCCGGTGCCTTGGCAACAACCGCATCTGGCATGTCTGGCGTAAACGAGCAGGCTGCCAGAAAGGCACCCGCAACAACCGGCAAACCGCGCATGTAGCTGGACATTCTCTCACCCCGGACACAGCCCTGGCGTCAGGACTCTTGGATTTCCAAGGTCGAGTGTTGTCACAGTTTGGTTAACGCAGCCCTTATTTGGCGTTGCTGTGGGTCACGGATACCTACTCGGCCGAGCCGATAGCAATCCAGTCCACCCGGCAATCAGAGATAGTGGAAGCCCCCGCAGCACGCACGGTCAGGTCAAACTTGTTTTCCGTGATGCTGCCCGCTTCAAACGCCAAAATGACGTTTGGCTCGCGGTAATAGGCTTCAAGCATATTTGGCGCGATGAAGACCTTCGGCGGGGCGTCAAACGCTGACCCAAATGACACCGTGCGGGTCATCACTTCTTCCCACCCATCATCCGTTGGCCGGTACGCATGGCCGCACTCAAACGAGCCCGCCTGCATACTGGTCGCCAGAAGCCGTTCAGCCAGTGCTGCCTGCACAATGTCAGAACCGGACACAGCACCCACAACCTGATCAAGCTGGCGATCAAGATCCCGGGCAACAGCTATCATCTGCTCCGCCTTGGCCGCATCCGCTGCCAGTTTGCGATAGGCGGCGGCTATTTCGTCTGCCTGGTCGCGCAGTTCCTGCTGCTGGCCGCGCAGACTGGAGACCTCCCGCTGGGCAAAGCGCACTTCATCGGAAACTTTTTCGGCCTGCCGCAGCAAGAACTCGCTCAGGGCTTCGCGGTCATTACCGCCACCGCCCTGCGCATAGAGCTGGCGCATGTCCCAGGTGCCCTGATTAACCCACAGGAAAAAGCCCAGCCCCGCAGCCAGAACCACAAACAGCAAAAAGCCCAACACACCAAAGCCGCTGCTGCCACGTCCGCGCGTGCGGTCGCGCACTTCTGCGTCAACCAGACCCCGAAGCGCTGCGCGCTGTTCATCTGTAAATCCAGACATGCCCTGCCTCAATTTGCCGGCCCGACCTGCGCACTGAAAAACGCGGCGGACAGAAAAC
The DNA here is from genome assembly GCF_040219635.1 of Pyruvatibacter sp. Taxonomy (NCBI): domain Bacteria; kingdom Pseudomonadati; phylum Pseudomonadota; class Alphaproteobacteria; order Hyphomicrobiales; family Parvibaculaceae; genus Pyruvatibacter; species Pyruvatibacter sp. The sequence continues at coordinate 321,038 of NZ_JAVJSC010000003.1, forward strand.
ACGAAAACACAGATAACTCTGTGTCGGCGAACCGCTTACATTGCCGATCGCCACAAGGGCACCCACTGCTGAGATTATACGCGACCAGCGTACCTTTGTGCTGACTTCGACCGTTACTATTTGTTAATCATGCAGCCCGTGGCTGCATAGCAACACTTGCCCGTGTGGTTAACCGAATTGCGCAACTTATTGCGCTAGAACGGCTCAATGCGTGGCGATTTGCGAGCGACCCGCGCTAGACTTGGTGAGAGTTCGGGTGCGTTCAGGCAGGAAAGAACAGAAAAGATGACACGTCGCATCCTGGGAGCAGGCAGCCTTGCTATTCTGGCAGGGGTTACACTGACCGCCGCGCCAACGGCACACGCTGAACGGCTGGAACCTTTCATGGTGGCCCAGGCCGAAACCGCACAAAACCTGATCGCCGCAGGTGATGCACAGTGGCAGGGCGGCAATCCATCACTTGCCGCCCAGACCTACCAACGCGCCCTTGAGACCGGCAATCTGACACAAGCCCAGCGCGCCTATGCGCTACGTGCCCTTGGGTTTGTCTCTGCTGAAATTGGCGACCCGCAAAACGCAGCCCGCGCCTTCAAGGCCTCCCTGGCTATCGAAGATAACCCCGGTGCCGCATTGGGCCTTGCCGTTTCGCTGCGCCAGGCAGGCGACACAGCCGGTGCCAATGCAGCACTTGCAAACGTGGACCGCCGGGTACTGACCCGCGACCAGCTGCCGTTTTATCTGGACGAAGTTGCATCTGCGGCCCTCCCCGGCAACCCGCAGGCCGCCATCACGGCGCTGGAAGAAGCCGTCGGCATCACCGAAAGCGTCTATCGCCGCGTGCGGCTGGCGCAGCTTTATCGCCAGACCGGCAACACCGCGAAAGCTGACGAAAATCTCGCTAAGGCTGAAAGCGCATTGGCAGCAGAACCCGGTGCCGCCGCCGACGTGGCCTATGCCGCGCTTTCAATGGGTGACGATGCTGCCGCTGCCCGCTACTTCGAGCAGGCCCGCAGCGCAGACGCCCTGACCTCAACGAGCTTTGCTGACTACGGCTACGCGCTGAAACGCCAGGGCGACCTTGATGGCTCAACAAGCCTGTTTCGCGATGCCATCGACACCCACGACCAAAGCGCGGACGCCACCAGCGATGAAGGCAAGCGCCGCCTGTTCCGTCTGCGCCGCGAGGTCTCCTACACCGAACGTACCTGGTATGCGGATGCGTTCCTGTCATTCCGCGACAACTCGGTTGATCTGATCGGCGTGCCGGAGCGTGGCGAGAGCGACAGCTTCGCCGGCTGGGAAGTGGGCTACATCGCCCCCCAGATCGGCTCCATGAAGCACCGCGCGCTGACACTTTTCACCCGCGGCTTTACCGGCTTTGAAGGCGACACGCTGGATACCCGCGAGGGGTCGTTGCAGCTTGGCGTCGGCGCGCGCTTCCGTCCGTTGGCTGACCACAACCTTGTGTTCACCGCAGAGCGGCTGATTTCAGTCGGCGATCAGGCGCGCGATGCGTGGCTGTTCGTCACCGGCTATTCACTGGCGGACGGCCTCGATATTGATCCCGTGCTAGACGATTGGGAAAGCTGGAACGTGTATGCCGACTTTGCCTATATCCCCGACAGCCCGCGCTTTATCGCTGCCAATGTTGAAGGCTGGTACGGCCACAGCTTCAAACTGTCTGATGATGTTGTTGTCATTCCGCATGTGGTTGCCGCCGCGCGTTACTCGGACGACAAGTTCGATACCGACCGGGTGATTGAGGCAGGCCCCGGCGTTGCGCTGCGCTACTGGTTCAACGAGGACAAGTACACTGGCCCGCGCTCTTACATGGATTTCAAAATCCAGTATCGCTATGCCTTCGTGAATGACGATGATCGCGATGATGGCGCCCTCGTCGGCACTGCAACGCTGCACTACTAGGCCCGGCGAAACACCGCCTACTGCGCCAGCACCTTTTCAGCCAGCTCCCGCTCGGCATCCGTCAGGCCGCCCGCTTCCAGCGCGCTGACATAGTCTGCACGCGCCGCCACCACTTCGCCTGCCACGTCGCGCGCGATGGCGCGATACAGCAATGCGCGCCCATCTTCTGCTGAGGCCCGCGCTGCCCGGTCTGCGAAACCCGCAGCCTTCAACGGCTCACCCGCCTGCAACGCAGCCTGCGCTGAAATAATCCACACCTGCGCGCGCTCCGGGTTTATCTCCCGTGCGCGTGCCATGTGGACCTCCGCCTCGGCATACTCGCCTTGCGCCATCAAGGCGTAAGCCCGATGCACAAACGGGTAACTGCGAAAGTCAGCCATGGTTTGCGTTGGGAACGGCGCTGCCAGCTCGTTGGTCAGCGTCTGGGCACGCATCACAGATAAATCAGGAATCCACATTTCCTTGGTGGCAAACCAAAGACCAACCGCGCCGAACACCATGATGAGTGTGAGCAGCAATGACGCTCTGATCCGGGCGCGTTTCTTTTGAGCTGGTGACATGCCGTTACTCCACCAGTTCCAGGTTGCTCTGGTCCAGTTCACGCTGAACCTGCTCAACCTGCCCATGCGGAATAAGACCCAGGTCCGCAGCGACACCCAGAATGTTCATTGGCGGTTGCGGTTGAGCGGCCAGCGCATCATCAAGCTGCGTGCGCGACACAGCACCAGAGGCAACCAAAGCCTCGCCCAGCGGTTGTGCATCAGAGCCACGCAACTCCAGCGCTGCCGTCAGTGTTTCGTGCGCGATTAAACCAAGACGCACCAGCACATCACCCAGCAGCACATGACGCCGGCGAATGTGCCGCCACAGACGTTCAATGCCTTGCGCATCCACAAGCTGCAGACGCCGCAGCAACGTGGCGTCTTTTATTTCGCGGCCAAGAGCGGAGGTATCCCACGCATACCGCAGTCCAAAGGCTACGTCGCTGCGCGGCGCAATCGTAATGGTCAGGCGCCGCGCGGTCCGCAGCGTGTTTGCCAGGGCATCCCGTTGTGACTTTGTAAGCGGCTCAGCCGCCGCAAGGTTCAGCGTGCCATTGCTTAAGGTCACGGGCACGACACCAAACCGTGCAGCATTGACGGCACTGATTTCAGCCAGCGCATCCGCTGAAACCTTGAGCGCATCAAACGGTGCAAACGCCAACCCCGCCTGCTCGGCAAAGGCATTGGCCAGACTGTCCTCGTCCACCAGCGCCTGGTCGAGGAGCGACAACCCAAGCGGCCGGTACTGGGCTTTCTGCCGCACCAGTGCATCGTCAATATCGGTCTGCGCAACCGCACCCCAATAACTCAGAACTTCGCCAATCTTCGGCGTGCCCTGCTTGAGGTCAGACAGCGACGGGTAGGCGTGGCTGGTCTTGTCCCATGTCAGCCGCTGGCCGGACAGGCGATACCAAAGATATTGCCGGAGCGCCCGCAGGCTGGCCCGAAACCCGATCCAGTTGGCCACCACCGCGCGCAATGGCGACAGCGGCACATAAATCAGCCCATGTGTGCGCCCGACAAACCAGGCGCGATGAAACAGCCGGTTGAGCAGGAAAAACAGATTGGCCGCAATGATGTACCAGACCCAGCTTCCCGGCTCGATCAACGGCGGCATCTGCCACAGATCAGGAATATAATTGAGTGCCAGATAGTAGGCTGCAATCTGCAGCACGATGGCATAGCCGATGATGGCGGCGGGCGCTGTAATCATGCCCTTGCGGTCGCGGTACAAGAAATAAAGATCCTGCCAGCGCCCCTGCCAGCCAAGCTGCTCCCACCCCAAAAACGAAATGCCAAGTGTCCAACGCGCTTTCTGGCGGATGGACGCCCACAGCTGATCAGGGAAAAACTCTTTCGTGGACACAATTTCACGCCGCGTGCGCGTGACTTTTCGACCAAGCGGCCACGACCGTGTTTCGTAGGGAACTTCTGCCCAGTAGCGCACAAACGCACCGGGCATATCCAGGTCATGCAGGCGCATGGCAATGTCATAATCTTCGGTGAGGCTGTCAGTGTTGAACGGCTGGTCGTCGGTTGCCGCTGATAGCGCGATCAACGCATTGCGCGAAAACGCGCTGGCCACACCGGCGCTCGGCACAATGCCAGTCATCGCCTCGCGCACCAGCAGATCCTTGTTATGCCACTCGGCGAACTCATCCATGTAGTGACACGCCACCATGTCCAGCGGGTCGCGGTTCATCGAGAACACCGGCAACTGCATGAAGTCGCGCGTCGGCAGCACCCAGTTGATGACCCGCAGCGACAAGGGGTTCACCACATCTTCTGAGTCCTGCATGACGAAGCCGTCAAACTTTTCGCCGGTTGCGTCTTCGTAGGCAAAAATCTTTTTGACGATCCAGTTCAGACAATCCGCCTTGCTGGTGGGGCCCGGGTGGCCCACCTCTGCGCGATGCACATTGTCGTAGCGCGCCGCCATGCGGTCCACTTCGCGCGCTGAATCCGGGTCGTTGGGATAGGTGCCCGCAAAAATATGGAAGTTGTCGTAGTCCACCGTATTGATGGTGTTGGTAATCATCCGCGCAATGACATCGCTCTCGTCCCACGCAGGCACGATAATGGCGAGCTTGAGCTGCGGTACGGCCTTGAGGCTTTCAAGTTTGCGGGGCAGCTCGTGCGGGTCACGGTCGCCCAGCCGTTTGAGCTTCAGCCACCAGTAATACAGGTCAATGAACAGGTCCTCGGCACCACTGACAAAAATCACCAGCGCAATGGTCAGCATCAGGAACTTGATGACGAACCACAGCACTGCTCCGGCTTCCACAAGATCAAAGCCAAAGTCACGCGACGCAAGATACGCCCAGTCGAGCGCCAGCATCCATTGCGCACCATCGCCAATGTTGGTTAGCATCTGCTGGATGGCACCCAGCGCCTCCATGCTTATCCCGCCTTACTCATGATGCCGTTAGCCGGTCCGTTACACCCGGCTTTCCCTGCTGGTGTCCGGCCCGCCCCTTCAGCAGATCACGCGCCAGAAGAGCTGCAATGTTTTCGCCCGCACGCCCGTCCCCAAACGGGTTGCCCGCGCGCTTCATCTCTTGGCGTGCAGCCTCATTGGTCAACAACCGCAGCGCCTCGCGCTCGATAGCCGCCCGTTCGGTGCCCACAAGGCGCGCAACACCGGCCTCAACAGCTTCCATGCGCTCGGTCACCTTGCGCATCACAAGCGTTGGAATACCAAGCGTGGCCGCTTCTTCCTGCACGCCACCTGAATCGGTCAGCACCAGCGTCGCCCGGCGCAGCACCGAGACGAAATCCATGTAGCCAAGCGGGTTTGTCAGGTGAACACGCGGATGCTGCCCCAGCGCTGCCTCCAATGGTTGGCGCACGACCGGGTTTGGATGAAACGGCAGCACTACTTCAATGTCAGTAACCTGATTGACCACCGACAGTACCGCCTGCGCAATGCCATCAATCTGCGCACCCCAGCTTTCACGGCGATGCGTTGTCACCAGGGCCACACGGGATATGCCGCTGACAGCGGGCACATCACGCGGCCACGTCGGCACATTCGGCAGCACCGACATCAGTGCATCCACAACCGTGTTGCCTGTCACGTGCACCCGAGACGGCAAATGTCCTTCGTCCAGCAGATTTTTCGCCGCCCGCTGTGTTGGCGCAAAATGCACATAAGCCAGCTTGGCAATCAGATGGCGGATACTTTCTTCCGGATACGGATGATAAAAATCAAACGACCGCAGACCCGCTTCCACATGCGCAACCGGCACACCGCGCGCAGCGGCGGCCAGCGCCCCTGCAAGCGCAGACGCCGTGTCGCCCTGCACAACAACAAGATGCGGGTCGGCTTTCAGCAACGCTGGCCCAAGGGCTGCAACCGTGGCTCCTACGCGTTGTGAAATGTCGGCGGGAAGGACCGCCAGATCAACACTCATGTCCGGCGTAATATGAAAGTCAGCAAAGGCGCGGTCCGCCAGAGAAGCGTGCTGGCCGGTGGCAATCCACGTCGGCTCAAAAATCTCCGGGCGTGCACGCAGGGCCGCATACACAGGTGCGAGCTTGACGATTTCCGGCCGCGTGCCGCTGACGATGCTGATCCGTTGACGTTCTGCCACGCTGTCACGTTCCCTCATACCGGCGCCCGACGGCTGATGCCCGACGCCGTTAAGATTTCAGTTACCATTCTGCGCTCCACAAACCACACCCAGCCTGTCTGAAACATGAACAATGATTCAGACCGCTCGTTCTTTTGCCTCCTGGCCCCGATTTGGGTCAGTTGTTGCCGCAACGCCGCACCGACGCGTCCTGAAACGGGCCATTTGCGGCATTTTGGACGTCCAACCCTGTAAAAACGGCTCAAAAGTGCGCTTTCATTTGGTTACAACAGCAAAAGACGCGCCGGTTTCTGCATCCAACGGGCAGATATATGCGTATGCTGAACAACCAACACCTCAAGAAAACCGGGACTTTTGCCCCTCGTGCCCCCGCAAACGCCAGATCACAACGCTAACGGGCCGCCGCACCGCCCCAACGCACCCTATGATCTGCTTCTGGCAGGGGCCGGGCTGGCAAACGCGCTGATTGTGCGGGCGCTGACGGTCCACCGTCCCGAAATCCGCGTTGGCATCGTTGACCGTGAGCCGAACCCGACGCCAAGCCACACATGGTCATTTCACGCGAGCGATGTGTCAGATAGCGCTGACGATTGGATGTCGCCGCTCGTTACGCACAGGTGGCAAAGCCAGCGCGTGACATTCCCCGGGCACAGCCGCGCGCTGAACACAGGCTACGCCAGCATCAGCGAACATCAGTTGCGCGCCCAACTGGCGTGCGACCTCAAAGGCCAGGGCGTGATTGCCGGTGACGTCGCATCACTGGATGCAAAGGGCGCCACCCTGGCAGATGGCAGCCGCATCGAAGCGCACTCGGTGATTGACGGGCGAGGTCAGCGTGCCCATCCCGCGCTCGCGATCAGGTTTCAAAAGTTTGTCGGTCAGGAACTGGAGCTCGAAAACCCCCACAGGCTGACGGCACCTGTCATTATGGATGCAACCGTGCCGCAGGAAGACGGCTACCGGTTTTTCTACCTGCTGCCACACACACCTACATCGCTGCTCATCGAAGACACCCGATACAGCGACGGCGCGGCGCTGGACGACGAGGTTTTTCGCAGCGCCATAAACGACTATGCCACCTCACGCGGCTGGACCATCAAACACATCATTCGTGAAGAACGCGGCATTCTGCCCATCGCCCTTGGCGGCGACATAGAAGCCTTCTGGAACGATACCCCCCGGGGCGTAGGCCGCAGCGGCCTGGCAGCAGCGCTGTTTCACCCGGTCACCGGCTATTCCCTGCCCGACAACGTGCGCCTTGCCGAAAAAATTGCCGCCCTGCCTGAGATCACCGCTGACACCGTGGCTCAGGCAACCCGCGACCATGCATTCGAGGCATGGAAATCGCGCGGCTTTTACCGTTTGCTCAACCGTATGTTGTTTGACGCAGCCCTGCCCCATGAGCGCTACAAGGTGCTGGAGCGGTTTTATCGCTTGCCGGAACCACTGATCGCCCGATTTTATGCGGGGACCACCACCTGGGCCGACAAGGCCCGTATCCTCACCGGCAAACCTCCGGTGCCCATTAGCGCGGCCCTGCGCTGCCTGAAAGAACCCACCCACGGAGACCTGACCGCATGAACATCGCGACACCGCTAAGCAAGAAAGCCGTTGTTATTGGCGCGGGGTTTGGCGGCATCGCGCTTGCGATCCGACTGCAATCAGCAGGCTTCCAGACCACGCTGCTTGAGAAGCGCGACAAGCCCGGCGGACGTGCCTATGTGTATCAAGACAAGGGCTTCACGTTTGATGCAGGCCCCACCGTCATCACAGACCCGTCAGCGCTCGAAGAGCTGTTTGCCCTGTCTGGCAACAAACTCGCTGACTACGTCACGCTGCTGCCCGTGGACCCGCTCTACCGGCTGGAATGGGAAGACGGCGTCAGCTTCAACTACACAAATGATAGCGACGAACTAAACCGCCAGATTGCCAAACTGAACCCAAAGGACGTGGACGGCTACAAGCGCTTTTTGGAATATTCCCGCGACCTGATGGAAGAAGGCTACATCAAACTGGGCGCCGTCCCCTTCCTCAACTTTCGCTCGATGATCAAAGCCGCGCCGCAGCTTGTGCGCCTTGAAGCATGGCGCAGCGTTTATTCCAAAGTCTCGCGCTTTGTGGAAGACGAACACCTGCGTCAAGCCTTCAGCTTTCACTCACTGCTGGTGGGCGGCAACCCGTTTGAAACGTCAGCGATCTATGCCCTCATTCACGCGCTTGAACGCGAATGGGGCGTGTGGTTTGCCAAAGGTGGAACCGGCGCCCTGGTATCGGGCATGTTGAAACTGTTTACCGACCTTGGCGGCGAGCTGCACCTCAATGCCGACGTGGCGCAGATCACGACGGCGGGCACCAGAACCACCGGCGTTACCCTCGCAGACGGCACCCATTTCAAGGCCGACATGGTGGCCAGCAACGCAGACGTTGTGCACACCTACGACAAGCTGCTGGGACACACCGCCCGCGGCCGCAAGGAAGCCGCAAGCCTCAAGCGCAAGCGCTTTTCCATGTCGCTGTTCGTCATTTACTTTGGGGCCAGCAAACCGTTCAGCGACATTCAGCACCACACGGTCATTTTCGGCCCGCGCTACCGCGACCTCATCCGCGATATTTTCAAGGGCAAGGATCTGGCCGACGATTTCTCGCTGTATCTGCACGCCCCCACCCGCACCGACCCCTCGCTCGCACCTGACGGTCACGGCTGTTTTTACGTACTGTCGCCGGTGCCGCATCTGGGCAACGCCGACATTGACTGGGACGTGGAAGGTCCCAAATATCGCGATCGTATCTTGCAGTATCTGGACCAGCACCACATGCCCGGCCTGATGGACAGCCTGGTGACAACGCGCCATTTCACACCAAATGATTTTCGCGACGAGTTGAACGCCCATCAGGGTTCAGCGTTTTCGCTGGAACCGATCCTCACGCAAAGCGCCTGGTTCCGCAGCCACAACCGCGATGACAAGCTGGATAACCTCTACATCGTTGGCGCAGGCACACATCCCGGTGCCGGCATTCCCGGTGTTGTTGGTTCCGCCAAAGCCACTGCACGTTTGGTGCTGGAAGACTTCGGTATCAAAGACCCCCAGCAGGAGCCTGCGGTCAAACCCGCCCGCTTATAGTTCTATGGATCAGGTTGTTGAGCAGGCCCGCACCACCATTCAGCAGGGCTCAAAATCATTCGCCGGTGCCGCGGCGCTGTTTGGCCGCGACATGCGCGAAAGTGCCTACATGCTGTATGCATGGTGCCGCTTTTGCGACGACGTGATAGACGGTCAGGAGCTTGGCTTTGCAAAGGCCGAGGCTGACACCAGCGATCCGTACGCGCGCTACCGGATGCTGCTGGAGAAAACCCGCGCCGCCTATCGCGGCGAACCAGTAACGGACCCAGTGTTCCAGTCATTCCAGCGCGTGGTGCACAAACACGACGTACCCGAACAATATCCGCTGGATCTGCTGCGTGGCTTTCATATGGATGTGGCAGACCACACCTACGCCAACGCCGCCGATACGCTCGCCTATGGCTATTACGTGGCGGGCGCGGTGGGCGTGATGATGGCAATGGTAATGGGTGTGCGCGACGAACAGGTGCTGGACCGCGCCTGCGACCTGGGTATCGGCTTTCAACTCACCAACATTTCGCGCGACATTATTGATGACGCGAAGATTGGCCGCATCTACCTGCCCGCAAGCTGGCTCGCCGAAGAAAATGTGCCCCACACCTGCGAAGCTATTCTGGCTCCTGCCAACAGACCTGCCATTGCGCGCGTGGCCCACCGCCTGCTCACTCAGGCGGAACCGTATTATGCATCAGCGATGTATGGCATTCCCCACCTGCCCTTCAGGGCAGCATGGGCAATCGCCACAGCCAAACGCATTTATCGCCACATCGGCATTGGCGTTATGGCCCGTGGTGAAACCGCATGGGATGAACGCGTGAGCACATCAACCCTGCAAAAAATCGGCTTTGCTGTTGCAGGCCTGGGCGATGCGATCGCGTCTCGTTTCCGCAATAACAAGACCGGACCGGACCGTGATGGCCTGTGGACCCGCGCAACCGACCTGGCGCACTAGGCAGCGGTTTTGTCGCGCGCCTTTATGTTCTTGAGTTCGCGCCGCAGGGCGTCGGGGTCCGGCGCATATACAAAGCCGAATGACACACATCCCTCACGCGTGTGCACCGCATGGTGCAGGTGGTGTGCTTCAACCAGCCGACCCAGATAGCCCCGCTTTGGGTGGTAGCGGAACGGCCAGCGCTGATGCACCAGCCCGTCATGGGCCAAATAATACAGCACACCATATGCCGTAATGCCCAGCGCCACCCACCATAACGGCGCCCACAGATAACTGCCCGCAGCAAAAAGCGCGATTGAGAACCCGGCAAACACCACCGAGTACAGATCGTTTTTTTCAAACCACCCGTCGCGCGGGCGGTGATGGCTTTCGTGCCAGCCCCACCCCCAGCCATGCATGATGGTTTTGTGCGCCCACCAGGCAAACATTTCCATTGCGGCAATGGTGGCCAGAACGATCAGAACGGGTCCGGCAATGCTCATGAGACCTCATCAGACATCTGTTCGCGCGCCAGAACAGCCCGGCGCACCGCAGGCAACCGCCACCACGGCTCGTGCGGATGGTGATGGTGCTCCAGATGATAACCAAAATGGAAGCACGTAAGGAGCGAAAGCAACGGCGGAAGGTCAACCGTGCGCGCATGATGCTCGTCCACAAACGCATCTCCCTCGACGGGCCGGTGCGTGCGGTAAGTGCCAAAATAGAAAAGCTGCAGCGACGACAGCAGCGCGGGCACCGCCCAGTATAACAGCAGATTGCCAATCGGTGCACCAAGCAGCAGCACATAGACCGCAAGGATCACCGTCAGTACGCCAAACTCGCGCAGCCCAAAGTAATGCCGGAAAAACCCGAAATACCATGCCGCAAAGCTGTGCGGGTTCGGCGCATGAAAATCCGGGTCATCCGCGGTGCCGGGCCTTGCATGGTGGCGCATATGTTCAGGCGCCAATGCCTTGTACGAAAATCCTGCATAAATCAGCAGGCAAAACGCCGCGATACGTTTGTTGAGCGCTGGCCTGAACGGCGCGATTGAGCCATGCATCCCGTCATGAGCAATAATGAACAGGCCGACGGACAGAACAGTTTGCACGGCGACAACAAGCGGTGCCGCTAACAGCCACGTGCCTGAAAGCGGCAGCACAAACACCGCCGTCACGTGGATCGCAAGCCATGCGCCGATAACAAGCGCCGCAAGGCCCAGTCCGAGTGTTGTCTGCCGTGCGTGCGTGATTTTATCCACGCCAGTCATCATGCAGCACGCTCCTTGATGCGCGTCGCGACCCACGCGAACACCAGCGTGGCAAGCGAGAAGCCCGCCAGCAACATCCATGTGCGTTCCAGTTGCGTCGCCTCAACATCCCTGAACAAGACCGCCTGATAGGCGTCAATAACCCAGCCCGTCGGCGTAAAAGCGCCCACATCCTGTATCCACTGCGGCATCATATAGCGCGGCACCATGGAGCCGCCCACCGCCGACATGACCAGCACAATGGCGTTGCCCGTGGCCAGCGCCTGCGCCCGCGTGGCGGCAACCGATACAATAGCCATCGCCAGCCCGGCAGCGGTCGTGGCCGCCAGTGCCGTGGTGATGAAAAAATCTCCAGGGGCGGTCCAGAACACAACACTGTAACCAAGCCACGCAACCACAAAAACAGTGATTGCCTGCAACACGCCCTGCCCGGTCAAAAACAGATATTTTCCGCCGACCATCGCCCGCGCTCCGCCGCGCGTCAGCATCAGCCGGTCCACAATGCCGCTGGCGCGATCCTCGATCATACCGACAGCACCCTGAAGGGCTGCAAAGAACAAGAACATAATGGCAATCGCGCCGGCATAATACGTGACAGCGGGGTCACGCGCGCCTTCTGCCGCTGCCCTGATCTCCACTACCGGCGGCGGCACGGCACCAGGCACAGCAACCGCCAGCGCCCGCTGCACTGCCGCCGCCGCCAGCGCACCGGCAATTGGTTTTGCATCATCCGCCAGCACAAGCACCGGCGGTGATCCCTGCTCGCCGGACCCCGGCAAAAAAACCTGTCCGATCACGACAATCGCCGCATCAGCGCGCCCTGACAGAACCAGGGCACGCACGCTCTCGCGCGAGGCCGCGTCATCAGGGTGTCCCCCTTGTGCAAACCGCACATCAGCGTCAGCCGCCAACGCCGCGCCGATAGCACCTGCCTGCACCGACTGCACATCGTCAGCGAACGCGACCTTGATGCTCAAACCATCGCCCTGTGTGCCTGAAAAAACCGCCGCAAAAATCACAAATATCAGCGCCGGGAGTACAAACGCCATAATGAGCGCACCACGATCACGCAGCAGACCAACAAGGCTGGCATAGGCGATGACCAGCATTAGCAGACCTCACTTTCGCGGGCGCCATCGCCTGTGAGCTCTGCATACAGACTATCAAGACCCGGCTTTCGCACGCGGGTTTCGCGGACCTGCACCCCAATAGCTGAAAGCTCGCCAGTGAGGTGTTCAACATCAACATCACCGACGGCCAACCGCCCCCGCCATTGACGACCGCCGTCCTGCGATGAAAAGTCCAGAGCGCGCAATTTGGCATCAACGTCCGGTGTCACCGGCTCTGCCAACAGCAGCACAAGCTCACGGTCCGTGCCAAATCGGGTTGCAACCAGCACATCCGGCACGCCTGTTTGAACAATCCGCCCATCAGCAATAATGCCAACATCGGTTGCCACAGCCGCCGCCTGATCCAGATCATGCGTTGTAATCAGAATGGACATGCCGTCAGCCGCCAGCGACCGCAGCACACCATTGATGCTGTTTCGCGCATCAGGATCAACGCCTACAGTCGGCTCATCAAGCACAAGCAGTTTCGGCGAATGTAAAAGCGCGGACGCTATGTTGGCGCGGCGTTTATATCCGCCTGAAAGCGTTTCGACACGCTGAGTGAGGCGGCCTTCAAGACCCGTTGAAGCAACAGCCGCCGCAACAGCACCTGAAAGCACATCGCCACCAAGACCTGCCAACCGTCCGAATACGGACATATTTTCTGCAACAGTCAGGTATGGGTAAAGCGCAATATCCTGTGGCACCAGCCCGATGGCCGCCTGCGCCGCCCGCGACTTTGCCGGATTGAGCCCGACCACACGAACACTCCCCTTGCCGGGCCGAACCCGCCCGCAAATAGCCCGTACAATCGTTGACTTGCCCGCACCATTGGGGCCAAGCAACGCGAATACACGCCCGCGCTGAACATCAAAGCTCACATCGCTCAGGGCCTGCCGCGCGCCATACCGGTACGAAACACCGTCAACGCTAAGTGTTGGTTCTGCGTCTGCCACCGGATGCTAGGCCTGATCGGGCACGTAGCCCTTGGAAGGGGCGCCCTGAAGCGCTGTGTCAAACACCGCACCGGCAAGAGCCCGCATGTGAGGCGCTTCACCAATGCCTGCTTCAAGGGCTGCAAGCGCATGGTTCACATGTGCCTTCACCGTTGCGTGTGCCGCCTCCAGCCCCTCAACACGGGCGATGGTCGGCTTACCGCCGTCCTGGTCACGATCCTTACCCGTCAGCGTTGTGCCGGTCGCATCCATGATGTCGTCAAGGGTCTGGAAGGCCAGCCCAAGGTGATTGCCGAACTGCGCCAGGTATCCAAGCCGCGCCTCATGAGCCGCATCACCGGGATCATGCAACTCCGGCGTCATGCAGGCACCGGCCTGTGCTGCAAGCGAAAACAGCGCGCCGGTCTTGCGCCGATTGACGGATTCAATGTCGGCCTCACTCGCACCGGCAGCTCCGTTCACATCATATTCCTGACCGCCGGCGAGCCCTTCAGGGCCGATGGCATCCGCAAAGAGTGTAATAAGCCGCGCCCGGTTGGAAGCTGACACGCCCTCAAGACGCGCCACACTGTCATAGGCGAGGTTCATGACCGAGATAGCAGCCAGAATGCCCGTGGCCTCACCATAAGTGCGGTGGGTTGTCGGCCGCGCCCGTCGCAGCTCTGCATCGTCCATGGCCGGCAGATCATCAATCACCAGAGATGCCGCATGAACCATCTCCACTGCGCACCCCGCATCAAGGGCTGCCTGCATGTTGCCGCCGCACTGGCGCGCGACAAGCGCTGTAATGACAGGCCGAAGCCGCTTGCCGGGCGACAGAACGCTGTAGCGCATTGCTGCGTGCAGACGCGACGGTGCCCGCCCCTCGTCAGGCAGCAGAACTGCAAGACGCGCGTCCACATCGTCGCGTATGCGCGAAATCAGCGCGATGCTATCCGCACGCGAGACCGGCTCGTGCGCTTCGACCTGTTGATGTGACACAGCAACCGACACAAACGCCCCCGGCTTCCAACTCATGACCAAGCGATCGCCACAAACAAGGCCATCCCCAGTAATACGGACACGACGACGCTCCAGATTGCCGCCACGACCCCAAAACGCCACAGGAGCGCTCTTAACTGCTGCAAGTTTGGCACGTCTGCTCTGGTCTGTCTTGCTTAACGCACCGGCAAAAAATCACCATAAACAGGAGGGTTTTAGAACATCAGGTCTGCGAGCTTGCGCCTCTGATACGCAGCGTCGCCATGGCGACTGTCGCCCCAAAAGGCGCGCCGCCGATACAGCTGCGCATCGCAATCATAGGTAAAGCCGAACCCGCCATGAAACTGGATCGCCCGGTCGGCGGCAAAGCTCATGGCGGTTGCCGCCTGTGCCTTGGCCATGCGGGTGGCGATTTCTCCCTCGCCCTGTTCGCCAAAGCTGTGCGCGGCAGCATAGACATGGCTGCGCGCCTGCTCATAGGCCACCAGCGCATCAACCGCGGGATGCTTGACTGCCTGGTAGGAGCCGATGAGCTTGCCAAATTGCTTGCGGGTCTTGAGATACTCCACCGTGTAGTCGATGCAGCTTGCCGTGCCACCACACATTTCAGCGGCCAGCAGCAGCGCCGACACCAGATCAATATGCGCCAGCGTCCGGGTGGCCGGCGCGGCGGACAACACCTGATCCGCCCCGACGCGGACGCCATCCAGCGACACCTTGAACGACCGCCGCGTCTCGTCAATCACCACCTCGCGGGTGAGAGCATCCGGCCCCAGCCTGTCTTTGGGTACAATGACGACGGCAGGCGCGCCCTCAAGCGTAACGGAAACAAGCAACCACGCAGCCGCCGCCGCATCGCTGACCAGAACCTTGGTGCCGGACAGCACAAAATCGTCGCCGTCGCGCGTTGCCGTACACTCAATGCGTGTCACATCCCAGTCGCCATGTGACTCGGTCAGCGCAACCGCCGCCGGCACACCCGCACACAGGTCGGGCAGCAACGCTGCTTTCTGCGCCTCCGTGCCGCCCTGCAGCAAACCCTGCGCGGCAATGGTTGTAGAGACAAACGGCCCGCCCATCAGCGCGCGCCCCATCTGCTCCACCACCGGCACCACTTCTGCCAGCGACAGACCGACACCGCCAAACTCTTCCGGCACGGCAATGGCCAGCCAGCCAAGCTCGGCCAGCTCGTGCCACACAGCCGGGTCATGGCCGGTTTCGTCATCAATGAGCGCCCGCACTTTGTCCACGGGAGATTTCTCACGGGCGAAGCGCTGGGCAATTTCCAGAAGCTCTGCCTGTTCATCGGTGAACCCGATGGAGCCGTTATTGCTGAATGCCATTTAGGTTCTCTTTGGACTCTCTGTGCTTATGATTTCGGCAGGCCGAGTACATGCTCGCCAATAATGTTGTGCTGGATTTCGCTGGTACCGCCGCCGATGGTTGCAGAAAACGAATTGAGATAACCACGCTGCCAGATGCCATGGGCGTGCGCATCTTCATCACCCACATAGTAAGCAGAGCGCGTGCCCTGAAGCCGGGTGGCAAGCTCGGCCATGCGCTTCATGAACTCCGACGACACCAGCTTGGACGACAGTGGAATGGACAACGGCCGCTCCTGATTAAGCGGCGCCATGCCGGTGCGCGCCGACGATAGCCGCAGCGAACGGGCCTCCATCAGCAGCGACACAAGCTCATCGCGAATGAGCGTATCTTCTATGGCAGGCTTACCGTTGTAGTTGGCTGTCCTGGCAAGCTCCACCACCTGCGTAATGTCCGGGTACGTCATAACGTAGCCGCCCGGCTGGCCACCGCGGGCACCGCGCTCATATTCAAGCGTGCGCATGGCCACCTTCCAGCCTTCACCTTCCTCGCCCATCAGGCAATCAGCAGGAATGCGTGCATCATTGAAGAATGTCTGCGTAAAACCATATTCGCCCGTCAGCTTGCGAATGGGCACGGTTTCAATTCCCGGCGCATCCATGGGGCTGAGGAAAAACGACAGACCTTTATATTTGGTCGGCGCGTCCGGGTTGGTGCGCGCCAGCAAAATCATGTACTTGGCGAAATTGCCCTGAGTGGTCCAGATTTTGGACCCGTTGATGACCCACTCATCCCCATCACGCACAGCCTTGGTCTGCGCATTGCCAAGGTCCGAACCATGCTCAGGTTCTGAAAACCCCTGACACCAGATATCCTCCGCAGACAGAATGTTCTTGATATAGCGCGCCCGCTCTTCATCCGTGCCCATATCCAGAATGAGCGGGCCAGCCCAGTTGAGGCCAATGGCATTGAGCATGATCGGGCCACCGGCGCGGCTCATCTCCTTGGTGGCAATGTCGCGGAACACTTCAGGCAGCCCGCGCCCGCCATACTGCTCCGGCCAGTTGCCCCCCAGATAGCCTGCCGCCCATACTTTGTTTTGCCACTCTCGCAGAAAATCAAATTGCTGCTGCGTGCCCACTTCCATGAACGTGAGCGGCAACATGAAGCCGGGGTCTTTGGGGGTGTGCTCGCTGAACCATGCCCGCGCATCCGCGCGGTACTCGTCCAGTTCCTGTTGGCTTGGCGCAGTCATGAAACTCTCCTACCAGGTATCAACAAACGGTCTGCGGCGGGTGCGGGATGCGGCCTCGACGGGAATGGTCTTTATGCCATTGATGATCCATCGGCGCGTCTCCATGGGGTCTATCACCGCGTCAATTTCGTGCAGCGTTGAAACGCTCAACGCCTTGCCGTGTTCGTAATAGGCGGCCAGCAGTTTTTCAAACAGCGCGTCGCGCGCTTCGGTGCTTTCCGCCGCCGCCAATTCCTTTGAGTAGCCAAGCCGCACGGCCCCCTCAAGACCCATGCCGCCATATTCTCCGGTTGGCCATGAAATGAGAAACACCGGCGACGTAAAACTGCCGCCCGCCATCGCCTGCGCGCCCAGCCCATAGCCTTTGCGCAGGCAGATCATGAACAGCGGCACGGATATGCTGGCACCCGTCACCAGCATGGATGATGCACGCCGCACTGTTGCCAGCTCTTCATGATCCGGCCCCACCATGAAGCCCGGCGTATCGCACAGCGACAGCAAAGGAATGCCGAATGCATCACACAACTGCATGAAGCGTCCGGCCTTCTCAGAGGCCTGCGCGTCAATAGCGCCGCCCAGATATTTTGGGTCGTTTGCAAACAGCCCGAACACCCGGCCTTCAACACGCACGAACGCTGTAATCATGCCGCGGCCATAGCCTGCGCGCAGCTCAAGCACAGACCCTTCGTCGGCAATCAGTGCAATTGCCTCGCGCATGTCATACACGCGCTTGCGGTCTTCCGGGATGACATGGCGAAGCCTGCGTTGATCCGCACACGTCCAATCAGGGTGTGCGCCCTGAAAATATCCCAGCAACTGCTTGGCCTGCGCCACAGCGTCGGCTTCGTCATCGGCCACCAGATCAACAACACCGTTGTTGGCCTGAACATCAATCGGCCCAATCTCATCAGGCTTGTACACCCCAAGCCCGCCCCCTTCGATCATCGCCGGGCCGCCCATGCCGATGGCACTGGACTTTGTGGCGATGGTCACATCAGCACAGCCAAAAATAACAGCGTTGCCCGCAAAGCAGCGACCATTGTTGATGGCGATACGCGGGGCCGCGCCGGAAGACGCAGCAAAGGTCGCGAAGGTTTTAACGTCAAGCCCGGTGGCCGAGACATTGCGCACATCTGTGTCGCCAGGACGCCCACCACCGCCTTCAGTAAAAAACACCACCGGCACGTGCCACTTGTCCGCAAGTTCCAGCACGCGGTCTGTCTTTTTGTGATTGAAATAGCCCTGCGTGCCCGCCAGCACGGTGTAGTCATAAGCCAGCACCGCCGCTCGACTGGTTGTTTCATCGTAGCGATCGCCGTTGATGGCACCAAAGCCCGCCACCATGCCATCCCCGGGCGTATTGGTAATCAAGTCATCAAGCTCGCGCCGGTTGCGCTGCGCGGCCAGCACCATTTGGCCATACTCGATGAACGTGTCGTCGTCACACAGGTCAGCCACGTTCTCGCGCGCCGTGCGGAAGCCAAGCTTGTGACGTTTGGCAACGGCGGCCTGCCGCTCAAAGTCCAGCGTCTTGTTGATCCGCGCATGAAGTTCGGCGAGGTCGGGTCGGATGAAATCAAGATCAATGTCGGCGGCCGCAACACGATCCGCGTCCGCATCTCCACCCGGCGCGATAAACAGCACGGCGGCATCTTCATCCAGCACCGTGCCGGGATGTGCTGCCAGCATCTGCACCGTGCCGCCGCGTGGCGCGGTGACCGCGTGCTGCATTTTCATTGCTTCGAGCACCGCCACCTCCTGACCGGCGCGCACCGCATCGCCCTCGCTAACCAGAATGGACACCAAAAGGCCCTGCAGCGGCGCGGTGGCCCCAACAGTTCCGTCAGGCGCGTCCACTTTTGGCGAAGCAGTCGCTACCGAAGCGTTTTTGCCGGCAGCCCGCAAGCCCGCGTCGTTTGCGGCAACATCGACAAGCGCGGCGCTTTCGCGCGCAATAAACTGCGTATCCACCTTCCACTGCGCCAGCCGCGCATCGCCAGCAAGCGCGCGCAAGAACGTTTGGTTGGTGTCAACGCCACCAATGGCAAACTCGCCAAGCGCGCGATAGGCCTGCCGCATCAACGCAGGCCAGTTCTGGTCACCGCGCCGCACAATGAGTTTGGCCAGCAGTGAATCAAATTGCGGGTTGGTGCTGTAGCCCGCATACCCATGACTATCCACCCGAACTCCCGGGCCGCCTGGCACATCAAACCGCGTCAGCGTGCCGCCGGCGGGCCTGACCGATCCGTCGTCCGCCATGCTCTCCGTGTTGATGCGCATCTGCACAGCACTTGCAACCGGCACCGGCAGCCTTTCCAGCCCGCACGCCGCAATGCTGTCGCCTGCCGCGAGCCTGAACTGCACCGCCACCAGATCAAGCCCGGTGATTTCTTCGGTGACCGTGTGCTCAACTTGTATGCGCGGATTGCACTCGATGAAATAAAACGGTGCGTCATCCCCCTCGACGGAGGCATCCAGCAGAAACTCGATGGTGCCGAGCCCGCGGTAGTCTGCCGCCGCGCCAAGGGCAACAGCAGCATCCAGCATCCGCCGCCGCAGATCAGGCGCAAGGTTGGGGGCCGGCGCAAGCTCGATAATTTTCTGATGACGCCTTTGGAGCGTGCAGTCACGCTCCCACAAATGCGCAACGTCATTACCGTCACCGGCAATCTGCACTTCGATATGGCGGGCATTCGGCAGATAACGCTCCATGTACAGTGCGCCATCGCCAAAAGCACTCAGCGCCTCAGCGGAGGCCTGCGCGAACGCAGGCGCAATATCGCTGGCTGTTTCAATGATGCGCATACCGCGCCCGCCACCGCCCGCGACCGCCTTCAAGATAGCAGGCGCGCCTTCAAGCGATGCAAAAAACGCCTGCGCCGCCGCTTCATCGGACAGCACCGGCGACCCTTCAATGACCGGCAGGCCATTTGCCATCGCAATGTCGCGCGCCTGAACCTTGTCGCCCAGCTGCGCCAGCGTTGCAGATGTCGGCCCGACAAATATCAGCCCGGCCTCATCGCAGGCCGCAGACAACGCAGCACTTTCAGCCAGCAGGCCATAGCCGGGGTGAACGGCGTCACACCCCGCCTCAACCGCGATCCGTACAATGGCCGCAACATCCAGATAGGCCGCAACGCCCGCGCCGGGCAGCGCTACCGCCTCATCCGCCAGCGAGACATGCAGCCCCGCTGCATCGTCCGGCGAATGCACGGCGACCGTTTGAATGTCACACGCCGCCGCACTGCGCAGCACGCGCACGGCTATTTCGCCACGATTGGCGATCAGGCATTTTTTGATGGCTGGCAAAGGTCCGCCCCGAAGACAGGTTTTTTGTTTTTCAGATGCCATAGTGGCAGGCACACGCGCCAATCAAAAGCCTGCAAAGGCCAGCACAATAGCTTTTGCGCCGTTTTCTGCCTTGAACTGTGCCACCGCCCACCATATCTGACATCTTGTCAGTTTGCCCAAAATGTTGTTTTATATGAGCAATTCGCGGGGCTGGCCCTGAAAACCTCAAACAGGTGACCGATATGAACACGCATGTTTCTTCCATCGAGCCCACGCCCGCATCAGGTGCCGCTGAACATGTGGATGTTCTGATTATCGGCGCTGGCATTTCAGGCGTTGGCGCGGCCTACCACCTGCAGGCCAACTCGCCGGGCAAGAGCTTTGCCATTCTGGAAGGTCGCGAGTCGATGGGCGGCACCTGGGACCTGTTCAAATATCCCGGCATCCGCTCTGACTCAGACATGTACACACTGGGCTATTCGTTCCGCCCGTGGACCAACCCCAAGGCGATAGCCGACGGCCCGTCTATCCTCTCCTACGTGAAGGATACAGCGCGCGACCACGGCATCGACAAGCACATCCGTTATTCCCACAGGGTCATCAGCGCCGACTGGTCCACGCCGGACGCCGTATGGCACATCAAGGCCGAGCGCGGCCCGCTGAAGGAGCCGGTAAACTTCACTGCCAACTTCGTGTTCATGTGCGGCGGCTATTACAATTACGACGAAGCCTACACACCCGAGTTTGAAGGCCGTGACGACTTCAAGGGCCAGGTCATCCACCCGCAGTTCTGGCCAGAAGACCTGGACTACACCGGCAAAAAGGTTGTGGTGATCGGCTCCGGTGCCACCGCCATGACGCTGGTCCCCTCAATGACCGACAAGGCCGAGCACGTGACCATGTTGCAGCGCTCGCCAACTTATGTGGTGTCACGTCCCGGCGAAGACGCTGTGGCCAACTGGCTGCGCAAATACCTGCCGGCCAAGCTCGCCTACGGCATAACCCGCTGGAAGAATGTGTTGTTCGGCATGTATTTCTTCCGCATGTGCATGAAGAAGCCCAAGCAGGTGAAAGAATACCTGCTCAACATGGTGCGCGAGGAACTGGGCGAGGAAGAAGTCAAAAAGCACTTTACCCCCACCTACAAGCCATGGGACCAGCGGGTTTGCCTCGTGCCTGACGGTGACCTGTATGAGTCACTCAAGTCCGGCAAGGCATCTGTCGTGACGGATCATATTGATCGCTTCACTGACAAAGGCATCAAGCTGAAGTCAGGCAAGGAACTGGACGCAGACATCATCATCACCGCCACCGGCCTGAAGCTGCTGGCATGGAACGGGCTTGATGTTTCTGTTGACGGTGAAGCCAAGCAGGCAAGCGACACAGTGGCCTACAAGGGCTTCATGTATTCGGGCATTCCCAACCTTGCCTCGTCGTTTGGCTATACAAATGCCTCGTGGACACTCAAATGCGACCTGACCTGCGAATGGGTGTGCCGCCTGCTGAACCACATGGATGCCAACGGCTACGATCAGGCAACCCCGCGCTTTGTGGAAGGTGAAATGGAGATTGAGCCATGGCTCGGCCTCTCCTCCGGCTACGTGCAGCGCGCCATGGAACAGTTCCCCAAGCAAGGCGCAAAAATGCCCTGGAAACTGCACCAGAACTACGCCCGCGACATGGTGATGCTGCGCTTTGGCAAAATGGAAGACGAAGCCATGGATTTCGCCAAAAAGCCCCAGGCACTGTCTGCGCAGGTCAAGGCACCGCTCGCCGCCGAATAAGCCAATACCGTTTGCGACATATCAAATGCGCAGCGTCACAAGCTGGCTATAAGGTGGTGCCATGACACAGCACCATACAGACGCCGCACGGCTGGCAGACACCATCATCGAGCACACCGGCGGCGACATCGTGCTCGCCATGCCGCTGGGGCTGGGCAAGGCCAACCTCACCTGCAACGCGCTGTATGCCCGCGCCGCCGCAGACCCGTCGATCTCACTCACCATCATGACGGCGCTCACACTGGAAAAGCCCAACCCCGGCAACGAGCTGGAACGGCGCTTCATCAAGCCGGTGATCGACCGCCTGTTCGGCGACTACCCGGAACTGGACTACGTCACTCCGCTTCGGCGCGGCACGCTGCCGGACAACATCAAAATCATCGAGTTCTTTTTTCTGGCCGGTAAATGGCTGGGCACGCCTGCCGCCCAGCAAAACTACATCTCCGCCAACTATACCCACGCGCTGGGCGCAATTCTTGACCGCAAACCCAACGTGCTGGCGCAGATCGTCGCCCGCCGCGAAACGCCCGATGGCGCGCGCATATCGCTAAGCTGCAACCCGGACCTGACCGTGGACCTGCTCAACGCCCGCGACGCTGGCATCATCAGTCCACTGATGATCGCTGAAGTAAACGACAACCTGCCGTTCATGGGCGGTGACGCGGAATATGCCGAAACCGAAATAGACCACGTGCTGACCGGCGCATCGTGGCCGCTGTTTGCCCCGCCGCGCGAACCCGTCAGCCTGACCGATCACGCCATCGGTCTGCATATCGCACGCCTGGTGCCCGACGGCGGCACATTGCAAATCGGCATTGGCTCGATTGGCGACGCCGTGGCCGCTGGTCTCATCATGCGCCACACCAACAACGCGGATTTTTGCGACGCTATTGCTGAGCTTGAAGAAGGAGACCTGTCCGGCCCCCGCCATACAGACACGTTCAAGGCCGGGCTTTTTGGCGCCAGCGAAATGTTTGTGCCTGCCTTTCTTGATTTGATCGAAGCCGGCGTGCTGTCGCGCGAAGTGGATGGCGTTTGCCTGCAGGCAGGCTTCTTCCTTGGCCCCTCAGACTTTTACCAGCGCCTGCGCGACATGACAGACGCCCAACGCGCCCGCATCGCCATGCGCCCGGTCTCCTATGTCAACGAACTGTATGGCCCCGAAGAAGAAAAGCGCCGTGCCCGGACGAATGCGCGCTTTATCAACAGCGGCATGATGGCAACGCTGCTGGGTGCCGTTGTGTCTGATGGTCTGGAAGACGGCCGCGTGGTGTCTGGTGTGGGCGGGCAGTACAATTTTGTGGCGCAGGCATTCGCCCTTGAAGGCGCGCGCTCCATCATTGCCATTCGCGCCACCCGCGAGGGCGCCAAGAATGCTGAAAGCAACATCCGCTGGTCCTACGGCCACACAACCATTCCGCGCCACCTGCGCGACATCGTCGTGACGGAATACGGCGTGGCAGACCTGCGCGGCAAGTCGGACGCGCAAGTGATTGCTGCCATGCTGGCCATCACCGACAGCCGCTTTCAGGATGAGCTGATGGCTACTGCCAAGAACGCAGGCAAGCTGGCCAAAGACTTCGCCCTCAACGAACGCTACCGCGCCAACACACCGGAGCAACTGGCGCAGCGCCTTGCCGCGACGCAGGCCAAGGGAGACCTGCCTGCGTTCCCCTTCGGCTCTGACTTTACCGACGTGGAGCAGCGGCTTATACCCGCCCTTGGCCTCATGCGCGCTGCCGCCGCCTCACCGCTCAAGGCCCTGCGCCTTGCCGCAGGCGGGCTGGGCACCGGCACAACAGAGCAGGAACAGGCCATCGCCCGCATGGGCCTCAATGCTCCGTCAGGCCTGCGCCAGAAACTGTATGCAGCCCTGCTGCGTGCCGCCTTGCGCCAGACCTGACAGCAGGCATCAGCCCTTGAGACTTTCCTCAATGGCACTGTGCACAAAGCTGACGCACACCGAGCCGTCGCCCACAGCCGACGCCACCCGCTTGATAGACCCTGAGCGAATATCGCCAACGGCAAAGACACCGGGACAACTTGTTTCCAGATGAAACGGCGTCCGCTCCAGCGGCCAGCCTGCCTCGTCAAGATGCGCCTGCGTCAGCGTATCACCAGTGCGCACAAACCCTTTTTCATCGCGAACAATGCGCGCATCTGCAAACGCTGACGCCGGTTGTGCACCGATAAACAAAAACAGATGCGTGGCATCCAGCACTGTTTCCGCGTCGGTCTTGTTGTTGCGCACAACAATACGCTCGATCGCGCCTCTGCCTTCAAGGCGTTGAACCTCTGTATGCGTCATAAGTTCAATGTTGGGCGTGCTCTCGATGCGGCGTATCAGATATTGCGACATCGTGTCCGCCAGGTTATCGCGCCTGATCGCAATCGACACTTTGCTCGCCCGCCCGGACAGATAAACCGCCGCCTGCCCTGCGGAGTTACCGCCACCGACGATAACCACATGCTGGTCGCGGCACATCATGCCCTCAATGTGACTGGCGCCGTAATGCACGCCCACGCCCTCAAAGGCTGACAACCCCTCAATCTCCGGCTGCCGGTAGATCGCCCCTGACGCGATGATGACGGACCGCGCGCGAAGCTGCCCCCCACACTCAAGCCTGATGGTATGAAACGGCGTACCGCAGGTAAGCGACGCAGCTTCCTGCGCCACGGCAACTTCAGCACCGAACTTTTGCGCCTGCAAAAACCCGCGCCCCGTCAGCGCCTGCCCCGAAATGCCCGTGGGAAACCCCAGATAGTTTTCAATGCGCGATGACGATCCGGCCTGACCGCCAATGGCGCATTTTTCAAGCACCGCCACATCCAGCCCCTCAGAGGCTGCATAAACCGCCGCCGCCAGACCCGCAGGCCCGCCGCCGATAACGGCCACATCAAACTGCGCATCTGGCGGCAGTTCAGCGGTGAGCCCCAGACAGTCCGCCACTTCCTTGATGGTCGGCTGCGACAGCCGCGTGTGCCCGCAGATCACCAACGGCTTGGGGCAGGTGTCTGCGTCGAGCGCGGCACGGCGGGCGGCATCCCGTTCAGCCGTGGCATCCACCATCGCGTAAGGCACGCCATTGCGTGACAGGAACTCACGGATGCTTGCGGCGTTTTTTTCGCGCTCGTTGCCGACGATAATAATGTCGCCCAGGTGCCGCGAGATCATGTTCATGCGGCGCAGAATGAACGCCTGCAAAATCTTTTCGCCAAGCTCTGCTTCCACCGCCAGCAGATCACGCAGGCGCTTGTTTGAGACTTTGACAGCGCGCAGATCGGTCTTTGCGGCACCCGCCACAAACGCGCCGCGCCCCGTCATGGTCACGGTCTCGCCGCTGAAACTGCCCGCACCATGGGTGAAGATTACATGCTCGCCCGCTTCGTCGCGGCGCAGAATATCCATCTCACCGTCGCACACCAGATAGAACGCGACATTGCGGTCACCTATCTCCCAAAGGCGTGCACCCCCCGTCACCGACACCTCTTCGCCGTAAGCAAGCACGCGTTGGGTTTCAGCGTCATCCAGCAGGGGATAGATTTCTTCAGTGCGGCCCGCAACGCCCGCAGCCCATGGCGGTGCATCCGGGGCAACAGGGGCGTTGGTGTCATTACTCAAGATACGAACTCTCATCTGGCATTTGCACAGGTGCGACTGAAGCAGCCCCATCGCAATCAGGCAAGCACCGGCCGCATGCTGCTGCGAGCATGTCACCAAGGTGCACATTGTACTCAGGAAACAGATGCGCCTCGATGGCCTCAAATTCCATCAACAGCAACGTGCCCTCATGGGGCACAACGTCAACACGTACCGCGAGCGCGGGCATCGGGGCCGCATCCAGAAAGGTGCGGCAGGCATCAATTTCATCAGCAGACGGATGATAGACTTCGCTGCGGCCGCCATGATGGGTGTGGATCAGATAGTTTCCATCCGCCGGGCGCTTGCGCAAAGCGTGGGAAAATTCACGCTCCACAAACACGAATGACAGCTCCCCCTCATCCAGTATGCCCGGCACAAAAGGCTGCGCAAAATGAGTGTCCGCCACCACTTGCGCGCCGTCGTCAGCCGCAGCAACGCGGCGCATATCAAACCCGCCACCGCCATAAAGCGGCTTGAGGACGATTTCGCGCGCGCCAAGCGCTGTACGCAGAACGTCAATAGTGGTGCACGGGGCATCCACAAACGCACTGGGGATCATTGGCAGGCCACGCGCCTCCATCTCGCCCAGGTAGCGCTTGTTCATGTTCCACGCGATCAGCCGCGGGTCATTCGCTACAGGCGCGCACTGTGCGGCACGCGCCAGAAAATCGGAAAACGCATCCGGCTTCTCTTTGTAGTTCCAGGTGGTGCGCACAAAATACAGATCAAAGTCTGCAGTAGCCGGATTAACCGCCTCCCAGTCCACCTCCTCAAGCGACATGCCCGCAGCAGCAAACGCAGGCGCAAACGCTGCAAGCTCCCGGTCATGCTCAAAGGCATCCGGCCACCTGTCGGGCGACGTTGTGAGGTTGTGCCGACAGGCAAGAAACGCAACGCGCCTCACGGGCGCTTACTCAGCCGCCTGCGCGTCGTCGTCGCGGCGCTTCAGGAACTTGTAAAGCTGCGCATCCCAGTGGCTGGTGGCGGACAACGTGGCGCGCTTGGTCCACGGCTCGAAGCGCGGGGCGCGCGCACCTTCGGGCTTGTCGCCCAAAACCGTCACACGCTGGATCACCCGCTCGCCGACAAAATCATTGATGACAAAATGCTGCGTCACCCTGTTGTCCCACATGCCGATCATGCCCTGCGACCAGTTGATGCGCACGGTAAAGCGCGGGTTCTGCACCCAGCGCGTGAGAAACGCCAGCAGCGCCTCGCTCTCAAACGCATTCATCTCGACAATGCGGCGGGTAAAGTGCTCGTTGACATACAGCGCCTTCTCGCCGGTTTCAGGGTGCACCCGCACGACGGGATGAATGGCCATCGCCTCGCGGTTGCCATGCGGCCGCGCATCATGCAGCGCCGTCAGCCCTTCCAGCATCTCCTGCATCGGCTCTGAAAGCTCCGCATACGCCGCAATAAGATTGGTCCACATGGTGTCACCGCCCGCCTGCGGACACGTCACCATATTGAGGATCGACATCAACGGCGGCGTATCCGTAAACGTCAGATCCGTATGCCATTCATCCGCAATGCCGCCCTGACTGGCCGCCAGCTCAAAAATATGCGGACTGGGCGCATCCGCCTTCGCAAGATTGGGGTGCGCACCCTCCAGCTCGCCAAACCTCTCCCCCAACGCCACATGCTGCGCCGCCGTCAAATGCTGATCCGGAAACACCAGAACCTTATGCTCAGTGAGGAGTGATTTGATTGAGTTGATGTCATCATCAGTTGCGTCGGCGAGTTTGATGCCTGCGACTGAGGCGCCAAGTGCACCTGCCAACGGCTGTAACTTCAGTTTGTGAACCATTCCCGCTCCTCCCGGTTTTGCCAAGAGTATCAGGACCGCATCGCATCACTGCAAGTTCAAAGCTCCACTTCCAAACGGCCGAGAGGAAAACATTCGAACCCACCCGGCACCGTCAGGTGCCAAACAAAAATCCGAGGGTTCGGGCGACTTGTCGTGTTGCCGATGCTCTGCAAAACACGTGGCGGAGAGGGAGGGATTCGAACCCTCGGTACGCTTGCGCGCACAACGGTTTTCGAGACCGCCCCGTTCGACCACTCCGGCACCTCTCCGCGGGGATGGGCGGCGGCTGGCGCGGCCCACTGGTCATCAGGGCGCGGACAATAGACGTGGGGCGGGTTGAACTGCAAGGGGTGCGGCCGGGTGCCTAAACCGTGTGTGCTTTACTTGTGGCCGATGCGAGTGGACCTCGGATCAAGTCCGGGTGGCGGACAGGGAGAAGGCCGCTTTTCAAAACCGGTATCCCCGGACTTGATCCGGGGTCCACTCACCGCTCAGCAGGCACACAGCGACTGTGGCGGGCGACACTAGCAGGCGTCAGTCGGTAATCGCGTCCCACAGGGCTTCGAGGAACTCGGACAGCCAGTCGATGACCGGGTCCAGCACAGTGAAGAACGGGATGTAGTCTTCCAGCACATCGCGGATGTCGCCATCAAGCGCTGCAACGAACACAGCAGCGAGTAATGCCCAGAAGATGACGATCACCACTCCGCGTAACAGCGTGCCCATGGGCGTGTCCTTTTGGCTGACGGTTAGTCGCTCAAAGAGTAGTCCACCGTGGCCACAACGCGAACCGTCTTTTCAAGCTGGCTTTCCTCGCTGACACCGCCGGTATCATCGCGCGGGCGGATAACGATAACACCCTGATTGGCCCGCAGAATGCCGCCAAGCTGTGACCCTGAATTGGCCGCAAACTCGGCAGCCCCGGTGCGCGCGGCAGCGGTCGCCTGCGCGATAAGCTCCGGCTTGATGTCGTTGAGACCATTGAAGGAATAGGTCGGCCCGCCAAGGTCGGCCAGCACCACACCCCGGCGGACCAGCTCGCCGGTTTCACGACCCAGCGCATCCACCAGGTCCACGTCGGGCGTCCGCAGCAGCATGTTCTGCGCAATGATATAGCGCGCCTCGCCAATGCCGCCGGAGCGATAGGCCTGCGCCAGCAGATCCGTCACCTCAAGGCGCTCAAGGCTGATCTCGTCGGGCTGGACGCCGCGCGAGGTCAGGAATGTGGTGATTGTGTTTGTGTTCTGATCAATCTGCGCCTGCACCTGCGCCAGGTCGTTGCCGGTGGCCGTATAGCGCAGCCGCCACATGGCCAGATCAGCACGCACGTCGCGCTCAGCAAGGCCTTTCACGGTGACATAGCGCTCCGCCTTGCGGCCTTCAAAAAAGCCGGTGCCCACCTGCCAGCCGGCAAACGCCACGCCCGCCGCCAGCACAATGGCGCCCAAAAAACCGAATGGTCCGCTGTTCATCACCCGTCTCCCCGATAGGTCTGGCCCGTTTCAGCCTCATTACATGATGCTGCTAAGCTGATGCCTTTGATGATGCACGATTCGAGCAACAACATGGCGACGCCAAAACCAGAGCCTTCTGCCCGGTCTTTAGACAGATCACGCGCCTGGGCCATTCACGCGTTCACAGCGTCCGGGGCCATCATTGCCATGCTGGCGCTCACCGCCGTCACCAATGGCGATCCGGCGACGGCGTTTTTGTGGCTGGGGCTGGCGTTTGTGGTGGATGGGCTCGATGGCCCGCTGGCGCGCCGCTACCGGGTTGAGCAGGTGCTGCCCCGCATTTCCGGTGAAACGCTGGATCTGGTGGTGGATTACCTCACATACGTGGTGATCCCCGCCGTCATGCTCGCGTCGCTGGACCTGTTGCCTGAGGGCTCGGGCACGCTGACCGCAGGCGTGGTGCTGGCTGTGTCGCTTTATACGTTTGCCAACCGCGACATGAAGACCGACGACAATTATTTTGAGGGCTTTCCGGCCGTGTGGAACGTGCTGGTGCTCTATATGTGGGTGCTGGACACCAACCCGTGGGCCAACATTGCCGTCATTGCCCTGTGCGTGGCGCTGACTTTCACCCGCCTCAAGTTCACCCACCCCATGCGTGTGGTGAAGCTGCGGACCCTGACCCTGGTGCTGACGGCCATCTGGGCAACCCTGAGCCTGTTGATGGTGCTCACACATCCCGCCCCGCCACACTGGGCCATGTGGCTGTGGGTGGCGCTGATTGGCTACTTCCTTTGGCTCACCGCCCATCGGACATTTGTTTCAGGCGTTTCGGGCGAATAACGCCCGGCATTTATTACCGTTTTACGGCTGTGGCGCTTGACTTGACCGGCTCAAAAAGTATGATCCGCGCCCAATCGCCGGGTTTGTCCATGCAAAATGGACTGATCCGGCGCATTTCCTTTTGACCACACGGCGTCGAGCGCGGCATTTTCCGCAGCCTTCAGCCATTTTTTGAAGTTGGACGAGCCTTATGTTCGCGGTCATCCGCACTGGCGGTAAGCAGTACAAAGTGGCACAGAACGATGTGCTTTCTGTCGAAAAGCTCGAAGGCGAGCCCGGCGACAAGATTGAAATCGGCGAAGTGCTGATGGTTGGTGGAGAGGGCGATGCCAAAGTGGGCAGCCCGCTTCTGGATGGCGCCAAGGTCTCCGCTGAGGTTCTGGGCCACGGCCGCGACCGCAAGGTGCGCATCTTCAAAAAGGTGCGGCGACACACATACCGGCGCACCAAAGGCCACCGCCAGCACAAGACCCAGATCAGGATCACCGGCATCAGCGCGTAACATTACGCAGCGACCCGGCACAGACAGATACGGAGAAATACGAAATGGCACATAAAAAAGCAGGCGGCTCATCCCGCAACGGTCGTGATTCAGCCGGCCGGCGCCTTGGCATCAAGAAGTTCGGTGGCGAAGCCGTGATCCCCGGCAACATCATTTTGCGCCAGCGCGGCACCAAGTGGCATCCGGGCGAAAATGTCGGCATGGGCAAGGATCACACGATCTTCGCCAAGATCGAGGGCAACGTGTCGTTCCGCACCCGTGCAGGCGACCGCACCTTCGTATCAGTGGTCCCGACGACCCCGGCATCAGCCGCGGCTGAATAAGAACACGGTGGACCCATTGCCACCGTTTGGTGGCAGTCCATTCATAGGCAATAGCCGACACAAGGGAGATGGATCGCCATCTCCCTTTTGTTTTGCTCCCTTGAAGCCCTTACGCGGGCACCCCCGCAACCGGGGAACCTATGGAAGGACGCTCCCATGAGAGCGCAGATGACAACCGACCGATTGACCCTGCGGTGGCTCATACCGGATGACGCTCAGCGCCTGACAGAACTAGCCAGCAACTGGAACGTGGCCCGTATGCTGGCGCGGTTGCCTTACCCCTACCCTGAGAATGGCGCCGAAGACTGGCTGGCCACCCACGCCGACATGCGCACACGCGGGCACGGCTCACCCTATGCCATAACGCTTGCCGGCACTCTCATCGGCGTGGTCGGTGTTGAACGGATGGACGATGGCCGCGTTGAGCTTGGCTACTGGCTGGGCGAACCTTATTGGGGCCACGGCTACGCCACGGAAGCCGCCAAAGCTGCAACTCATATTGGCTTTGCGGACCTTGGCGTCGGCACACTCACATCCGGGCACTTCGAGGAAAACGCAGCGTCCGGCCGCGTACTGCAAAAATGCGGGTTTCGCTATACTGGCACCTCAATGCGCCCCTGCCTTGCCCGCGGAGAGGACATGGCATCCGTCGATCTCGCCATGACCCGAGATGCCTGGCTTGCAGGCCTGGTGGCGTCCGCAACCCTTCAGGTGGCATAACAGACCCAATGACACACGTTCTCCCAGCCCTGAGCGACATCGTGATCAAGACCGAGCGTCTGGTCATGCGCCCGCTTGCGGTCGCGGACGCACAGGCTTTTGCAACTGCCGCCAGCGATCCCCGCATCGGCGACGTGATGGACCATATCCCCACGCCCTGCCCTGCCGAACTGGTGAGCGCATGGGCGGCAGACGCACCTGACGGGATTACGGCGGGCACGGATTATTCTTTGGTCATCACAGACAAAGCCCAAAACACTCTGTTAGGGGCAGCAAATCTCGGCCGCATGGTGGCGCTTGGGGTGTCGGGCCGACAGTTTGAACTCAGCTACTGGCTGGCCCCTTCCCACTGGGGCAACGGGTTGGCGACCGAATGCGCTACGGGCCTGCGCGACTGGGCGTTCGAAACACTGAAGGCCGGTGGCCTGCGCGCGGCATGTGCCATGACAAACAAAGCTTCAACACGCGTGCTTGAAAAGACCGGGTTCCATTTCATAAACACAACCGCGTTTGACGCATCCGGCAAACTTCCTGCAAGACTGCGCACCAATTTCCGCATGGACAAACCCCGCTGGGAAGCGCTCACACAGCATTCTCATTTGAGCACAGCATCATGAAGTTTCTCGATCAGGCAAAAGTCTTTATTGCGTCCGGCGCGGGCGGCAACGGCACGGTGTCATTCCGCCGGGAAAAATACATCGAGTTCGGCGGACCAGACGGCGGCGACGGCGGCAAGGGCGGCGACGTATGGGCGGAATGCGTGCATTCGCTGAACACCCTCATTGATTATCGCTACCAGCAGCACTTCAAGGCCAGGCGCGGTGAGAGCGGCGCAGGCCGCGATCGGTTCGGCAAGGGCGGCGACGACGTGGTGCTGAAACTCCCCGTCGGTACGCAGATTTTTGAAGAAGACAACGAAACCCTGATTGCCGATCTCACCGAAGCAGGCCAGCGCGTGTTGCTGGCCAGGGGCGGCAATGGCGGCTGGGGCAATGCGCGCTTCAAGAGCGCCACCAACCGCGCCCCGCGCCGCGCCAATGAAGGCCAGGAGGCTGAAGAACGCTGGATCTGGCTGCGCCTCAAACTCATTGCGGACGCTGGCCTTGTGGGCCTTCCCAACGCCGGAAAATCCACGTTTCTGGCCGCCGTCACCGCCGCCAAACCCAAGATCGCCGATTATCCCTTCACCACCCTCACCCCCAATCTGGGCGTGGTGAAGGTGGATGAGGCAGCGTTTGTGCTGGCAGACATTCCCGGCCTCATCGAAGGCGCACACGAGGGCCTGGGGCTGGGCGACCGCTTTTTGGGACACGTCGAGCGCACCAACGTGTTGCTGCATCTGGTGGACGCAACCCAGGACGATGTGGCCAACGCCTACACCACCATTCGCACCGAATTGTCAGCATACGGAAACGGCCTTGCCGAAAAGCCTGAACTGGTGGCGCTCAGCAAGGTGGATGCGCTCACCGACGAGGCCCGCGCCGAAAAAGCCGCCGAGCTGGAAGCCGTCAGCAGCAGCAAACCCATATTGCTGTCCAGCGCCAGCGGCGAAGGCGTGACGGATGCCCTTCGCGCCATCAACGTCTATGTCGCCCGCGTCCGGCAAATGCAGATTGACGAAGCCGAGGCCAAAGAGGCCGAAGCGACCGCTATCAGGGAACAACGCCCTGTACCTGACGAAAGCTGGCGGCCATGACCGAGCGGCTGACAAATGCTAAGCGCGTCGTCGTTAAAATCGGCTCCGCCCTGCTGGTGGACGCAGCAACAGGCAAAATCCGCACGGTGTGGCTCAAAACACTTGCCGCAGACATTGCCCGTATGCGCACGCGCGGCCAGCAGGTGATTGTTGTATCGTCCGGCGCCATAGCGGTTGGCAGCAAGGCGCTGGGCCTTGGCCCCCGCGCCTCGCTGGCGCTCGAAGAAAGCCAGGCGGCGGCCGCCTACGGCCAGATAGGTCTTGCCCGCGCCTATCAGGAAGCCCTTGATGGCCACGACATAAAAATTGCGCAGGTGTTGCTTACGCTTGGCGACACCGAAGGCCGCCGCAGCTACCTCAACGCCCGCTCCACCCTCACCAAACTGCTGGACTTCAACCTTGTGCCCGTGGTCAACGAAAACGACACGGTAGCAACCACTGAAATCCGCTACGGGGACAACGACCGTCTGTCGGCGCGCGTGGCCAGCATGGTGGATGCAGACTGTCTGGTGTTGTTGTCCGACATTGATGGTCTTTATACGGACGACCCGGCCAAAAACAAATCCGCCACTCTGGTGCGCGAAGTCAGCGACATCACCGCCGACATTGAAGCCATGGCAGGCACCGCAGGCACCGACATGTCCACCGGCGGCATGATTACCAAGCTGGAGGCAGGCCGCATTGCCACCCAGGCCGGCGTCCACATGGTGATTGCCAGGGGCGCTGTCGATCATCCGCTTCAGGCCATTGAAGACGGCGCCAACGCCACCTGGTTTACCGCCCACGCCACCCCCGCCGACGCACGCAAACGCTGGATCAGCGGCAGCCTCAAGGCTGTGGGCACGATTGTGGTGGACGACGGCGCTGAACGCGCGCTTGGCCGTGGCCGCAGCTTGCTGCCCGCAGGCGTTATAAAAGTCACTGGCCGGTTTGACCGGGGCGACGCTGTGATTGTGAAAAACATGAGTGGCGTTGAACTGGGTCGCGGCCTTGCAGCGTATGGATCAACGGATGCCGCACGCATTGCCGGGCACAAAAGCGGTGAAATAGAAGCCCTGCTCGGCTACCGTGGCCGCGATGAAATGATCCACCGCGATCATCTGGCCCTTAACCGCACGGCAAAAGACACCAAAAGCGAGTTGCCAAAATGAGCGTTGTTAAAACCCTCCACACCGCAGGCCCTGATGTTGTCGCCACCATGGCGCAGCTTGGCCGCAACGCCCGCGAAGCCGCCAAAGCTCTGCGCACAGCGCCGCGCAAACAAAAAGACGCAGCACTTCTTGCCGCCGCCATGACCATCCGCGCCGACGTGGACCTCATTCTGGACGCCAATGCAAAGGACATGGAGGCTGCAAAAGCACGCGGCCTCACCGGTGCACTGATTGACCGCCTGATGCTGGATGACGCGCGCATTGAGGCCATGGCAAAAGGCCTGGAGGCCATTGTCGCGCTGGACGATCCGGTGGGCACCACCATCACCGAATGGGACATGCCGTCTGGCCTGCATATTGAGCGCCGCCGCGTACCCCTGGGCGTTATCGGCATCATTTACGAAAGTCGTCCCAACGTGACGGCAGACGCGGGTGCCCTGTGCCTCAAATCCGGCAACGCGGTCATTTTGCGGGGCGGGTCCGAGAGCTTTCATTCCTCGCGCGCCATCCACACCATTCTGGAACACGGCCTTGATGCAGCCCAGTTGCCTTCAACGGCTATCCAGCTTGTGCCCACGACCGACCGCGCCGCTGTTGGCGAAATGCTCAAGGGCCTTGATGGCACACTAGACCTGCTGGTGCCGCGCGGTGGCCGCAGCCTCACCGAACGCGTGACCAACGAAGCGCGTGTGCCTGTGCTTGGCCACCTTGATGGCCTGTGCCATGTCTATATCGACAAAGATGCTGACATGGAGATGGCGAAGAAAATCGCCGTCAACGCCAAGATGCGCCGCACCGGCATTTGCGGTGCTGCTGAAACGCTGCTGGTGGACGAGGCGGTGGCGGCCACTCACCTGCCCGCCGTCGCCACCGCGCTCAAAGATGCGGGATGCGAACTGCGGGGCGACGACAAAGCCCGCGCCCTAATGCCAGACATGGCAGCCGCCACAGACGATGATTGGCGTACGGAATATCTCGATGCCATCATCACAGTCGCCGTTGTGCCCGGCGTCAAGGGCGCACTGGACCATATTGCCAAATATGGCTCACAGCACACCGAAAGCATTGTCACTGACAATCAGCAAACTGCAGATACTTTCCTGACCCAATGCGACAGCGCGATCCTGCTGCACAATGCCTCAACCCAGTTTGCCGATGGCGGCG
Source organism: Pyruvatibacter sp. (assembly GCF_040219635.1). NCBI lineage: Bacteria > Pseudomonadati > Pseudomonadota > Alphaproteobacteria > Hyphomicrobiales > Parvibaculaceae > Pyruvatibacter > Pyruvatibacter sp. Next base: position 356,424 of record NZ_JAVJSC010000003.1, read on the forward strand.
AGTTCGGCATGGGCGCTGAAATCGGCATTGCCACCGGCAAGCTGCACGCGCGCGGGCCCGTGGGCCTTGAGCAACTCACAACCTTCAAATACGTGGTGCGCGGCAGCGGCCAGACGCGGCCCTAGATGGCAGTCACGCTGGGGTCCGGCCTTTTGAAAGGCCTGCGTATCGGCCTGCTCGGCGGGTCGTTCAACCCGGCGCATGACGCGCATCGGCACATCAGCCTCGTGGCATTACGCCACCTCAACCTGCATCAGGTATGGTGGCTGGTGTCGCCACAAAACCCGCTCAAGTCCGAAAGAGGCATGGCCCCGTTTGAGCAGCGGATGCAAAGCGCCCGCGACATGGCACAGCATCCAGCCATTCGCGTGACCGATATGGAGACACAGCTTGGCACGCGCTACACTGCCGACACGGTGCGGGCACTCACGAGGCGCGCGCCCGCGACACATTTTGTGTGGTTGATGGGCGCGGATAATCTGCTGAGCTTTCCGCGCTGGCACCAATGGACCCGCCTCATGCACAGCGTGCCGGTGGCCGTGATTGCGCGGCCCGGCTACAGCCTCAAAGCCCGCCTGTCACATGCCGCAACCCGCTACGCTCACAGCCAGTATTGCGTTGAGGCGGCAGCGCACCTGCCCGGCGCAAAGCCACCCGCATGGGTGTTTATCGAGGACCAGCCAAACACATTGTCCTCCACCCGCCTGCGACAGGAGCTTGGCGCGCAGTGGCACACGGACTAACTCAACAGGTGATCCGGCTTGGTCCGCCTGCGAACCACGCCGGTGCTCTGGAAACCGAGTGTGCAGTCACTTACCTGTCATGTGGTTGACTTACGCCTGCTAACTTGGCGGAGTGAGCTTCCTGCCTGTTGCTGCCAGCCACCGAAAGCCGTCGATATGCCCTCGCCCGCCAGCCGACCATCCGCATCCGCCGATGCACACGCTCCTCACCGGTTGTCACGTCAGGAGTTGATGGCACGCTTTGATACTGTGCGCGCGGCCACCCAAAGCCTTGCCGCCCCCCTGACGGCCGAAGATGAAATGCTGCAATCGATGGAGGATGCCAGCCCCATCCGCTGGCACCGGGCGCACACAGCATGGTTCTTTGAAACATTTGTGTTGAAGCCCCACGACACGTCTTACAGGCCGATAGATCCGATCTACGACTATCTGTTCAACTCCTACTATCAGGCGGTCGGACCACAATATCCGCGTCCCAATCGCGGACTGGTGTCGCGACCCGATGTGCAGGAAGTCACCGCGTATCGGGCGCACGTGGATGGCGCGGTGACATCATTGGCGCAGTCCACTGATGACGCGACGTGGGCAACAGTGGCGCCGCTGATTGAACTTGGCCTGCATCACGAACAGCAGCATCAGGAGCTGATGGTCACAGACCTCAAACATGCGCTGTCGTTCAACCCGATATGGCCTGCTGTTTATCCGGCTCCTGATGACGCGCCGACAACAGCCACTGCGCTCAATTGGGTTGATTTTCCCGGCGGACTCACGCGCTGCGGCCACGACTTTGCAGACCCGGCATCAGGCTTTGCATATGACTGCGAAGGTCCGCGCCATCAGGTGCTGCTGCGTGACTTTGCACTTGCATCCCGACCCGTGACAAACGCCGAGTATCTGGCATTCATCGAGGATGGCGGCTACGCAGACCCGCGCTGGTGGCACGCCGAAGGGTGGGACCACGTGCAGTCCGGTGGCTGGCAGGCCCCGCTCTACTGGCTGCGCGATGTCACCACAAAAAGCTGGACCGTCTATACATTGCATGGCCGCGTGCCGGTAAACCCGCACGAGCCGGTCTGCCATATCTCGTTCTTTGAAGCCGCAGCCTACGCTGAATGGCACAGCGAGACACATGGAGATGCACGCCTGCCAACCGAGTTTGAGCTGGAGCACGCAGCATCAAACACAGAAACAACAGGCCACTACGCAGGCACTCACCCCGGCAAACAGCCGCTGCATCCGCGCGCGGCAGACCCCACCGCACAAGGCCTGCAACAACTGTTCGGCACCGTGTGGGAGTGGACCCAAAGCGCCTACCTGCCGTATCCCGGATTTACGCCCGCAGCGGGTGCAATTGGCGAATACAACGGCAAGTTCATGGTCAACCAGATGGTGCTGCGCGGCGGCAGCGTGGCCACGGCGCAAAACCACATGCGCGCCACCTACCGCAATTTCTTTCCCGCGCACGCGCGCTGGCAGTTCGCCGGACTGCGCCTTGCGCGCGATGTGTAAAACGCCGTTTTCAAACCCGGATCTTTCAGGACATTCTTCCCGTGACCACAAGCTCATTACTGACCGCCAAAAAAGCCACCCGACACGACGGAGCACTTGCGTTCTTCGTTGACCAAAAACCCGCGCTTTCCACCTTCAGGGACGACGTGCTGACAGGCCTTTCCGCCAGCCCGCGCGCCATAGCGCCAAAATATTTTTATGACGAACGCGGCTCGGAACTGTTCGACCAAATCTGTCAGACCCCGGAATATTATCCGACCCGCACTGAACTGGGCCTGCTTGAAACATACGGCGCAGACATTGCCCGCGCTGTCGGGCCAAGCAGTCTGGTGATTGAATATGGCGCGGGCTCAAGCCTCAAGATCCGCCGCCTGCTTGAGGCGCTCGACAGGCCTGCAGGCTATGTGGCCGTGGACATCAGCCGCGACTACTTGCATGGCCAGATGGCCGCCCTGGCTGCCGACATGCCGGATATTTCGGTTGGCGCGATCTGCGCAGATTTCACAAAGGGTTTTGACCTGCCGCCGGAAATCCAACCGTTGGGCGACCGCAAGCTGGGTTTCCTGCCCGGCTCCACCATTGGCAACTTTACGCCGGCAGAGGCCCGCGCCCTGCTGGAGCGCAGCACGCGGTTGTTGGGCAAAGGCGGCCAGTTTCTCATTGGTGTGGACCTGAAAAAACCAAAGCACATTCTGGATTCAGCCTATGACGACGATGGCGGCGTCACCGCGCAGTTCAATCTCAACCTGCTGACGCGGATGCAAACCGAGCTTGGCGCCGAGTTGAATGCCGAAGGTTTTGACCATGTGGCTTTCTACAACGGGGAAAAGGGCCGGGTGGAAATGCACCTGGCAGCGCGCGGCCCCCAGACCATCCGCCTTGAAGGCCACGCCTTCGCGTTTGCCGACGGCGAACGCATCCACACGGAAAGTTCGTACAAATACGACGCGGACGCGTTTATAGAGATGGCGCAGCAGGCCGGATTTACCGCACGCGGCCTTTGGACCGACGACAACAGCCTGTTCAGCCTTCACTTGCTGGAAGTTGCCGGTTAACCCCCTGATTTTTATCGGTTTGCGGTTCCACCCCTGATCGTCATATTGTTCTGATGTGGTGAGGCCATGGTGGTGTCACCCGCAGCAGCCGCCCTGATTCGCAAGAACCGATGACGGGCAGGAGATTGGGCCAAGAAGCGCCGCCTGGCAGCCTGTCTGGTGGCTCGCCTGGTAGCCCGGCTGATAGCCCGCCTGATAGAAGGAGCTAACACCTGAGCATTGACTATACCGGCGCAGAGGCCACACCGGCACACGCGACCGAACCCGAAATGTCCCAATCGGACAGGCTGCGCAGTGCAGCCCTTGCGTGTCTGGACGACACCAAGGCCGAGGACGTTGTCACCATTGATCTCAAGGGCAAATCATCCATCGCAGACTGCATGGTCATCGCCAGCGGTCGCTCGCAGCGCCATGTCGGCTCTGTGGCGGACTATCTGGTGGAGGCCGTCAAGAAGGCCGGCTGCAAGACGCCGCGCGTGGAAGGCATGACCCATTGCGACTGGGTGCTGATTGATGCGGGCGACGTGCTGGTGCATGTGTTCCGTCCCGAAGTACGGGATTTCTACAATCTGGAACGCCTGTGGTCGTCTGACATGCCGGAGGACCAGCTCGCCAACTAGGCAAGCCGGTACAATAAAACACTCATGCGCATTACCGTCTGCGCCATCGGTCGCATGCGCGATAAACACGAACGCGCGCTCGCCGAGGGCTACATGTCCCGCGCCCAGGCGCTGGGCCGGTCCTTGGGCATTACCGATGTCTCATTGACCGAGATTGAAACCAAGGGCGACACGCAGGCCGACGCAAAAGCATTGCTTGCAGCCCTGCCCGATACAGCCCTGATTGTGGCGCTGGACGAAACCGGTCGCCAGCGCACCAGCCGCGACCTGGCCCATTGGCTGGATCAACAAAAAGACGGCAGCACCCGCGATATTGCCTTTGTTATCGGCGGTGCCGACGGACATGGGCCGGAAGTGATAAGCAAAGCCCGCGAGACCCTGTCGCTGGGCGCCATGACATGGCCGCATATGCTGGCCAGAATCATGTTGCTGGAACAGATTTACAGGGCAATATCCATTTTGGCCCGGCACCCCTATCATCGTGACTGATACGCTGGCTGCTGAGTCGCAAGGACACAGCGCGCCCCCAATTGGCTGCACACACCAAAAATGAAACTCTTTGGCCGCCCAAGACCTGCAACTGAAGCGCCCGCGCGCCCGATAGTTGTTGCCCTGCTTGAGGGCTGGGGCACCCGTGCAGCCGAACCCCACAAGCTCGCCTTCAAAACCAGAACGCCTGCCTTCAATCGCCTGGTCCAACGCAGCACCGTTACATCGGTTGACCCCGGTACAGCCTGCAGGAGCCTGGCCGGCGCCGTATCAGCCATTGCGCAGGGCAAGGCGCCGCTTGCGCCACATACGGCGCTGGACGCCGTTCTGCGCACATCCGGCGGGCTGGGTGCCCATGAAGGGTTCCGCGCATTCGTCCGTGACCTGAGCAAAGTGGGCGGCGACTGCCACATGCTATGCTGCCTCACGTCATCAGGCATTGAAGGCATGACCGAACAGGCCGCCAAAATTGCGGCGCACCTGAGCCACGAAGGCATTCGCGTGTGGGTCCATGTGGTGCTGGACGGACGTGACACGCCCCATGACGCAGGCCTGAGCGCCATGAGCGAGTTCATGGACGATGTGGCCGGCGTGGATCAGGTACGGTTTGCCACCATAACAGGCCGGGCCCATGTTCTGGATGAAACAGCCGACACTAAATCACTGTTGCTTGCCCGCGACGCGATGCTGGATGCGGCTCCCCAGGTGGCGCAGGGTCTGGGTGCCTATATTGACTCAGAAAACCGCAAAGGCACCAATGATGCCGACATCAAACCCGCAGCGGACCCCGCATATCCCGGCCTGCGCAGCGATGACGCACTGCTGATTATTCATCCGCAGCCGGACGGTTTTTCAGCACTGGTGAACACGCTGCTGCCTGATGACAATCTCACGGTGCCGTCAGCGCGCCCGTCAACGCTGTCAGCGTGCCGCCGGATGATCGGCTGGCCGTACGCTGCACAAACCACTCCTGCAGGCACATCGCCTCAGGCCCGTGCGCCGATCGCGCTCTTTCAGCCCACCCATCCCCGCCTTCCGGATATTATTGCAGCCGCAGGGCACTCAAGCCTGATTGCCGTACCGGCCATGCATCATGCACTGGCCGCCGCTCATCTGGAGGGCTGCACGCCCCCCGCAAGCCGGGCGCAACAAACAGCAACTGCGCTGGATGCAGCCGAAATTGCCGTTCACGCCATCAAACAGAACAGTCACGACGTCATATTTGCACTGCTGACCGGCGCACCCGCAGCTGCGCGTGGTGGCAGTGAAACACTCGCCCGCCGCACCATCGAGCAGCAGGACAAAGCGCTTGGCCGCATCGGCGCCATTCTCGAGCGGCGCGGCGGCACGCTGCTGGCGCTGGGCACTGATACCAGCCTGAGCGATGCCTCGGCGGATGCGTTACCCGTCCTGTTGTCGCCAGGCGATGGTCACACTTTGCTCAAACCCGGCACGCTGGCCAACATTGCCCCCACCGTGCTGGCCCTCGCGGGACTGCCGCCGCATGAGACCTTTGGCAACGCGTCTTTGCTGATGATTGATGAGGGCCATGATGCCGTCGCCTCATCCTAGGCTCACGCTTACCGGCACAGCCCTGCTGGCCTTTGCTCTTGGTGCTGCCGGGGTTACCGGGGCGACCGCACAGGAGACCAGCATTGACCCGGCACAGGCGGAAGAACTCATGGAGGTCGAGCGCGCTCTTGATGGCGCAGCTGCCAGCAAGGCGCAGGCCGAAGCAAAGGCCCACGCCGCTCAGCGCGCGGTCCTTATGCTGCAACGCGAGCTCGTGTTGGCTGGCGAGCGCGCGCAGGCGCTTGAGGCAGACATCGCTGAAACACGAGGCCATCTCAGGGGTCTGAATGCGGCCCGCGCTGTCAGCGAAGCTCTGCTGGCCAGCCGCCGCGAGCAACTGGTGGAAAGCCTGGCCGCCCTGCAACGCCTCGACCTTGAGCCGCCACCTGCTTTGTTGGTGAACCCGCAGGATGCACTGGCCGCCGCCCGTGGTGCGATGTTGCTGGGCACGCTGGTGCCTGAACTCAAGGCGGTAGCCGACGCATTGTCTGACCAGATAATCACCCTCGATGCCCTGTCGCGCACAATCGCACGTGAAAGCGAAAGCCTGGCGCGCGATGCAGCGTCCCTTGAAATCGAGCAGCGCCGCATCGACGAACTGCTGGTGGCCCGCCGCGAAGAACACCTCATCAGCACCCAGGATGCCGCCCGCGCCGCAGACCGCTTCACCAACCTTGCAACCCGCGCCCGCTCGCTGCGGGAGCTGCTGGGCGGCCTTGAAGAAGACGTGCCTACATTTGCAGCTTTGCGCCCAGGCCTGTCCGCCGACGATGCACCGCCTGCTTTTTCCACGCTCAAAGGCTCCCTTCGAAGCCCGGCAATCGGCCGGATTATCCAGCGTTTTGGCGAGGATGACGGGTCGGGCAGCATGGCCCAGGGCATTTCGCTGAGTGCTGCCCCGGGTGCGCGGGTTGTCAGCCCTGCGGATGCTGAAATCGTGTTTGCCGGGCCATTTCGCAGTTATGGAAACGTGTTGATAATCACCCCTGGCGATACTTTCCTCATTGTCATCGCCGGGTTGGCCGAGATTTATGCACAACCCGGCCAGCGCCTGCTGGCGGGGGAGCCAATCGGCAGGCTTTTCAACACAGGCACAGGCGGTGAAGGCACAGGTGGTGAAGGCACACGCGGTCCAGGAAGTGGGGATGCAGGCAATGGGGATGCTAACGGGCAACCGGTGCTCTATATTGAAATGAGAAAAGACGGTGCCCCCGTTGATCCGGCACCTTGGATACAGTTTCGCAGCCGCCCGGCTTAGGCCATAAAGCTGTGAAACACATGGGTTTCAGCCGGTTTTCCCGGCCTTGCCACCGGGTGGACATCCGCCTTGAAGGCTACAACGATGTGTAAAGGGTAGTGAATGATGCACCGGACGGTGATTGCAGGGGCCGCAGGCCTTGTGAGCCTGGCTCTTGTGGGCGTATTTGCAATGGATGCGGGCACCACCCGTGGCGGTGCGGAAGCGGCAAGTTCTGAAACTTACCGTCAGCTCAATCTTTTCGGAGATGTGTTCGAGCGGGTGCGCGCGGACTATGTGGAAGAGCCGGTGGACGCCGACCTGATCGACAACGCGATCAACGGAATGCTCACCTCGCTGGACCCGCATTCAAGCTACCTGAACCCCAAGACCTTCCGCGACATGCAGGTGCAGACCCGCGGTGAGTTCGGCGGGCTTGGCATTGAAGTCACCATGGAAGAGGGCTTCGTCAAGGTCGTCGCCCCCATTGATGACACCCCTGCCGACAAGGCGGGTGTGCGTGCCAACGACATTATCACCCACCTTGATGGTGAACCGATACTGGGCCTCACATTGTCTGAAGCCGTTGAAAAAATGCGTGGGGCCGTCAATGCGCCCATCACTGTCACCATCGTGCGCGCGGGACGGACGGAAGCGTTTGACGTAACGATTGTGCGCGACATCATCCGCATCAAGTCTGTGCGCTTCAAGCGCGACGAGGGCGTCGGCTACATCCGCGTGACCACATTTAACGAGCAAACATCAGACGGCGTGCGCGATGCGCTGCGCGAAATGTCTGATCTGCCCGGCTTCGTGCTTGACCTGCGCAACAACCCCGGCGGGTTGCTGGATCAGGCGATTGAAGTCTCCGACATTTTCCTGGAGCAGGGCGAGGTCGTGTCCACACGTGGCCGCTACCCCGAAGACACCCAGCGCTATAATTCGCGCGGCGGTGACCTTGCCAACGGCAAACCCGTGGTGGTGCTGGTAAACGGCGGCTCGGCGTCTGCCTCGGAAATTGTCGCCGGTGCGCTGCAGGACCACGAACGCGCCATTGTTCTGGGCACGCGCTCATTTGGCAAAGGTTCGGTCCAGACCATCATCCCGCTTGGTTCAGACGGTGCCATCCGCCTTACCACGGCGCGGTACTACACACCTGCGGGCCGCTCTATTCAGGCCAAGGGCATTAAGCCCGACATTCGCGTGCTGCAGGATGTGCCCGAAGAAGACGACATCCGCACCACCGGCGAAGCAGGCCTCGCAGGCCACCTCGCGGGAGAGGACGAGGACGAAAAAGGCGGCTCATCCGCCTATGTTCCCGATGACCCCGCAAAGGATCTGCAACTCATCTATGCGCGCGACCTTGTGCTGGGCAAGCGCACATTCGACCGGCAGAATCCGACACCAACCGCAGATGCCGGTGGTGCAACCGACGACGACGCCATGCAACCGATCCCCAACTAAGCGGACCTTGTTCCACCTGCATCACTGCCCAAAAGCCCCGGCACCCCGCGCGATGCCGGGGCTTTTTGGTTCCATACCGCAGATGTCACCCCCGACCTTTCAGGGGGCCAATGCAATAGCGCCACCACGCGAGGCGGCAGCCAGCGCCGGATCTGGTCCAAACCGGCAAAACGGGAAGACGGCGCGAAAGGCTTGCCGCATCGTGTTCAAGCCCTTATGCCAACATGCTGAATGGTGTTTGATCACTCCTGATCTGCCATCTGCTCATCCGGCCTGCCGCCTGGCTTTTATTTATGAACACACTTTCATCTGACGAGAGCGCACAAACCAGATCAGCGGGCCTCAACCCACTGGCCATCGCTGTTTTTGCGGTCGCACTGCTGATTGGTGGGCTGTTGGTCTGGTTGTCCTTTGCCGGCAACAACGCCCCCCCGACGCAGATTGTGGTGGCACTGCCCGAAGCCGAAAACAACACCAGTGAAACCCTCATGGGCGATGCCTCTGCACCAGCGCCACAGGTACTGGACGCCATGTCCGGCCAACCCACCAACGATGAGGCAGCAACAGCCGACACCGCCGCCGACACCGAAGCAGGCACGGGCAAGGGCACGGGCACGGGCACAGATTTCGATCGCGACGTGCAGAAAATCGGCAGCCTGCCCATGATTGCACCCGGCGCACCGCTTGCCGCAGCACCAATTGCCGGCCTGTATGAAGAAACCGCCGCAGGGCTGTTGCCCGTCATCTCGGCAGACGGCGCACGGCCGGTTGCAAGCTATGCCCGCCCCTTTGCGCCCGTGCCAGCAGACACAGCCGAAGCAGCACGCCCGCGCATCGCCATCATGATTACGGGCTTTGGCCTCAACCGCACATTTGCCGGTCGCGCCCTTGAGCAATTGCCCGCTGACGTCTCGCTGGCCTTCACACCCTATTCAACGGACCTGCAGGAGCAAATCAACGCTGCGCGGGCCGATGGCCATGAAGTAGCCCTCGAACTGCCTATGGAGCCGTTCGACTACCCCGACAACGACCCCGGCCCCTACACATTGCTCACCAGCCTGCCTGAAGAGGCCAACCAAAAACGCCTTGAATGGCTGCTGGCGCGCGCCACGGGATACTTTGCCACCGTCAATCGTCAGGGCGGGCGTTACCTGTCGGACGAAGATGCGTTGCGCCCCATTCTCGGCACCTTGCAGGCACGCGGACTTGGCTTCATCGATACCGGCGACGGCGCCCGAAATGCCACGGCCACTGCTGCGCCCGACGATACTTTTGAGTGGGTGGCCGCAGGCCAGGTAGTGGATGCGGCCAAGTCACCGCGCCAGATCGACCGCGCACTTGCGAGCCTCGAAGCCACAGCCCGCGATGCTGGCATTGCCGTCGGCATCGGCACGGCTCTGCCCATCACCGTTGAGCGCGTGGCTGAATGGGCCGCGGGCCTCAACGAAAAAGGCATTGATCTGGTGCCGGTCTCCGCAGCACTTGTGCGGCCACAAGGCTAGTGACGTGGTGATGGCCAAACTCCCCTACCGGCCCTGTGTGGGCATTATGGTCATCAACCGCTTCGGCAAGGTATGGATCGGGCGGCGTACCCGCATCCGTGCGGTGCAGGTGGATGAACCCGGCTCATGGCAGATGCCCCAGGGCGGCATAGACGAGGGCGAAGACCCGCTGCCCGCCGCCTTGCGTGAACTGGAAGAAGAAACCGGCATCACGGATATTGAAATTGTCGGTGAGACGCCCGACTGGCTGACCTATGATCTTCCAGAGGAGCTTGTTGGCAAAGCCCTCAAGGGCAAATACCGGGGCCAGAAGCAAAAATGGTTTGCAGCCCGCTTTACCGGCAAAGACACGGACATTGATCTCGCCAAAGCCGCCGACGATGAGTTCGACGACTGGCGCTGGGAAAAGGCATCAGCCCTGCCTGACCTTATCGTCGCCTTCAAACGCCCGGTCTATGAACAGGTGGTTGCCGCCTTCGCCCACCTGACAAAACCCGCCTGACACCACACAACACCCAATTGCCGTACCGCCACTTGATCGCGGTACCCAGGCCGCACGGCAAGCCGAACAGGACACTCTGGGCCCCGCGGTCAAGCCGCGGGGAAGCACGAAGAGCGGGGTTTAGAACTTCGCCCTTGGTTTCCAGCTTCGCCACAGAACAGCACCTGCCCGCTACGCCAGACACACAACACCCAACTGCCTTACCGCGACTTGATCGCGGTACCCAGGGCCGCACGACACGTCGAACAGGACACTCTGGGCCCCGCGGTCAAGCCGCGTGGAAGCAGAAAAGAGTGTGATACAGGCTTTGTGCTTCGCGTCAGGCGGCTTTGGCGAGGCGGCTGGTGTGTTTTGAAAAGCCCCACCACACAACCGACGTCAGCGGCCGCGCAACACGCGGGCTGATCTTGATGCCGCAGGCATTGGCGATCATGGCCACCAGCCTGTCGGTGTGTCGGCGCTGGTACAGCCCAAGAGCACGGGCCTGGTAGGCCCTGGAGCAGCCTTCGCGATCATACTCACCATCAGGCGTATTGGCACAAAAATAGGCGTATGACAGCTCATCGTCGTCGGCTTCGCTGACGCGGCCCAGTGCAATCTTCAGCCTGCGGAGCTTTGATGGCACGTCGCGCTCGTAGCGCAGGAAGTGATCGTAAAACAGCTTGTAGTGATTGAATTCATCCCGCGCGAGATGCGCCGCCACCTGTTTCAACACCGGCTCTTCGCTGGCATCGCGAATGGCGGAGTAAAAAGACGATGTTCCCGTTTCAACAACGCACCGCGCCAGCAACTCACCCCCCCGGCTGCCGCGTGTCGATTCATCTACGTCCTGCGGAATGGAATAGCCGGCCTGAAACTGCGCAAGCGCTGCATCAAAGCTGAAAGAGGCATCCGCAAGTTCAGCCCAGCGGGCAAGCGCTGCACCATGCTGTTCTTCTTCAACGCCCCAGCGCTCAATTTCTGCAAGCAGTTCAGGGTCGTCTGAAAAGACGTTGGAGAGATACGTCACATAGTCGGGCGCATTGGCCTCCACCAGCGACGCGGCTTTCACCGTGCGCAACAGATCGGCGTCCACCTTGGCAGCGTCAAACGCCGCCCAGTCAATGTCATCCAGGGTCCAGTGTTGGCTCATCAGTTCAGTCCCCGCGCCTCGTCCTTGCGTGCATATAATAAACCCGCCTGGGCACACATATGTCCAGACGGGTTTACCGACATTCTTTTTGGGGAATCAACGCCTTAGCAAACGGCCGCCGCGCTAGAGCGCATCCCGAAGCTGCTTGAGCTGGTCGAGCCTGAGCTGCGCACGACCACGAACGCGGTCATTTGCAGCATCGGCCACATCTTCGCTGGCGTTCTGGATTTCCTGATCCAGCGCGGCTGCATCAAGCTCTTCCAGCGGCACGGCATGTTCAGCCAGAACCGTCAGCCCCTCGGCATTCACTTCAGCAAAACCACCACGCACAAACAGGCGGGTTTCCTCACGACCGTCCTGCACGTCGATAACGCCGGGTGCGACCGTGGTCATGAAGGGCGCATGGCCCGCCATGACGCCGAACACGCCTTCCGCGCCGGGCACGGTCACCATGTCTGCGTCGGCAGACATCAGCAGCCGCTCCGGGCTTACGAGTTCAAAGTGCAGCTTGTCAGCCATGTGCTTCTACCAGTCCCGTTTGCGTTACGCGGCTTCCGCAGCCAGGCGCTCGGCCTTCTCGATGGCGGTTTCGATTGTGCCCACCATGTAGAAAGCAGCTTCCGGCAGATGGTCATAATCGCCATCGCACAGCGCCTTGAAGCCCTTCACCGTGTCCTGAATATCCACCAGCACGCCCGGCGTGTTGGTGAACTGCTCAGCCACGAAGAACGGCTGAGACAGGAAACGCTCGATCTTGCGCGCGCGCGCCACGGTGAGCTTGTCTTCTTCCGAAAGCTCGTCCATGCCCAAAATGGCGATGATGTCCTGCAGCGACTTGTACTTCTGCAAAATCTCCTGCACCCGGCGAGCCGTATTATAGTGCTCCTGACCCACAACGCGTGGCTCAAGAATACGGCTGGTCGAGTCCAGCGGGTCCACAGCCGGGTAGATGCCCTTTTCAGAGATCGCGCGGTTCAGCACGGTCGTTGCATCCAGGTGAGCAAACGATGTGGCGGGCGCCGGGTCGGTCAGGTCATCGGCAGGCACGTAAATGGCCTGCACCGAGGTGATCGAGCCTTTTGTGGTGGTCGTGATGCGTTCCTGCAGGGCGCCCATGTCCGTTGCCAGTGTCGGCTGATAGCCCACAGCGGACGGGATACGGCCCAGCAGCGCCGACACTTCGGAGCCGGCCTGCGTAAACCGGAAGATGTTGTCCACGAAGAACAGCACGTCCTGACCCTTGTCGCGGAAATCTTCCGCCACCGAGAGGCCCGCAAGCGCCACACGGGCACGCGCACCGGGGGGTTCGTTCATCTGGCCGTAAATCAGCGAGCACTTGGAGCCTTCTCCGCCGCCCTCTTTGTTCACGCCCGATTCGATCATTTCCCAGTACAGGTCGTTGCCCTCGCGGGTGCGCTCACCCACGCCGGCAAACACCGAGTAGCCACCATGTGCCTTGGCGATGTTGTTGATGAGTTCCTGAATGAGCACGGTCTTGCCCACACCGGCACCGCCGAACAGGCCGATCTTGCCGCCCTTGGCGTAGGGAGCCAGCAAGTCCACCACCTTGATGCCCGTCACGAGCATTTCAGATTCCGTTGACTGCTCAACGAAGGGCGGCGCTTCAGCATGGATCGGGCGCTTTTGCGTGAACTGGATCGGACCGGCTTCATCCACCGGCTCCCCGATCACGTTCATGATGCGGCCCAGCGTGCCGTCACCCACAGGCACCTGAATGGCGTCTCCCGTGTCGGTTGCCGTCTGGCCGCGCACCAGGCCCTCAGTCGAGTCCATGGCGATGGTGCGAACGGTGTTTTCGCCCAGATGCTGCGCCACTTCCAGAACAAGGCGGTTGCCGTTGTTGTCGGTTTCAAGCGCGTTCAGGATCGCCGGCAGGTTCTCTTCAAACCTAACGTCCACAACGGCGCCGATGACCTGGGTAATCTTGCCCACTGCGTTGGAGCTCATGGTCTGTGTCCTCGGTCTCGTCTCAGTACCTGGCAGCACGTCATGTGCAGCCTTTGTTGAAATCGCAGCGGCTGATGCCGGTGCGGATGATGTCTCACTCATTTTTGCGGCCGCATCAACAACCGCAGATCTCATGTTCCCCGGCGCTGGCAGGGCACGCGGCCCCGGCTGTCGCTGCCGGACAAACAGCCCAAGAACACCTGCAATGTTCTCAAGCAACGGACGCAAAAAGCGCCCAACTCCGTTTCGCTTCGCCACCGACAGCGCCCCCCGGCTTGCTGTTTGCCGCGCCGCTGTTTCCTCTGGGGCGGCGCCGGCACTTGGTTTGTGGTCGAAGGGGCTTACCGCCGCTCTTTTGTCGTCCCTTATCTAGACCGCTTCCGCGCCCGAGATAATTTCAATCAGTTCCTTGGTGATCTGTGCCTGACGCGACCGGTTGTAGGTCAGCGTCAGCTTGTCGATCATGTCGCCTGCGTTGCGCGTTGCGTTGTCCATGGCGCTCATGCGGGCACCCTGTTCAGACGCTGCATTTTCCAAAAGTGCGCGGAACACCTGAATGGTCAGGCTGCGCGGCAGAAGATCGTTCATGATCTCCGTTTCTTCCGGCTCGTATTCATATGGCACCGGCTCGGCCGCATCTGCGGGGCGTTCGGGAATGGAAGCGGGAACAATCTGCTGCTGTGTCGGGATCTGCGTCACCACATTCTGGAACGCCGAATAAAAGATCGTCGCCACATCGAACTCGCCCGCCTCGAACATGTCGAGCACGCGCTTTGACACAATCTCGGCCTGCGCAAAGCCAATGCGGCGAACGTCAGTGAACTCGAACGTGTCAACGATCAAATCAGCAAACTGGCGCTTGAGAATGTCGCGGCCCTTGCGGCCGACGCACAGGATTTTCACCGTTTTGCCCTGCGACAACAAATCCTGAACCCTGAGCCGGGCAATCCGCGCAATCGACGAGTTGAAACCGCCACACAGACCACGGTCTGCTGTGGCCACCACAAGCAGATGCACCTGGTCGCTTCCCGTGCCGATCAGCAGCGGTGATGCACCGGCTGACGTCAGCATGGAACCACCAAGGTTTGCCATCACACTGTCCATACGCTCCGCATACGGACGGGCAGCTTCGGCCGCATCCTGCGCGCGGCGCAGCTTTGAGGCTGCAACCATCTGCATAGCCTTGGTGATCTTCTGCGTTGCTTTAACGCTCGCGATCCGGTTGCGGAGGTCTTTGAGGCTCGCCATGGCGGATACCGGGTTCCTTAACTAGCGTCTGAACGGTTACGCAAAAGCCTTGGCGAAGGCTTCAACGCCCTCGCGCAGCTTGGCGTTGGTGTCCTCAGACAGCGCGCCTGTATCGCGGATGCTTGTCAGCACGTCTTCATGCTTTTCATGGAACGTGCGCAGCAGTTCTTCTTCAAAACGGCCCACATCTTCCACCGGCAGCTTGTCGAGGAAGCCCTGCGTGCCCGCAAAGATCACCACCACCTGCTCCTCCATGGAGAGCGGTGAGAACTGCGGCTGCTTGAGCAGCTCGGTCAGACGCGCACCGCGGTTGAGCAACCGTTGGGTCGTTGCATCAAGGTCAGAGCCAAACTGTGCAAACGCCGCCATTTCGCGGTACTGCGCAAGCTCGCCTTTGATAGCACCGGCGACTTTTTTCATCGCCTTGGTCTGGGCAGAGCCACCCACACGCGACACCGACAGACCCACATTCACCGCAGGACGAATGCCCTGGAAGAACAGATCCGTCTCAAGGAAGATCTGCCCGTCGGTGATCGAAATCACGTTGGTGGGAATATACGCCGACACGTCGTTGGCCTGGGTTTCAATCACCGGCAGCGCCGTCATCGAGCCAAGACCATTGTCTTCGTTCAGCTTGGCGGAGCGCTCAAGCAAACGCGAATGCAGATAGAACACGTCACCAGGATAGGCTTCACGTCCGGGCGGACGGCGAAGCAGCAGCGACATCTGACGATACGCCACGGCCTGCTTGGACAGATCATCATACACGATCAGCGAATGCATACCGTTGTCGCGGAAATATTCAGCGATGGCGCACCCGCCAAACGGCGCGAGAAACTGCAGCGGCGCAGGCTCGGACGCCGTTGCGGCCACAACCACGGAATATTCCATGGCACCGTTTTCTTCCAGCGTCTTGACGATCTGCGCAACCGTTGAGCGCTTCTGGCCGATAGCGACATAGACGCAATAAAGCTTCTTGCTTTCGTCCGTGCCCTGGTTGGCCTGCTTCTGGTTGAGGATGGCATCAATCGCCACAGCCGTCTTGCCGGTCTGGCGGTCACCAATGATGAGTTCGCGCTGGCCACGGCCGATGGGGATGAGCGCGTCAATTGCCTTGATGCCCGTCTGCATGGGCTCATGCACGGACTTGCGCGGAATGATGCCCGGCGCCTTCACGTCAACGACGCGGCGCTCGGTGGCTTCAATCGGGCCCTTGCCGTCAATCGGGTTGCCCAGCGGGTCGACCACACGGCCCAGCAGACCCTTGCCCACGGGCACGTCCACAATGGCGCCGGTGCGCTTGACGGTATCGCCTTCCTTGATCTGCTGGTCAGAGCCAAAGATCACGACACCCACATTGTCGTCTTCCAGGTTGAGCGCCATGCCGCGCACACCGTTGGGGAACTCGACCATTTCACCGGCCTGAACCTTGTCCAGACCATAAACGCGGGCAATACCGTCACCAACGGACAGCACCTGGCCGATCTCGGTTACTTCGGCATCAGCCCCAAAGTTTTGGATCTGTGTTTTAAGGATCGAGGAAATCTCGGCGGCTTGAATGTCCATCAACCGGCCTCTTTCATAGCAAGTTTCATGCGATTGAGCTTTGAGCGCAGGGACGTATCGACCATCCGGCTGCCGAGCTTGACCACAAGGCCGCCCAGCAAACCGTTATCGACCTTGGTGCTGAGCGTCACCTCGCTGCCGGTAGCAGCCTTGAGGGTTTCGGTCAGCTTTTGCACCTGCGCATCGGTGAGGGGGTGGGCGGAGGTTACTTCCGCCGAAACTTCGCCGCGATGTTGCGCGACAAGAGCCTTGTAAGCGCCAATGATACCGTCCAGCGCAAACAGGCGGCGGTTGGCAACCACAAGGCCGACAAACTTTTTTGTAAGGTCGTTGGCACCGGCGCGCTCAAGCAGCGCGGCCATGGCCTTGGTCTGGTCGTCACGGTCATACAGCGGGCTTTTGATGAGGTCGCGCAGATCCGCGCTGTCATTCATCATGGTTGCCACGCCCGCAAGGTCGCCAGCCACCACATCAATGCTGCCGGCGTCCCTGGCGAGGTCAAAAAGAGCGCTCGCATACCGTCCCGCGACACCTGAGATATTTGCGTTACCGCCTGCCACGTATCTGCCCGCTGAAAGTCACTGATAAAAAACTTCTCAACCCCGCATCTGTGCGACTCGCCGCAACAGCACAAGGCATTGAAATCACTAAGAAAATCTGGCGCACCCAAAGCGTGGAAAAACCCGCTTCCGGCCAAGCCGCGCGTTAGGTAACACACCGTTTTCCGCTGTGCAACATAACCATAGCGGCGCACTGCCGCACTTATGCCGAAGGTAGCAGCGGTGACGCCATTTCAGGAACCAAAAGCCCCTTCTTAAGAAAAGCCCCTTCTAAAGAAAAGACTGCGGATCCACATCCACCGCCAGCCGCACCGCATTGGGCAGCTTCACGCCCGCAAGCCATGCGCGCACATATTTTTGCACCTGAAAATCACGTCCCGCCTTGACCAGAAACCGAACGCGATGCCGACCGCGCAACAAGGCAATCGGCGCCGGCGCAGGCCCCAGAACCCGCACCCCGTCTGCCGGCGGCACCGCACGCGCCAATGCCCGCCCGGCCTCTGTCACCATCTGCGGGTCGGGGGCCGACAGGATGAGCGACACCAGCCGCCCGTAAGGCGGCATACCTGCTTCGTCGCGCTCCTGCGATTCGCGCTCCAGAAACTGGTCCCTGTCGCCGGCCACCAGCGCCTGCATCACTTTGTGCTGCGGCATGTAGGTTTGCAGCAGCACCCGACCGGGCTTTTCGCCCCGCCCGGCCCGCCCGCCAACCTGATGCAGCAACTGATAGGTGCGTTCAGCCGCCCGCAGATCTCCGCCGGTCAGCCCCAGATCGGCATCGACAACGCCGACAAGCGTCAACCCGGGAAAGTTGTGCCCCTTGGCCACCACCTGCGTGCCCACCACAAGGTCCACATCCTGCCGGGTGATTTGGCCAACAGCCGCCTGCGTGGCCGCAGGCCCGTGCAGGTGGTCACTCGACAACACCGCCAGACGTGCATCGGGAAACCGCTCAGCGGCTTCCTCAGCAATGCGCTCAACACCGGGACCACACGCCGCCAGGCTGTCTTCGGCCTTGCACTCCGGACACACAAACGGCACCGGCGCGCGGGTGCCGCAATGGTGACATTGCAGTTCACGCCTGAACCGGTGCTCCACCAGCCATGCATCACAATTGGGACACTCAAACCGGTGCCCGCAGGTGCGGCACAGGGTCAACGGCGCATAGCCCCGCCGGTTCAAAAACAACATCGCCTGCTCGCCATTGGCCAGCGTATCGGCAATGGCGGTCACAAGCTCAGGCGACAACCAGCGTCCACGCTCAGGCGGACTGGCCCGCAGATCAATCGCCCGCACCTGCGGCAACCGCGCCGCGCCATGGCGCTCAGGCAGCACAAGACGCTGATACCGCCCGCGCTCTACATTGGCCACCGTCTCCAGCGACGGTGTGGCGCTGGCCAGCACAACCGGGATGCTGCCAAGAGACGCCCGCGCAACCGCCATGTCGCGGGCGTTATAGATCACGCCCTCTTCCTGCTTGAAGGCGGCTTCATGCTCTTCATCAACGACAATCAGCCCAAGGTCCGTGTACGGAAGGAACAGAGCCGACCGTGCGCCGACAATCACCCGTGCGCGGCCCTCTGCAACACCGCGCCACACGCGCCGCCGCTCTTTGGGGCCAAGGTCTGAGTGCCACGGCGCGGGCGGTACCCCAAACCGCTGTTCAAACCGCTTGAGCAACTGTGGCGTCAGCGCAATTTCAGGCAGCATGACCAGCGCCTGCTTGCCCTTACGTGCTGCTTGCGCCACGGCCTCGAAATAAACTTCGGTCTTGCCCGCGCCCGTTACCCCGTCCAGCAGCGTGGCAGAAAAACCGGCTCCGACGCGCGCCCGCAACGCCGCAGCAACATCGCGCTGGGCGTCGCTGAGGGTCGGCCCTGTATGGTCGCCGTCAGGGATGGCGAAAGGCGCTTCACCCGGCATCTCAACCACCTCAAGCGCCCCCGCATCTGCCAGCCCGCGGACAACGCCGGTTCCAACATCTGCCAGATCAGCAATTTCCCGCCCGGTGCGCGCCAGCATCGGCCCGGTATCCTGCAGCATGTCCAGCACCCGCTGGCGCTGCGGTGTCATTCGCTCGGGCGTTATCCCGCTCGACCGGTAGCCCGTCCGCGTCGGCACCGGCTCGAGCGCTTGCGGCACCCGCATGGCCAGCCGCAAAACAGCACCGGGCGGCGACACCGTGTAGGCGGCCACCCAGTCCACAAACCGCCGCAACACGTCGGGCATCGGCGGCGCATCCAGCCGCGCGGAAATGTATTTGAGCTTTTCCGGCTTGACGGGCTTTGCATCCGGCTTCTCATCAGATGCCGCATCCCACACGACGCCTGTAATTTCGCGCGGCCCAAGTGGCACCCGCACAAAATCGCCCGGCTGAACGGCCAGATCATCAGGCACCGCATAGTCATAGGCACCGGGCAATGCCAAAGGCAGCAGCACGCGGGCCTTCGGCGTATCGGCTGTGGGGGCGGGAGGCATCGGGCTTTATGCGCCTTACTTGGGTTCTTGCAGAGTTGGCAGTGTCGAATCGGTTCACGTACAGTCTAGCTGCACATAAAAGATTCGTTTTGGGTCCCCCAAATAAAGAGCACCCCGCCCATGAGCGCTCCCACCGAGACATCCGGCACGACATCCGGCACGCCCGCGAAGGGCAGCACCCCGGCAAAACCACCCGCAAATGTGGACGCCATGCGCTCCGCTTTGACCAAACCCGCCGCACCTGAACAGGTGGATGCTGCAAGCGTAAAGGCGTTTTTGGGGGCCAATCCGGATATTCTGGTTGATGAACCAGACCTGCTGGCAAAGATCACGCCTTCAGGCTACCGCCACACCGGCGATGGCGGCACCGGCGGTGTCGTCGATTTTCAGGTCTTCACCATTGATCGCCTGCGCCAGGAAATCGAAGACCTGCGCGAACTGCAGCAGGCAATGGTGACGGCGGCTGAAGAAAACGCCATCGCCCGCGACCGCATTTTTGCAGCCGTCCTCAAGGTTCTGGACGCCCGCAACTTCGAACACCTGATCCACTACATCACAACTGAGCTTGCCAGCGACATTGAGGTTGATCTGGTGGCGCTGGGCGTTGAAGCCAGCACCTCCACCGCCAGCATGGCCGGTATGCGCTCACCTGTGGCAGAGCCCGGCGGCCCCGCCGTCATGGTGTTGCAGTCCGGTTTCGTCGAAGCACTGCTGGGCACCAAAGCAGACGGCACCACCCGAGACTATGCCCTGCGTGAAGATGTGGAAGGCGCACAGGAACTGTTCGGCCCACACGCCGTTCAGGTGCAATCAGAAGCCCTCATCAGGCTGACATTCTCCCGCGCAGCACCTCCGGGCATTCTGGCGCTGGGCTCAACCCGCGCCAACCAGTTTTACCCGGAACAGGCCGTGGATCACTTGAGTTTCCTGGCCCGTGTGATTGAACGCACCGTGCGCCTGTGGCTTGACCTGCCGCCTGCATAAGCACACCCAAAAACAAGCAGGCCAAAAGCAGGCAGGCCAGAACCAAACAGGCCAGAACCAAACAGGCATGAGCAAACAGGCTCCAGCACCAACAACGGCGCACCAGCTTGCGGCCCTGCCCGCGCAAACCCGCGCAGCGCTGGACAGGTGGTTACACACACTGGCAAGCGAGCGCCGCATGAGCGCCCACACGGTAACGGGCTACCAGCGGGATGTGCTGAACTTTCTGGCGTTCATCACGCGCCACACCCAAACAGAACCCACATTCAAGACCTTTGATGCATTGCGCGTTGCAGATTTTCGCGCATGGCTGGCGCACCGGCGCCGCCACGACAGTGTAGGTGCCCGCACGCTGTCGCGGGGTCTGTCGTCAGTGCGCTCATTTTTTCGCCATTTGGCCCGGCAGGGGCTGGCAAGCAACGCTCACATCGTACTGGTCCGCACGCCAAAGCAACCAGCGTCCTTGCCCCGCGCGCTGAGCATCGATGCCGCAGACAAAATGCTGGCCGGGATCGAGGCCGACAGGAGCTGGACTGATGCCCGCGACCTGGCACTGGTGACACTGCTCTATGGTGCAGGGCTGCGGATCAACGAGGCGCTGTCACTGGATGCGCAAGACTGGCCCAAGCGCGGCGCGCCGTTGCGCGTGATCGGCAAAGGCGGCAAAACGCGGGTGCTCCCGGTGATCGGGGCAGCGCACGATGCGATGGAAAAATACAAGACAGCCTGTCCACATCCGCTGGAGAGCGGCACGCCGTTGTTTCGCGGAGCCCGCGGCGGACGCCTCAATGCCCGCACCGCGCAAGCACTAATGGCACGGCTGCGCAGTAGCCTTGGCCTGCCGGAAAGCGCAACACCCCATGCCTTGCGTCACTCCTTCGCAACCCACCTGCTGGGCGCTGGTGGTGACCTGCGCACCATCCAGGAGTTGCTGGGCCATGCCAGCCTCTCGACCACGCAAACCTATGCATCGGTCGATGCGACACGGTTGATGGAAGTCTATGACCAGGCCCAGAGCAAAAAAGAAAACAGCGCCCGGAAGTAACCGCTACCAGTGAAGTAGCCGCTACATATGCAGGGCACGGCCATCCACCGCCAGTGCTGCTTCCTTGACAGCTTCCGTCAGCGTCGGGTGCGCGTGACAGGTACGGGCAATGTCTTCGGCACTTGCACCAAACTCCATGGCAATGCCCGCTTCGGCAATCATGTTGCCCGCATCCGTTCCCAGAATATGCACACCAAGCACGCGGTCGGTTTTGGCGTCGGCGAGGATTTTCACGAAGCCATCCGTCTGCATGTTCACCTTGGCCCGCCCGTTGGCGCTGAACGGGAACTTGCCAACACGATAGTCAACGCCCGCGTTTTTCAGCTCTTCCTCCGTTTTGCCGATGGTGGCCACTTCGGGAGCCGTATAGATGACGCCGGGAATAGTATCGTAATTCACATGGCCTGACTGACCGGCCAGAATCTCGGCCACGGCAACACCCTCGTCTTCTGCCTTGTGCGCCAGCATCGGCCCGGCGATAGCGTCGCCAATGGCATAGATACCGTCCACATTGGTTTTGAAGTGGTCGTCGATGGCCACACGGCCACGTTCATCCAGTGCAACGCCTGCGCCTTCAAGGCCCAGCCCTTCCGTGTACGGACGCCGCCCGATGGCAACAAGAGCAATATCAGCTTCAATAACCTGCGTGTCGCCGCCCTTGGCAGGCTCAACGGACACCTTGAGACCCTTGTTCGTCTTGTCGATGCCGGTCACTTTCATGCCCAGCTTGAACTCAAAGCCCTGCTTTTTGAGAATGCGCTGAAAGTTTTTCGCCACCTCGTCATCCGTGCCCGGAATGATACGGTCGAGAAACTCGACAACTGTCACTTTGGCGCCCAGCCGCGACCAGACGGAACCCAGCTCCAGACCGATCACACCGCCCCCAACAACCAGTAAGTGCTTGGGCACCTCCTTGAGATCAAGCGCACCGGTGGACGACACGATCTTGTCTTCGTCAATCTCGACGCCGGGCAGCGGCATCACGTCTGACCCTGTGGCAATAACAATGTTCTTTGCTTCAAGCACGCGGGTGCCGCCCTCATTGAGCGCCACCTCCACCTTTCCCGCAGAAAGGATTTTGCCAGCGCCATACACCGGCTCGATCTTGTTTTTCTTGAACAGGAACGCCACACCCTTGGTGTTGCCATCCACACCGTCGTCCTTGAACGACATCATCTTTTCAAGGTCCAGCGACACGCCCTTGGTGTTGATTCCCATGTCGGCCAAATGACCATTGGCTTCTGCGTAAAGCTCAGATGCATGGAGCAGGGCCTTGGAGGGAATGCACCCGACATTAAGACAGGTGCCGCCCAGCGCATCCCGTTTCTCAACGCAGGCCACCTTCAGACCAAG
The DNA here is from genome assembly GCF_040219635.1 of Pyruvatibacter sp. Classification (NCBI taxonomy): domain Bacteria; kingdom Pseudomonadati; phylum Pseudomonadota; class Alphaproteobacteria; order Hyphomicrobiales; family Parvibaculaceae; genus Pyruvatibacter; species Pyruvatibacter sp. The sequence continues at coordinate 379,451 of NZ_JAVJSC010000003.1, forward strand.
CTGTGCCGCGCGAATGGCACACACATAACCACCCGGTCCTGCGCCGATCACCACAAGGTCAAACTGGTCAGCCACGATTTTTCTCCCGCGCTTGGATAAGCAATAAACTATTCAGCAGGTGGCAGCGGCGCACGCGCCCCTGCCAGTGTTTCATCAAGCGGCACGCCGCCCGCATTGGGCATGTAAAACGCCGACGCCTCAGCCCAGTACAGCCGCTTATTATGACGCACCCGGACAAACGGTCCACCCGGTGCCGCATCCGCACGACCCACCGGACCATACAGGTCCATGTGTTTTTCGACACGCGCGCATTCAGCAACGTCCTTACCCGCCGCCACCATTGCAAAATCCGCAATCTCCGGACACACAAGCGCTGTTTCCGCAGACACCATCAAGGCATGAGCGGGGGCCGCAAGGCACGTTGCGAAGGCAATGCTGGTGAGCAGGCGGATCACAGGTCGAGCAACAGCCGCTGCGGGTCTTCCAGGCTCTCCTTGACGCGCACCAGAAACGTCACGGCCTCGCGGCCGTCAACAATGCGGTGATCGTATGACAGCGCCAGATACATCATCGGCCGCACTTTGATTTCACCATTCACAACCATCGGCCGCTCCTGGATCTTGTGCATACCCAAAATGCCGGACTGCGGTGCGTTGAGAATGGGTGTGGACATCAATGATCCGTACACACCACCATTGGAGATGGTGAAGGTGCCGCCCTGCATCTCATCCATGGTGAGCTTGCCGTCGCGGGCGCGGGTACCAAAGTCATTGATGGTGCCTTCAATTTCAGCCATCGACATCGCGTCCGCATTGCGCACGACGGGCACCACAAGCCCATTAGGCGTACCCACCGCAACGCCCATATGCACATAATTCTTGTACACAATTTCTTCGCCATCGATCTCGGCGTTGACCTGCGGCAGTTCCTTGAGCGCGTGGCTGCACGCCTTGACGAAAAAGCCCATGAAGCCAAGGCGCACGCCATGCTTCTTTTCAAACAGATCCTTGTATTGTTTGCGCAGCTCCATCACCGGCCCCATGTCCACCTCGTTGAAGGTGGTCAGCATGGCGGCAGTGTTTTGCGCTTCCTTGAGGCGGCGCGCGATGGTCTTGCGCAGCCGCGTCATCTTCACCCGCTCCTCGCGCGGCGCGTCATCAGCCGATGAAGGTGCGCGCGGGGCCTGCGAGGGTGCAGGCGCTGCCGGGGCTTCCGTCTTGGCTTCCAGCGCCGCCTGGATATCGGCCTTTACCAGGCGACCGTCTTTGCCGGTGCCTTCGATAGAGGCCGGGTCAATGTTGTTTTCGTCAACCATTTTGCGCACAGCAGGCGACAGTGGCGGCGCATCAGCAGCGGGTGCCGGAGCAGCCTTGGCGGGCGCGGCTTCAGCCTTTGCAGGTGCGGGAGCCGCCGCTTCCTTTTTGGCGGGTTTTTTCTCAGTGACTTTTACGTCGCCTGACCCTTCACCAATAGCGCCCAGAAGTGCATCCACCTCAACGGTATCACCTTCCTGAACGTTGATTTCTGCCAGAACGCCTGCAGCGGGCGATGGCACTTCAACCGTCACCTTGTCGGTTTCAAGCTCCACCAGCGGCTCATCGGCAGCCACAGCGTCGCCGGGTTTCTTGAACCACTGGGCGACAGTTGCTTCCGTCACCGACTCGCCAAGCGTTGGAACTCTGATTTCCGTGCTCATATTTTTGGGCCTCTTTGGTGCAGCATAGATACGCCGCGTTTTGCTGGATTAAATGGTGAGCGCTTCGTCCAGGAACATATTGAGTTCCTGTTTGTGCTTGCTCATCAGGCCGGTGGCAGTGGATGCCGTGGACGAGCGCCCAGCATAGCGGGCGCGCCTGTGCTTGGCATCAATATGCTTCAACACCCACTCGATGTTGGGCTCCATGAACGTCCACGCGCCCATGTTCTTGGGCTCTTCCTGACACCATACCATGTCGGCATTGGCAAAGCGCTCAAGCTCCTTGATCATCGACTTGGCGGGGAACGGATAAAGCTGCTCGATGCGCATCAGGTAGATGTCATCAATACCGCGCTTCTCACGCTCTTCCAGCAGGTCATAATAGACCTTGCCCGAACACATGACGACGCGCCGTATCTTGCCGGGCTCCTGCAACTTGACCGTTGAACCGGGCATATATTCCGCATCATCCCACAACACCCGGTGGAACGAAGAACCAGGCCCCATCTCCTTGAGTGTGGACACGGCCTTCTTGTGACGCAGCAACGACTTGGGCGTCATCAGGATAAGCGGTTTGCGGAACTTGCGGTGCAACTGGCGCCGCAGAATATGAAAATAGTTTGCCGGCGTTGTGCAGTTGGCAACCTGCAGATTGTCTTCGGCGCACAACTGCAAAAAGCGCTCAAGGCGGGCCGACGAATGCTCCGGACCCTGACCTTCATAGCCATGCGGCAACAGCATCACCAGGCCCGACATGCGCAACCACTTGCGCTCGCCAGATGAAATGAACTGGTCAATGATGACCTGCGCACCGTTCACAAAGTCGCCAAACTGCGCTTCCCACAACACCAGCGCATTGGGCTCCGCCAATGAGTACCCGTACTCGTAACCAAGCACGGCGGCTTCCGACAACATGGAGTCCACCACGTCGTAGTCCGGCTGGCCTTGTTTCAGGTTGTTGAGCGGCATGTACCGCTCTTCGGTTTCCTGATCGATGATGGCTGAATGGCGCTGGGAGAACGTGCCGCGCACACTGTCCTGCCCCACCAGCCGCACGGGAAAGCCTTCGTCCAGCAGGGAGCCGAACGCAAGTGCCTCGGCGGTGGCCCAGTCAAGACCTTCGCCCGCCTCAATGGCTTCGCCGCGCGCCTTGAAAATACGCTCCACCGTGCGGTGCGCATTAATGCCGTCGGGAATGGTCGCCAGCGTCTTGCCTATTTCTTTGAGCTTTTCGATTTCAACGGCGGTGTCGCCGCGCCGGGCTTCACCCTCGGCAACCGACAATCCGCTCCAGCGCCCGTCCAGCCAGTCTGCCTTGTTGGACCGGAAATTGTCGGCGGTCTCAAAGGCGTCCGAGAGCATGGCGTTGAACTGCTCTTTCATGCCGTCAATCTCGCCCGGCTCAACCAGCCCTTCGGCGGCCAGGCGATCGCCATAAATCTCCAGCGTTGTGCGCTGCTGTTTGATGGTCTTGTACATCAGCGGCTGGGTGAACATCGGCTCGTCACCCTCGTTGTGTCCAAAGCGCCGGTAGCAGAACATGTCGATGACAACATCCGCGCCAAATGTCTGGCGGAACTCGGTGGCAATCTTCGCCACGTGCACAACCGCCTCAGGGTCGTCCCCGTTCACATGGAAAATCGGTGCCTGAACCATCTTCGCAACGTCAGACGGATACGGCGACGACCGCGAGAAGCGTGGGGACGTCGTAAAGCCGATCTGGTTGTTGACGATGAAATGGATGGTGCCGCCATTGCGCGCGCCCTTGAGCTGCGACAGGCCGAAACACTCAGCCACAATGCCCTGGCCGGCAAACGCTGCATCGCCATGAAGCAGCACCGGCATCACTTTGGTGCGGTCGCGGTTATGCTGCATGTCCTGCTTGGCGCGCGCCTTGCCCAGCACCACCGGGTTCACCGCCTCAAGATGCGACGGGTTGGCGGTCAGCGACAGATGCACTTTGTTGCCGTCAAACTCGCGGTCTGATGACGTACCCAGATGATATTTGACGTCGCCGGACCCCGCGATGTCTTCCGGATTGACCGAGCCACCCTTGAACTCATGGAAAATCGCCTGATACGGCTTGCCCATGACGGTGGCCAGCACGTTGAGGCGGCCACGGTGCGGCATCCCCAGAATGATCTCCTCAAGCCCCATATTGCCGCCGCGCTTGATGATCTGCTCCATCGCAGGGATCAGGCTCTCGCCGCCATCAAGACCAAAGCGCTTGGTGCCGGTATATTTGACGTGCAGGAACTTCTCGAAGCCTTCACTCTCGATGAGTTTTTGCAGGATCGCCTTCTTGCCCATGTCGGTGAACGACACTTCCTTGCCGCGTCCCTCGATGCGCTCCTGTATCCAGCCCTTTTGTTCAGGGTCGGCAATGTGCATGAACTCCACGCCGATGGTGTCGCAATAGGTGCGCCACAGGATTTCCATCATCTCGTTGATGGTGGCGGTCTCCAGCCCCAGCACATTGTCGATGAAAATCGGGCGGTCCATGTCGGCATCGGTAAAGCCGTAGGAGCGCGGATCAAGTTCGGGGTGTTGTCGGGGCGGCTCGATGCGCAGCGGATCAAGATTGGCAATCAGATGGCCGCGAATACGGTAGGCGCGGATCATCATGATGGCGCGGATACTGTCGAGCGTGGCACTACGCATCTGCTCCGGCGACAGCTCGCCACCGGCCTGCGTTGCCTTTGCCTGGATTTTGCCCTTGATGTGCTCTTCAGCGGCTGGCCAGTTGGTGTCGAGGGCCGACACAAGCTCGCCATTGGCAATCTGCGGCCAGTCGGTGCGCGCCCATGAAGGGCCGGTCGCCTCGCTGGCTACCGCACCGGGATCATCCTTCAACCCGTCAAAATAGGCCCGCCAGCGCGCATCCACCCCTTGGGGATTCTGCGCATAGCGATGATGCATCTGCTCAAGATACTGGGCGTTTCCGCCATACAGGAATGATGTTTCGTCAAAGGCTGCGTTTTCAGGCGTCCGCTGACGCCCAGACCCATCTGCCATTTTGTGTCGCTCCAGCGCGGACGACGGTCATGCAAACGTCATTTGGCCCGCGCGCTTTTGGGTAAAAACTCTCTAATCCCGGTCAGTTTTGCATGGGTTTGGTTAACACGCCATTCAAAACACCGGGATCCGGAGCATTCAGCAACGACATTTTGGCGACATTCAGCCCTTGAGCACATCCACGAGCGTGGAACCCAGCGCCGCAGGTGACGGCGACACGGTGATGCCGGCCGACTTCATGGCGTCAATCTTGCTGGCCGCATCGCCCTTCCCGCCTGAAATGATGGCACCGGCGTGCCCCATGCGACGGCCCGGAGGCGCTGTAACACCGGCAATGAAGCCCACAACCGGCTTCTTGGTTTTGGACTGCTTCAGGAACTCTGCAGCGTCTTCTTCCGCCGAGCCACCAATCTCGCCAATCATGATGATGCTCTCGGTCTTGTCGTCACCCAGAAACAGCTCCAGACAGTCAATGAAGTTGGTGCCGTTGACCGGGTCACCACCAATGCCGATGCACGTGGACTGCCCCAGCCCCGCAGCCGTGGTCTGACCCACAGCCTCATAGGTGAGCGTGCCCGACCGCGACACGATGCCGACAGTACCCGCCTTGTGAATATGACCGGGCATGATGCCGATCTTGCACTGGTTGGGCGTAATCACGCCGGGGCAGTTTGGCCCGACCAGACGTGTCTTGGAGCCGCACAGCGCCTTTTTGACCTTCACCATGTCGAGCACGGGAATGCCTTCGGTGATGCACACGGCGAGCGGTATTTCAGCCGCTATCGCCTCGAGAATGGCATCAGCCGCAAACGGCGGCGGCACGTAAATCATTGTCGCATCCGCGCCGGTGGCCTCCACAGCCTCGCCGACCGTATCAAACACAGGCCTGTCGAGATGCGTGGTGCCGCCCTTGCCCGGCGTCACGCCGCCTACAAGTTTAGTGCCGTACTCAATGGCGGTTTCTGAGTGAAACGTCCCCTGAGCACCGGTAAAGCCCTGGGTGATTACCTTGGTGTTGCTGTCAATAAGGACGGCCATTTACTTTGCTTCCTTCACAGCTTTGACGATCTTCTCGGCGGCGTCCGCCAGATTGTCGGCAGGGATAATGGCAAGGCCTGAATCGGCCATGATCTGCTTGCCCAGCTCTACATTGGTGCCTTCCAGGCGCACAACGAGGGGCACCGACAGCGACGTTTCCTTTGCTGCCGCAATCACGCCCTCGGCAATGATGTCGCAGCGCATGATGCCGCCGAAGATATTGACCAGAATGCCTTCAACCGCAGGGTCCGACAGAATGATCTTGAAGGCTTCCGTTACCTTCTCTTTCGTTGCGCCACCGCCCACATCCAGAAAGTTGGCAGGCTCTTCGCCGTACAGCTTGATGATGTCCATGGTCGCCATGGCAAGGCCCGCGCCGTTGACCATGCAGCCAATGGTGCCGTCGAGCTTCACATAGGAAAGGTCGTATTTGGCCGCCTCAAGCTCCGCTGCATCTTCCTCGTCGGGATCGTGCAACTCGGCAATGTCCTTGTGGCGATACAGCGCGTTCGAGTCGAAGTTCATCTTGGCGTCGAGGCACAAAACATCGCCGGACTTGGTGACCACCAGCGGGTTGATCTCAACCAGGCTGGCGTCGGTGCCGATGAACGCATCATACAAACCCTTGCACAGCTTCGCGCCCGCCTTGGCTTCCGCGCCCTCCAGCTTGAGGGCTGCCGCCAGTGCCCGGCCGTGAAAAGGCATGAAGCCGCAGGCGGGATCAATGTCGATGGTATGGATCTTTTCGGGCGTTTCCGCCGCCACTTCCTCGATGTTCATGCCGCCCTCGGTGGACGCCACAAACGCCACCCGGCTGGTTTCACGATCCACCAGCAGCGACAGATAAAGCTCCCGGTCAATGTCGGAGCCTTCTTCCACATACAGCCGGTTGACGACCTTGCCCTCCGGGCCGGTCTGGTGTGTGACCAGCGTCATGCCCAGCATCCGCTGCGCTTCGCTGCGCACCTCGTCAATGCTCTTCACCACCTTGACGCCGCCGCCCTTGCCGCGACCACCTGCATGAATCTGTGCTTTGACGACCCAAACGGGACCGCCCATGTCTTCAGCGACCTTCACGGCCTCATCGACGGTGAAGGCGGGCTTGCCCTTGGCGACGGGCACACCGAAGCCTGCGAGCACGCCTTTGGCCTGATACTCGTGGATGTTCATGTTGTTCCGGCTGGCTGGGGAGGAGCGATGGCACGCATCGCCCGTCCAGGTGGAGAGAGGACTAACGGATTCGCCTACCCGTATAGCATTGCCACGGGCGATGCCCAAGAGCACTGCCGTGCCCCGTGGCATGTCATGTGTTGCCACACGAAAAAGGCGCGGTCCCTGCAGAGCCGCGCCTTTCATTCTTCTTAAAGCAACTAGCTTACCGCCAGCGCACCCTATGCAAGATCAGGGTTGATCTTCTTGCAGCTCTCAACGAGGCCCTCAACGGCATCAACAGAGACCTTGAACATCTCTTTTTCAGCCGCATCGAGTTCAATCTCGACAACCTTCTCAATGCCACCGGCACCGATGATAGTCGGCACACCCACATAGCGATCATTGACGCCGTACTGGCCGGTTAGCTGCGCCGCGCACGGCAGCAGGCGCTTCTTGTCCTTGAGGTAGCTCTCAGCCATGGCAATGGCAGAGGATGCAGGCGCATAAAATGCTGAACCGGTTTTCAGCAGACCGACGATCTCAGCACCGCCATCGCGCGTGCGCTGAACAATCTGGTCGAGCTTTTCCTGCGTGGTCCAGCCCATCTTCACCAGGTCCGGCAGCGGAATGCCGCCCACCGTGGAATAGCGAACCGACGGCACCATGGTGTCGCCGTGGCCACCCAGAACAAACGCCGTGATGTCTTCAACCGACACGTTGAACTCTTCGGCCAGGAAATACCGGAACCGCGCTGAATCAAGCACGCCCGCCATGCCCACCACCTTGTTGGCGGGCAGGCCAGAGAACTTCTGCAGCGCCCACACCATGGCGTCCAGCGGGTTGGTAATGCAGATCACGAACGCATCCGGGCAGTTGGCCTTGATGCCTTCGCCCACGGCCTTCATCACCTTGAGGTTGGTTTCCACCAGGTCATCACGGCTCATGCCCGGCTTGCGCGGCACACCGGCCGTGACGATCACAACGTCAGCGCCTGCAATGTCCTTGTAGTCACTTGAGCCGGACATGGCGGCGTCAAACCCTTCGACCGGGGATGCTTCGGCAATGTCCAGCGCCTTGCCCTGAGGCACGCCGTCCACGATGTCGAAAATGACGATGTCGCCAAGTTCCTTGAGGCCTGCGAGCAGGGCGAGCGTGCCGCCGATCTGGCCGCCACCGATGAGGGCAATCTTCTTGCGTGACATGGGAGTACTCCGCTGTTGGTGTGTCTTGGGGGTCGGTGCGTTGCGATGCCCGGTGTTGCCGGTATTTTCCTCAGCCTTTGACGCTGTGCGCTGCCGCGGCGGGCGACCCATGAACCAGGTGAAAAAACCGCCGGACATTGAGCGTCAACCCCAAAGAAAGTGCGACCGGAAACGTGAGGCATCAAACGCGCCTGAAAAACGCTGCGCCTCACCTATCCCATGGCCGGTGCGCACGCAAGCAAGCCGGTAGTTACATGTCTCAAATCGAGGATCGGCCGACAGGATCGGGACATGCGCCCGATTAGGCACACACCACTCAAATGTAGCTTTGTGCGTTAATCATACGACCGTTCCCGTTTGACACGCACACCCGCCCGGAGTCACAGTTTGTTAGTCGTTTCTGCCGATTATAGGCGGGTTGGACCTTCGCTGCGGGGAGCAGCACGAGGGCCGGGCCACCAACCGGGGCACCAGACGGGCAGCCCGCTTGAGACCGCCACTTTGTGGCGATTGAAAGCAGCCCAACCCCCCGTAAACCGCAGAAAACGGCGTGTATTGGGGACAGGTCCACCCGCGCAAGACCACACCACCGCGACGCTGACATGCCTGGCAAGACCCGGCAGACACAGCAAAAAGCGGCAAAACCGGCCGGGAACCGGGGTGTGTCAGGTATCTCAAGGGTATTGGCCTGGCAGTCTTTTTGCAGGAAATCCGCCATGAAACGCGGAACTTTCCACAGCCAAAAGACTTTTTGGGGGCGTAATTGATGAACGACGGTCGCAGTAAAAACGCAAAACCACGACGCTCCACGCTGAAAAAGCTGGCGCGTCCGCTGGTCATTGTGGCGGGCACCATGGGCCTTGCAGGCTGTGCGGCGCCTGTCATCGGTGCCATTACGGTCAGCCAGCTTTCAACTGCGGCGGGCATTGCGTCCTCCATCATGTCGGGGCGTGACCTTACCGAGCATGTGGTCTCAGCCATTGTGGGCGAAGACTGCCGTTTCCTTGAAGCCATTCTGCGCGGTCGCCCGATCTGCGTGCCCTACGGGTCGCCGGAAGCCGACGACAGTTTTCAGGGCATCATTGTTGCGCTGAACCGCAACGAAGACGAACCCACCTTTGACCGCTCCGGCGAATACCAGGTGGCGGGCCTCGACCCCACCGCCGTGCAGCTTGGCTTTGCGCCAATCGTGCCGGACTACAACATCACAACCAATGCCATCGCCGCCGTTGAGCGCGACATCACCAACAGCGACCGCGGCGACATGCGCCGTGTCTCTTTCGGCATGATGTCTGCCACCTACGGCCCCAGCCACTCCATGGATGACCTGCTCGCCGAACAGCGCGGCCGTGACGCACGCCCGTTCCTTGAAGGCGCTGATGTAAAGCCCGCGCCCGTACCCGCGCCGCGCGTCATCCTGGCAGCCGCCGCACCCACCGTGATGCCGCAACCGCTTGAAGCACGCCGCAGCGACGGCGCAGTCATCACGCCTGACCTGCCATCACGCAAAACGCGCATTCAGGAAATTATTGAGCGCGCGCAGATGGCGCCCATTCCCGGCTAGGACCTGTGACACGGATTATCAAAAGGGCCGCGAGCGATCGCGGCCTTTTTTTGTGGCCACGGCCCTGGGCCCCGCCCCTCCGGTCAAGCCGGAGGGCTAATGGGTCAACAAGCCGCGGGGATGCACGGTGAGAAGTCGTCAGAGTTCACGCCGCATTGTTTTGCCTTTCCGCGACTTGGTCGCGGGCCCCAGGGCGACTTGCACTATCCCTACCTCATGACACCGCTACCTAGATCGCGTGCCCGGCCGCCATATACGCTTCGCCCTGCATCTCGATAAGCCGCGATGCCGTGCGCTCAAACTCAAACGCGCCATCGCCTTTGGGATATAGGTCATCCGGCGGGGTGGCTGCCGAACAAACCAGCTTGGTCTTGTTCTCGTACAGCGCATCAATCAGCGTCACAAAGCGTTTGGCCTCGTTGCGCAGGTTCGGCCCCATGGCCGGGATGTCGTCAATCAGCAATGTATGAAACGAGCGTGCAATTTTCAGATAATCCGCGGCCCCCAGCGGCCTGCGGCACAGATCATCAAAATGAAACCGCGCCACGCCCATAGCCGCGCGCGGCACAGACACCTTGCGGCCCTTGACCTCCACCTGCGACGGCGCAGCCTCAACGCCCGTTGTCAGGCGTGCCCACGCCGCATCCATTGCAGCCGCAGCAGCACCATCCAGCGGCATGTAATATACCGGCGCACCGGCCAGGTGCTTGAGCCGGTAGTCAGCAGCCGCCACAAGCTCCAGCACATCCATCCGCTCGCGCAGCAGATCAATGAACGGCAAAAACAGCGCCCGGTTGAGGCCGCCCTCATAGAGCGTCGAGGGTTCCCGGTTGGAGGTAGCCACCACCACCAGCCCGCGCTCAAACAGCGCCGTAAACAGCCGCCCCAAAATCATTGCGTCGGTGATGTCGGTCACCTGAAACTCGTCAAAGCACAGCAACGTTGTGCGCTTCATGATGGCATCAACGACAAAAGGTATCGGGTCGCCGCCTTTTGCTTTGCCGCCTTTTGTTGAGCCGCGTTTTTCCCGCTGCCGCCATGTATGCACGCTGGTATGCACATCCTGCATGAAGTCGTGAAAGTGAATGCGCTGCTTTCGCTTCACCGGCACATGCGCAAAAAACAAATCCATCAACATGGATTTGCCGCGCCCCACCCCGCCATGAATATAAAGCCCGCGTGGTGCCCTGGCGGCACCACCAAGCCCGAACAGCCCTGTCTTCCTGCCCGGCTGATAGCCCGCCAGCGCGTCATGCAGCATCTGCAACTGATCCGCCGCCGCTTCCTGCGCCGGGTCATGCTCAATGGCACCCGACGTCACAAGCGCACGGTAGGCATCAATGGTGGATGAGGATTTCGCCATGCCAGCCGATTAGCCGCTTTACGCAGTCGCGGCAAGTCGCTCCCCCCACCCCAGCCCTCCCCTTGATGGGGAGGGGTTGGGGTGGGGTGCCAACTAAAATACGCGCAACGCTGGCCTACTTGTCCGGCCAGGTCCACTTGGCCTTGCGCTTCTCCATCCACGCCCGCACCGACTCCTGGTAGTCAGGCTCCGCCACCATCTCATCCAGCAGACGATCGGCTTCTGCAACGGAAGCCCCGACGTCGCGATGCTGATCTACATAGATCTGCCGCTTGGTGGCCGCCAGCGAATGCGGCGCAACGCCGTCAGCCAGCGTGCGGGCATAAGCCGTGACCTCAGCCATCAGCGCATCAGGCGCGACAAGCCGGTTAACAAGCCCCATCGCATACGCCTCGTCGGTCAAAAATACCCGGCTCGACATCAACAGGTCATTGGCCCGCGCCAGCCCGACAATGCGCGGCAACAGCCATGACAAGCCGTATTCGGCGGGCATGTTGAAACGACCATGCGCCGTCGTCAGCTTGGCACCGGGCACCGCAAACCGGATGTCCGCAAAGCACGCCAGCACGAGACCAACACCGGCAGCAGCGCCGTTGATGGCCGCGATCACCGGCTTGGTGAGGCCAAAGTGATAGGCAAAGTTCTGGTCAAACTCAGGCCGCACGCCAAAGCCGGGCCTGGGAATATCGTCGCGCGTGCCTGAGTCGTATCCGCCCTTGGCCGCATGGCCCTCAAGCGCCTGCATGTCAGCGCCGGCACAAAACGCCCGCCCCGCGCCCGTGACCACAATCACCCGCACCGCCGTATCAGCCTCCGCATGCTCAAGCGAGTGGCGGTATTCCGTATGCATCCGCCCGGTCCACGCATTCATCCGTTCAGGCCGGTGCAACGTGATGGTCGCAATGCCGTCGGTCACATCGTAGCGCGTGGATTTAAGCTCCATCCGGTGCCGCCTATTTCATGGTCGGAATGACGAAGCTCGCGCCTTCATTGCCGCGCGACCAGCGCGCCGTCACAGTCTTGACCTTGGTCCAGAACTTCACACCCTCGGTGCCGTGCTGGTTGGTGTCACCGAACGCGGATCGCTTCCAGCCGCCGAATGAATGATACGCCAGCGGCACCGGGATCGGCACATTGATGCCGACCATGCCGACATTCACCTTTGAGGCAAAGTTGCGCGCCGCGTTGCCGTCCTCAGTAAAGATCGCAACACCGTTGCCGTATTGATGCTTTGACGGCAGGGCAATCGCTTCTTCAGGTGTCTTTGCGCGGGCAATCTGCAACACCGGACCAAAGATCTCTTCCTGATACGAAGTCATGTCCGGCGTCACCTTGTCGAACAGCGATCCGCCCATGAAGAAACCACCTTCATAGCCCTGCAGCGAAAACTCGCGGCCATCAACCAGAAGCTCCGCGCCTTCCGCTACACCCATGTCGATATAGCTCTTGATCTTCTCGCGATGTTCGGCTGTTACCACCGGGCCATAGTCCGCATCCGGATCAGTGGATGTGCCCACCTTGAGTGCCTCAACGCGCGGCACCAGCTTTTCAATCAGCCGCTCCGCTGTGTCGTCGCCCACAGGCACTGCGACCGAAATGGCCATGCAGCGCTCACCGGCAGAGCCGTAGCCTGCGCCAATCAAATCATTCACCACGCCGTCAAGATCAGCATCCGGCAGAATGATCGCGTGATTCTTGGCGCCGCCCATCGCCTGCACGCGCTTGCCGTGGGCGGCACCCGTTGCATAAATATATTCAGCCGTCGCCGACGCGCCCACAAAGCTGATGGCTTCAACCCGCGGGTCCGTCAGCAGCGTATCCACCGCATCCTTGCCGCCGTTCACAACATTGAGCACGCCCGCAGGCGCACCGGCCTCCATCATCAGTTCAGCCAGCCGCAGCGGCACGCCGGGGTCTTTTTCGGAAGGCTTGCACACAAACGTGTTGCCGCAGGCAATTGCCACACCAAACATCCACATCGGGATCATCGCCGGGAAATTAAACGGCGTGATGCCCGCACACACCCCAAGCGGTTGGCGCATGGAATACATGTCGATGCCCGGCCCCGCGCCTTCAGTGAACTCGCCCTTTTGCAGATGCGGAATGCCGCACGCAAACTCGATCACCTCAATGCCGCGTTGAATGTCTCCCTTGCTGTCGGCGATGACCTTGCCATGCTGATTAGAGAGCAACTCCGCCAGCTCATTCATATTGGCTTCAACCAGCCGCTTGAACTCAAACATCACCCGCGCCCGACGCTGCGGGTTGACCTGCGACCAGCCGGGGAAGGCTGCTTCAGCCGCCGCAATGCCCGCGCGCGTTTCGTCAGCGGAGGCAAGCGGCGTCAGCGCCTGAACGTCACCGGTGTTGGGGTTGAACACATCATAAAACCTGCCGCTGGTGCCCGCGACTTTCGCGCCGTTGATGAAGTGATGAAGCTCGTTCGACATTGCGCTGACAGCGCGAGATCAATCCCGCGCCTCCCTGACTGTGACTTTTGTTGGCAGTCACTTAGCGCTTTCGCGGCACACGCTGCAAGCCATGCCCGCCTCTGTCTCGGTCGCTGTCAGTCGCCGTGCATCGCAAAACGGGGTGAGCACTAGCGGTGCTTGTACAACCACCCGAAGAAACCAACGGCAGACGCTGCGGCAATCATCTGCGCGGCGATAAACGGCAGCACGTCATCGGGACGGATGCCCGCAAACGTGTCGGTAAATGCCCGTGCAATCGTCACCGCCGGGTTGGCAAACGAGGTGGACGATGTCCACCAGTAGCCCGCCGTAATCACCAGTCCCACCGCGTAGGGAATAGCCTCCGGTCGCGTTTTCAGCAGCGCCAGAATGGACGCCAACAACGCAAACGTGGCCAGAAACTCACCCAGCCACTGAGGCGGGCCTTCACGCACATGGGTGGATGCCTGGACGATGTCGAGCTCAAACATCGCATGCGCCAGCCCGGTGCCCAAAAGCCCGCCGGCAATCTGAAACCCCACATAGGCAAGCGCTGCCACAAGCGTGATTTCACGCCTGAGCCAAAATGCGAATGTCACCGCCGGATTGAAATGCGCGCCCGACACAGGCCCAAACACCAAGATCAGCACCACTAGAATGGCACCCGTGGCAATCGTATTGCCCAACAACGCCACCGCGTCGTTTCCCACGGAAAGCGCTGCGCCCATGATGCCGGAGCCGATGACCGTGCCAACCAGAATGGCCGTGCCTGCCGCTTCAGCAGCCAGACGACGCGAAAGTGTGATGTCGCTCATGGTGTGCCTAGCCGGCTTGCGACAGATCGCGGCCAATTTCATCCAGTCGCTTTTGCAGCGAGAGTTTGTCGAGGGAGGAGATCGGAAGATTGACGAAAATGGTCAGGCGTCGCTCGATCTGGCCGTAAATCTCGGCAAACTTCTGGGCGATCTGCGCCTCCGAGCCGGTAGCCGCAGCAGGGTCTTCAAACCCCCAATGCGCCGTCATCGGCTGACCCGGCCATGCCGGGCACATTTCGCCCGCCGCGCTGTCACACAGGGTGAACACAAAATCGAGATCCGGTGCCCCCTGAACGCCGCTGGCGGCTGAAAACTCATCCCAGTTCTTCGAGCGCAACTCACCGATGGGGTAGTTGAGCTTTTGCAACAGCGTCAGCGCGCCAGGATTGATTTCCCCTTTGGGGTGACTGCCTGCACTAAACGCCTTGAACGTCGGCCTGCCGATGCGGTTGAGAATGCTCTCCGCCATGATGCTGCGCGCCGAATTGCCGGTACACAAGAACAGTACATTGTATGTGTCAGCCATGATGCTTGTCCTTTCGCGATGGCCTTAAAAATCAGCAGCACCCACCCGGACCACCCTTTGTGATCGGCGGCGGCGCATATGTTTCAACGGGAGAGGTGGTCGGCGCATCACCCCGCGACGCGCCACAGACAGCGGGCTTGTTCTCATCGGTTTTGTCATTGAGGGCGCGAGGGCTGGCGTGAGGGGTGGCGTTTGCCTCGCCAACCGAAACAGTCGTATTGCGGTCGTCCTTTTGCGTGCTCAAGGGTTCTCTCCTCATACGGATTGTTTGGCAGGAGCGGCCGTGCTGACGCACACGCCACAGCGGCCTTCGCAACAGTCTTCCAGCAGGAAGCTGGCCAGCGTCGCCACCTTGTCGAACTGCACCCGATAAATGATCGAGCGCCCGTCCTTGCGGCTGACCAGCAGTCCCGCGCGCGCCAGCTCCTTGAGGTGAAACGACAGCGTGGCAGGTGCCAGCTTCAGCCGCGCTGCAATCTCCCCCGCCGCCATCCCGCCAAGTTTCGGGTCAGGGTCGTGCGCCTTCACCAGCAGCCGGAACACATCCAGCCGGGTTTCCTGCGCGAGCGCACCAAAAGCCTCAACAGCATCAATTGTTTTCATTTTTTGACAATAATGGAATTATAAAACAGGTCAAGTGGCACCGCGAAAGCCGCTTGCACATATGTCGTCAGGCTGCGTGCCGCTGCGTCGGTCTGCGCCAGAGGTAGCGGTAAACACCGAACAGGTTGATGCCGAACAGAATAATGTTCTGCAGCGCCAGAGGCTCGCGGTCGCCGAACCAGGCGGCAGTGATCCACATCACCGACGACACGGTGAAAATCACGAACCCGTAGCCCGTGACCCGCACCGAAATATGGGCGGCGACCATCAGCGCCGCCACGATGCCCGTACCGCTGGCGGCCCAGCGCAGCACATCTACAAACTCCATAGCGACCTCCCCGGCGCGTATTTCGGTTGAACCAACGCCCATAAATGCATGACAGCGCAGACCACTGTCGGTTGCCCCACCTAGAGCGGCTGCAATAGCTCGATACGGTTGCCGAACGGGTCCGCCACGAAAAACCGTGCAAAGCCCTCAAGGGCGGTATCGTCGCGAACCTCGACGCCGCCGGCTATCATTCGCTCACGCAGGGCTGAAAGGTCTGTGACCTCGAATGCCGGATGCGCCTTTCTCGCCGGGCGGAAATCGGCCTCGACGCCCATGTGAACGCGAATATTGCCGTCTTCAAACCAGCAACCACCGCGCCTGGCGAGGTCGGCGGGTTTGGGCACTTCCGGCAGGCCCAGCAACTCCCCGTAGAAGCGCCGGGCGGCATCCTCGCCCCCGGCAGGCATGGCAAGCTGAACGTGATGCAGGGCTGAAATACTCATGAGCGCAGTCTACACGATCCCGGCCATGCGGGGATAAGCATCCCGCCATGCCGCAAACGCAAACGGCCCGCCACGATTGTAGCGGGCCGTGCATACGTGGTGATGCAAAAGCATTTAGACCTGACGCTCGACCATCATCTTCTTGATTTCGGCAATCGCCTTGGCCGGCGACAGGCCCTTGGGGCACGCCTTGGCGCAGTTCATGATGGTGTGGCAGCGGTACAGGCGGAAAGGGTCTTCCAGATTATCAAGCCGCTCGCCCTTGGCTTCGTCGCGGCTGTCGGCCAGCCAGCGGTATGCCTGCAGCAGCGCGGCCGGGCCAAGATAGCGATCCTCATTCCACCAGTAGCTGGGGCACGCCGTTGAACAGCACGCGCACAAAATGCACTCATACAGCCCGTCCAGCTTTTCGCGATCTTCGCGGCTCTGTTTCCATTCCTTTTCAGGCGCGGGCGTATCGGTTTTCAGATACGGCTCGATGGAGGCGTGCTGCGCATAGAAGTTGGTGAGGTCCGGCACCAGGTCCTTCACCACCTGCATATGCGGCAGCGGATATATTGCCACCGTGCCCGACACATCCTCAATGGCCTTGGTGCAGGCCAGCGTGTTGGTGCCGTCAATGTTCATGGCGCACGACCCGCAAATCCCTTCGCGGCATGAGCGCCGGAACGTCAGCGTCGAGTCCATTTCATTTTTGATCTTGATGAGCGCGTCCAGCACCATCGGGCCACACGTGGCCAGATCAACCTTGTAGGTATCCACCCGCGGGTTTTCATCATCGTCCGGCGACCAGCGATAGACCTTGAAGGTTTTCACCTTTTTGGCGCCCTTGGGAGCCGCATAGGTTTTGCCCTTGCCGTTGATCTTCGAATTGCGCGGCAGCGTCAGTTCGACCATTTGCTCAAGTCCTCTTTACGCTTAATAGACGCGCGCCTTGGGCGCGATGTACTGAACGTCGTTACTCATGGTGTAGCTGTGCACCGGACGGAAATCCATCGACACATTGCCCTTGTCATCCACCCACGCCAGCGTGTGCTTCATCCACTCATCGTCGTTGCGATCAGGGAAGTCTTCGCGCGCATGGCCACCGCGGCTCTCTTCGCGGTTGGCGGCAGAGTTCATGGTAACGGCGGCCTGAGAAATCAGATTGTCGAACTCAAGGGTTTCGATCAGGTCCGAGTTCCAGATCATTGAGCGGTCGGTGACGCGAATGTCCGGCAGCCCCGAATAGATGTCCGCCATCTGAGACACACCCTCATTCAGCGTTTCACCGGTGCGGAACACGGCACAGTTGGTCTGCATGCTCTTTTGCATCTTGAGGCGCAGGTCTGCCGTTGGCGTGCTGCCGCTGGCGTAACGGAAGCGATCAAGACGCGCCAACGCATTGTGGCCCGCATCCTTGGGCAGATCAGGCTGGCTTTCGCCCGGCGTCAAAATCTCCGCGCAGCGCAGACCTGACGCACGGCCGAACACCACAAGGTCGATCAGCGAGTTGGAACCAAGACGGTTTGCACCGTGTACGGACACACACGCCGCTTCGCCAATGGCCATCAGCCCCGGCACAACCGCATCCGGATCGCCATCCTTGGGCGCCACAACCTCACCATGGAAGTTGGTGGGAATGCCGCCCATGTTGTAATGCACCGTCGGCAGCACGGGGATCGGCTCTTTGGTCACGTCAACGCCCGCAAAGATACGCGCGGACTCAGAAATGCCCGGCAGACGCTCTGCTAGGATCTTGGGGTCCAGGTGATCCAGATGCAGGAAGATGTGATCGCCTTCCGCACCCACGCCGCGCCCCTCGCGGATTTCCATGCTCATGGACCGCGACACCACATCGCGCGACGCCAGATCCTTGGCGGACGGCGCATAGCGTTCCATGAAGCGCTCGCCTTCGGAGTTGGTGAGGTAGCCGCCCTCACCACGCGAGCCTTCGGTAATCAGGCAGCCCGACCCGTAAATGCCGGTCGGATGAAACTGAACAAACTCCATGTCCTGCAACGGCAGGCCGGCGCGCAGCACCATGGCATTGCCATCGCCCGTGCAAGTATGCGCCGAGGTGCAGGAAAAATACGTGCGGCCATAGCCGCCGGTGGCCAAAATCACCATGTTGGCGCGGAACCGATGGATGGTGCCATCATCCATATTGAGCACCATCACACCAACACAGCGGCCTTCATTCATGATGAGGTCGAGCACAAAATACTCGATGAAGAACTCGGCGTTGTGGCGCACCGCCTGACCATACAGCGTATGCAAAATGGCGTGGCCTGTGCGGTCAGCAGCCGCACATGTGCGCTGGGCAATGCCTTCGCCGTAATTGGTGGTCATGCCGCCGAACGGGCGCTGATAGATCTTGCCTTCTTCGGTACGAGAGAACGGCACACCAAAATGCTCAAGCTCGTACACAGCCTTGGGCGCGTTGCGGCACAGATATTCAATCGCGTCCTGGTCGCCCAGCCAGTCAGACCCCTTGACGGTGTCGTACATATGCCAGCGCCAGTCGTCGTCGCCCATATTGCCAAGCGACGCGGAGATGCCGCCTTGCGCCGCCACCGTGTGCGAGCGGGTGGGAAACACCTTGGAGATACACGCGGTGCGCAAACCCGCCTCAGCGCAGCCCAGCGTGGCGCGCAGACCCGAACCGCCGGCTCCAACCACCACAACGTCAAACGTGTGGTCGGTAATTTTATAGGCTGGTCCCGTTGCCGCGCCGTTTGTCGATCCGTTAGTGCTTGTGGTCGTGCTCATGCAGCTTACCCCTTACGCGCCCAAAGCCAGTTTCAAAACCGAGAACCCGGCAACAGCAGCGATACCAATCGCAAAAAATGTGGTCGCCAGAAGCGACAGAACCTTCAGACCCTCGCCATGCACGTAGTCTTCAATGACCACCTGCATACCAAGGCGCATGTGATAGGTGCCGGTAAAGATCAGCAGCAAAAAGCCGACCGCCACCAGCGGATGCCCGATGAAGGACTTAAAGCTTTCATGCTCGGCGCCAAGCTGCGAAATGATCGCCGCCACAAGGGCGATGCCAAGCGGCACCATGGCAATGGCGGTCACGCGCTGCGCAATGAAGTGGCCGGTGCCGTCTTTGGCAGAGCCAAGCCCGCGCACTTTGGCGCGCGGCGTGCGAAGATCAGTCATTACATGGCTCCCATCATACGGAAGGTGGCAAACCAGATCACCAATGTCAGCGTGATCGAGCAGATGAGCGTACCCCAGGCCAGCACATCAACCGTGCGCAGCGCAAAGCCGTGGCCTGAATCCCACAAGAAATGCCGCAACCCGCCCAGCATGTGGTGGATCAGCGCCCACGTGTAGCCAAACAGCACAAGCCGCCCGATGGTGCTGTCCGCCGTCGCCATGAACGTGGCATAGGCATCAGGACCAATAGCTGCCGCCGCCAGCCACCACGCCAGAATGAGCGTGCCGAAAAACAGCGCGACACCGGTAATGCGGTGAACAATCGACATCATCATAGACATCAGGGGCTTGTATATCCCCAGATGCGGCGACAAGGGCCGCTGTCTTGCAGCAGCCTCCACGGGCGCGTCAGCCATTTGCGAATGCCTCTCAAAAACCTTAGAAACTCAAGGGAAATCCCTGTTGCTGCTTACTTATAGCGGGCACTTATCCTGGGCAAGGGCGTGTGACAAACGACCTGCCCTCAAAAACGAGGCTTGAACAGCTGCATGGCCGAATTGAACCGCAGCAAACGTGGAGCCTATCGAACCCCTTTACGCAGGGTCAGCCGGACAATTTTTCGACACGATGCAGCGCTACTCTCCGGTTCTATCCCGCGCATTTGAGCGCACATTACACTCCCTTTTTGACGCCACCCTTTTGCGAGGCCATCCACGTGCCCATCTCCAACCCGGTCAACAACCGACTGACTTCCGCAGTACTGCTTGCCGCCACCCTTGCGTTCGCAGCACTTCCCGCCTCGGCTCAGGACACAGCGCCGCAAGCTGAGACAATCCTCAATCTCATCGTTGACCCCGGCCTGACGAGCCTCTCCACGCCGCATCTGCGCGTCTGCCAACAGGGCTTCGAAGACTTTTTCGGAGTGCCCGACGGCATGGACCCGGACGAAGCACTCATAATTCGTGGCGCCCGCCAGACCTACCTGAAGGACGAGCGGCTGGGGGACGCATTTGGCAGCACCCTTGAAATAGCCATGCCGTATGAACGCGTACTGCCGCCCGGCCCGCCTGATGGCGCCGTCCTCACCGGCAAGATCACCTGCTATTTTGCCGCCGATGACGCAGGCGCATTCCCGCTCGCGCCTTATGCTGTGCTGCTGGAAGAAGAAGGCCAGTCCCGCCGCATCGAGGGGGAGGGGTTGGCGCTCTTTCGCTGACACTGCTGCCTAGCGGGGCATGGCCACCCACATATCAAGATCAAGGATCACACCATCCGCCTCGTCCGGCAACGGAAACTGCGCGCACGCAAGATCACGGGTCGCAATCAGGCGCAGGCGTAAAAGGCCTGCGTCGTCGCGGCCTGCGACCTCAGCCTTGTCCAGCACCTCGCTCCAGGCAAACACCGTGTCTCCTGCAAACAGCGGCGCCACGTGACGCCCGCCATTGAGCGCAACAACTTTCACGGCATTGGCCAGCCCGTTAAACGACAGTGCGCGGGCCAGACTGATGACATGGCCGCCATAAATCAGCCGCCTGCCGAACCTGCCGCGTGCTTCCGCAAACTGATTGAAGTGCACCCGCGCCGTGTTCTGATACAGCCGCGTCGCCAATTGGTGCTCGGCCTCTTCAACGGTCATGCCGTCCATGTGGTCGATCTTTTCACCCACCGCATAGTCGCCCCAGCGATGCGGCTCGCCGCTGAGACCAAAATCAAAGTTTGAAAAATCCGGCACCGTGCGGGACAGAACGCTTTGCGCCCCCACATGGTCTGCCAGCTCAGGCGGGGGATGCCCGGCAATCACCGACGCCTCATCCCGCTTGCGCACCATCACCCAGCGCACATACGACACCACGTCCTGATTGTTCTGGTTCAGCCCGCACGTGCGCACATACACAACGCCGGTCTTGCCGTTGGAGTTTTCCCTGAGGCCGATAACCTCCGATACCGCGCGCAATGTGTCGCCCGCATAGACAGGCACCCCGAAGCGCCCTTCCGCATAGCCCAGATTGGCCACCGCATTGAGCGAGATATCCGGCACCGTCTTGCCGAACACAATGTGAAACACCAGCCAGTCATCCACCGGCGCCAGATGCAGCCCGCAGGTTTGCGCAAAAATCTCCGACGACTGCAACGCAAACCGTGACCCGTACAGCGCCGTATAAAGCGCCACATCGCCCGCCGTTACGGTGCGGGGTGTTGGGTGCTCAAGGGTCTGACCAACGGCGAAATCCTCAAGGAAATTGCCCCTGTTTGATTTAAGGCCGCTCACGCCGCTGCTTCCTTTGCTGCAATCGCATCCGCCACGGACACCAGCCGCCGGGCTTCTTCGGCGTGCAGCAACTCAACCATTTTGCCGCCGACGGTAATCACGCCTTTGCCCTTGGCGTCGGGCGCATCAAACGCTGCAAGTATCGCACGCGCCTCCTCTACGGCCTCTGTGGAAGGCGCAAAAACCTCATTGCACGGAGCAATCTGCGAGGGGTGGATCAGCGTCTTGCCGTCAAAGCCAAAATCACGCCCCTGTTCGCACTCCTCAATAAACCCGGCGGCATTCTTTATGTCGTTATAGACCCCATCAATGGCAATGCACGCCGCACCGCGCGCCGCCAGCAGCGACATCTGCAACGCTGTCACCAGCGGTGCCCTCCCCGGCACACGGGCCGCCTTGAGTTCCTTCACCAGATCATTGGTGCCCATCACCAGCACGCACAACAGCGGATGCTGCGCAATCTCCTGCGCGGCAAACATCGCGGCCGGTGTTTCCATCATCGCCCAGATCGGCTCATCCTTGAGCGCGCTGGCCGCAGCATCTATGTCGCCCGGCCCGTTGACCTTGGGGATCAGCACCCCGTCAGCACCAACGCCCTTTATGGCCGCCAGATCATCCGCCCCCCATGGCGTATCCAGCCCGTTGACCCGCACGATAACCTCGCGCGCGCCATAGCCGCCTGCGCGCACCGCCTGAACCACCTGCGAGCGGGCAAGCTCCTTGGCGTCAGGTGCAACAGCATCTTCCAGATCAAAAATCAGCGTATCCGCATCCAGCGTTCGCGCCTTTTCAAGCGCACGGGCATTGGCACCGGGCATATACAAAACGGACCGGCGCGGGCGGCCAGCATCAAACTGCGGTAACATAAAACCTCAATTTCTGTATCGTCGAACAGCAACACGGCGCATACCATATGTCCCAACCGTCAACCGCGCCAACCCGCACCAGAAGTACCGCCACTCCCATGAGCATTCTCGCCATATCCTCTCAGGTTGTTGCCGGGCATGTGGGTAACTCGGCGGCGCAGTTTGTGTTGCAGGTACTTGGGCATGATGTGTGGGCGGTGCCCACCGTGCTGTTGTCCCACCACCCGGGCCACGCCAGACCCGCAGGCCGCGCCACATCCGCCGATGAACTGGCAGCACTGCTTGCAAGCCTGACCGACGGAGGCTGGATGGAGAGTGTCAGCGCCGTAATGACCGGCTATTTCGCCTCGCCTCAGCAAACAGAAATTGCCGCTCAAACCATCCGCACCCTGACAACTGCACGGCCCGGCCTGCCGGTATTGATAGACCCGATCATCGGTGATGCCGACGAGGCAGGCACGCGGGTCTATGTTGCCGACGGCGTGCCTGAGGCTATCCGCGACACGCTGATGCCGCTCGCCACCATGACCACGCCCAATGTGTTTGAGTTATCAATACTCACGGACACGCCGTGGCCACTGCGCGACCCTTCAGCCATCTTCAAGGCCGCAATGGCACTGCCCGCCCCCGAAACCCTGGTGACATCTGTGCCCGGATCATCACCAGGCATGATCGCCAATCTGGCTTTTGACGGCAAAACCCTGACGAGGCACGAAACGCCAATGAGCCTTTCGCCGCCAAACGGCGTTGGCGATGTTACCGCCGCGGTCTATCTGGGCAATCGCCTAAAGGGTGTGCCCGTCAGCAAGGCTGCGGCGGCGGCAACCGGCACCGTCAGCGCACTGATTGCCCGCGCCAGGAATGACAATCTGCGCGAACTGCCCCTGATTGCGGGACGCGCTGATATTGTGGATGCATCGTCTGCCGGTTAGGCGGTGAGCGCGCCAACCTGTTTTTTCCGGGCCAGCACGCGGGCGTTGGGAAAGCGCAGCGTGATAGACGTGCCCTTGCCCGGCTCGCTGTTCACCACAAGCGTTGCCTGATGACTGCGTGCAAGCGCAGCCGTCAGCGGCAAACCAAGGCCGGTGCCGTCCGCCTTGAAAACTGTCGCATCGAGCGACAACTGCTGGAACGGCTCGAACGCGCGGGCAATGTCCTGGCGCGCAATGCCCACGCCCGTATCCGCCACTTCAAGCGCCAGCCGTCCGTCGGCCTCAAGCCGCGCCCGCAGCGCCACATGGCCACCCCTGGGCGTAAACTTCACAGCATTGGACACAAGGTTGATGACCATCTGCTTGAGCGCACGCTCATCGCCCACAAGCCACGGAAGGTCGGGTTCAATATCTACCTCAAACGTCAGCTCACCGCTTTCAGCGCGCGTGCGGATCATCCGCCCGCAGGCGTCCAGCACTGCCGCAATATCCAGCTCTTCTTCCGCCAGCTGATAGCTATCTGATTCAATCTTCGACAGGTCCAGAATATCGTTGATGATCGACAGCAGATGCGTACCAGAGTCGTGAATATCAGAAATATACTCTTTGTACTGCGGATTATCGACCGGGCCGAATATCTCGCCATTGATGATTTCTGAAAATCCGATGATGGCGTTAAGCGGCGTGCGCAGTTCATGGCTCATATTGGCCAGAAACTCCGACTTGGCGGCGTTCGCTGTTTCAGCCTGGTCGCGTGCGGTGCGCAACTGTTGTGCTGTTTGCTCGCGCGCCCTGATCTCGCCATCCACCTTGTCCAGTACCTGGTTGTACTGGGCGGCGATCTGTCCTGCTTCCGTATAGGGCTCCACCGGCACGCGCTGTGAAAAATCGCCGGTCTGGCGCTGCGTATCCATCGAGAAAATCAGATCGTGAATGGCCGTTGACGCCCCGTGCTCAGATGCATTGAGGCCAATGTGCTCGGCATGGGCCGACACCCGCAACGGCAAAAACACATTGATGACAGACAACACCGCGTAGCCAATGCCAAACGCATACACGCCCGCAACGGTCACGCCCAACGCCTGCACGCCAAGCTGTTCCATCCGCGTCAGACCGGTGCCCCACAGGGTCGCATCCCCTAAAAGTGCCACCGCAAGCGTGCCCCAGATGCCCGCCGCCAGATGCACCGGCACAGCGCTGACCGCGTCATCAATACGCATACGGATCAACAGCATCTGGCAGCCCAGCGCAATTGTTGCACCAATACCGCCAATCAAAATCGCCGAGCCCACAGTCACTACATGCGCTGACGCCGTAATGGCCACAAGACCCGCCAGCACGCCGTTGAGCGTATCAACTGCGTTGGGCGCGCCCCGCCTGCTCCATGTGAGTGCCATGGCAACAGCACCACCGGCGGCAGCCGCAATCAGCGTATGCACCATGATGTGCGGCACGGAGGCGTTCATCGCCAGCGTTGAGCCGCCATTAAACCCGAACCAACCAACCCACAGCAAGAACATGCCAAACACCGCAACCGGCGTGTTGTGGGACTCGGTCGCTTTGCTGTTTTCATCAAACCGTCCAAGACGCGGCCCGATGATGAGCACTGCTGCCAACGCCACCCAGCCGCCAATGCTGTGCACAACAGTGGACCCGGCAAAATCAATGAAGCCCATGGCCTGCAGCCAGCCCATCTGGGTATCAATGCCAAATCCGCCCCACGCCCAGTGACCAAACACCGGATAGATGCACGCGCTCAGCACAAGCGCGGTCAGCAGATAACCGCGAAAACTCATCCGCTCGGCCACAGCACCCGACACAATGGTGGTGGCCGTCCCGCAGAATGCGAGCTGGAAAAAGAAAAACGCCATAAGCCAGGCAGCGCTTGCCCCCGATGTATTGCCCGGATCAAAGAAGAAGAACGACGTACCGATGACGCCAGACGCCGTGGCGCCAAACATCAGCCCGAAGCCGACAGCCCAGAACGCAAGACTGGCGACACAAAAGTCAGCCACATTTTTGACGGCAACGTTGATGGAGTTTTTGGCGCGAACGAGACCTGTCTCAAGGCAGGTGAAACCTGCCTGCATGAGCAGCACAAGAACGGTGCAAACCAACAGCCATATGGTGTTGTCGGTAACGGCAGGATCGCCCATGCCACTCTCATTACGCTGTACTAAACACAATAGGGTTCAGCAAAAGAGCATGGCAGGAGAAGGTTAAGATTGGCGCAACGCACGAAAAAAGACGTCCGTATGCGATATATCTTAACGCGCGTTTACACTTCGCATGGTCATGACCGGTCAAGCGGCACGAAAGACGGCACATCGCCTTCCAGCTTGTCCATGATCTTCTTTGCGGTTGGCGCTTCGCGCGGCAGGCGGCCAAGGGCAAGCTCAGGTGGCACGGTATCAGGGATATCCGGGTTGGGCTGCGGCGGGCTGAAATAGCCCAGCGCGTAAGAGCCCATCGTGTATCCCAGCAGTTCCTGCAGAGCCGGGTCCAGCGTGCGCGCCACATCCGGCGGGCACGACAGATACTGGTTTTCCTCCGTGCGCAACCAACCCAGACAATAAGTGATGTTCATGCCGACCCGCGGTGCCGACGATCTGTTTTCACCGCCGCCATGGATCACCGAGCCCGTGTACAACAGCACCGAGCCACGCGGCATTACTGCCTGACAAACCTCGTGCGGTTCCGCCTCGCGGGCCTCGTCCCAGGTGTGGCTGCCGGGAACAACCTGCGTGGCACCGTTCTCGACCGTGAAATCCGTCAGTGCCCAGATGGTATTGAACTGGGGTTCGATGTCAGGAAGGTAGCCGCCCCATGCCAGCCGGTCCCGGTGCAACGGCTGCCTGCCTTGCCCCGGCAACAACCGTATGAGTTGTGTCAGGTGCAACTGGATGCGGTCACAGTAGGGCAATAAGAACGCGTTGGCCGCCTCAAGCACGGTCGCATTCATCACAGCTTCGCGGCACGCAGGCGAACGGGCCACCAGCGCGCCGGTGCGGGTGGTGTTGTGGCCGGTAAACGCGTCATTGCCCTTTGCCGACAAGTCCATGAGCGGCTGCGTTTCAGCATCAACGCGCGCAAACAGCGCGTCGTCCATGAGGCCGGTCAAAATCATTGCACCATCGCGGGCCATGATGGTGGCAATGTCATCCTGCGTTGCCGTGGCGGCATCAAGGCTGGTGAGCTGTGGCATCAGGTCATCTCCGTTCGGGAAGGTGTATGCGCATTCATGAGGGGATCAATGAGCGCTGCAAGCGTGGCGCGCATCCGCGTCATGGGCCAGGCGTCCGGCTCCATGCACACGCGCACAGCCACGCCATCAACGGCGGCAATAATGGCGTCTGCCACAACGGGGGCCGCCGCGACACCGCGCTGTTCAAGGTCAAGGCGCAGCACGTGTGAAATAGCCTCATAGGCAACGCGGTGGCGGGTGCGGAAAACCGGATCACTGACGCCACGCCCCCAGAACTGCAGGAACACGCGCCATTCGCGCGCGCTGTGTTCGTCATGCGGCAGATATGTCAGCGCCTGCTCCAGCAGCGTCTGCCCACCCGTGCCGCCGACACGCAGCAACGTGCGTGCGCACACCTCGTCAAAAGCTGCCAGCAACACCTCGTCCTTGTTGCTGAGATAGTGGGTAACAGCCCCCGTGGTCAGCCTGGCGGCGCGCGCCACATCCACCAGCCGCACGCTGTCCAGCCCCTGCGCATCAATGGCGGCAATCGCCGCATTGGCAAGCTGGGACCGGCGCAAATCATGATCGACCTGTTTTGGCATAACCGTGATTATATAAAAATCCGCCGACGTGTAAAGAGGCGGGCTTTGCGGATTTTGAGCTAGGCCACCTTCGCCAGATACTTCGTGTTCAGCACTTCGGCGATCTGCACGGCATTGAGCGCTGCTCCCTTGCGCAGATTGTCAGACACTACCCACAGCGCCAGACCGTTTTCAACGGTCGGGTCCACCCGGATGCGGCTCACAAACGTCGCAAAATCGCCCACGCACTCAACCGGCGTCACGTAGCCGCCGTCCTCACGCTTATCCACCACAAGAATACCGGGAGACTCGCGCAGCACCTTGCGTGCCTGCTTGTCGGAAATCGGCCTGGCAAACTCGATGTGCACCGCTTCGCCGTGCCCCACAAACACCGGCACCCGCACAGACGTCGCCGTCAGCTTGATCTTCGGGTCAAGAATCTTTTTCGTCTCAACCGTCATCTTCCACTCTTCGGTGGTGTAGCCGTCCTCCATGAAGTCACCGCCATGGGGAATGACGTTGAACGCAATCTGCTTGGGATAGATTTCGCGCGTAATCGGATCACCCACAAACACAGCCCGCGTCTGGTTGAACAGCTCGTCCATCGCGTCCTTGCCGGTGCCCGACACGGACTGATAGGTGGAGACAACCACCCGCGTGATCTGCGCCAGATCGTGCAGCGGCTTGAGCGCCACCACAAGCTGCGCCGTCGAGCAATTGGGATTGGCGATGATGTTTTTCTTGGTGTAACCCGCAATCGCGTCCGCATTCACTTCGGGCACAATCAGGGGCACATCCGGGTCCATCCGCCAGGTGGACGAATTGTCGATAACAACCGCGCCCGCTTTGGCAATCTTGGGCGACCATTCCTTCGAGACGCTGCCGCCCGCCGACATCATCACAATGTCGGTGCCGGAAAAGTCATAATTTTCCAGCGACTGGCACTTGAGCTTGCGGTCGCCATACGACACTTCCCGGCCCTGACTGCGGCGCGAGGCGATGGCCACAACTTCGGTGGCGGGAAACTGGCGCTCTTCAAGAATGTTGAGCATCTCGTGGCCCACATTGCCCGTGGCACCCACAACGGCGACTTTCAAACTCATATAATCCAATCCTGTTTCGAGCCTTGGTTTTGGCCCCAATTTGGGCGGTGTATATCTCATTACACCCTGTATCAGTCAATGAAAGCGGCACCCGCACTGCCACATGGCAGACCCGCGCCTTCATCCGCGCCGACATATGGCATGTCGCCGTCATATGCTACGCTTGCCCAGCGCGGGGGTGGATAAGTCACTTGGAAAGGTGCCCGATGTCACCACTCAACTTCAGCGTTCCGGCCACGATCTGTATTCTGGCCCTGACGCTTTCAGGCTGTGCCGGCGACCGCCAAAGCGAGATTGCCGCACAAAATGCAGCCGACCATCAAAACTGCCTCGAACTTGGCTTTGAGGAAGGCACGGAAGCCTACGGCAACTGCCGCCTCAAGCTGCGCGAGATTCGCGCCGCCGAGCGCCGCCATGACTCAGGCGGAAACTTTGGTGTCGGCATCGGCATTGGCATCGGCCTTTAGGAGCGGATCATGAAAAACCGTTTCACCTCACCAGCGCTTGCCGTGTGTGCCTTGCTGCTGTTGACCGCCTGCGCCACGCCCGAACAACGGGCACAACACGCCCAGGCCGTGCTCGCCGCCGACAAGGCAGAATGCAGCAAACTTGGCTTCACCCCTGACACGGAAGCCTTCAGCACCTGCCTGTTGAAGCTGCGCGAGATACGGGCTGACGAACGCCTGGCACTGGAACAGCGCCGCGCCACCAACCGATATTATTTCGGCCCGCACTGGCCGTGGCTCTACAATCGCGGCTACCGCAACCGGCACTGGTAATGGCTAAGACGCCATCTCTTCCACAACGGCGCGGCCCATCTGCGAGGTGGAGACCTTGGTCATGCCGTCCTGCATGATGTCGCCTGTCCGAAGACCCTTGTCGAGCACCGACGTTACAGCGCCTTCAAGCAGGTCGGCCGCCTCACCCATGTTAAACGAATAGCGCAGACACATGGCAAGGCTGGAGAGCATGGCAA
Source organism: Pyruvatibacter sp. (assembly GCF_040219635.1). Classification (NCBI taxonomy): domain Bacteria; kingdom Pseudomonadati; phylum Pseudomonadota; class Alphaproteobacteria; order Hyphomicrobiales; family Parvibaculaceae; genus Pyruvatibacter; species Pyruvatibacter sp. The sequence continues at coordinate 408,707 of NZ_JAVJSC010000003.1, forward strand.
TCGGGTTGGCAATGCCCTGACCCGCAATGTCAGGGGCGGACCCATGCACCGGCTCATACAGCGACTTGCGCTTTCCATCCGCACCCGGAGCACCCAGCGAAGCCGATGGCAACATGCCAAGAGAACCCGTCAGCATGGCCGCCACATCCGACAGCATGTCGCCAAACAGATTGTCGGTGACAATCACATCAAACTGCTTTGGCGCGCGCACAAGCTGCATACCGCCCGCGTCTGCCAGCATGTGCGACAACTGCACATCTCCATAGTCGCGGCGATGCACATCGCTCACCACGTCGTGCCACAGCACGCCGGATTTCATCACATTGCGTTTTTCCATGGAGCACACCCGGTTGTCGCGCGTGCGCGCCAGATCAAACGCCACAGCGGCAATGCGCTCAATCTCGTAGGTGTCATACACCTGCGTATCGATGCCGCGCTTCTGGCCGTTTTCAAGCTCGATGATTTCCTTCGGCTCACCAAAATACACCCCGCCCGTCAGTTCACGGACGATCAGGATATCGAGCCCTTCAACCAGTTCCTTTTTGAGGGAGGACGCCTCCGCCAGCGCGCCGAAACATATCGCCGGGCGCAGATTGGCGAACAGCTCCATATCCTTGCGCAGCCGCAACAGACCCGCTTCGGGCCGCACATCATAGGGCACATCGTCCCACTTGGGACCGCCCACAGCGCCGAACAAAACCGCGTCGGCCGCCATGGCGCGCGCCATGTCGTCGTCAGAAATCGACTGGCCGTGCGCGTCATAGGCCGCGCCGCCCACAAGGCCTTCTTCAACCTCGAATGATGTCAGCCCCTGACTGTTCATCCACTCAATCGCCCGGCGCACTTCCGCCATCACTTCAGGGCCAATGCCATCGCCGGGCAGCAGGAGAATGTTCTGGGTGGTCATCAGCGTCGGGCCTCCGAAGGATATTTTTGACAGTGCGCGAGGTTCCTAGCAGGGACATGGGGCAAGCGCCACCACCCTTGCACCGAGCGCTGAACAAAGCGTGGGGCGGGCACATAAAATGCAATGAAAAACCGTCGGCGCTGTCACCCCACCCCGGCCCTCCCCATCAAGGGGAGGGAGAACATGCCACGTTCCTCCCCTCCCCCTCGTGGGGAGGGGCCGGGGGTGGGGGGAAACAAAAATCACAGCACTGCAAGCCGCACATCCCCCAATGAGACGCAACGGTAAAAAGTGGGTGGCAGGAGCGCTGCCCTGAGGCAGCATGTCCGTTCTGTCGCAACATCAACAGGCGTGTCGGCCGCCCTGTGGGGCAAGCGCTCCTGCGCGGATGGTCTTAGGCGCCAGCCGTTTCCACCGGCGCGGCTTGGGTGTTACCCGCACCGCCCGGCGCAACATTTGTAACCGGTCTAGCCCTCGTAGGGGACGCGAGAACCGCCGGGATGCCTATGGACATAGGCATCAGCAAGACTGTCACCGCCGTATCCGCCAGCGCCCGTTAATCGCTGGCCCGCGCTGCATGGTCCTGATCCTTGTCCCGATCGGACAGGCCACACACGCTCAACGGCATCCGCCCCCGCACCCAGCACCCGGACGGACCGGACTGCCCACAAGCGCGAGGCATACCGCCAAGTATGAGGGGGTGCGGGAGACCGTGGATAACTTTTTTTGATTTTTTCGGGACGCACGCCCCAACACCACGTACCGCACTACAAATAGAGGTGCAGCCGACACCACACACCGCCCATCCTCCGGCTTGACCGGAGGACCCATCTGGCTCTCCGCTCCCACCCTCCGCATGGCCCCTCCGGTCAAGCCGGAGGGTGGCGAAAGAGAGTGGGTGAAAAGGGTGGCTAAAAAGAGTGGGGGAAGGGGTGAGTAGCGAAGTCCGCAGCCGTCGCCGTCAGACCCAGCTACGCGCCGCCTTGTCCTTGCCTTCGAACGCATCAATCGCGTCGGCCTGCTGCATGGTGAGGCCGATGGCGTCCAGCCCGTTCAGCAGGCAATGCTTGCGGAAGGCATCAATCTCGAACTTGATCGTGCCGCCGTCCGGGCCTTTGATCTCCTGAGCCTCAAGATCAACCGACACAACCGCGTTGGCGCCGCGCTCGGCATCGTCCATCAGCTTGTCCACGTCCGCCTTGGGCAGAACAATCGGCAAAATGCCGTTCTGGAAACAGTTGTTGTAAAAAATGTCCGCGAACGATGTGGAGATGATGCAGCGAATGCCAAAATCCATCAGCGCCCATGGCGCGTGCTCGCGCGACGAGCCACAGCCGAAGTTGTCGCCCGCCACCAGAATTTTGGCGTCGCGATAGGCCGGCTGGTTGAGCACAAAATCCGGCAACTCCTTGCCGTCATCGCCATAGCGCATCTCGTCAAACAGATTGACGCCCAGCCCGGTGCGCTTGATCGTTTTCAAAAACTGCTTGGGAATGATCATGTCGGTATCGACATTGGTGATCGGCAGCGGCGCCGCAACGCCCGTGAGTTTGTCGAATTTATCCATTCCGCATTCCTTTTGACCAAAAAGATAAGATGGTCGTCACAGAGCTACTGCGCGTTCTATGACAACATCCAAAGGGTTTCATAAACATCGGAAGCGGCTTCAACGTACTGAGCGGCAGCGCTCGATGAAATGTTAGCTTTCGACTCATGGACTGCACGATTTCGGAGGGCGTTTAGTTCTTTGAGAGCCGGGATAACTGAATCGGGAACGAGCCCTTGGTTCGCAAGCCGCCCTATCACTCTTGCAGTCGGAAGGTATTTCTCACCAGCTTGCAGCACCCCGGGGAACTCGCGGATCTGCTCATCAACGTACTTCCAAGCCTGTACTACAGCCATATCGGGATGGGTGTTCACAAGCGGTATCAATGCAAGAAACTTGTCTTCTTGAAGCGAGCCTCGGGCCTTTAGAGTTTTTTCGCCCTCCTTCGCAGTTGTGACCGTCGAAAGCACCTCTCTCGCCTCTTCGCTGACTTTGTCGGTAGCCTCACCAAATGTCAGTTCGGTGCCTTTGTGGCGGAGTGAAGTAATGCGGCCAAGCAGTTCCGCTATGTGCGATTTAAGCAGGATCACGACGATAACTATCGCGACAGGCCACGCTAGTAGCCCCATCAACTCCACGAACAATCGGGCAAGTTCGACAAGAAGCTCTTGAGTAGTGCTCAAAAAGGCCCCCCCTACTTCACATCCCGAATATCAACAAAGTGCCCGGCAATCGCCGCTGCTGCCGCCATCGCAGGCGACACAAGATGTGTCCGTCCGCCGCGGCCCTGACGGCCTTCGAAATTGCGGTTGGAGGTGGAGGCGGCGCGTTCGCCCGGCGCCAGCTTGTCGGCATTCATGGCGAGGCACATGGAGCAGCCCGGCTCGCGCCAGTCGAAGCCTGCTTCGATCAGCACCTTGTCGATGCCTTCAGCTTCCGCCTGCTCCTTCACAAGACCTGAGCCCGGCACAACCAGTGTGCGCACGCCGGGTTTCACCTTCTTGCCTTTGGCGACTTCGGCGACGGCGCGCAAATCCTCGATGCGGCCATTTGTGCATGAACCGATGAACACCGTATCAACCGCCACGTCGGTCATTTTGGTGTTGGGCTTGAGCCCCATATAGGCCAGCGCACGCTCGACGGAGCGGGCTTTGTCCGCGTCTTCAATTGTGGCGGGGTCCGGCGTCATGCCGGTGACCGAAACCACGTCCTGCGGGCTGGTGCCCCAGGTGACGATTGGGGCCAGATTGTTGACGTCCAGCGTGATCTCGCGGTCAAACTTTGCGCCTTCATCAGACGGCAGCGAACGCCAGTAGGCTTCCGCAGCATCCCACGCAGCGCCTTGCGGCGCACGCGGACGGCCGCGGAAATAATCAATGGTCTTGTCGTCAGGCGCGATCAGCCCGGCGCGCGCGCCGCCTTCAATCGTCATGTTGCAGACGGTCATGCGGCCTTCCATGGACAGCGCGCGAATGGCCGGGCCGGCAAACTCAATCACGTAGCCCGTGCCGCCGGCTGTGCCGATCTCGCCGATGATGGCCAGAATAATGTCCTTGGCGGTGAGGTACTCCGGCAGCGTGCCTTCCACATTGACCCGAAAGTTTTTGGCTTTCTTCTGGATCAGCGTTTGCGTGGCCAGCACATGCTCAACTTCCGACGTGCCGATGCCATGCGCCAGCGCACCGAACGCGCCGTGCGTGGACGTATGACTGTCGCCGCACACAATGGTGGTGCCCGGCAGCGTAAAGCCCTGTTCCGGCCCGACGATATGCACAATGCCCTGCCGCTTGTCTGTCATCGGCAGATACTCGATGCCGAACTCCTTGCAGTTGGCTTCCAGCGTATCTACCTGGATGCGGCTTTCCTCATCCGCAATGCCCTGCGACCGATCCGTGGTCGGCACGTTGTGGTCGGCCACGGCCAGCGTCTTTTCAGGACGGCGCACGGTGCGGCCGGTCATGCGCAGGCCCTCAAAGGCCTGCGGGCTGGTGACCTCATGAACAAGATGCCGGTCGATATACAGCAGGCCCGTGCCATCCTCGCGGGTTTCCACGTTATGGGCGTCCCAGATCTTGTCGTACATCGTCCGTGGACTGTCAGTGGGTGCGGACATCGCCATGCTTCCTTCTTCGTTGATCGTCACGGCGCATATATAAATGCCGCCGCCGCGCAATTACACCGCGCGGCCAGTGTGGGTTTCACCCTCGCCCCTCTTGTCATCCCGGACTTGATCCGGGATCCAGAGCAACCCGCCAGAGCAACCCGCCAGAGCGTCGCCGTGCTGCTCTGGGCCCCGCGATCAAGTCGCGGGGAAGCAGGCATGTGGGGCGAGCGACGAACCCAAAAGCGCCTTAGGCTTTCTTCTTGCCCTTGGGGCCGTTCTTGTGGTCCACCCGCTCGGCGATACGTGCCGACTTGCCGCGACGACCGCGCAGGTAATACAGCTTGGCGCGCCGCACTTTACCTGTCCGCACCAGCTCGATTGAATCAATCAGCGGCGAGTGGATGGGGAACACGCGCTCCACACCTTCGTTGTACGAAATCTTCCGTACAGTGAAGTTTTGATGCAGACCGTCGCCGGAGCGCGCAATGCACACACCTTCATAGGCCTGGATACGCTCGCGCGAGCCTTCCACAACCTTCACGTTGACGCGCACGGTGTCGCCGGGGCGAAAATCAGGAACTTTCTTGTTTTCGCTCAGTTTCGCTGCCTGTTCGGCATTGATGGTTTCGATGATGTTCATGGGATAAACCCTCGTTTCTTTCGTCGTTCTTCTAGTGATCTACAGATGGACGCGCTGTTGGCGCGCCCGCTTGTTTATGCGTGTAGGCCGCCCACAAATCAGGCCGGCGTTCTTTCGTGATGCGCTCGGCCTGCTGTCGCCGCCAGTCACGCACATTTTCATGGTGGCCGGAGGTCAGCACCGCCGGAATGTCCATGCCGTCAAACTGCTGGGGCCGCGTGTAGTGCGGGTATTCCAGCAGGCCATTTTCAAAACTCTCGTCGTCGCCCGAAGCCTCCGCCCCCATCACGCCCGGCAACAGCCGCACGCAGGCATCAATCATGGTCAGCGCCGCCGCCTCACCGCCCGACAGAACAAAGTCACCCAGCGACACCTCAAGGCCCGGCCGGGTTGCAAACACCCGCTCGTCCACACCTTCAAACCGTCCGCACACAAACTTTGCGCCGGGGCCGGACGCAATCTCGCGCACGAGGCTTTGCGTCAGCGGCACACCGCGCGGCGTCATATACACCAGCGGGCCTGGCTGATCCGCACACGCATCAATCGCTGCCGATACCACGTCAGCCCGCATCACCATGCCCGGCCCGCCGCCCGCGGGCGTGTCATCCACCGTGCGGTGCTTGTCCAGCGCATGGTCGCGGATGTTGCGCGCATCCAGCGCCCACCTGCCCTCATCCAGCGCGCGGCCCGCAAGGCTTGCCCCCAGCGGCCCCGGAAACATCTCCGGATACAGCGTCAATACGGTTGCAGTCCAGCTAGGCGTCGTCATCGGGCGCCTCACTTTCTGCGTCATCAAGCAGACCGACAGGCGGCACACACACGATGCGGCGCGCGGCAATATCAACCTCAGGACACACCGCGCGCGTGAACGGCACCAGCAAGGATTTACCCGCGCCGACCTCGTCACTGCGCAGAACGTCTAAAAGATCGCCCGCACCAAAATCGTGAACGGCAGTCACCCGTCCAATCTCCTTGTTGTGCTCATCCACCAGCACGCACCCCACAAGGTCCGCATGGAAATAAGCCTCTTCACCGTCTTCGTCCGGCTCGGCCTCGCCGAGCGCTGAACGCGGCACATAAAGGCGGGTGCCTTTAAGCGCCTGTGCCTGATCGCGGTCTGTGACCCCATCAAGCTTTGCAACCATGCCACCTTTGACCGGCTGCTTGACGGTCAGCGTGAAACGCCGCCCGTCTTCCGTATGCACCTGCCCGTAGTCTGCAACCGCTGCCGGGTCGCCCGTGAATGTCTTGATCTTTACGTCGCCGCGCACCCCGTGGGCACCGGCAACCGCGCATAACAAGACATCAGTGGGCGCAACAGCCATCGGCCTTTAAGACGCTGCTTTTTCTTCGCCGCCTTCATCAGCAGCAGCTTCTTCAGCAGCAGCCTCTTCAGCCGGAGCCTCTTCGGCAGGTGCTTCTTCTGCAGGTGCCTCTGCCGCAGCCTTGGCAGCTTCAGCCGCGTCTTCCTCGGCAATGCGCTTGGCTTCGATGCGCTCCAGCGCCTTCTTGCCCGGCTTGCCCTTGTTGGGGTTGTTGCGGGCTTCGCGCTTGACCACGCCTTCACCGTCCAGCAGACGCGACACGCGGTCCGTTGGCAGGGCACCCTGGCTCAGCCAGTATTTGGCACGATCAACGTCCAGCTTGAGGCGCGACGCATCGTCCTTCGCCAGCAGCGGGTTCAGCGTACCGATCTTTTCAACAAAGCGGCCATCGCGCGGGCTGCGCACGTCTGCCACCACAATGCGGTAGAACGGACGCTTCTTGGCGCCGCCACGGGCAAGCCTGATTTTCAAAGCCATTAAAGTAGTCTCCTTCAAGTTTGTCTCTTGGTGCCGGGGCGCTTGATGGCCGCCGACAAGTTTCATTAATCCGTGTACGTCAAAAATCCGAACTGCTTCTTCTTTGCTTGTTCTTTGCCCGGATCAATTTCTCAAATCCCTAAACTCACTTCTTCTTGGCGCCACCTGACCCGGGAAGCGATCCGCCCCCCAGACCCGGCAACCCGCCAGATGCTCCGGGCAGTCCGCCGCCCATGCCGCCCATGCCGCCCAGCGGCCCGCCAAGGCCACCCATGCCGCCGCCCATACCGCGACCCATGCCACCGGGAGGTGTCACGCCGGGGGGAAGGCCGCCGCCGCCTGAGCCGCCAAGCGCACCCATCAGGGCAGCCATACCTTTTTTGCCGCCCTTCCTGCCCATCATCTTGAACACGTCGGCCATCTGCCGGTGCATCTTCAAAACGCGGTTCACTTCCTGAACCTGCGTGCCCGAACCTTTGGCCACGCGCTTCTTGCGGCTGGCATTCAACACCTTGGGGTTACGCCGCTCAGCTTTGGTCATCGACGAAATGATCGCGCCCTGACGCTTCAACACGCCGTCATCCATACCGGCGGCGTCCATCTGCTTTTTGGCCTTGCCCATGCCGGGCATCATTGCCATCACGCCGGACATGCCGCCCAGCTTCGACATCTGCTTCAACTGCTCCGCCAGATCATCCAGGTCGAACTGACCTTTTTTCATGCGGGCGGCCATCTTCTCGGCCTGTTCAGCGTCCAGCGTCTCGGCGGCTTTTTCCACCAGCGACACCACATCGCCCATGCCCAGAATGCGCCCGGCGATCCGCTGCGCGCGGAACACTTCCATCTCGTCCAGCTTTTCGCCGGTGCCCAGCAGCTTGATCGGCTTGCCGGTGACAGCACGCATGGAGAGCGCAGCCCCGCCGCGCCCGTCGCCATCCGCGCGGGTCAGCACAATGCCGGTCAGCCCCACACGTTTGTTGAACAGGTCTGCCGTCGTCACCGCGTCCTGACCCGTCAGACTGTCAGCGACCAACAAAATCTCGTGCGGATTGGCGGCAGCCTTGATCTGGGCCATCTCGGCCATCAGCGCTTCGTCAACCGACAGGCGACCCGCCGTATCCAGCATCACAACGTCATAGCCGCCCAGCCGCCCGGCCTGCATGGCGCGCCGCGCAATCGCCACCGGGTCCTGCCCGGCAACGATGGGCAGCGTATCAATGCCCGCCTGCTCGCCCAGCACGCGCAACTGCTCCTGCGCGGCAGGCCGCCGCACATCAAGCGATGCCATCAGCACCTTGCGCTTGGCCTTGTCGCGCAGCCGGATCGCAACCTTGGCGGTGGACGTGGTTTTGCCCGAGCCCTGAAGCCCCACCATCATCACCGGCACCGGCGCGGGCGCATTGAGATCAATACCCGCCATATCGTCCGGCGAGCCGTCTTCGGCCACGGGCTCATCGCCCTGCCCGCCACCGGCAAGCATCGCGATCATCTCGTCATGGACGATCTTGATAACCTGCTGGCCCGGCGTCACCGAGCGCAACACTTCCTGACCGACCGCGCGCTCCGTCACTTTTTTGATGAAGTCGCGCGCCACCGGCAGCGCCACATCCGCCTCAAGCAGCGCCCGGCGCACCTCACGCATCGCCTCGGAGACATCTTTCTCCGACAGCGCCCCGCGCTTGGTCAGCCCCTCAAATATGGAGCCCAGACGATCCTGAAGGGTCTCAAACATTTAGACGAAAAATCCGCAGTTTTAAGCCATTTTCCCGCAAAACAGCCCCCACATCCGTTCAGCCAAACCAAAAACGCACCCGTGGGCGCAACGCGCTGACGGGTGGCGACGTGCGGGGGCGAAAGCCCCGCTGGCCGAAGGAGACAGGAGATGTCTCAGGAATTGAGGGAGGTTTTAGGGGGAAACGGGGTGGGTGGTCAAGGGATGCGGAACAAGGGCGCTAACATCCCGCTCGCCTACACCAAGCACCGAGTGGAGTCATGCAAGAGTGCATAGTAGATGTGCATAAAAGCGGGGATTATAGCCGATTTCGACAGATAAATACTACGGATGCAATGAAGCATCCGAAATAAAAAGGATGCAATTATGCAACTAGTATTTATAGAGTACATATTATGCGGCTACGTCGCCTACTATACAGTGTTAGACCATAATGGAGATACTTGCATAGAAGTCTACCACTCAGCGGGAAGCTTTGTGTATAGGCTTGAGCCAGTCCCGTCAGTGGAACTGCTTTCCAGAATCCCAGATGAAATAACTTAATCACAGGCTCAGCGTCGCAGGTTTAAAGATATCAATCGCAAGCACCGACATACTAAATGACCTGAGACCCATTTGGTCCCGCATTTGAATGACGTGTCTGTCGCAATGGAGACAGACAATGCGGAAGAGCAAATTCGTCACGCCAGCCCGCCAGCATCTCATCGGCGCTCGCACGCTCCTCACTGGTCAACCGCCCCATCGCCTGTTCAACCTCTGCCGCCACGGGCTGCCCAAAATCTTGGGCCAGTGAGAGAAACACAAGCGCCGCCATCCGCTCATCACGGGCCGACATATCCTCAAACACCGGCGCTAGCTCCCCGGCGAGCGCCAGCCTGCCGATGCGCGCCATGGCCTGCGCATGCCCTTGCGTGGCGGCCGTATAGAGGTCACCAATGCCCTGGACCACAAGACGTGTGCCGTCAGGATCAGGCGCCGCCCATTTGTGAGCCAGCTCGTAGTCCAGCGCCCGTTGCGCCTTCAGGTAGGCGATGCGCGGCTGCGGCACCGCGAAGGGTGCAGCTACCAACAGGTCAGCAACAAGGTCGCCGTGCGGTCCGGTTGCGCCGATGCCGATATGCTCGACCAGATCAGCGACCTCAGTTGCACAGGTCTGTGCCCTGTCGTTCCACGCACCCTGACGCCAGCGCTCACCGACGGGCTGTAGCCGTGCCTCCAGCGCAGGCCAGTTCGGGCCACCGTAACCGGTCATCACCGGGTCGCACCCAAGGGTCAGCCACACTAGCTTAGGCCGCAACGCAAACCCGATGCCGGGATATGCGCTTTGGTATTCATAGTCGTCCGCGCCGGGCAGCCACGGTTGCAGGCCCAGCAAAAGAAGAGCGGCCCGGCGAACCGGTCCCGGCCAGGTATCGCGCGCGTTTGCCGCGCGCGCTGATCGTGCCAGCACATCGTCTCGCGTCTGCGGCAAACTGCCGATCAGCCAGTTGGCCTTGTCGGCGGCAACCAGGTCATCGGCGCCGCACGGGCTTCCATCCGCCAGAAACAGCCGGTCAAACTCACCAAAAGCCTCCGGCACATCGGCATCTATGGCCGCAGCCAGAACACCGGCAGCCTGCACACAGTCCTGTGCTGCCAGCGCATCCGACAGATGTACCCGCCAGTCCGGCGCCGCAGGCATATGCGACCGCCACAGCGCGACAGCCAACAGGCTGATGACCACCGCCAGCAGTGCGAGCGCGCCAAAACCAAGTTGTCTCAGCCGCATACTTATCCCCGCCCGAAAGCCCGCCCGTAAAATGGGCCTGCAACTCCCCTCAACCTTACTGGGCAGACATCAACAATGCACCTTGAAACCCGTTCCAACGACGCGCTGTGCCGTGACCTGCGGTCAGACGGCATGCGCTTGAACACCGAAATGAACATGCTCTATGCGCGGCACAGAAGCGCTGAAAGCCAGCGAAATGCGCTTGACCGTCAACTCGTCACGCTGCGCGGCGACCTTGCAGAGGTTGCAAGAGACATCACCCAACTGGCGAGACCCAGTCGCCCCACAATGCGGCCTGGCATCTTTGGGGTTGTGCCCGGCGGCATTCAGTTGCTGCACCTGAAAAACCAAGAGAACAGTCTCAAAAGCCAGATAGCCGCAGTGAGCGCGCAACGGTTGACCGCCATCAGGGCGATGAACGACTTCATGAGTGAGATCACGCGCAAAGAACGTGAACAGGCAGATATCGGGACCCGACGAGCAGCACTAGGGTGTGGCGATTAACCCTCACTCCACCGCCTCGACAAAGTAAAACTCCTTGTCGAAGAACGCGTACAGCACGTTGGCGGGCACGGCATAGACGCACTGCACATAGTCGCGCTGGCTGGCGTGGATGTCCCAGCCGCGTTGTTTGATGCGGGCGTCGCCGGGCATCGAGTGAGTTGGCGCGGGCTGGTTGTCGGCCACGAACCGGCCGCGCTCACCGCCCAACCGCTGCATGATGCCGCGCGGCATCAGCGTGTAGGCGATGTGTTTGGGGCCGCGATACACATGAATGCCCTCAAACTGTTTGACGGCGTGCTGCACGGCGAGGCCGATGCGCATGTGGTCTGTGTGGCCCGTCGCGCCGCTTTCAGGCCAGAACGTCACCACCAGATCAGGCTCATGGCGATGAAACGCCCTGACAATATCTGCAACCAGCGCCATGAACGGCACGCGGGTTTCAAGCCCGCCGTCAGGCATGTTCCAGACTTCCTGCGCGGTAACGCCCAGCGCGTAGCCGTTTTTCAGAACTTCAGCCGTGCGGATGATGCCAAGCTCGGCCTGCCGCGCCACCTGCGGCCGCTGCGAGCCTGCTTCACCGCGCGTGGCGGTAATCATCGAGACATCCGCACCGCCCTCAATGGCCTTTACAATGAGCCCCGCCACAAGCTGCTCGTCATCCGGGTGGGCAACCACCACCATCACCCGCTTGGCGCCCAGCTCGCCCGCCAGCGACAGCACATGGGCAACGCCGGGCTCCTCAAACAGCGCATCCAGCCAGACCACACCGACCATCGCCGCCAGCAAGGCCGCTGCGCCGAGAACCGCGCCAAGCATTGCACCGATGCGCCCCAGAGTTTTCAGCACGGCTTATCCCCCACTTGTTGCCGCCCCGCGGCTTGACCGCGGGGTCCAGAGCACCACGCTACGCCCTCAAGGGCAGCCCCTGGGCCCCGCGGTCGAGCCGCGGGGAAGCAGAACATCCTGAAATATGCCTCCCCGCGGCTCGACCGCGGGGGCCAGGGCAGCACGGTACAAAACCAATGCAGCCTGTTTCTGGCATTTCCACTCCAAAAGCGCCATATAAGCGCCCATGAAGGTGCAGTTTCACAAAATGAACGGTCTGGGCAACGAGATCGTGGTGATTGACGCGCGCGCAGGCAACCTCGCGCTCGACGCCGATGCTGCACGCCTGATCGGCAACCCCGCCACCGGCCCCGGCTGTGACCAGATCATGGTGATTGAACCCGGAAAAAGGGGTGCGGACGTCTGGACCTCGATCTGGAACAATTCTGGCGAGGAAGTGGAAGCCTGCGGCAACGGTGCGCGCTGTGTGGCGGCGTATCTTCATCGTGACGGCATCACCGGCCCCATCACCATGGGCACGCTGGGCGGCACCGTGGTGGCAACCGATGCGGGCAACGGCAACATCACCATAGACATGGGCGCACCGCGCTTCGACTGGCGCGATATTCCGTTGGCGGAGGAAATCCGCGACACCCGCGCCATCGAGCTGCAGATCGGCCCGATAGATGCGCCCATTCTGCATTCGCCATCAGTCGCCAATGTGGGCAACCCGCACGCCGTCTTCTGGGTAGATGACCCTGAGCGGTTTGACCTCGAAAAGATCGGCCCGATGCTGGAGAACCACCCGATGTTCCCCCAGCGCGCCAACATTTCGCTGGCACACGTGATTGACCGCGCCACCATCCGCACCCGCGTGTGGGAGCGCGGTGCGGGCGCAACGCGCGCCTGCGGCACAGCGGCCTGCGCCATCGCCGTGAGTGCCGCGCGCACCGGCCGCACCGGCCGCGACGTCACCGTGCATCTGCCCGGCGGCCCGCTTCACATTGCGTGGCGCGAAACCGACGACCACATCTTGATGACCGGCCCCACCGAGTTTGAGTTTTCAGGCGACATTGACATCGCCGGAGTGCCCGCATGAGCACACACCCCCGCGAACCACACATCGTCACCTTTGGCTGCCGTCTTAACGCCTATGAGAGTGAAGTCATCCGCGACCATGCCCGCGCAGGCGGCACCGACAACGCGATCATTTTCAACACCTGCGCCGTCACCGGCGAGGCCGTGCGTCAGGCCCGTCAGGCCATCCGCAAGGCGCGCCGCGATCATCCGGATGCGGAAATTATAGTCACCGGCTGTGCGGCGCAGATTGAGCCTGAAACATTCGCGCAGATGCCCGAAGTGTCGCGCATCGTCGGCAACGCGGAAAAAACCAGCGCCGAAACCTTCATGCGCGGCACCAACGCGCCGCGCGTCAACGTGTCAGACATTATGCAGGTGCGCGAAACAGCAGGCCACCTGATTGCAGGCTTTGAAGCCCGTGCCCGCGCCTTTGTGGAAGTACAAAACGGCTGTGACCATCGCTGCACGTTCTGCGTCATTCCGTTCGGGCGCGGCAATTCACGCTCGGTGGCGGCGGGCGAGGTTGTGACGCAAATCCGCCAGCTTGTGGAAAACGGCACCCAGGAAATTGTGCTCACCGGCGTTGACCTGACGTCGTGGGGCGGCGACCTGCCGGGCACTCCGCCTCTGGGCAACCTCGTGCAGCGCATCCTGAAGCTGGTGCCGGAGTTGCCGCGCCTGCGCCTGTCGTCGATTGACTCGATAGAAGCCGACCCGGACCTGATGCGTGCCATCGGCGACGAAGACCGCCTGATGCCGCATCTGCATTTGTCGCTGCAACACGGCCACGACATGATCTTGAAGCGCATGAAGCGCCGTCACAGTCGCGCCGACGCCATCGCCTTTTGCGACGAAGCCCGTCGCCTGCGCCCCGACATCGCCTTTGGGGCCGACATCATGGCCGGCTTTCCCACCGAAACCGACGAGATGCACGTCGCCAATCTCTCGCTGATTGAAGCGTGTGACCTCAGCCATGTGCATGTGTTTCCCTATTCGCCCCGCCCGATGACGCCCGCCGCCAAAATGCCACCGGTTGACGGCGCCACCATCAAGAGCCGCGCAGCCCAGCTTCGCGTCCGAGGCACGGCAGCACTTGCAGCGCGGCTCGACATGCATATTGGTCACACCGTGCGCCTGCTGGCCGAACGCCCCACTGAGGGGCACACGGACGATTTTTCTGCCGTGCGCCTGAACCACGCCGTACAGCCCGGCAGCATTCTGGAAGCGCAGGTCACATCGCGTGACGGCACAACGCTTGTGGCAACCCCCAAGGCATCTGTTGCCGCATGAGTGACCACCAAACCAAAGCACCGCGTATCATTGAAACGGGCAGCACCGCGCCCCAGCCAGATGCCACGCCACAAAAGCGCGGCCTGTTCAAGCGGCTGGCGGAGGGCCTGAGCCGCTCCACCTCAAGCATGACCACCGGCATCGCCACCGTGTTCACCAAGCGCAAGCTGGACGGGGCCACGCTGGAGGAACTTGAAGACCTGCTGATCCAGGCAGATCTTGGCCTTGAGACCGCCACCCGCATCACTGACGCTGTGAGCGAGGGCCGCTACGACAAGCAGGTGGACGAACGCGAAGTGCGCGACATCGTGGCCGCCGAAGTATCAAAAGTGCTCACCCCGGTTGAAGCGCCCATTGTTCTCGACGGCACGCACACGCCGCATGTCATTCTGGTTGTCGGCGTCAACGGCACCGGCAAGACCACCACCATCGGCAAACTCGCAAAGCTCATCAGCGCGGCGGGAAAGTCGGTCGTGCTTGGCGCGGGCGATACATTTCGAGCCGCCGCCATCGACCAGCTTAAAATCTGGGGCGAACGCATCGGCGCGCCTGTGGTGGCGCGCGAAGTCGGTGCAGATTCAGCCGGCCTTGCCTTTGATGCCATCGCCAAAGCGCAGGACCTCGGCGCTGACGTTGTGATGATCGACACCGCCGGACGCCTGCAGAACAAGTCCGAGCTGATGTCTGAACTCGAAAAGGTCGTGCGCGTCATAAAAAAGCGCGACGATACCGCCCCGCACACGGTGTTGCTGGTGCTCGACGCCACCACCGGGCAGAACGCGCTCAACCAGGTTGAGGTGTTTACCCGCGCCGTCGGCGTCACGGGTCTGGTGATGACCAAGCTCGACGGTACGGCGCGCGGCGGCATTCTTGTGGCGATTGCCGAGAAAACAAAACTGCCCGTTCACGCAATCGGGGTTGGCGAAGGTGAAGATGATCTGCAACCCTTCGTGGCACGCAACTTTGCCCGCGCCATCTCTGGCCTGGATGAAGAGCCAGCGCTGAACGAAGACGAAGCTGAATGAAGATGAAAATGTCAGGACGTAAAGCATGAGTGACGCTGCTGATCGAAAAGAACCCATGAGCCCGCTGGTGCGCATGGCCGTGGAGATCGGCCCGCTGGCGGTGTTCTTCATCGCCAACAACCGGTTCGACATTTTCACCGCGACAGCCGCCTTCATGGTGGCCATCACCATTTCGCTGGCCGTGTCATGGGTATTAGCCCGCCACATCGCCACGATGCCGCTGGTCACCGGCGTGTTCGTGCTCGTGTTCGGCGCGCTGACGCTTTACCTGAACGATGATCTATTCATTAAAGTGAAGCCGACGCTGGTCAACGGCCTGTTCGCCGCCATTCTGTTTGCCGGACTGTTCTTTGGAAAGTCGCTGCTCAAGGTCGTGTTTGACGGCACGTTCCGGCTGACGCCCGAAGGCTGGCGCAAGCTCACCTGGCGCTGGGCAATTTTCTTCGTATTTCTGGCCGTGCTCAACGAGGTCATCTGGCGCAATTTTTCAACTGACTTCTGGGTCAGCTTCAAACTGTTCGGCAATGTGCCCATCACCATGATCTTCGCCATTGCGCAGGTGGGTCTGTTGCAACGCTACGCCCTGCCCGAGCCCAAAACGCCAGAGGAAGAAGAAGCCGAAGCCGAACGCCAGCGCGAAACCCTGTAGCGCGGTCTCTTACTCGCTTCTCAAAACCACCCCCCCCCCAACTGCCTCCCCGCGACTCGATCGCGGGGCCCAGGGGCTGCCATGCACGGCGTGCGCTCCCGCTCTGGACCCCGTGGTCAAGCCACGGGGAGGCAACATTTGCGGAGGGAGACGAACCACCCCGCAACTGCTTCCCCGCGACTCGATCGCGGGGCCCAGGGGCTGCCATGCATGGCGTGCGCTCCTGCTCTGGGCCCCGTGGTCAAGCCACGGGGAGGCAAAAAGAGTGGGGGGGAGACCTAACGCCTAGTCGAACACCTGCACCAGTTCCGGGCTCTCCACCGGTGTGCCATCGTCCCAGCCGCGCCAGGCAATCTGCGTGCCGTGGGGGTGAGAGTCAGCAAGAATACGGGTGTCGCATTTGCCGTTGCCGCGCCAGATCGCCAGCACAACGCGCATGGGTCTGTTGTTAGCCTCCGGCTCAAGACGAAGCCAGGCAAATGGCGCCTCTACGGTGGCCATCTCACCCGCCTGCACAATTGCCGCATAGGCACGCGCCTGCACGTCTTTGGGCATGTACTGCCACATCACCGAATGCAGCACGCATCTCACCTGATTGGGCACCGGGTCCGTGCCACCCAACACATCTTCAAGCCAGACATCCGCCGAGGCATCTTCAACGACAGGCTTCACGTCCTGCGCAATGGCGATGGCCGCCTCAAGCCGCGACAGCCGCTGCGCCATGTCAGCCCAGATGTAAGAGCGCACTTTTAGGGCATTGTCGGGGTTCAAAATATCAATCGGCGCGGCATCGCAGGCGCGCCGCGCGGCAATGGTGAGCGAGGCTTCTACGGGCGGCCGCACTGACGTGTTCCACTGCGGTGAGACATGGCAAGGGGACGTCTCGTCACCCCACGCGGCATCCCCAAATTGGTAATAAAACCGGTCCAGCCCCTGCAGCAGACCGGCGCTTGCGCCAAGCTCAAAGGTTGCAATCGGCATCTGGGTCAGGCGTGCCAGCTCCAGCAAGCCGGGCATCAGCGCACCCGCACGCGCTACTTCGTTGGTCTGCGGGGGCTGCGTGACATAGGCCTTTGTAAAGTCCGCATGCGCAGCAAAGGCCTCAAGCGCAAGCGCCCAGACGCCGTCCGGTTTGCCATTGCCGTCGCATGACGGGTAATGCGCGGCCAGCGCTGATGCAGTGTCACCAAGTGCAGTGCCACCAAGTGCAAGAGCGTGCGCGCAACCCAAAAAGCGCAACGGCAACACATCCGTTGATACATCACCTGCCGTCTTGCCGGTCCACCACGGCATGTACCGCGATATAAAATCGTCCCCGTTGGCCAATGCGTCCGCCGATTGATCCATCAATGCGCCGGAAAAAGGAGACCCCAGCAAATGGCACCACTCTGCCTGCTTGGAAAACCCCTGCGATAAAGCCTGAAGACGATCACTCATAGTCACGCTCCGTTTTAAACCCTGCCAGCCGAGGGCGCGCAAACGGTGGGGAAAAAGCGACATGCGAGAAAGCCCGCTGACGCAGGTCAGGTATCCGTCAGCGGCCTTGCATGGTCAAGTTGGGCCTCAGCTCATATTGCCCATATCGCCCCAGTCTTCGAGGGGGTTTGTGAAGGGAGCAAAGGCATCAAGCCCCGCCACCTGCTGATACTGCGTCAACGCCCAGCGCACACTTGGAAACGCCAGTTTGTCCCACGGTATTTCGTCGTAGCGCAGCAGCGCCACGTCCAGGCTTTCCTCACCTGCTTTGATGTCGGGCGAAAGCAGCGTTGCCTTATACATGAGCTGCACCTGACTGATACGCGGAATGGAATAGACCGCCAGCAACGCATCAATGCGAATGTCCGCACACGCCTCTTCGCGTGCCTCGCGCGCGGCACCGGCCTGCGTTGTTTCGCCAAGCTCCAGATAGCCCGCAGGAAGCGTCCAAAGGCCCTTGCTTGGCTCAATGGCGCGGCGACACATCACAATCCGATCCTTGCCGTCTTTGGCACCGCCCCAGGTGACAACAGAGCCCACAACAATTTTCGGGTTTACGTAGTGGATGTACCCGCAATCGTCGCACACATGGCGCGGGTGGGTGTCACCATCGGGCGTTCGCACTGAAAACGAATGCGCACCATCCACGGAGGCTGGCGCAACTGAAAGGTTTTTCTCGTCTTTACTCATCCGCAAAGTCTGGCATTCCGCATGCGGATCGTCCAGCGGCAGTGCCCGACCACGCTTTGAGATAGCGCAATTTCATACACGTCCGTGCGCTCTATGCTTGCGTCATTAACCGATTGATGCACTGATACCGATGGACACAAAGGACGTTGCGCGTGCAGCGTCAAAAACCAGTGCACACATGTTTTCCCCGCGCGGCTGATTTTACAGCACGCGGACCAACCAAGAGCGAAAAACAAAAACTCATTTGACCGCCCGCGCACCCGCACCGTTTGAAGCCGAATTAGATGCGCAAACCAACCGGGCAACGCGGCAGACAGACAAGAACTCAAGAGAGAGGGCACCATGGCTAAGAAAGTTGATCTCGATAAATCACCCGGACACCTGCTCCGCCGCGCCACACAGTTTGCGCAGGATCTGTTCACCAAGGAAGTTGGCCCCGGCGGCCTGACAGCACGTCAGTTTGCCGTGCTTGTTACCGTCGAGCGCGACGAAGGCCTGAGCCAGACTGACCTTGTGAAGCAGACCGGCATTGACCGCTCAACCCTGGCCGACATGATCAGCCGGATGATTTCGCGCGGACTGCTGCAGCGCAAGCGCACCTCGTCAGACCGCCGGGCAAACTCGGTGAACCTGACGGCCGCAGGCAAGCGCGCCCTCAATGCAACCCTGCCCCAGGCCGTGCGCGCTGAAAAAATGGTGCTCGACGCCCTGTCTCCCACACAGCGTGAAAATCTGTTTGAGATTCTCGGCGTCATCTCAAGGCTGGGTGAAGAGGCCATGGATGCGGTGAACACCGCCACCGGCCGTAAGACCACCACCAAAAAGAAAGCCGCAACAAAGAAGAAAGCCGCCGCCAAAAAGCGCCCGGCTGCAAAGAAAAAGGCTGCGACCAAAAAGAAGGCCGCGCCCAAGCGCAAAACCGTTGCAAAGAAAAAAGCAGCGCCCAAACGCAAGACAGCCGCCAAGAAGCGCGCGTCACGCCGCTAGGGCTTAAAACTATATTCTGATGTCGAGAGTGGTGCCGGGGCGCGTGTTGCGTGTCCCGGCATTTTGCTGCGCGTCAAACCCCCTGAGCGGGGCCTCGCGGGCAAACATGCGCTGATCGGCGGCACGGCCTTCGGCGCGCTTGTTGTCATCACGGGTTTCAAGCTTCGCCTGATCGGCCTTGCGGGCTTCGGCAGATATTTCCACCCGCACCGCATTGTCGCTGCCGCGCGCGGCCAGCTTTTCCACAGCAGGCGGCGCATAGCTGCGAGCCACTCCGCCCTTTGTGGACGCAGCCGCGTAGCTTTGTGCCTGAGCGGCAATCAGCGATGAGGAAACCGGAAGTGTCATACCCGGTATTTTGCGGCGCGCAGGGTTGCCGGGAGGTTAATTCGCAGCCGGTGTTGGCGTTGCTCCGGCACCCGGATTTTGGCTGTTCTGCGCCATTTTGAGCGCTGGCAGGATCACATTTTCGATATCACCCGGCTCAAGCGGCCCCACATGCTTGAAGCGAATGATGCCCGCCCCGTCCACAATGAACGTCTCCGGCACGCCATACACACCCCAATCAATAGCAGTGCGCCCGGTACGGTCTGAACCGACCGCCACAAACGGGTTGCCCAGCGTGCCCAAAAACCGGCGGGCGTTTTCCGGTGCATCCTTGTAGTTGAGACCCACCAGCCGCACGTCATCGCGCGCCGCGAGCTGCACCAGCAACGGATGCTCCGTGCGGCACGGCACGCACCACGACGCCCACACATTGACGATGGTAACGGCTCCCGTTGCCAGATCCTCATTGGTGAAACCCGGCACGCCTGCAAGCCCTTCGACCGGCGGCAGTGCGAACTCCGGCACCGGCTGACCCACCAGCGCCGACGGCACCTCGCTGGGATCACCCCAGAACAGCGCCAGATACAGCAGCACAGCGAGCGCTGCAAAAATCGACACCGGAATAAGCGCGCCGAACCGGCGACTTGTCACAGATTGTGGAGTGTCGCTCATTCAGCCTCTTTCCTCACCGATGCTTCAAGCGCCACCACCCGCGCCCGCGCCGCCTGATGACCGCGTACAGACCACACGACAAGCCCGATGGTTACAATCGCCGTCACCGCGTAGGCGGACCACACAAAGCCTGCATAGCCGCCCATGGCAAAATACTGCGCTACGTCTTCCGGCATCAAACAGCCCCTGCCCGTTGCAATTCCAGCGTGGCCGCGCGCCGCACCAGTATTTCAGTCCGGGTACGGACGAGTGTCAGCACCACAAACAACAGCGTGAAGCCCAGCGCCATCACCAGCAGCGGCGTGAGGATGGAGGAATGAATGGCCGGCCCGTCAAGCCGCGCCACCGACGCTGGCTGATGCAACGTGTTCCACCAATCCACCGAAAACCGGATGATCGGCAGATTGACCGCGCCCGCCAGACACAGGATGGAGGTCGCTTTGGCCGCGCGGCCAAAGTCCTCAATCACATCCCACAGGGCGATATAGCCCAGATAGATGAAAAACAGCACCAGCACGCTGGTCAGCCGCGCATCCCACACCCAGTACGCGCCCCACATGGGCTTGCCCCACAGCGAGCCTGTGACAAGCGCCAGAAATGTGAACGCCGCCCCCAGGGGCGCCATTGCCTTGGCGGAGGCAAACGCCAGCGGATGCCGCCAGATGAGCCCAACCGCGCAGGCCAGCGCCATGGATGCATAGCCCGCCGACGCCAGCCATGCGGACGGCACATGCACATACATCATGCGCACGGTCTCGCCCTGCTGATAATCGGGCGGCGACGCGATGAGCGCCAGATACAGCCCGACGGCCAGCGTCAGCGCCGTTACCGCGCTGAGCCACGGCAACACAGCGCCGGACAGCGCCATGAAACGGGCGGGATTTGCAAACCGCTGAATGGATTTAGCCATGAGTGATTTTTAACGCCCGCCCGGTGCAGCGGCAAGAAAACCCGGCTGCGGCCAAATAGCTTTTTGCGTGATGTCTCATGAAACAGAAATCCGCAGCGCCGCCGCAGCCGCAAATGGCGTCAGCGCCAGCGCCGCCAGCGACACCGCGCCCAAAAACATCATCGGCGCGCCTGCAATGCCCGCATCTGCCGCCGCCGCGCCAAAAATCAGCACCGGCACATACAGCGGCAGCACAATCAGCGACAGCACCAGCCCGCCACGCCGCACCCCCACCGTTAACGCCGCGCCGATCGCCCCAATCAGACTGAGCGCAGGCGTGCCGATGACAAGGCTCACCAGCAGCGGCAGCAATAAGGCAGTGTCGAGATTGGCCAGCAGCGCCACCGCAGGCAGTGCCACAATCAGCGGCAGTGCTGTCGTCAACCAGTGCGCAACGCATTTGGCCAGCACCACACCCTCGGCCGGCATCTGGGTCATCAGCAACAAATCCAAAGAACCGTCTTCGTGGTCGGCCTGAAACAGCCGGTCGAGCGACAGCAGCGTTGCCAGCAACACCGCCACCCACAACACGCCCGGCGCAATACGCGTCAGCAGCGGCAGGTCCGCACCGACGCCGAACGGCACCATGGTGACCACGATCACAAAGAACGCCAGCCCCACAAGCGGCCCGCCGCCGATCAGTCCGGCCAGCCGGATGTCGCGCCTGACCAGCGCCCAAAAGCTGCTGATGAAGCTGTTCATGAAGCTGGCCCCAAACGCAACGACTGTGCCTCAATGCCAAGACCGCGATGCGTGGCCGCCACCAGCACGCCGCCCGCGCCCAGATGGTCTGCCAACAACACATCAAGCGCCGCGCGCCCTGCATCATCCAGCGCTGCGTCCGGCTCATCCATCAGCCAGATCGGCCGGGCGCTCTTGCCCCCCACGAAACACGCAAACCGCGCCAGCGCCAGCCGTCGCCGCTGCCCGGCAGACAAAACGCCCCCTGGCAGATCAGCAATTGCCAGCAGTCCAAAGCGTTTGAGCGCTCCGTCGATCTTTGCCAGCGCCGCGGCATCACCAAACATCTGTACCCAGAACATGAGATTGTCCCGCACGCCAAGCTGCGGCTTCAACCCATCGAGATGGCCCAGATACAGCATCTCAGCATCGTGCATGACCTCGCCGTCCGCTTCTTCCAGCAGCCCCGCCAATATGCGCAACAAGCTCGATTTTCCGGTGCCGTTTGGCCCCGTCACGACCAGCGCCTGGCCACGCGCCAACGCAAATGCCACGCCGTCGAACAGCAGCCGTGCACCGCGCTGGCAGGCCAGATCAGTTACTTGCAAAACGGCAGTCACGAAACAGGCCAGCCCCTGAATGTCTTTCTAGATGTTGCTGAAATCACCACCGCGCCCCTTGCCCGCTGCAAACCGCGCCGCCCCTTCGCGGGTGGCACCGGACGCAATTGTTTCGCGGCCCAAACGAAACTCGTTGGCCATCGCCTGATCGTAGGGCATGTCCCATTGCATGTATGCGGACATTCTGTCGCCGCGCAAACAGCCTTGCGGAAACTTGGCAATCTGCTTTGCCAGCAGCAATGCCTCTTCAAGGGCGCAGCCTGCTTCCACAACCTTGTTGGCCAGGCCCATGTCCAGCGCCTCATGGGCATGGACGGCACGCCCGGTCAAAATCATGTCCATCGCGCGGCCCTGGCCGATGATGCGCGGCAGACGCACAGTGCCACCGTCAATCAGCGGCACCCCCCAGCGCCTGCAATAGACGCCAAACACCGCCGTCTCACTCACCACCCGCATATCCGCCCAGCACGCCAGTTCCAGCCCGCCTGCCACCGCATGGCCCTCAACGGCTGCAATCACCGGCTTGGACAGCAACATCCGCGACGGCCCCATGGGTCCATCACCCGCCAGCGGGTCAGCCAGAATGCCGGTTTTGGGAAGGGTGCCCTGGTTCGCCTTTGACCGATCACCGCCCGCGACCGCCTTGAGGTCAGCGCCGGCACAAAACGTACCGCGCGCGCCGGTGAACACCGCAACGGACGCCTCGTCATCATGCTCAAAAGCCAGAAAAGCTGCCACCAGCGCGTCTGCTGTAGGCCGGTCCACGGCGTTGCGCGCATGGGGCCGGTCGATGGTGATTGTTGTCACCGGACCGTCTTTCTCAACGGTAACGGTGTTTTCAGGAGCCGAATCCGGCATTTTGTTTGTCCCTCCGGCGATTTAGCGGGTCTGAAAGGCGTCAGGCGCTCTAGGCGCACCAATGTGTTCAGAGTATAAAGCCCCCGAACACCCCCGCACGCTTTGAATGCGCGAACCTGTTTGCACCGCCTGAGGGTCACGCCCCCCCGGTGCCAGGCCCAAAGTGCCAGAACAAAGACCAATGCGCGCGGTCATACAGTCTTGTTGCGCGGCGCTGCGTCATCAGCCGCCCCGCGCGTTGGACGCCACGTCCGTACACAACGCCCGATGAGGAGGATCACTCTCTTGGCACCCGCAAAAAAGAAAACCCCGGCGAAGAAAAAATCTGCCGCCAAAGCAGAAGTAGGCAAAAAACCCGTGACCGGCAGCCTCGACAGCTTCAAGTGCCGCAAGACCCTGAAGGTCGGCACCAAGACCTATGAATATTATTCGCTTCCGGTCGCTGAGAAGAACGGCCTCAAGGGCGTTTCCCGCCTGCCGTTCTCGCTGAAAGTGCTGCTTGAAAACCTGCTGCGCCACGAAGACGGCCGCTCGGTGACCAAAGCCGACATTCAGGCCATGGCAACGTGGCTCAAGACCCGCAAATCCACCCGCGAAATTGCGTTTCGCCCGGCCCGCGTGCTGATGCAGGACTTCACCGGCGTGCCCGGCGTGGTGGACCTCGCCGCCATGCGCGACGCCATGTCAGCGGCCGGTGGCAACCCGGACAAGATCAACCCGCTGGCTCCCGTTGACCTCGTCATCGACCACTCGGTGATGGTGGATTATTTCGGCGGCAAGGACTCCTTCAAGAAAAACGTCGAAACCGAATACGAACGCAATGGCGAGCGCTACGAGTTTTTGCGCTGGGGCTCAGAAGCCTTCGACAACCTGCGCGTTGTGCCGCCGGGCACCGGCATCTGCCACCAGGTGAACCTCGAATATCTGGCGCAGACCGTGTGGACCAAAAAAGACAAGCGCAACGGTAAAGCTGTTGAAGTAGCCTACCCGGATTCACTTGTCGGCACCGACAGCCACACCACCATGGTCAATGGCCTGTCTGTTCTGGGCTGGGGCGTGGGCGGCATCGAAGCGGAAGCCGCCATGCTCGGCCAGCCGATTTCCATGCTGATCCCCGAAGTCATCGGCATGAAGCTCACCGGCAGGATGGCCGAAGGCATTACCGCCACCGACCTTGTGCTCACCGTCACTGAAATGCTGCGCAAGAAGGGCGTAGTGGGCAAGTTCGTTGAGTTCTACGGCCCCGGCCTCGACCATCTGTCGCTGGAAGATCAGGCGACACTTTCCAACATGGCCCCTGAATATGGCGCCACGTGTGGCTTCTTCCCGATTGACTCAGAAACGCTTCGCTACCTCAAGGCAACAGGCCGCAAGAAGGCCCGCGTGGACCTTGTGGAAGCCTATGCCAAGAAGCAGGGCATGTTCCGCACTGCCAAGACCGAAGACCCGATCTTCACCGATACACTGGAGCTTGACCTGTCAAGCGTGGTGCCAAGCCTTGCAGGCCCCAAGCGCCCGCAGGACCGGGTGAGCCTGACAGATGTAGCCGACAGCTTTGCCGGCACGCTGGTCAACGAGTTCAACAAGGTGGATGACGGCTTCAAGCGCGTGCCGGTGGATGGCACCGAGTACACGCTGGGCCATGGCGACGTGGTGATAGCGGCCATTACGTCATGCACCAACACCTCCAATCCGTCGGTGCTGATGGCGGCCGGTCTGGTTGCCCAGAAAGCCAACAAGCTGGGCCTCAAGACCAAGCCATGGGTCAAGCCGTCGCTGGCTCCCGGCTCGCAGGTGGTGACCGACTACCTCAAGGACGCGGGCCTGCAAAAGGAACTCGACAAGCTCGGCTTCAACCTTGTGGGCTATGGCTGCACAACCTGCATCGGCAACTCCGGCCCGCTGCCGGCACCCATTTCCAAGGCCATTCATGACGCGGACCTCGTGGCAGCCTCCGTGCTGTCAGGCAACCGCAACTTTGAAGGCCGTGTGTCGCCGGATGTGCGCGCCAACTATCTGGCGTCACCGCCGCTGGTGGTTGCCTATGCACTGGCAGGCTCGGTCAATGTGAACATCTCCAAAGACCCGATCGGCCAGGACAAGAAGGGCAATGATGTTTTCCTCAAGGACATCTGGCCCACCAGCCACGAGATTGCCGAAGCCGTGCGCAAATCAGTAACCCAGAAAATGTTCCGCGAACGCTATGCGGATGTGTTCAAGGGCGACCGCGAATGGCGCAAGATCAAGGTCACCGGCGGCAAGACCTACAACTGGAACGCCAAGAGCACCTATGTGCAGAACCCGCCATACTTTGCCGGCATGACCGCCAGCCCGCAGGCGGATGAACCGATCAAGGGTGCCCGCATCCTGGGTCTGTTCGCGGATTCGATCACCACTGACCACATCTCGCCTGCCGGTTCCATCAAGGCCGACAGCCCGGCCGGTGAGTACCTCAAGGCCCACAAGGTAAGCCCGGCGGAGTTCAACTCCTACGGCTCGCGGCGCGGCAACCACGAAGTGATGATGCGCGGCACCTTTGCCAACATCCGTATCAAGAACCAGATGGTGCCCGGCGTTGAAGGCGGTGTGACCGTGCATTACCCCTCCGGCGATGCCATGCCCATTTACGACGCCGCCATGAAGTATCAGAAAACTGACACACCTCTGGTTGTGTTCGGCGGCAAGGAATACGGCACCGGTTCGTCGCGTGACTGGGCTGCCAAAGGCACCAAGCTGCTGGGCGTGGAAGCCGTGATCGTTGAGAGTTTCGAGCGTATTCACCGCTCGAACCTCGTTGGCATGGGCGTGCTGCCGTTGCAGTTCACCGATGGCACAAGCTGGAAGTCGCTGGGCCTCACCGGCGCTGAAACCGTGACGATCACCGGCAACGAAAAAGGCATCAAGCCGCGCATGACGCTGACGCTGGAAATCACCAGCCCTGACGGCAAAGCGCAAAAAGTGCCCGTGCTGTGCCGCATCGATACGGCGGACGAAGTGGACTACTACAACAATGGTGGCATTCTGCATTACGTGCTGCGCAACCTGATGGCGGCGTAATACGCTGCACCCAAAGCCCGAAAGGGCAAAGGAAAGCGCGGGAAACCAACACGGTTTCCCGCGCTTTTTTGTGCGCATGACACAGCATCAACGCCGCTCACCAACTGTTGAGTGGCGCTGCCCGGCTCACACTCCTAGGGTGAAAACCACACCCCTTTATCCCTTGCTGCGGAACACGCCTATGACATCTGTTACCGGACACCTTGCCAGAACGGGACTGCTCGCGGTCGGCACCCTTGCAGCAGCGCTTGCAACTCCTGTCGCAGCGCAGGCCCGTCCGGCGGTTATCGAGCTGTTCACCAGTCAGGGCTGTTCATCATGTCCGCCTGCCGACGCCCTGCTCAACACGCTGGCTGACCGCGACGACGTGATCGCGCTCACCTACAACATAACTTACTGGGACTATCTGGGCTGGCGCGACACGCTGGGCCGCGAGGAACATACCGCCCGGCAGGAAGCCTACGCACAGCATTTCCGTGATCGCAAATACACACCGCAACTGGTCATCGACGGCGAAAGCCATCTGCCCGGCAGTCGCACCAAAGCCGCCACCAGAGCCATCGACACGCAGATTGAAAAAGTATCCACCGCGCCTGCGCTTGCAACGGTGCTTTCTGCAACCGGCGCAACCATCACCCACTCAGCCACCAGCAACACCGCCAAAACAGCAAACGTGTGGATGGTGCAGTACGACACTGCTCATGAGGTTGAAATCACCCGTGGCGAAAACGCAGGTGAAACCATCACCTATTCCAATGTGGTGCGCGACATAACGCTGCTGCATACATGGGACATGACGCAACCGCTGTCACTCGACGTTGCGCGAGACAGCCTGACCAAGGGCAACCACGACGGCTGCGCTATCATCATTCAGCAGGACACCAAATACGGCGTCGGCCCCGTCATTGCTGCAGCGCGATTGGACATGGACCTGCTGAACTGACAGCCACGCTACTCAGCGCGAGCAGCATCTTCCAAAGCCTCAAGATCAACCACAGCCCCGTCTGCGGATTTTGGTTCCGTCAGCGTATCAAAGCTGCGGGTGAGATCAGCACCCTTGGGTGTTGAAAGCCCATAGGCATAAGGCGCAAGCCGGGCACCCAGCACAGCCGCTTCGCGCCTGACTGCTTCGTCTGCATCCACCGCAGCACCTGCACTCAGAACCGCGAAATATCCGCCGGACAGGCGCTGTGCCTCAACCGTGATACGAAGCCCGTCATCCGTGCTGAACACCGTGCGCGTCGGCGCATCAAACTCGACATCTCCAATCGGCTGAACATCCGTGAACTGAAGATTGACCAGCGCATTGCCAATACCATTGA
The DNA here is from genome assembly GCF_040219635.1 of Pyruvatibacter sp. Classification (NCBI taxonomy): domain Bacteria; kingdom Pseudomonadati; phylum Pseudomonadota; class Alphaproteobacteria; order Hyphomicrobiales; family Parvibaculaceae; genus Pyruvatibacter; species Pyruvatibacter sp. The sequence goes on from NZ_JAVJSC010000003.1 coordinate 436,218, forward strand.
TCGCATAGTCTGTGACCGGCTGCAGGTCATCCGCCAGATTGCTGATCTGGTATGTCGGCGTTTCAGCGCTGGTGGCAGCAACCCGTTCAACCACGTAAGTCTCACCTTCGGGCGGCGACACCTCCACACGGGCCACCCGCCCCGCCGCCAGATCAATCACCCCGGTATCAAGCCACGCGGCCGCGTTTTGCTCGAGGTTGAAAGAGCCGCGCGCCACGTAGGACTGATCCTCAGCCGTTCGCCGCACATAAATCGTGCCCTCGCCATCAATATCGGCGGTGCCTTCAAGTTTTCCCACAATCAGCGATGCCACTTCGTCACCGTCGGCACCAAACAGCGTCACCCGAACGCCGGTGCCTTTGTCGGCCGGGTTCGTGAGGTTGATATGCTGATGCCACTCAGGCTGGGCCGTGCGCTGTTCGATCAGTTCAAGATCGGCGAGCCCCACCGCTGTGCGCTTCACCATCTCAGCACGTACCGGATGCCCGCCCTTTTCCAGTAGCCGCCATACGGCCACATCACTGTCGGTTGCTTGTTGATCGCGCTCGACTGTTACCTGGCTCAGCCGTGACACGATCTCGATTTTGCTAACCTCGTTCACCTGCCCGCCAAGCTCGGGAAACATCAGCCGTGGCTCGAAATCGGAGGTGAGCGCACGCCGCTGCATGGAGACGGCGAAAACCGCCAGCGCCACCATCAGCAGCGTGACAACGCCCAACAACGCCAGCGTGCGTGCTGGTCCGCGCCGAAGCAGAACGTCCCTCATGATGCTGCTCCCGTGTGTGTCACCGCGCGCCCGGCCGCTTCCGCCCGCGCCCGCCGTCGCCGCCGCTGCGACAATGCCAGCACCAGCCAAACGCCACCCACCAGCAACGGCACCAGCGCCATGTTGATAAAGGCTACACGCGCGCCCAGCGCATCCACATCGCGGCGCAGATCACCCTGCACATCGCGCAATGCCCGGCGACCTTCCGCCAGTTCGCGTTGCAGACTCTGCATTTCCGCTTCCTGCACATCCGTCACAAGCGCCGACATGCCGGTGCCGTCCGGCAACTCGGCACGCAGCTCAGCCAGTCGCGCCTCGGTTTCTTCAATGCGGGCCTGCAGGCGTTGTTCTTCCGCCAGAAAGCGGGCCTCCGCATCGCGGCGAATGTCTTCAACCACCGTAAACGGACGATCCGCCGGCTCGCGGCCACGCAGCGAAATGAGATCGTTGGAGCCCATCAGGTTTTCAACCGCATTCACCACAAACGCCGCATTGTCTGCGGTGGGCACCGCAATACGGTCCCCCAGAAAGTTTTGCACCTGCACCCAGAAGCGGTCATCGAACAGGTCACTGTCGGCGAACACCACGATGTTTGCATCGTCGATGGTTTTCAGCAGATGCGCTGAGGAGCGCACGGCAATCGGCGCTTCGTCCTCATCGTCCGCCAACGGCCGCCCCTCAGGAAATGCGGTTTTGACCGGGCCTGAAATGCGCGCGGCCACCGTGAAAAACTCGCCCGCCGGATCAAACGCCCGCAACAGCGCGTCCGGTGTCGGCGCTGACTTGACCCGCTCAAGGTCGATAAGCATTGCGTCCTGCGTTGAGGTGACAATCGGCGTGAAGGTGGTGGTGGCATCATCTGTTGGCCGCAGCACACCGGCTGAGCCGATATGCAGCGCATCAAGCGGTGCCGTGATCGGATCATCCGTATCAAAATCTTCGCTGACAAGCCGTTGCCACAGCACATAATCAGTCAACTGACGGCGCTGGCTGGCACCGGCTGCAACGCGCTGCGCACGCAAACGGTCCGCCAGCACTTCGTCCGGGTTCATCTCAACGCCCCAGCTTTGCATCAGCAGCGGCAAATTGGATGCTTCCGTATAGCCCTGCACCGGCTTGCCGGCCGGGCCGGCCGTAAGACTGACTTCCGAATGCGGATCAATGAATGCAATCACCCGCCCGCCGCGCATCACGAACTGGTCAATGGCATACAGCGTCTGCGGACTCAGTTCCCTGGGGTGAACCAGCGCCAGAACCTTTATTTCGTTGGCGATGCGATCAAAATCCTGCTCCAGAAACTCGACTTCAAATGAGTTCTTGAGCTCCTGGTAGATCATGAACGGCTCCGACCGGCCTTCCATCGCCAGCAACAGCCCGCCCGCGCCCGTATCAAGCGGCAGGTTGGAGACGACGCCCAGAATGGGTTTTTCAGGTGTCGCCAGCGAGAATATCAGCCGCGCCAGATCATATTCCATATAGGTAGCGCGCTCTGGCGCCAGAAAACCGATCGCCTCACGCCCGTCCACGGTATTTGTGCCGACAACGCCCAAAAACACCTTGTCGCCGGAACGCAGCGGAACGCCGGTCAGCCCCGCATCGGTCGCCTGATCTTCCTGCGCGGAAAACGACTGCGGGTTGATTTCTTCAACGCGCACATTGCCGCCGGATGCTGCGGCAATCTCCTGCAACAGATCCCGCGCCCGCTGGGCATGTGCCCGCAACGCCGGTATTTCCGTCACAACATCTTCGGAATAGTAGAACTTGAGCGTGATCGGTTCGCGCAACCCCTGCACAATATTGCGGGTGCCGTCAGACAGCGTGAACAGGCTGCGGTCGGTCAGGTCTAGCCGCGCGTTTTGCAGACCCACATTGGAAAACGTGTTGAGCGCCACAAACAGGACGGCGCTGAGCACCAGCACAGCTACCGCGTAAACCGGACGGCTGATCCTGGGCTTGTTGGCTGATTGAGAGGTCATGCCGTTACCCCGCCCGCTTGAGGTCAATGGTGATGGCCGTCGCCACCAGCCACACAGCAATCAGCGACGCAAAGTAGATGAGATCGCGCAGATCAATCACCCCATCCATGATCGCATCAAAATGCGTGACGAAACTGAATGACGCGATGGTGTTGAGCACCGCCTGCGGCACCCAGCCCGAAAAGAAATCAAGCACCAGCGGCAGACCCGACAGTGTGAACAGGAAACACACAACCACTGACAGCACGAAGGCAATCACCTGATTGGTGGTAACTGCCGACATGCACGAGCCAATGGCCAGATAGCCGCCCGCCATCAATAAGCTGCCGATATAGCTCGCCAGAATAACACCGTTGTCCGGCTCGCCCAGATAATTGACGGTGATCCAGATCGGGAATGTCAGGAACAGCGCAATGGCCGCAAACGCCCATGCTGCAAGGTATTTGCCAACGACACTCGCCCAGAACGGGGCCGGCAGTGTGAGCAACAACTCCATGGTGCCGCTCTTGCGCTCTTCCGCCCACATGCGCATGGAAATGGCCGGGATCAAAAACAGATACAGCCACGGGTGAAACCCGAAAAAGCCGCGCAGGCTGGCTTCGCCCGCCTCGTACCACTGGCCGAGATAGAAAGTGAAGGCACCTGTGGCCAGCAAAAAAATGACAATGAACACATAGGCCAGCGGCGTTGCGAAGAACGACCCAAGCTCGCGCCTGAAAATGGCGTACATCTGGCTCATGCGCTGATCGCCTCATGCTGAATGAGGTCAGGACGCTCAGCGTCAGGCGCATCTGAATGCGTCAGCATACGGAACACTTCATCAAGACGGCCTTTTTCAGCGTACAACGACGACACCTGCCAGCCTTTTTCGCGTGCCAGCACCGCAACAGCTTCCGCCAGCGGCATCTGGTTGGCATCGCGGGGCCCTGCAAAAACCGTGAAACTGTATGACACACCGTTCACTTCACTGCGCTCCACGCTTGCAGCACCCGCAACACCGCGCAGGGCCGTCTCAGCGGCTGCCGCATCATCAGGCGTTGAGAACTCTGCCGTGAGCGTTACCGCATCATGCCAGCGCGAGCGACCCATAAGCTGAGCAGGCGTGCCGTCGGCAACAATGCGCCCGCGATCAATGATAAGCGCGCGGTCGCATACGGCTTCCACTTCTTCAAGAATGTGCGTGGAGATAATGATGGCCTTGTCCCGCGCCATTTCCTGGATCAGCAACCGCACCTGGTGTTTCTGGTTGGGGTCCAGACCATCCGTCGGCTCATCCATGATGAGCACATCCGGGTCATGCAAAATCGCCTGGGCAAGGCCGACGCGGCGCTTGAAACCCTTGGAGAGCGTTTCAATCGGCTGGTCCAGCACCGGCGCAAGCGTGGTACGGGCAACCGCAAGGCCAATGGCGTTGGCGGCCTGCGCGCCGCGAATGCCGCGCACATCACAGACAAACCGCAAAAAATCGATCGGCGACATCTCGCCATAGGCCGGCGCGCCTTCAGGCAGATAGCCCATGCGCTTTTGCGCCGCCATGGCGTCCGTTTCCACGTCGTGACCACACACGCTCACCCGGCCGGCCGTCATCGACAAGAAGCCGGTAATCATTTTCATCGAGGTGGATTTGCCCGCGCCGTTGGGGCCAAGAAAGCCCAGCACCTGCCCCTTGGGCACGGTGAAACTCACATTATCAACGGCGACAAACGGCCCGAACCGTTTGGTCAGCCCCTCAATTTCAATCATCGGGTCGTGAGCACTCATACCGCTGACTGTCTCTCCCGGCGCTGCGCCCTGCGGATGTCGATGCCCGCAAGGTCATGATTGATGCCCCCGACAAACAGGAGCGGCCCCGTAAAACGGGCGTGGGTGAATAGGCCTTCAGTGAATAGAAAATGCAACCGCACGGGTGCAAGTGACTTTTGCGAAAGAATTATGCCCAAAGCGTGACCGGCCACGCGCAGCACCGCATGCACATGCTGCCCGGGACCCCGGATCAGGTCCGGGATGCACATATAGCGTGCCGTCGATCAGGCAAGCACAGTGCCATCCCGGACTTGATCGTGGGTCCACAGCCGCACATTCAGGCTTGTAAAAAAGGAAAGGCGGGCCGGGCGACACATCCTTCAGGTGAGAAGGATCATGACGCTCCCATCGCGCCCTCAAAGGGGGGGGATGGGGGAGGATCAGGAGCGCGACGACGCAAGAAGGACGTGTCGGCCCGGCACCGCAAAAAGGGGCCCCCGCAAGGGCCCATCGTTGGATACGCGGGAAACCTGCGGGGGTGTCAATTGAGCGGCCCTGACACGCTTGCCCCGACGGGGGGCTGGGGGGCTTGGGGATGCCGGAACAAACGTTAACGTCCGGGCCGCCTTTCGACAGTTGAAATATGGGTACGGTTTGGGGCACGCCAACGGCTGAATTGGGGCCATTTTGTGAAATCGCATCACGGGTTTGCGAGGTCGGCCACCCTCGCAGACCGGCCACGAATAGTTAACGCCCCGGCACCGCTGCCAGCGGGCTTGCGCACCGCGCCTCAGACATAAACAATGGCAGGCAATGAGCCAGCCAACACACCTCACTGTTGTCTCCACACAGCAGCCGCAAACCACCCGCAAGCCCAACGCACCGAAAACCGTTTTCTGGGACCGGCGCGAGCTTGACGCGATCCTCAACATATACGGCAGACGCGTGGCCGCAGGCGACTGGCGCGACTATGCCATGAGCGGCCTCAAGGATGTGGCGGTTTTCTCGGTCTATCGCCGCACCAGCGAAATACCGCTGTATCGCATCGAAAAACGCCCCAAACTGCGTAACCGTCAGGGGGCCTACGCGGTGATTGCAGCCTCCGGCCTGATTTTGAAGCGCGGCCACGAGCTGAAGCAGGTATTGAAAGTGCTTGAGCCCAAGCAGCTTTCGCTCGTTACCGACGTTTAGAGCCCAGCAACGCGCTCAGCGCCAGCGGGGCCACAAGCGTTGTGACGATTGCCATCAGCACCAGCGCAGACGGCAGCGCCTGCACGATCGGGTCGTCGGCACCAAACAAAAACAGCCCGCTTTCAACGGCAATGGCAATCACCACCAGTTCCACCGCGCCGCGCGAACTCATGCCAAAACCGATGGCGGACGCCTCACGGGTGGAAAAACCCGCCAGCCGTGCCGGCACGCCTGCGCCCAGCAACTTGCCCGCGATGGCAAGCGCTATCAGCGCTACCAAAAACACCGGCGCGTGGGTGATGGCAGTGAGGTCCACGGCCAGGCCGATGGACGCGAAAAATACCGGCCCGAAGAAACCGGCCGTGATGCCGCCGACCACCAGCCGCATCTCGTTGTAATGGCGCGGGCCGACGCGGCTTGGCTCAAAAAACAGCCCCGCCATGAATACCCCGACGATCCAGTGCATACCCAGGACCTCAGCGAGCACGCCGTAGGCCAGCGCCACCGCCATGACAATCGCAAACTCCGCCGAGGCGATTTTCAGCACCTGCATGTAGCGCGACAGCCGGGGATAGATGTGCACCCCGATAAGCCCGGTGATGAGAAAAAACGCGCCCGCCTTAACCAGCATCAACGCCAGTTCGCCGATCGATGGCATGTGCCCGCCCTCAATCAGGGCCGTGATGATCGCCAGCAGCATCAGCCCGATCACATCGTCAAATATCGCGGCAGCCACCATCGTCTGCCCGACACGGGTGTTCAGCAGGCCCAGTTCCGCAAGCACCCGCACCGTGGTGGGAATGGCGGTAATCGCCAGCGCCACGCCCACAAAGCCCGCCTGCACACCGCGCATGTCTGACGGCGGCAGAAACTCCCATGCCAGCCATGTGCCCGCCCCCAGCGGCACCAGCGCACCGCCCGCCGCCACTACGAACGATACCGAACTGTGCGATGCAATGGAGCGCGGCTGCATGTCGATACCTGCCGACAGCAACAAAAAGAAGATGCCGGCCTGCGCCACCATCTCAATCATCTCGGTGTGAAAAAGATCAGGCAGCAGCGGCACGGCACTGCCCAGATACACCAGCGTGATGCCCAGAACGATGCCGGCCAGCAATTCGCCCACAGCGGCGGGCTGACCAAACCGCTCAGCCCCTTCACCCACCAGCCGGGCGAACACAAAAACAATGAAAAGTCCGGCGAGCGCTTCCATGGGGCCTGCTTTTTGTTGTGGCTCAGGCCATCAGCTTACCCCCAACGCCACCCGGCACAAGGCAGATGGCCGCACAAAAAAACCCCCGGACGCGCAATGCATCCGGGGGTTGATCTGTTTGCCGTTAGCGGCAAGCGCTATTCGCGGTTTCCAAACAACTGCATCAGCATAATGAACAGATTGATGAAGTCGAGGTACAGCCGCAGGGCACCCATGATGGCCTTGCGGCCTGAGACAGTGCCGTCGTCATTGACGTCATACATCTCTTTGATCTGCTGGGTGTCATAGGCGGTAAGGCCTGCGAACACGAGCACACCAATCACCGAGATGGCGAACTGAAGCGCCGATGAGGCGAGGAAAATGTTCACGATCATCGCGATGATGATGCCGATCAGGCCCATGAACAGGAACGAGCCCCAGCCGGAGATGTCGCGCTTGGTTGTGTAGCCCCACAGGCTGAGCGAACCGAACATGGCTGACGTGATCAGGAAGACCTGCACAACGCTTGCGCCAGTGAACGCCAGCAGAATGTAGGAGAGCGACAGGCCCATGAGGGCCGCAAAGGCCCAGAAGGAAATCTGCGCCGTGCCGACACTCATCTTGTGAATGCGGAACGACAAAAAGAACACCATGCCGAGCGGAGCAAGCATCACCACCCAGATCAGCGGTGTCTGCGCAATGGACATGTACAGCCCGCTTGCCGCGGCGAAATAGGCCACGACAGCAGACAGCAGCACGCCACCGGCCATATAGTTGTAAACCCGCAGCATGTAGCTGCGCAGGCCGGCGTCGATGTCAGCAGCGTGGGCTGCCGTCGCGCCTCGGCTACGAAGAACTTCGCTATCGTAGTCAGCCATGATGTGTTTGGTCCTCTACCTAGGGATCAGGGAATTATCAGCACATAATATCGGTTGGAATTGCGCCGTATTCAAGGCCAATCGGACACCTCAGAGGGCATTTTCGTTGACACTTCAAACACTTAAAATGGATGTGGTTACTCTCAACACGTTTTTGGACGGCGCATTCCCGCATTGGGGCGGTGACGGCGGCACCAGGGTTGTTGAGGCAACGCACACCGGCGTGATCTGCCGCCTGCCGTTCAATGAGGCTCAGCTACGCCCCGGCGGCACGGTCTCAGGCCCCACGCTTATGGGCCTTGCCGACGCCACCATGTACGCCGCCGTATTGTCACGCATCGGCCCGGTGGCGCTGGCCGTCACCACAAACCTCACCATCAACTTCATGCGCAAGCCGGAGCCGCGCGCCACGGTGGCGACGTGCCGACTGCTGAAACTGGGCAAGCGTCTGGCCGTCGGGGAAGTAGCGATTACGAGTGAAGGCGAAACGGATCTGGTGGCGCACGCCACCGTGACGTATTCGATTCCGCCGCACGGTTAAGACACACGGCAATGCATCAGCAAACCACTCTGGACCCCGGATCAGGTCCGGGGTGACACGGTATTTGGCGCTAACACTGCGACATCTACTCGGAGCGCAAAATCGGCGCGGCCTTGCGGCTGAGTGCTGACCATGTGCCCACAAGGCCAAAGCCCATGGTGATGACCGTGGCCCCGATAACCGTCACGCCCAGTGTCACCGGCAGGAAAATCCATTCCGCCTGCATCACCTGCGTAATAACCAGATAAGCCGCCAGCGTGCCCGCACTCGCCGCAATCACTGCGGTGCCGAACCCAAGCAGAGCATATTCCAGCGCATACGCCCCCAGCACACGGGCGCGCGTAGCGCCCAACACCTTGAGCACGACCGAGTCATACACCCGGTGCCTGTGACCGGCGGCCATGGCCCCCGCAAGCACCAGAATGCCCGCAATGATGGTGACAATGCTCGTGGCGCGCACCGCCAGCACCAGATCTTCCAGCAACGCTGAAATGGAGCTGATGGCTTCCTTCATGCGGATGGACGTGACGTTGGGAAACGCATCCGTCACCTCGCGCTGCAGCGCCAGTTCGCCTTGTTCTTCCATGGTCACCGTGGACAAAATCGTTTGCGGCGCATTGTCGAGAACGCCGGGCGAAAACACCAAAATGAAATTGATGCCGCCGGTCTGCCATGTCACGTCGCGCAATGATGCAATTTCAGCGGTGATCTCGCGCCCCAGAACATCAATGGTCAGCGTATCGCCAATGCCGATGCCCCATCCTTCAGCAAGGTCGCGGGTGAACGACACAAGTGGGGGCCCCGTATAATCTTCAGGCCACCACTCGCCTGCGGTTATTTCAGAACCGGCAGGTAGCGCTGCTGAATACGTGAAGCCACGGTCGCCACGCAGCGCCCATCGCGTGTCCGGCGTCGCCTCAACGTCGTTGGCGCTGACCCCGTTCACCGCAGTAATCGGTCCACGGATCATTGCCACCTGATTGACGTTTGTAACGCCCTGTGTGCGATCCAGAATATCGTTGAAGCCCGCAACCTGACCCTTTTGCAGATCCAGGAAAAAGAACGACGGCGCGCGCTCTGGAAGCTGCGTCGCCACCTGCCGGGTAATGTTGCCGTCAATCAGCGAGATCGACACCAGCAGCGTCAGCCCCAGACCAAGCGACAGCACCACGGAAGATGTGGGCGCGCCGGGCCGATAAAGGTTGGCAAGCGCAATGCGCAGCGACGGCATTTTGGGCCGCCCGACTTTTTTCGCCGCCCACATCAACGCTTCCGCCGTCAGCAGCAGCACACCAAAACTCAGCGCCGTGCCGACCAGAAACCACACCGCAAACATGCGCTGATAGTCTTCGGTCAGCGCAACAGCCAGTACCGCCAGCATGGCCAGCGCGCCCAGCGTCAGCACCACATAGAACGGGCGCGGCCAACGGCTGGCGGGCGCAACAATATCGCGGAACAAACCAGCAGCGGGAATATCGCGCGCCCGCGCCAAAGGCCACACGGCAAACGCAATGGCTGTGACGATGCCGTAAACGGCCGCGAGCACCAGCGGCCCCCAATGGACGGCAAACTCAGTGGGCACCGGCAGCAACTCAGCCAGCGACGCCTGCGCAATCATCGGCACCACGGCTCCGATCGCCAGACCGAACGCCACCCCCACCAGCGCAATCGCCATGACTTGCAAAAAATAAATCTGGAAAATCAGCCCGCCCGGTGCACCCAGACATTTGAAGGTCGCAATGACTTCGCGTTTCTTGTCGATGTAGCTCTTGATCGCATTGCCCACGCCAACACCGCCGACAATGAGCGCTGTCAGGCCAACGAGCGTCAAAAACAAAGCAACCTGCCCCACCGTGCGGCGAATGCCCGGTGCCGAGTTGGAACGATCACGAATGCGCCAACCTGACTCAGGCAGTGCGGCTTTTGTGTCCTCCACAAACTGCACCACCGCTTCGTTGGTTTGTTCGCCCGGCGGCAACCGCAACCGGTATTCGTAGTCCACCAGACTGCCGACGGTCACAAGGCCGGTTTCAGCCAGTGCCTCGTCTGAAATCATCACGCGGGGACCAAGCGCAAAGCCACCAGCCACACGGTCAGGCTCGTTGTCGATAGCAGAGCGGATAACAAACGTCTGTGTACCGACGGTCAGTTCATCACCGGCCTCAAGCTCCAGGCGCTCAAGCAGTACCGGCTCAACCACCGCGCCAAACGCGCCATCAGGACCACGCGCCAGCGCCTCATCCAGTGACTGCCCGGTGGCGAGTGTCACCTCGCCATAGAGCGGATAGGCATCATCCACCGCCTTTAGCTCAACCAGCGTGCGCTGCGTGTTTTTGACGGCCCGCCCCATGGCGCGCATGTCTGCGGTTTTGGAGAGCGCACCGCCGCGCGCCACAACAGCATCAAGCCATGCGCGTTCTTCTGCGTTGGTCTGGCGGTGCACAATCTCAAAGCCGACGTCCCCGCCCAGAATTGTCTGGCCTTCCTCGGCAAGCCCGCGCATCAGCGCCGACGACACCGAACCGACCGACGCAATAGCCGCAACGCCCAGCGTCAGACACGCCAGAAAAATCCGAAAACCCTTGAGGCCCGCGCGCAACTCGCGCGAGGCAATCCGCAGGGGCAGCGGCAACCTGCTGGGCGATGGTCCCGCTGCGGAGCGTGCAAGTGTTGATCGGGTTTCAGCAAGCTCGCTCACTGGGCGGCCCCTGCAAGCAGCTCAGTTTTGTCACGCGTGCCTTTGGTGGTTTTTTCCACCAGCCCGTCGCGCAGATGCACCACGTCGTCGCACAGTTCAGCCAGATGCATGTCGTGGGTAATCAGCACCAGCGTGGTGTCGCGCCGCGAATGCAGGTCAAACATCAAATCAATGATCGCATCACCCGTTGTACCATCCAGATTACCGGTGGGTTCGTCCGCCAGCAAAATGGCCGGATCCGGTGCTACGGCACGCGCCAGCGCCACGCGCTGCTGTTCGCCGCCGGACAACTGACCGGGATAATGGTCAAGCCGGTGCGCAAGGCCCACCGCCTTCAATTCTTCCGCCGCCACATCAAACGCATCCGCACGCCCGGCAAACTCAAGCGGAATGGCAACATTTTCCAGCGCCGTCATGGTCGGTACCAGATGGAAAGACTGAAACACGATACCTACGTTGTCGCGTCGAAACAGCGCCAGTTGGTCCTCGTTCATCTGTGTCAGTTCACGATTGGCCACTTTGATGCTGCCCGACGTCGGCTTTTCCAGCCCCGCCAGCACCATCAACAGCGTGGATTTGCCCGAACCCGACGGCCCCACAAGGCCCGCAGCCTTGCCTTGTGATACATCAAGGCCGATGCCACGTAGAATGTGAACCGGGCCTGCGGTGCTCGGCAGCGTAAGATGAACGTCGCTCAACGATATGATCGGATCAGATATGGACTTGCCTGCAGGTGCTTGGGTCACAAAAAACTTCCGGATATTTGGCCAGTCGTGGGGTGAGCCCGCGAGCGACAGGACGATGAGTGGCACTGCATATGGCAGTTCGCCCCCTCGATACAACCATATGACTAACGGTCAGGCAGCGGTGAAACCGTCGGCCCTTGCCTCGCAAACCCCGCGTTTCATTGTCTTTTCTACGCTGCTCACCGCCCTGTGGATCATCAGCATGGGCCTGATCAGCCCGGCTGGAGCCGAAGAAACCGCCGCGCCGGAACCCATAAAGGTGGTGGCCCTGGGCACCAGCCTCACCGCCGGATATGGCCTCGAACAGACGCAGGGCTTTGTACCGCAATTGCAAAAAGCGCTGGAAGACCAAGGGCTTAACGCCATCGTGGAGAATGCAGGCGTTTCCGGCGACACGTCTGCCGGTGGCCTCGCCCGCCTCGACTGGTCGCTGAACGAGGATGTGGACGCAGTCATTGTCGAGCTTGGCTCCAACGACGCCCTACGTGGCTTTGAGCCCCAACAAACCCGCGAGAACCTGACAGCCATACTCGAAGCCCTCACAGCGCGCGGCCTGCCAGTGCTGCTGACAGGCATGTTGGCACCGCCTAATCTGGGCGAGGAATATGGTGAGGAGTTTGCCTCGATCTATCCAGACCTTGCAGCGCAGTACGGCGTGTTGTTTTATCCGTTCTTTCTTGAAGGGGTGGCCGCCGAAGCGTCGCTCAATCAGGCAGACGGCATTCACCCCAATGCTGAGGGTGTGCAGGTGATTGTGGAGGCAATCACGCCTTATGCCGTGCAGCTTGTGGAGCACGCCCGCAACGATACGCCGTCCTGAACATTCCCGCCAACGCGCGCTCCAGGTAAGGGGACACGGAGCAGCGCGCTTACCCGCATTCACACACACATTTGCAATTTGACGATCGCGCTAAAGGAAGCAGTACATGGCTATGGACTATCGCCCGCTGGGAACAACCGACCTCAAGGTGTCATCAATCTGCCTGGGCACCATGACCTGGGGTGAACAGAACACTGAAGCGCAAGGCCATGAACAAATGGACTATGCGCTGGAGCGCGGCATCAATTTTTTCGACACCGCTGAAATGTATGCGGTGCCGCCCAAGCCTGAAACCCAGGGCTCGACGGAAACCATCATCGGCACCTGGTTCAAGGCCCGCGGCAACCGCGACAAGGTCATTCTGGCTACCAAGGTGGCAGGCCGTGCCCCGTTCCACTGGCTGCGCGACAAGCACGAGCAGACCGACCACACCGCTGAGCAGATTGAGGAAGCTGTCAACAAGAGCCTGAAACGTCTGCAGACAGACTATATCGACCTCTATCAACTGCACTGGCCTGACCGCCCCATCAACCTGTTCGGCGGCCTTGGCTACACCCACATCGACAAGGCCGGCACGCCGCTGGACGACATTCTGGAAACACTCGGCAAGCTGGTTAAGGCCGGCAAGGTGCGCCACGTGGGCCTCTCCAACGAAACGCCTTGGGGCACCATGAAGTTTCTTCAGTATGCAGAAGAACGCAACCTGCCGCGGATGCAGTCCATTCAAAATGCCTACAACCTTCTGAACCGCACGTTTGAGCAGGGCGGCTCTGAAATTGCCCACCGCGAAAAAGTAGGTCTGCTGGCCTATTCGCCACTGGCGCAGGGCTACCTCTCCGGCAAATACCGCAACGGTGCCAACCCCAAGGGCTCCCGCCGCGAACTGTTCAACCGCCTGCAGCGCTACGAAACGCCTGCTGCTGATCGCGCCATGGAAAGCTATTTCAAAATCGCCGAAAAGCACGGCATCGACCCGTCGCAGATGGCCCTGCAATACGTGACGCTCAAGCCGTTTGTGACGTCCAACATCATTGGCGCCACCACCATGGAGCAACTCAAGACCGACATCGACAGCGTGGACCTCACCATGAGTGACGAGCTGCTGGCCGAGATCGAAGCCGCACACCTGGAGCAGCCCAACCCCTGCCCGTAACGGCACACTTTAAGGCGGCCGGAACGCCAGGGTTGCAGTCCGGCCGCCCTGGGCCCCGCGGTCAAGCCGCGGGGAGGCAAGGGTTCTTTTGTTCTGTGCTTCCCCGCGGCTCGACCGCGGGGCCCAGAGCCACACACTCCCACCTTCAAGAACCCTTAGCCGAAGAACCCAAGGTGCCCTTCCGACAGAACAGCGATTGGGGTAAGCCTGCACGATGATCCGACTGTTCGCTGCCATCGCCATTCCCCATGCTACCAGCGTTGACCTTGCGATGCTGGCGGGCGGTGTGCCCGGCGCGCGGTGGGTGCCTGTTGAAAACATGCACATCACGTTGCGCTTCATCGGCGACGTGAACCCGCACATGGCCGAAGACGTGGCGTCGGCCATGTCGGCAATCTCAGCAAAACCCTTCGACATCACCCTCAACGGCATGGGCCAGTTCGGCGGCGAGCAGCCTCACTCGATCTTTGCCGCCGTCGCCCCCAACGAGCGTCTTGTCGCCCTTCACAAAAAGATAGACCGCGCCTGCCAGCAAATCGGCCTTGCGCCCGACACACGAAAATTCACACCGCACGTCACGCTGGCCCGCATGCGCTACGCGCCGCTACCAAAAGTGCAGGAGTTTGTGCAAACCCACAGCCTCTACCGCGCCAACCCGTTTACGGTGGACAGCTTCGGTCTGTATTCAAGCGAGCTGAGCCACACAGGCTCGATCTATCATCTCGAACAAAGCTATCGGCTGATCGCGGGCTAGTCCCATCACACAGAGTCGGCGGTCTCTTCCAGCATGTGCATGTCGTCGTCTGACAGGCCCATATGATGCCCAAGCTCATGCACCAGAACATGGCGCACAAGATGCCCCAGCGTCTCGTCATATTCGGCCCAGTAGTCCAGCATCGCGCGGCGATACAAAAACACCATCGTCACATCACCCCCCATGTCGCCGGTGGCACGGTAAGGCGACATGCCGCCCACATACAGCCCCATCAGGTCGAACGGGCTTTCAAGCTCCATGTCGCGCATCACGTCCGCATCGGGAAAATCCTCAACGCGGATCACCACGTCACTGCACAGCGAGCGAAACGTGTCGGGCAGCGCCTCAAAGGCTTCACGCGCCAACATCGTTATGTCGTCAAGGCCCGGTGCGCGCGCCTGTGTCCAGTCAGGTGTGGTCATGCCGCAATCATGGCCGGGGTTGATCCTGACGCCAAGCGGGTCAAATGTCACAAGCAACCCATCAAGCCCCCAGACAGGAGACCCGCCATGACCGCAAAACTGACCGGCGACGCCCGCACCAAAGCCCTTGCCACACTCACCGGCTGGAGCGAAGTGGACGACCGCGACGCCATCCGCCGGGAGTTCCGGTTCAAGGACTTCAGCGAGGCCTTCGCCTTCATGGCCCGTGCTGCCCTCAAGGCAGAAGCCATGGACCACCATCCCGAATGGTTCAATGTCTATAACAAGGTGGATGTGACGCTCACCACGCATGATGCGGACGGACTGAGCGACAAAGACATTGAGCTGGCAAAAGCAATGGAGCGCTTCGCGGCCTGATTAGCTGCGTCACCGGCCAAATTGTCAGCGCGGGTATTTGCCCTTCAAGTGCAGCCCGCACCGGAGTACGATCCCCCGCTTAGGCAAAAGTCCGCACGGGGTACTGGGGGAGAATGGCACTTGGCAAAGGGCGACGGCGACAAGAAGAAAACCGCAAAAGGCTCCAAAAAGCTGGTGAAGGCCGCGTCCCCCGCCAAAAATATGGGCCGTCGCGATCTGTCGCTGGCCGTAATGAACAGCGTGCCGTGGCTGTATTTCCGTTTGCAGGCGCAAAGCCAGAATCTGGGCACCGAGAACGCCCAGCGCGGCGGCGCATGGGGCATCCTGAACTCGGTCATCACCCAGGGGCCCCAAACAGTGCCGCAGCTTGCCCGCGCACGGCCCGTCTCGCGCCAGCACATTCAAAAGCTGGCCAACGAAATGGCGGCCGACGGACTTATCCAGTTTGTCGCCAACCCCGCCCATCGCCGCTCGCAGCTTATCGAGGCAACCCCTAAGGGGCTGGACGCCTATGCCCGCATGAACGCAAGTCTGGGCGAACTAGCCGACGCACTGGGCAAGGATTTTTCAAAGGAAGAACTTTTTGTGGCGGCCAGCGTGATTGAACGTATGCGCGCAAAGCTGGCAGACACCCAGGGCGGCGGTGGCGCCCCCGGTGCTTTGCCGCTTCCCCTCGCTGCGGAGTAAGCAGCAAAAAGGCCGCCCCGTGAGGAGCGGCCTTTTCATTCCGGATCAGGTCTGAGCCTAGCCCATGTGGAATGCGCAGATCTTGTTGCCGTCGAGATCACGGAAATAGGCACCGTAAAAACCGTTGCCCCGATCACCCGGCGCGCCTTCGTCCGCACTGCCCAATGACAGTGCTTTGGCGTGCATGGCATCAACGGCATCGCGGCTGCCCGCAGCCAGCGCCAACATGCTGCCGTTACCGATAGTTGCAGCCTTGCCGTCATGCGGCTTTGTGACCATCACCATGGCCCCGGCACCACCGCCATATATGCGCATACGGCCTTCGTCTTCCATCAGGGTCTTGCCGCCAATGTCTGCGAGCAGCGCGTCGTAATAGGCAAGCGCCTTTGGCAAATCATTGGTGCCGACAGATGCGTATCCAAGCATGAGTATATCCTCCCGAAAAGTGTTGTGCGGTGTATGTAGGGGCAAACGCTGCGCGATGCACTTACGTTTTTAGTAGGGCCAAAACAAAAAGGGCCGCCCGGAATGTCCGGACGACCCTTGCATGTGGAACAGCCGTGCGGCCTACCGCGGTGCCATGCGGATGGCACCGTCAAGGCGCACGCTTTCACCGTTGAAGTAGCCGTTCTCGATCATGGTTGTTGCAAGATGGGCATATTCGTCAGGTGCACCCAGACGTGCCGGGAACGGAACCTGCGCGCCAAGTGCCTGCCGCACCTTTTCAGGCGCACCAGCCAGCAGCGGCGTATCAAAGATACCTGGCAGAATGGTGTTGATGCGGATGGCTTCGCGGCTCAAATCACGCGCGATGGGCAAGGTCATGCCAACAACGCCTGCCTTGGACGCTGAATACGCCGCCTGGCCGATCTGGCCGTCCTGCGCGGCAACGGAAGCCGTGTTGATGATCGCACCACGATCACCGCCTTCCAGCGGATCAAGCGTCATCATGCCGGCTGCCGACTTGGCGATGCACCGGAACGTACCAACCAGGTTGATCTGGATAATCAGGTCAAAAAGATTGGTGGGGAAGGCTTTGATCTCGCCTGTTTCGCGGTCGCGGCTGGCGGTCTTAATTGCGTTGCCGGTGCCTGCGCAGTTTACCAGAATGCGCTCCTGGCCAATGGCGTCACGCGCCTTCGCAAAGGCTGCGTCAACCGCTGCTTCGTCGGTCACGTTGCATTCTGCAAACACGCCGCCAAGCTCCTTGGCCAGCGCTTCGCCTTTTTCAGCGTTGAGATCAAGCAGCGCTACCTTGACGCCTTTTCCAGCCAGCATACGGGCGGTTGCCTCGCCAAGACCGGATGCGCCGCCGGTGATGACGGCTGAAATTGAACTGTCGAGCTTCATGAAAAGCCTCCCTTGTTTACGTCCTGAAGTGATGTTTTGTGCAGCGTCTGAGCGCCCGTGATTGCGCGCGGGTGTACCACGAAGAACAGCCGGTGTCACAAGCACATGCGCGCCTTAAAGTGGCCCCGCTTTTGACGTAGGGGAACCTTGGGCGCATCGACATCACAACTTGCAGGGCGCATCTCAACACCCCATCTGGAAGTGACACAGATGCAAAGAAACCTATGACCGGCAACTCCACAGATGATGAGGCAGCAGCGCTCATCGAAGACCCGCGCATTCAGTTGCCGGTGGTTGCGCAGCGCAACGAGCGCGTGGCCCGCAAGGGTTTCTGGCGCAAGCTCGCCCGCGTCGCCGGCAAAATCCCCTTCGCAGAAGACGCAACCGCGGCCTACTACTGCGCCATAGACCCCGGCACCCCCATGCGCGTGCGGGCAACGCTGTTTGCCGCTATCACCTATTTCATTGTGCCCACAGACCTTGTGCCGGACGTGATTGCCGCCTTCGGCTTCACTGATGATGCAACTGTGCTCACCACAGCGATCGCCATTGTCGGCAGCCACATCAAGGATCACCACCGCACCCGCGCCAGACGCACTTTGCGGCAGGGCGATTTTGAAGATGCCTGAGCCAACCAGGCAGGCTTAGCTGGTTTTATGGCCCCTTACCTGCACCCCTCAGCGCCTTTGCCTCAATAGCCTCCCGCCGCGCAATATAGAGCGTGGTGGCTACGATGATGACGGCACCCGCAATGGTCAGCCAGTCCGGCACATCGCCAAAAATCACAAAGCCCGCAATCCCCGCAAACACCAGCCGCGAATAATCAAACGGCACAATGGCGGTGGCCTCACCCTCGCGGTAACCGCGAATAAAACAATTATGCGCGCCTGCGCCTGCGGCCCCCATAAGCATCAACAGCCCCAGTTCGTTCCAGGTTGGTTGCTGCCACACCAGCCACGCGGGAATGGCCGCAACACAGGTACCCACAACGCCTGTATAAAACATCAGTGTCACCGGCGCGTCTTTGGCAACGATCTTCACCAGAATGGTCGCCATCGCTACCAGTAACGCGCCACCCAGCGCCACAAGTGCCGCCGGATCAATCTCGACTGTTGGCCGCAGCATCACGAGCACGCCCAAAAACCCCACCAGCACAGCACCGATGCGGCGCGGGCCCGCGGGCTCCGACAAAATGAAATAGGCAAGCGGCACAACAAAAAGCGCCTTGGTAAAATTATAGGCCAGCGCATCCGCCAACGGCAGGTGAATGAGCGCGTAAAAGCCACACAGCATGGCCGACGAGCCGACAACGCCACGCACAAGCTGCAACACCGGATAATGCGTCTTGAACATGGCCGCACCACCACGGATCAAAAACGGCATGATAACAACAAGCCCGAACAGCAGCCGGAAGAACGCAACCTGAAAACTGTCGAGGCGCCCGCCCAGCGTCTTGGCCAGCACCGCCATCACCGTAAACAGTGTGGCCGACAGCAACAGCCACAATGCGCCGCGCACATTGGGTGCAAGAGCGAACCAGTATGCAGAGGCCCGCGCCTTTTGCTGTTGAACGGTCATGCGTCTTTTTTTGCCGCAGCCCTGGCCTTGGCCACCACCGCTTCACGTCGCGCAATGTACAGACTGGTGCCCGCAATAATGACAGCGCCCGCAATCGTATAAACATCCGGTACCGTGCCGAAAAACAAGAACCCGGCAACGCCTGCAAACAGCAGCCGCGTATAATCAATCGGTGCCATTGCCGTTGCTTCGCCCACACGGTAGGCACGCAAAAAGCAGTTATGCGCAATCGCGCCAACAATGCCCATGCCCAGCAACAGCAACCATTCATCCGTTGTCGGATCAACCCAGTTGAGCACCATAGGCACAATTGTCATGGCGCAGCCGAACACACCGGAAAACAGCATCATGGTCAGCGGGCTGTCTTTATCCGACACAAGCTTCACCAAAATGGCCGCACCCGCGATCAGCAGCGCGCCGAACAGCGCCACAAAGGCCGCAGGCTCAACTGAGCCCGTGGGCCGCAGCATCACCAGCACGCCGACAAAGCCGACAACTACCGCCGTGATACGCCGCCAGCCCGGCACCTCACGCAGGAACACGATTGCCAGCGGCACCATGAACAGCGCCTGCGCAAACTGAATGGCCTGCGCGTCTGCCAGCGGCAGATGAATGAACGCATAGACCATGCAGATCATCGCACCGCCGCCGATGATGCCGCGCAACGTCATAAGTCGGGTGTGCACGGGAATGAACCCGCCATCACGAATGAGCCACGGCATGATGAAGGCGGTCGCAAAAAACAGCCGGAAGAACGCCACCTGCATGGAGTCCAGCCGCGTGCCCAGAAACTTGGTCAGCACCGCCATGACGGTGAACGCCAGCATCGACAGCAGCAGCCACAGCGCCCCCCGGGTGTTGGGGGCCAGCGTCAGCCAGTAGGCAGCCGCGCGCGCGCGCCGCGCTTGCAGGACCGTTTGAGGAGGGCCGTCTGTCACGCACATGTTCCTGAAAGTTTGTGAACCCGC
Source organism: Pyruvatibacter sp. (assembly GCF_040219635.1). NCBI lineage: Bacteria > Pseudomonadati > Pseudomonadota > Alphaproteobacteria > Hyphomicrobiales > Parvibaculaceae > Pyruvatibacter > Pyruvatibacter sp. The sequence goes on from NZ_JAVJSC010000003.1 coordinate 456,059, forward strand.
AATCTAGGTGCGGATACCCGCAGCCACAAGATGACTCGGAGTCATTTTTTTCGCGATCGCAGACTACGGAGCAGGGGCTGGCTGGGCAAACGGGTCGGTGACCGTTGGTGGCGCAGCACGGAAGCGGTCGCCCAGGTCAACCAGCAACCGCTGACGGATCGAACGCCCGATCGCGTCATACCCCGCTTCGTTGAACGTCAGACCGTCCCAGCGGTAAAGATCATTGTTGATGCGATTATCACTGCTGATCAGCAGCGGCGTCAGATCGATGAAGTGGACGCCGGGCGTTGCCTGCGCCAGCGCACGCAGTTGCGCATTGGCCTGCCTGAACACTGGCCAGCGCGCCGCCCGCATGGGGGCGGGCGTGATCGAAAGAATGTAAACCTGCGGTTCAGACTGCGCGCCGGTCACCTCATGACGCAGCACCGCGACCAGCTCTGCCATGTCGGCTTCCACCTGGTCGGGCGGTTTGCCGCCCACATCCGCCAGATCGTCGCCGCCCGCCGAAATCACCACTGCTGCGGGCTCATAGGGAAAAATGATGCGCGGGGCGAATGCCGTGACATGCGCCACATGTGCCCCGCCAAAGCCGCGATTGATGACCGGAAGCGGCGCCAGTGCCTGCGCCAGATCCTCGCGCATTTCGTCCCAGTGGCGAAACATGCCGCCCCCGGCAAAAACGATTGCGCCTTTGGCAGGCGGGTTTGAAATATCAGCGCGCTCAAACGCCGCTATATCGCCTGCCCAATAGTCAGCCTCGCCGGAGGCCAGCAGCACATAAACCAGAAAACCAAACAGCGCGAGAACCACCGCCGACACGATGGCGGCGACGCGGATTGCGCCGCGCCGCCAGCCCCGCGCATCGCGGTCCTCAAGCCTGTTCAGTATGTCTCTAGTCCGTGACAAGAACGATCTTGCCCTTCACTTTGCGTGCCGCCATATCGTTGAGCGCGGACGCTGCATCCGACAGGGCATAGGTCTTGGAAACATGCGGCTTGATCTTGCCGGCCTTGAACCAGTCCATCAGCTCGGCAAGGTTTTGCTTGTTGCGCTCAGGCTCGCGCGCCGTAAACGCACCCCAGAACACACCCACAATCTGGCAACCCTTGAGCAGCGCCAGATTGAGCGGCACCTTGGGAATGGGTCCGGAGGCAAAGCCGACAACCAGAAAACGCCCTTCCCAGTTTGTGGCGCGAATGGCGGGCTCGGAATAGTCACCCCCCACAGGGTCATAGACAACGTCAGCCCCCTGTCCGCCCGTCAGCTCCTTGATTTTTTCCGACAGCGCTTTTTGCTGGTCGCGATCAAGCGCGCCGGTAGGATAGACAAAGCCGTCATCGGCCCCATGATCCCTGGCAACCTGCACCTTGTCTTCCGAAGACGCCGCAGCAATCACCCGCGCACCCATGGCCTTGCCAAGCTCAACAGCGGCAAGACCCACACCACCGGCCGCACCCAGCACCAGCAGCGTTTCGCCGGGCTTGATCATGGCCCGGTCCTTGAGCGCATGATGCGACGTGCCATAGGTCATCAGGAAGGCGGACGCCGAAACGAAATCCATTTCGTCGGGAAACGGCGTGCAGCGCGCTTCTTCAAGCACAATCTCTTCAGCAAACCCGCCCCAGCCGCACGAGCCGATGACCCGATCACCAACCTTCAGCGTCTTGACGCCGGGGCCGACCTTATCCACAACGCCGGACACTTCGCCTCCGGGCGAAAACGGCAGCGGCGGCTTGAACTGATATTTGTTCTCGATGATGAGCACGTCAGGGAAGTTGACAGCAGCAGCCTTCACCGCGATGCGCACCTGACCTTCCCCCGGCTCCGGCGAGGCAACCTCTTCGAGAACCAGCGTTTCCGGCGGTCCGTATTCCTTACACAAAACAGCCTTCATGGCCTTGCTCCCTTAAGTTGTTTTTGGGCGACTGCACCTGCGTGCATCTTCGACACGGGATGTACCATGTAGACACAGTCAACGCCAAAGACATGACGCCGCAAAGACATGATGCCGAAGGCAGAAGGCAAAAATGCAGCATAAGCGGATTGCAGGCCGCCAAGGCTGAGCCGGTCAGGAGGTCAGGCTTCGCGGATCATGTCAATCAGCCCGATACCGACAGGCCCGGCAATGTGACTGTCAGGCTTGGTATCCGCGCGATGCTTCTGGCACGGGCCGGAACATGACCTGAACCCGTCATGCGGATGGGTTTCAAGGATGTGCATCAGCGATTTGTGCGCAAGCTCTTCCAGCCGCATCCCGAACAGATCCATGCCCGTCCCGAAATGCAGCAGGGAACAACCAAACAGAAAAGGCCGTACACGGATTTGTTGAAGATATGGACGAGGTGCTGACGACCTGCATCAAAGGCCATGCACCTGCCATGAAAGCTGATGACATCCGTACGCTGGCACAACTGGCAGGCGGTATGCTCATCAACATTGCCACCTCGGCGACGCTGATAGCAGATGCTGTGCCAAAATCCGGCTAGGATCCCGCCGGACGTCCGCCACCCAGATAGCGCAGGATGATGCGGATCTCGTCATCGCCGTCGCTGTTCATGAAGGCGGCATCCGCGAACGCTGGGGCCGAAAGCACGGGCAGCGCGTCATTTGAGAAACCCAAAGGCTCCAGCGGAACGCCCAAAAAGCCGCGATCAAGTTCGGCGTTGCCGTTGAGGTCATGATAGGCGACCACCGCATAGCGACCTGCGGACAGGCTTTCAAACGTCACCTCAGGCGTACCGTCCTCACCGACCTCGACTTTGGCCTGCGCATCCTCAACGCGCAAAAAGCTGCCCGCCGAGGCATACAGATTGACACGCACGGTACCCGTACCCGGTTCGGTACCGTCAATGACTACCCGCAGCGTGCCGGTTTCAGAAACGGCCACACGCGGTGGCGCAACCACATCGGCTGAGGCACCGGCAATGCCCGCCAACGCGATCAGGAGCACCGCTGCGGGAAAAACAGTCAGCCACCGGATCGACAGGCAAGCAGAGATCTTTGCCGCTTTACCTCGTGGCAAGCCCATATCCGTCATTAACGCGTCCGATCCTCAAGCCCGGCATCATAAAGGGTCGCCCGGCAGTAGCCCTTGCGCCAATATGGGGCATAAAGTGGTTATTCACAGTGCACATCGCCGTGAGGCGGATGTGAAGCCAATTCCGCGCCGAGCGTTAACGTCGGCATTTTTTTACAGGCCATACCAAAGAGCATATGAGCGGCAATATCACCACAACCAGGCCCCGCGGCTACTTCGCCATCGGTGCCGAACGCATCTCAAAGCCCGGAAATTTGGGTAATCTCGTGCGCTCGGCCCACGCTTTTGGGGCCAGTTTCTTTTTCACGGTGGATGCTCATTACAGGCTCAGGGGCGCACAATCCGACACCTCGAAGGCAGGCGAGCACATTCCCTATTATGGTTGGGAGAGCATCGACGACATGCAGATGCCCGGCGGCTGCGAGCTTGTAGGCATTGAACTTCTGGACGAGGCGGTTGACCTGCCCTCATTCCACCACCCCAAACGAGCGGCCTACGTGCTGGGGCCCGAAGCAGGCTCACTATCGCCTGAAATGCGCGACCGCTGCACCAGTTTCGTCCGGATACCGACGGCTTTTTGCGTCAACATTGCCATGGCCGGAGCCATTGTCATGTATGACCGTATCAAGACGCTGGGCAACTATCCGCCACGCCCGGTCTCATCCATCGGTATGCCTGAAACCGGCAACGCACCGGATGAAGCCTACGCCGCCAGCTATGCAGCCAGCCGCATGAAAACGCCTGCTAGTGAGCAGCGCCCCCCGTCCCACCAGCCCCCCCGGACACAGAGAGAGCGCGCTGCACGAGTCCGAGCGCCCCGGTCAGCTGCAAGGGAGCGTCCGTGATAGCCAGCGCGAAACATACAGCGTCTTTTTCCGCGACCGGCCGGTGCGTGACATCTGGCGACGCCACGGAAATATCACCCGGCCCATAGCGGTCATGCCCGTCAGCAAAGGCCCCCGTGAGAACCAGCGTCACTTCCTGACCCTTGTGGGTGTGAGTGGGCACGCCTTTACCCGGCTCAATCCGGTATAGCTTCACCTCGCCCACACTCGCGCCATCCGCGGCCACCGGGCGGGCAAAGCCCAGATCAAGCGCCCGCACACCAGGTGTCACAAACGACCATTTGGCATTGCCGGCGAGTTGCGCCTGCGCACGGTCGCGCACCTCTGCGGGAAGCAAAGCAAGGTCGGGGTCGTGAACCTGCGCGCCTGTCTCCTGAGGTGTGTCGTCAAGCATCGCCAGAACGCTCTCCAGCGCACCCGCCCCCAGGGCAACCGGCTGCGCATCCGCCAAAACAGTACCACCGACCTCGGTCATCATGTCCACAATGCCGCGCGATGCAGGACACAGATCCAGATGCGCCGCCACCATCAGCGCCGTTGCCTCATCCAGTGTGCCGGTGACGTAGTCCATCAGCACTTCCTCACCAAAGCGGCGGACGGGCGCGTCATCGGTAATGGCTGTCAAATCTGTGTGCTCTGATGTCATCACTCAGACAGTTCCTTCGAGGCCTGTTTTCAGTTTGCGAAACGCAAGCCGTAATCTGGATTTGACGGTGCCCAGAGGCAAGTTTTGTTTTTCCGCGATCTCGCTGTGCGACCAGCCTTTGAAGAACGCAAGCTTTATGAGTTCTGCCTGTTCATCGGGAAGGGTCTCAAGCGCCGCGCGCACTTTCACTTCGCGCTCCCCGGCGGCAACGGCGTCATCCGGTTGCTCGGCTTCTGAGGGTAAAAGCAGCGGGTCTTCGGGGTCATAGTTGGGAAACTTCTCGCGCCGCAGCACATCAATACGCCGGTTGCGCGCAATGGTGTAAAGCCACGTGGAGACCGATGATTGCCGCCGGTCAAACTGCCCGGCCTTGCGCCACAGGGTAATCATCACCTCCTGCGCCAATTCCTCAGCCAGTGCCTCCCCCGCGCCCAGCTTCATCAAATAGCCTTTGAGGCGCGGCGCAAAATAATCAAACAGGGTGGCAAACGCCGCCTTGTCCTGCCGCGCGGCCACAGCCTCCATGCAATCCGCCATGGCCTCGCGGTCATAGCTGGTTGAGCGCACTGTTGCCCGATCTGGTGTTGGCGGTGCCACGGCCTGCGTTTTCCATTTCCCTCAAGGGTGCCCGCGACACGAAAACGCCACGTTCCCTTTGCACATTTGCGCCATTCAACGCCACACACCCCGCCAACGCAACGCCACACACGCCGGTTTTAGTGTCGCATCAAACAGCGCCGGTTTTTGCACTCTGGCCTTCGTACAGGTGACATTCAGCGCTGAACAGCGATATGAAGGGGGCACATGGCCCTTCACACGACCTGCCAGCTTAAAAGGATCCTGCCGCGCATGACCCGCCCCGCATATTTGACCACCCTCAACAACCTGATCGCAGCGCTGTTTGCAGCACTCCTTATGCTGCCGGCGACAGCCGCATTTGCCGCAGACCCCGTGCCCCTTGGCACGTTCACAGACTGGCGGGCCTTTAAAGTGACCGCAGGCACCAACACAATCTGCTATGCCCTGAGCAGCCCTCAGGACACTGAACCCAAAAATGTGCGGCGTGGGCCGATTTACGTCATGGTCGCTAACTGGCCGGGCCGCAACGTCAAAAACGAGTTCAGCGTGGTATCGGGCTACCCCTACCGCAAGGACTCAACTGCCACCGCCAATGTGGACGGCACCAACTTCACCATGTTTACCCAGAACGACGCCAACAATGATGGCGGCGCATGGGTGCAGGACCGCGCCGGTGAAGCACGCCTTATTGCCGCAATGAAGCGTGGCAACGCGCTGCGGATTACCGGCACGTCAGGCCGAGGCACCCTCACCAACGACCGCTACTCGCTGTCAGGCGTGACGGCGGCCATCAAAGCCATCGACGACGCCTGCTGACCCCTGCAAACCACCCCATGACGCAACCGCTCGACATCGCCCGCGCCAACCCCAACGCCCCTGCTATTGTAGGCGGCGTGGTGTCTGCGCCTGCGCGTGCATCGCTTATCGGCCTGTCACGCCCGGCACTTGCCGCCGCCTTGCAGGGCGCAGGTGTTGGCGAGCGCGAAAGCCGGATGCGCGCGAGCCAGATTTTCAACTGGCTGTATGTGCGCGGCGCTACATCGTTTGACGAGATGACCAACATCTCAAAGGCGATGCGCGCCACGCTGGACACCCACTTCACACTCAGTCGCCTCGATATCGTCAGCGAACAGATTTCCACCGACGGTACCCGCAAATGGTTGCTGCGCCTCGCCGACGGCAACGAGGTGGAGACGGTGTTCATTCCCGAACCCGGTCGCGGCACGCTGTGTGTCTCCTCCCAGGTCGGCTGCACGCTCACCTGCACGTTCTGCCACACCGGCACCCAGCGCCTGGTGCGCAACCTGACTGCCGGCGAGATTGTGGCCCAGGTGCTGATCGCCCGAGACAGTCTGGACGAGTGGCCGCAGGTCAACGCACCGGCAACCGATACCCGCCGCACCCTCACCAACGTGGTGATGATGGGCATGGGCGAGCCGCTGTATAATTTTGACGCTGTGCGTGATGCGCTTGATGTTGTGTCGGACGGCGACGGCCTGTCCATTTCCAAACGCCGCATCACGCTCTCAACTTCCGGCATTGTGCCGGAGATAGAACGCTGCGGCGCTGAAATGGGTGTCATGCTTGCCATCTCGCTGCATGGCGTGCGCGATGAGGTGCGCGATGAGCTGGTGCCCATCAACAAGAAATATCCGATTGCGGAGCTTCTGCGTGCCTGCCGCCACTACCCCGGCCTATCCAACGCCCGCCGCATCACATTCGAATATGTGATGCTCAAGGGCGTGAACGACAGCAATCAGGATGCCAAGGAACTGGTGCGGCTGCTCAAGGGCATTCCCGCCAAAATCAACCTGATCCCGTTCAACCCGTGGCCCGGCACCCGATATGAGTGCTCCGACTGGGACCGGATCGAGGCATTCGCTGATATCGTCAACAAGGCAGGCTACGCCAGCCCCGTGCGCACCCCGCGCGGCCGCGATATTCTCGCCGCCTGCGGCCAGCTCAAATCAGAGAGCGAAAAAGAACGCGCCTCCGTCCGCATGGCCCGGCTGAGGGCCGAAAATCAGGACGCACCCATCTAGGTCAGGACATTCCTTGGTCGAGACGGGCCCTGGTCGAGACAGTCCTTGGCCATTGGCCCCTGCGCGCCTAAAGTCCCCACACAGCCTACGGCTAATTGGGGAGAACAACCGTGGCAGACCCTATCAAGCACATCACGATTGTGGGCGGCGGAACGGCAGGCTGGCTGACGGCCAATCTGCTGTCGGCATTTTTCGGCATCCAGAAAAACGGCGCGCCGGACCAGATGCGGATTTCGCTCATCGAAAGCCCCAACATTCCAACCGTGGGTGTAGGCGAGGCCACCGTGCCGTCGATGTCGCGGGCGTTGCAGCAGACCGGCATTTCCGAGACCGACTTTTTCAAGACCTGCAATGCGTCGTTCAAGCTGGGCGTTGATTTCGCCAACTGGAATGTGGATGCCGACGGCAAACCCTTCAGCTACATCAATCCGTTCAACACCGGCAGCCTCGTCGGCGGTCTGGACCCCGGCTATTACTACAGCCGCTTTGGCGCGGGCGGGGCCAGCTTTGTTCAAACCATTTCTCCCGCTGAAGACCTGGGCCGCGCCCGCAAGGGCCCGCGCGCGCTTGGCTCCAAGCCGTTCGCCCAACCGGTGAGTTACGCCTACCACCTGGACGCCAGCCTGTTTGCCAGGATGCTGCAGGGTATTTGCGTCGGGCGCGGTGTCGAGCATATCCGTGACGACATGGTAAGTGTTGAGCGCGCCGACGACGGCAACATCGCAGCCGTCAATCTGAAGGAAAAAGGCCGCGTGCCCGTTGAGCTGGTCATCGACTGCACAGGCTTTCGCGGCCTCATCATCAACGGCGAACTCGACGAGCCTTTTATCTCCTACGCCAACCACCTGGCCAACGACCGCGCCATGGCGGTGCAGATCCCCCACCCGGACCTGGACGACAATGGTGCACCCAAGAGCATTGAGCCGGTCACCCGCTCAACAGCGCTGGGCGCAGGCTGGAGCTGGCGTGTGCCGCTGTATAACCGCATCGGCACGGGCTACGTCTATTCATCTGCCCACCGCACCGACGACGAAGCGCGCGACGAGTTTCTGGCGCTGCTGGGCGATGGGGCCAAGGGGGCAGAACCCCGCGTGATCCCCATGCGGGTGGGCCGCACGCGCAATTCATGGGTAAAAAACTGCATCGCTGTTGGCCTGTCAGGCGGCTTCATTGAACCGCTGGAATCAACCGCCATCTACATGATTGAAATGGCGGTGCGCTGGCTCATCGCCTACTTCCCCGACAAGACGTACCCGGACAGTTTGCGCAACCGCTACAATGAGGTGGCCGGCGGGCTGTATGATGAAGTGCGTGATTTCATCTGCCTGCATTACGCACTGGGCAACCGCACCGACAGCCAATACTGGATTGACGCCCGCGAGGAACTGCAAGTGCCTGACAGTCTGGCTGAAAATCTGGAGCTGTGGAAACACACCATCCCCTGCGTCACCGACCTGAAGTCAGCGCATCTTTTTTCCCACGAGGTCTATACCGCCGTGCTGCTGGGCAAGCGCGTGTATTCCATGCGCGACGACTGGAACGCAGGCACGAGCCTCACCCTCAGCCGCAACGGCTGGCGCCAGCACGTCAAGACGCAGCGCCAGAAGGTCAGCCAGTTTGTGGGGTCCATGCCGGACCACGTGGCCCTGCTGCGTGAGTTGCGCGGTGAAGACACGCCACAACGACTGGCCCCCGCAAAACCGGCATCGCGCATGGCGCAGGGCACCGTTCCTCTGCCTGGCCTCGGCGGCCCGATGGCTCCCGTCATCAGGCAACCGATAAAGCCCGCAGCAGCAGCCCCCGCAACTCTGAACACGGACGACGGCAACCTGCTTTAGGGCCACCCTTTAGCCAGCCACTTGCGCGAATTGTCGTCAGGCCTATGATCCCGCGCTTTCTTGTTGCGGCGCACAATTCGCGTGCCGATGAGTAGCGGAGTATTCTGCCTTGCCGGGCCTCAAACCCATGAACGCCCACCCTTTGCGTGAGGCGCTGAACAACGAAGTCCATTCGCGCCCGTCGGCAGATGCTCACGCGCCCATGATGGTGACGCAGATTGCCGTCATCACCGGCGAGACCGACGCTGCCACCGAACGCGACCTGCTGCGCGAACTTGCAGCACAGATGGATGCAGACATCCCGCAAACCTTCGGCAACCACCTGACCATTGATCTGGGCACCAACGGCAACTGCGTGCATCTGGTATGGGAGCGCCACACTGAGTTTTCCACCTACGCGTTTTCACAGGCCTGCCCGGATGCCCTCACGCACGCCTCGCTGGGCACAGCGTTTGAAACACCGCCGCTGGCCGCCGTGCCCGAAAGCTGGCGGTCAAAAATCCCCGGCGAGGTTCTGGTCGGCATAAACCTGCTGGCGCTGACCGCCACTGCAAACGATATTGAAGCGCGGCTGCCGGAAGTTTTTGGCACCAACAAATGCGTTGGCGCGGGCATGTCCGGCGGACGCGCCGGGGCATGGACCGACTTTCATCTGCATACGGATGGGTTGAGTCGCATGGTTGTGGCCAATACAACCCTGCGCCCCGGACGCCTTGGCCGCCTGATCCAGCGCCTTCTGGATGTTGAGACCTACCGCATGATGGCGCTGATGTCTTTTCCGCTGGCGCGCGACATCACCCCTGAACTCGGCACGATCGAAACCGAACTGTCCGTGCTGGCTGCACAGACCGCCAGCATTCAAAGCCTCGAAGACGAGCAACGCCTGCTCAATCGTCTGTCAGCGTTGGCCGCCCGCGCCGAAGACCTTGCCGCGCGCACCCACTATCGGTTTTCAGCAGCCCGCGCGTACCACCAACTCGTCGAGCGCCGCATCAGCGAGCTGGACGAAGTGAAGCGCGAAGGCCTTCAACAAATCGGCACTTTCATGGACCGTCGCCTCGGCCCCGCCATGCGCACCTGCACCGCAGTGGCCGACCGGCTGGAAGCACTGTCGGCGCGCATCGCCCGCGCCTCTGCCCTGCTCAACACCCGCGTTGAACTGGCGCTGCAGGAGCAAAACCAGAAACTGCTGATGTCCATGGAGCGCCGCGCCCGCCTGCAGGTGCGCCTGCAGGAAACCGTGGAGGGGCTGTCAGCGGTCGCCATCACCTATTACCTGGTGGGCCTCATCGCTTACGTGCTCAAGGCGCTAGAAAAAGCCGGCCAGCCGGTGAACCCGACGCTTGCCACCGGCGTGCTCGCCCCGTTTGTGCTGGCGGGCGCATATCTGGCCGTGCGCCAGATCCGCAAACGGGTGACACGAGGCAGGCATACTGACGGTTGAGTATCACTACCCAGGCAGAGCATCCGGCGCATACTGCGCCGCAAACGCGCCACTGGGTGCAATCAGCTTGATGACATCCACCAGATTGCCGTCGGGGTCACTCATGATGAAATGCCGCTGGCCAAAATCCTCGTCCCGCATCGCCTGCAAAATCGGCGTGCCTGCTTGCTGCATCCTTTCATAGATCCCATCCACATCATCTGTTTCAAAGTTGAGCAGACGCGGCGCAGCAACGCCCCGGTGACCTTCGGGCATTGTCTCATGACCTTCCACGATGATCGCCACATTCCCACCTGCTCCAGCCGTGAGGTGGACATACCAATCAGCCTCGAACGCCGTCTCCAGGGCAAACGTGTCGCGATAAAAGGCCGCGAGACCCGCCACGTCCTTCGTGGCGATGACGGGATACAGGCTTGAAATGGTCATGATGCAACCTCCTGAACAAACTGTTTCGCAAACAGACAATCTGTCTGTTTTTCCGATATACAAACAGTCAGACTGTTTGTAAAGTTGTTTCATGGCCACCAACGAACAACGCACGGCAAAAACACGTGCCGCTCTCATAAAAGCTGCCCGCGCGGAGTTTGCCGCCCACGGCTATGCGGACGCGGCGACAACCGACATTGTGGCGCGCGCCGGTGCCACCCGCGGTGCGCTGTACCACCATTTTGCCGACAAGCTGGCGTTGTTCGACGCGGTCGTTGAAGCCGAGGATGCGCGCCTGGCAGCGATGATCGACAGCGACACACAAAACAGCGACGACGCCTATCAGGGCCTTGTCCACGGCATCGGCGTCTATCTGGACGCCGCCACAGCACCTGCCACCCGCCGCATCCTCATGCTCGATGGCCCTTCAGCGCTGGGGTGGAAACGCTGGCGTGAAATCCAGTCGCACCATTCCCTGCGCACCCTGCATGAGGGCCTTGAAGCCGCCAACGCTCAAGGTGCACTGAAAATCGCAAGCGTACCCGCAGCCGCATCGTTGTTCGCCGCCGCACTCGACGAAGCCGTGCATTACATCGCCGAGGCAGAAGACCAAAAGATAGCCCGCAAGCAGGCACACGCCGCAGCACTCGCCATGCTCAACGGACTGCGACCCTGAACGGGCGGCACCATCAAGCAGCCTTCGTCTCGCCGCCGATCACCGGCGCACGCTCCTTCAGGGCAGCCGACATATGATCCATGAAGGCGCGCACACGGGCCGTTTTGCGCAGGTCCATATGGGTCAGCAGCCAGATGTCGTAGGCATACTCCGTATGCGACGCAACAATCCGTACAAGGTCATGGTCTGCGTCAGCCGCACAGCAGGCCAGCCTGGCAATGCCGCCGCCTGAGCGGGCAAGCGCCATCAGCTGGACAGGGTCATTGGTGGTGAGAGTGTGGCGCAGGCCCGGCAGCTTTTGCGTGAACCATGCTTCGTCCCACAGATTGTCGGGGCGGCCCACATAGCCAAGCACCGGTGGCGATGAGGCGAGATATGCAGCCTCAGACCCCGCCGCCTCAACAGCTGAGCGCGCCGCATATAGCCCGAACGCTGCACGGCAGAAGCGTTGGCCCACCAACGTCTCCGGCGGCTGCTCGGTGGCACGGATCACGACATCCGCCTCCCGCCGGTCCAGATCAGCCGACGCATATGTGCTGGACACCTCAATGGCCAGATCAGGATACGCCGCCGCAAACGCTGTAATGGCGGGCGCAAGAACATAGGTCCCCAGCAGCGGTGTGACCGACACCCGCAAAGTGCCTGACAGTGACAGGTCGCGCCCGGCCACTTTCAGCACGACAGCCGCAGCGACTTCGTCCATCTGCCCTGCACTTGCCGCCAGCTCCTCCCCCGCCGCCGTCAACTCCACTGCCCCTGAGGCTGGCCGATCAAACAGCCTCACATTGAGTTGCTTTTCAAGCTGACCCAGCCGACGCGACAACGTGGCATGGCCAAGCCCCAAAGAGATGGCCGCCTTGCGCAGACTGCCGGAACGCGCCACCGCAAGTACCAGCCGAAGATCATCCCAATCCGGGCTGATGGTTCTTTTTTGAACCATAATGGTTCTCTTTTCTTGCCTTATGGACTGATTATGAAACGCTTACATCGGTGGTCCAGGCCGGTCCATCAACCGCGCTTTGGCTGAAAAACGAACAAAAACCCCACGCGGACACCAAAATCGAGGACAACACATCATGGACGCCACTTTTGCTTTTCCGGTTATTGCAGCAGCTCTTGCGGGCTTTTTGCTGCTCATGCAGCAAATTTTCATGTTGGCGGCAGGCACGCGGCGCGGCGGCACGGGCCAGGGCGTGGGCGTAGCCGGCGACGTGCAGCTTGAGCGGCTCGTCCGCCGCCATGGCAACCTTGCCGAAAACGCTGCGATCTTCATCGCCACCCTGGCGCTGCTGGAACTGCTGATCGGCTCCGGCACCACAGTGTTGATATTTGCTGCCGTTTTTCTTGTGGCCCGCCTGTCCCATGCCGTGGGCTTCAGCACCCTGCGCGGCTCTCACGGCAAAATAGATGGCCAGAAAGTGCCTGGCTCGGCGCTGTTCGTGGCGCTGCGGGCCGGTGGCGCAACGCTCACCGCCCTAAGCGGCATCGCTCTTGGCGGCTATCTGCTGTTCCTCACCATTGGCAGCCTGCCGCTTTAGACCGCGAGCCACAACGAGGCCTTTGACAAACGCGCCAAGACGCGCAAAACCCCGCGCTGGACACTTTTTCTGTCACGCGCGGGGCAAAACCAAAAATGAGCGTTACCGATGTAAAGAAGGTGGTGCTCGCCTATTCCGGCGGGCTCGACACCTCCATCATGCTGAAATGGCTGAAGGAAACCTACGACTGCGAGGTCGTGACCTTCACCGCCGATCTGGGCCAGGGCGAGGAACTGGAACCGGCCCGCAAAAAGGCCGAGATGGCCGGCATCAAGGACATCTACATCGAGGATCTGCGCGAGGACTTCGTGGCGGACTATGTGTTCCCCATGATGCGCGCCAACGCGCTCTATGAGGGCCTGTATCTGCTCGGCACATCCATCGCCCGGCCATTGATTGCCAAACGCCAGATTGAAATTGCCCGCGAAACCGGCGCTGACGCCGTGTGCCATGGCGCCACCGGCAAGGGCAACGACCAGGTGCGGTTTGAGCTGGCGTATTATGCCCTGCAGCCGGACATCAAGGTGATCGCCCCGTGGCGCGACTGGGAACTCAAGTCCCGTGAAGCACTGATCAACTTTGCCGAAAAGCACCAGATCCCCATCGCCAAGGACAAGCGTGGCGAAGCGCCGTTCTCGGTGGATGCCAACCTGCTGCACACATCGTCCGAAGGTAAAGCGCTGGAAGACCCCGCCATCGAAGCGCCGGAATATGTCTATCAGCGTACAGTGTCGCCCGAGGCTGCCCCCGACACACCGACCTATATCGAGATCGGCTTTGAGAAAGGCGATCCCGTCTCCATCAATGGCGTGGCCATGTCACCGGCCACCTTGCTGACCGAACTCAACACATATGGCCACGACAACGGTATCGGGCGGCTGGACCTGGTGGAAAACCGCTTCGTCGGCATGAAGAGCCGCGGCATTTATGAGACCCCCGGCGGCACCATTATGCTGATGGCACACCGTGGTATCGAACAGATCACACTCGACCGGGGTGCTGCCCACCTCAAAGACGAGCTGATGCCCAAATATGCCGAGCTTGTGTATTTCGGCATGTGGTTTTCACCCGAACGCGAAATGCTTCAGGCACTGATCGACAAGAGCCAGGAGCATGTGACAGGCACCGTCCGCCTCAAACTCTACAAGGGCAACGTTGATGTGGTGGGCCGCTGGTCTGACAGCTCGCTCTACTCCATGGAGCACGTCACCTTTGAAGAAGACGATGTGTACGACCAGAAGGACGCATCCGGCTTCATCAAGATCAACGCCCTGCGCCTTCGCCTGCTGGCAGACCGCAACAACCGGCTCAAAGGCTGACAGCCATGCGTATCGAAGCTCTTTCCATCGGCGAAAATCCGCCGTTTGATGTCAATGTCATTGTCGAGGTGCCCGTTGGTGGTGCGCCGATCAAATATGAGTTCGACAAGCCGTCGGGCGCACTCGTGGTGGACAGGTTTTTGAACGCCTCCATGCGCTACCCGTGCAACTACGGCTTTGTGCCCCACACATTATCGGAAGACGGCGACCCGGTGGATGTGCTGGTAGCAGGCACGCCTGCCGTTGTGCCCGGTGCGGTCATGGCGTGCCGTCCTGTAGGCGTGCTGCTGATGGAGGACGAGGCTGGTATGGACGAGAAGATTGTTGCGGTGCCGCCGTCGCGCCTCAACACCTACTATGACAGCGTTCAGCAGTACACGGACCTTCCCAAAATGCTGCTCGACCAGATTGAGCATTTTTTCAATCACTACAAGGCGCTTGAAAAAGACAAATGGGTGAAGCTCAACGGCTGGGGCGATGCCGACAAGGCCCGCTCACTGATTGCGGATGCCATTGAAAAAGCCAAGAGCGCCTGATGAGGATCACCTGAATGTCCAAGACCATTCTCGTCGCCGGCGGCTACGGTGTTGTTGGCACACACATTGCCCGCCAGCTTCGCCACCTGATGCCCGATGCGCATCTCATCATTGCCGGTCGGTCTCCGGAAAAAGCGGCACCGCTTGTGACAGAGCTTGGCAGCGCTAAATCGCTGGCTATGGATACAGCCTCGCCCGCCGACGCCCTGACAAAAGCAGGCCCAATCGACGCGATTGTTGCAGCATTACAAGACCCGCATGACAAGCTGCTGCAATTTGCCCTGACGAACGGCATTGCTCACCTGAGCATCACCCGCGCCGTGACGGAGATGGCCGGGCTTCTTGCAACCGCCGCTCACACCGGCCTGCGTGCACCGCTGGTGCCCGCCGCCCATTGGCAGGCGGGCATTCTGTCAGTGACCGCACTCGATTTCGCCAATCAGTTTCAATCCGTACACCGCATTTCCATGTCGGCCTTGTTTGACCTGGCAGACCCGATTGGACCGATGACCATCGAAGATGCCGGGCACTTCTTCGGCAAGGCGCTGATTGTGCGCGACAACCAGTGGACCTGGATTGAGCCGGACGCCGAGGCAAAACAGATCACCATCGGCACGCAGACATTTGACGCCAAGCCCATGAGCGTGCTGGACGTGACCAGCCTGCGCGCGGCCACCGGCGCTGCGAATATCGGTTTTTATCTTGGCATGGGCACATCCAGCGGCACCCGCGACGCAGGGGCCGCATCCCACGATATGCTGATAGAGATTGAAGGCACCGATGCATCCGGGACCACCACGACGCGCACGCGTTTGGTGTCCGACCCGCAAGGACAGGCACACCTGACCGCTACCGGCGCGGCACTGGCCACCCGGCGCGCCATCGGCGGTGATGGCAAGCCTGCGCCCGCGCCAGCCATCCACATGCCGGAAACCATTCTGGACGTGCGCGCAACAACAGCGCTCCTGCAATCGGAGTTCGGCATCAAGGTGACCGATACCCCCTAACTCAGCATGGCCCTAAAAAGAAGGCGCAAAGGCCTCGCCCGGCAATGTCCAGTTGGCGGGTTCGCCAAGGCCGCCGAACACATGCGCGCCAAGTTCCTGAACCATCGCCCCGCCCGATTGCGCGTTGGTAAGCACCACCAGCGCCACCTGTTCCCTGGGCTCGACAATCAGCAGGCTCGCATAGCCGGGGTTTATGCCCCACTGCCACAAGGTACGTTGGGT
This sequence comes from Pyruvatibacter sp., assembly GCF_040219635.1. NCBI lineage: Bacteria > Pseudomonadati > Pseudomonadota > Alphaproteobacteria > Hyphomicrobiales > Parvibaculaceae > Pyruvatibacter > Pyruvatibacter sp. Next base: position 472,214 of record NZ_JAVJSC010000003.1, read on the forward strand.
ATCCCCGTCACTGAGCACCCGGTCACGGATGCCGATGCCAAGACCCCACGAAATACTTTTTGATACGCCTTTTCCCACATGCACCTGGGGTGTGGTGATGGTGGCCATGTCTGATGGTTCAAGCAGCGTAGGCGACATTATCTCGCGGGCAAACAGCGCTATCTCACCGGCCGTGCCGCGCAGAGAAGACGCAGGATGCACATCTCCCGCAGCGCGCAGAGGGATCGGCACATTTGCAAACAGCAAAGGCACCGCACACAGCAGGCCGAGCACCAGCGCCAGCCGCATCCAGAACCCGCTGCGCTGATCATCTTGGCGCATCACCGTGCCGGGCCGCACAGTACTGAACCCCAACACATGAAACAGCAACCGCCACAGCGTAACGGCGAGTGCGACCACAAGCGCAAAAACAATGGCAATAATGAAAACCGTTGTAGCCAGCCCCAGTCCTACAAGCTCAAGCACCACGACCATGCTGGCGATGCCGCCTGCAAGCAGGGGCAATGTCAGGTGGCCCATCCGCAGACGCGGCTGCTGCAACACCAAACGCACCACCACAAACACCAGCGCCAGGCTGGCGGCAAACATTCCAATGAACGGCAGAGCCACCAGCGCCACGGGCATCCACGCGGCTGTATGACCCGTTGCCATCATGCTCAACTGGTCATCACGTAATGCAAAGCCCGTTTCCTGAATGCCCAGAGGTTCAAACAACCGCGCGCGCGCCACATCCGCAAATGGTTTTTGCTCATGTGCCGTAATTGCATAACCCAAATAGTCAAAACCTTCGCCCGCATAGGCAAACGCCTCGCCCGGTGTCGTAATCAGGGCATGAGAGGAGCGACGCAGATCGTTCGACAGGCCTGACGTATGCGTTAGAATCTGCCGCAGGGTTATGGAAGGCACCCGACCGTCACTGCCCGGCTCAAGCCAAGGCGGCTCAAGGCCCAGCCCGATGTCAGTGTCCAGCCGCAGCTTGCCCGCCGCCACAAGCTGCATTGCCACATGCGCCGCCACCGGCTTGGAGAGCGACGCCGCCTCAAACAGCGTATCCGGCGTCACCGGCGCGCGGCCAATAACGTTGCGGATGCCAAAACCGCGTTCATAGATGAGCCTGCCGCCACGCATCAAAGCAACCTGCGCGCCGGGCACACTGTTGTGTTCCATCAGGCGCGGCACGAAGGCATCAAGCGCCTGAGCGATTTCAGCGTCGTCCCACGTCAACATGCCTGTGTCAGCACGCACTGCGGGTAGGAATGCAATACTCAAGGCCACCCACACGCCAACCGCGACCGCAAACCGGCACCATATAAAGCCCATATATGTTGCCAGTCCGCGCATCAGCCGTTGAGGCCATCAAGTGGAAACTCTTCAAGCGGCATACGGGGCTTTTGGAAATTGAGCCGTAGCGCATCAATGCGCGCGCGCACATCGTCTTCCAAAGGCCCACGCGCCTCAGCCTCAACGAGCTGCGTAAGTTCATCACGATTTTTGACGCCGAGTATCACGCAATCAACCCCTTCCATGCTCAATGCATAGCGGTGCGCAACAACGGCGGGGTCTTCGCCCATCTCAGCGCACAACTGCCGGAACGGTTCAGCCCTCGCGTAGTCCGTTACCTGCTCATTGTCAGCGGGCAGCGCCCGGTCAATGGCCGATGTAAGCGCACCTGCCTGCACAGCACGAATACCAAGCACGCCCACGCCGTTATTATGCGCTGTGCGGATGATGTTGCGCGGCTCGGCGGGCTCTTCATAGCGGCGCATGTCGCCTGCTGAATCCATCAGGTTTGCCACCGCCTGCACAATGCCGGGCTTCACGTCATGGCGCAGCGCATCCATGATCGACCGTGGCAGCCCCGTTCCGGTAATACCCCACGCTCCAATCAGCCCGCGCTCAACGAACGACTGCATCGCAGGCACAACATAGTCCGTATAAAGAGAATAACGCGTGGCCCACTTATCCTGCGTATCAGCATTCCTGGCGTACACATAGTCGTCAGGACAGATGTTGGAATGCAGCACGAAAATATCTGCGTGCTGTACTTTCATCATGTCGAGCGAACGCACCAGTTTGCGTTCGAGTTCGGATGCCACTTTATCGGCGGGGGGCGACCCAAGCTGGCATTTTGTGGTGAGCCGCACACCTTCCGGCACTGAACCGCCAAAGGCCTCGGCAATGACAGTTTCCGCTTCGCCGCGACCATACATCGGCGCCATATCGAGCAGTGTAATGCCCGCATCCACCGCCGCATGAACCGTGGCAACAGCTTCGGCGCGCGTTGTCTCGCCCCATATCTGTCCCAGCCCGCCGCCGCCAAGGGCAAATGCGCTGACCGGCCACAAAGAGCCAAGCTGCCGTGTTTGCATTCCGCGCGTGCTCCTCAGACCTGCATGGTGGTGGGATTACTCAACCGGGTCGGCAAGCCCGGCCTGCCGATGGGCTGCAATCAACGTGTTGCGCATCAGGCAGGCAACCGTCATCAGCCCGACACCGCCGGGCACCGGCGTAATGGCCCCGGCAATCTGGCTGGCCGCAGCAAAATCAACATCGCCGACCAGCCGGGTTTTGCCTTCACCCTTTTCAGGGGCCGGAATGCGGTTGATGCCCACATCAATCACAATGGCACCTGGCTTCACCCAGTCGCCCTGAACAAAGTTGGGCTTGCCGATGGCGGCCACCAGAATGTCAGCCGCGCGCGCCTCGGCCCGCAAATCCCTGGTACGCGAATGCGCCATGGTGACGGTACAGTTTTCGCGCAGCAGCAACTGCGCCACCGGCTTGCCCACCAGATTGGAGCGCCCGATCACCAGCGCCTTGAGCCCCGACAGATCTTCGCGCACGCCCTTGAGCATCAGATACGCGCCATAGGGCGTGCAGGGCACCATCGCATCCAGCCCGCTGGCCAGACGCCCGGCGTTGAGCGGATGCAGCCCGTCCACATCCTTGAGCGGATCAATTGCATCAATCACCGCTTGTTGAGAAATCTGCGCGGGCACCGGAAACTGCACAAGAATACCGCTCACCTGCGGGTCGGCATTAAGCGTTTCGACCAGCGCCAGAAGCGTCTCCTGAGACGTATCGTCGGGCAGCCTGTGCTCAATGGAACGAATGCCAACTTCCTCGCAGGCCCGCCCCTTGGCCCGCACATATACCTGGCTGGCCGGGTCTGCACCGACCAGCACAACAGCCAGTGCAGGCGTGATGCTGCGCGATGCCCCAAGCGCTGCCACACCCTCAGCCACTTTGGCCTTCACGCGGGCCGCATAGGTTTTGCCGTCAATCAGCGTGGCGGGCATCAGCGGCGCACCTTAGTAGAGCGAGGGTTGCAGCACATACAGCACGATGATCCGCTGCAGCGCGTAGATCGCAATCAGCGCCACCAGCGGCGACAGATCAAGACCGCCCATGGTGGGCAAAAAATTACGGATCGGCTGGTAGATCGGCTCGGTCAGTCGATAGAACATGTCGGCAATCTGCGCCACGAACCGGTTGCGCGTATCAATCACGTTGAACGCAATCAGCCAGCTCAAAATGACGCCAATGATGACGATCCACCAGGCAAGGTTGAGAATAAGAAGGGCGACTTCGGCAATAACCTGCATGTGCGTGTCCGAAATTGAGGAAGGGACGATGTGAAATCAGCAATGCTCAGGTGTACTTGCGCCGCCGGACTGACGCAAGCGAACCGGCACTATTAGGCTGCCCCGCAATGCCCCATAGACAATTGACACCTATAGTGCCAATTATTAGCTCCACCACACACCATGTGATGCACTAACATGCGAAAACCAACAGGGGAGATCAGGACATGAGGCGGGCAAGCGCTGGCATCTGGATTTGGGGCACGGCTGTTGCTTTGGCCGTGGTCTTTACGGCCTGGTATCACAACTGGCGCGGACCACTCACCGCTGCCCAGGTTGAAGCATACACAGAGCAACTCGCAGCCCGCACCGATATTACCCCGCAAAACCTGCAGGCAATACGCACGTTCATGCAAGACGACGACGGTAAAGAGTTCTGGATGCTGAATGTCATAAAGCTCCACGACAGCGCGCAACCCCACCCGGAGACAGGCGAGCCAACAGACCCCGCCGACCTGCTGACCGTCTACTCCAGCGCCTTTATCGGCCGCCTCCTGCTGAGCGCCGGGCACCCGGTTTTTGTTGCCGACAAAACCGGCCCCTATGTCGATACCTTCGGGACCAGCGCCACGCCGCAATGGCACTTTGTGTCCATGGTCCGTTATCGCTCCCGCCGCGACCTCATGGAAGCTGCAACCTATGAAGGGTTTCCCGGCGTGCATCTCTACAAGACCGCCGCTATGCAGCGTACATTCAATTTCCCCACACAAGCCCGGCTTTCAACTTTTGCGGGGCCTGCATACGCCGTTCCGTTCCTCATCCTTTTTGCAGCCGCTCTCACGCATCTTGTGGTGATGATCCGTCGCACGCGCCGCGCCACCCCCACGGAGCAGAACAGATGATGACAGTCTTTGGCATTTCCATTTCGTACTATACGGGCAAACTTGAAGCCTATCTGCGCTACAAGGCCATTCCCTACAAAATGGATCATCCGTATGCCGATCAGCCCCGCATCAGGAAACTGGCTGGGGCCATCCAGGTCCCCCTTGTTGAACTGGATGACGGACGATGGCTGTCGGATTCAACGCCCATCATCGCCTATCTGGAAAGCATCCATCCCGAAAAGCCGGTAATGCCGCAAAACCCGGCACTGCGCTTCATCGCCCTGCTCATTGAGGACTATGCGGATGAATGGCTGTGGCGCAGCGCCATGCACTACCGGTGGAGTTACGACCACGACAGCGCGCTGCAATCGCGCGTGTTGGCGGATGAACTGACAACCCATATCCCGGCACCGCGTTTTATGCGCCGGTGGATGATCAAGCGCCGCCAGATCACCCGCTTTGTGAAAAACGATGGCGTGACCCGCGACACATGGGACCATGTGGAAGCGGGTTTCTTCAACGCCATGCGCGCCATGTCGGCGATGCTTGCAACGCGGCCCTTTCTGCTTGGGTCATCCCCCTCCATTGCCGACATCGGCATGATGGGGCCGATGCTGCGCCACTTCGCAACGGACCCGACACCCGCCGCCATCATGCGCAACGACTGGCCCCATATTGCCGAATGGGTGGCGCGCACCTGGAATGCTGCTGCAACAGTCCATGAAACGGCTCTCCTCGATGCCGTTCCCGACGACGCCGCAGCCATGCTGCGCGAGATCGCTGAAACATACATGGTGCAACAACGCGAAAACGCTCTGGCCTTTGCAGACGGCAAAAAGCGTTTTGCCATGACGGTGCAGGGCTGTGCCTACAAAAATATGCCGGTGTCGCGCTACCGCGTCTATTGCCTTGAGCGACTGCGCGAAGAGTTTGCAGGCTTAAGCGACGATCACCAGCAACAAATACGCACGCTGCTGTCGCAACCCGAATACGCACTACTGTGGGACGGCGACGTGCCCGCCACATCAGGCCACGACGTGGATCGCGCTACCCCCTTCGCCAGGGGCATCAACGTGTATGACTTTGGCTGAAGTCCGGAGGCATCAATATTGGTCAGCGAAGTGCGTTCTGCACGCCCGCGCAAAAGCGTCACCTATGAACGCGCGCGCCCGTTTGCTGACTGCCGCGTCCGGGGCAAGCATGTCGAAGGCATGGTAGCAGCCTGAATACATTTCAAACGCCACCTCGACGCCCGCACCGCGCAGCGCCTCCACATAGGCCACGGTCTCATCCGCAAAAGGCTCTAGGTCGCCGACAAATGTCGCCGTGGGCGGAAGACCCGAATAATCCACCGCCCGAGCCGCAGCAGCATCGGCAGGGATCGGGGCCCCCGCATCATGCAGGCCCTTGAGATACAACGCCCACGCAAAGCTGTTGGTCGCCGTATTCCACACAGGTGCCGTATTGCCCTGCGCCGACGCGTTTTGCATTCGATCATCAATCATCGGATAGATCGGCATCTGAAACGCAATACGAACAGACTTGCGGTCGCGGGCCCGCAAGCTGAGCGCCGCCGTCAGGCCACCACCAGCGCTGTGTCCGCCAACGAAAATCTGATCCGTCCGTATGCCAAGTGTTTTGGCATTGTCGCGCACCCACACCAATGCGTCATGGCAGTCGTCAATGGCTGCCGGATACGGCGCCTCGAGCGAGCGGCGATAGGCAGGGGCGACAATCACACAGTCATGCGCTCCGGCAAAAAGCGCCATTGCGTCACCCGATACATCGGGTGACCCCAGCGCATACCCCCCGCCATGCAGATACAACAGGCAGGGCAAATCGCCCGACGCATGTGCCGGACGCAAAATGCGCGTACGTATGGTGCCGTCACCGTTGGATCGCGGCACCTGCTGCGTACTGGTCACATAGCCGTCAAGGGAAGGTGCCCGTGCAAGGCGTGTGAGCAGGTTAAACAGCCGATACCGCAGTCGCGATGGCTTAAGCAGCGAGCCAAACCGTTTGGCAGACCTGCGAAGCTCCGGGTCGAGACCTTCAATGCGAAACGATGCGGCCATAACGACTTCCCCTTATGCAATACTGCGTGCGGCACGCTGAGCGCCACTTGTCAGGCTTGGGAGCAGGCGTCACACTTGCCGCTGACCCTATCACGCACCAGCCGCAGGCCCGCCAGCGATGCCACCCTCCATCACACTTTATACCGGCCCCACCCCCAACGGCCGCAAGATTTCCATTGCCCTTGAGGAAATGGGCCTGCCCTATACGCTCGAATACGTGGATATTCTGGCTGGCGATCAGCACAAGCCGGAGTTTCTTGCCCTCAACCCCAACAACAAGTTTCCCGTCATCATTGATGCCGACGGACCCGACGGCGCACCGCTGACGCTGTGGGAGTCAGGGGCAATTTTGTGGTATCTGGCTGAAAAGACGGGGCAGTTCCTGCCCGCATCCGGCACCGCCCGCCACCTGACCCATCAATGGCTGATGTTTCAGATGGCCAGCGTCGGGCCGATGTTCGGCCAGTTCGCGCACTTCTTTTTTTACGCCAAGGAAAAACACCCCTATTCCATCGCCCGCTACCAGTCTGAGATGCAACGCCTGCTTGCCGTGATGGATGAGCATCTGGCCAAGTCAGAATGGTTTGCAGGCGACGCCTACACCATTGCCGACATGGCCGTGTTGCCATGGGTGGAGGGCACAGTGGATGTGCCTGGTATTGACGGCATCGACAATCTGCGCGCCTGGGTGCATCGCCTCAAGGAGCGCCCCGCTGTCATGCGCGGGCTGGATGTGGGCCGCGAGACGGTGCGCGCTGAAACCGTCGAAGGGGGCATGAAGGGATTTAGCGACGAGCACCGCTCGCAACTTTTCGGCACCGCGCAGTACACACGCACAAAATAGGTCGTACAAAGACAATACAGCAGGGAGAAATATGCATGATGGCCACTCTTGAAGGACACTGCCTGTGTGGCAAGGTCAGCTACTCATCCACCTCAGAGCCCCTGGCAACGCTGATCTGCCACTGCAAGAACTGCCAGCGTCAGGCCGGAGCAGCGTTTTCAATCAATGTTGTGGTGCCGACAGACTCGATCACCAGCACCGGCACTCTCAAGACGTTCAAGGATAATGCAGACAGCGGCAACACCGTGGACCGCGAGTTCTGCCCTGAATGCGGGTCGCCGCTATTCTCTAAACCATCCGCAAATGCGGGCATTACAGTTATCAAGGCCGGCACGCTGAACGACACGTCTGCGCTTGCCCCGGGCCTGCAGCTTTGGTGCGACAGCGCGCAAAACTGGGTGCATCTTGACGACAAGCTGACGAGTTTTCCCGGCAACATGCCCGGTTAGGCTTGAAACCGGCAGCATTACCCCCTAGCTAATTGACCATCGGTCATTTATGATCGTATCCGGATCATTTTGCGCACATGGGGAGCCAAACAAATGTCAGACCAGATCGACAAATCCGCGCCCGTTCTCGTCACCGGCGCGTCAGGCTATATCGCCCAGCAGGTGATCCTGCTGTTGCTGCAAAAGGGCTACAAGGTACGCGGCACCGTGCGCTCGCTCGACAAGGCCCCGGCACTCAAAGCGCTGCTCGCGGCGCAGGACCCGCGCGCCAACGAGATAGAGATGTTTGCTGCCGACCTGATGTCCGACGCAGGCTGGGACGAAGCCGTGGCAGGCTGCACCTATGTGCATCACATAGCATCGCCCATTCCGCCTGAACTGCCCAAAGACCCCAACGACCTTATCGTGCCCGCCCGCGACGGTGCACTGCGCGCCCTCAGGGCGTCCAAGGCTGCGGGAGTTAAGCGTGTGATCCTCACATCATCGGTCGCAGCCATCGCCTATGGCTATGACGACCAGCCCGAAATCCTCTCGGAAGCGGACTGGTCGAACCCCGACAATCTCAAGGACAACACCGCCTACACCCGCTCAAAAACGATCGCGGAAAAAGCAGCATGGGAGTATCTCTCAGGCCCCGGCCAGGGAATGGAGATGGCAACGGTGAACCCATCCGCCGTGCTCGGCCCGGTGTTGAGCGGCGACTTTTCAGCCTCGGTCGGGATTCTGACCCAGCTCATGGGCGGCAAACTTCCGGCCACCCCAAGTGTGGGCTTCCAGATCGTTGACGTGCGAGATGTCGCCGCTACCCATGTTGCCGCCATGGAAACACCAGGCGCGGCAGGGCATCGCTTCATCGCCGCAAGTGACTATTACTGGTTTGCCGACATCGCAAAGCTGCTGCGTGAAGAGTTTCCTGCCCAGCGCAAAAAGATTCCGACGCGCAAGCTGCCCAGCTTCCTGTTGCGGTTCCTGTCCATCTTCAACCCGGTCATGAAACAGGTGGTGCCTGAACTCGACAAGAAGCGCGTCGTGACCAACACCAAGGCGCAGGAGATGCTCGGCGTCACCTTCCGCCCCGGCAGGGAAGCCATCCTCGCCGGTGCCAAATCCCTGATCGACCACAACGTGGTGTAGCGGCCTAAAGCCCCAACACCCGCTTGGCGATGATGTTCTTTTGAATCTCGTTGGTGCCGCCGTAAATCGACTGCGCGCGCCCTGCGAAGTAGGCTGAGACAGACGGTGGCGCATAGCTTGTCAGCGCATCCGTTGCCCACTCCGGCGATGAACAGTCCGGACTGCCGATCTGTGCCGCGCGCCCACACGCTTCCACCATCAGTTCGGTGATCCGCTGATGGGTTTCCGTCGCCAGTATCTTCACCGTTGAGGCCTCGTTGCCTGGCGAGCCGCCCTCGGCAACAGACGACAAAATGCGCAGCACGGTTGTTTCCAGCCCATCCACGCGCATTTCCGTATCCGCCACCTTGTGCCGGAACACTTCGTCATCATACAGCGCCGCGTTGCCACCCATGGGGGCAGCGCGCGCAATGTCCTTGAGGTCAGACAGCATTTTACGCTTGGCACCGATACGCGCATACGACGTGCGCTCATTGCCCAGAAGGTAGGTGGAGTATTCCCAGCCCTTGCCTTCCTCGCCAATCATGTAATCAACCGGCACCCGCACATCTTCAAATATCACCTGATTGAGATAGTGCTTGCCGTCGATGCCGATGATCGGCACCAGCGTCACGCCGTCGCGGTCCATTTCGCAACACACAAAGCTGATGCCCTGTTGCTTGCGCTCGCCTTTGGACGTGCGCGCCAGCAGAAAAATCCAGTCAGCGTGCTGCGCCGCCGAGGTCCAGATTTTTGTGCCGTTGAGCACAAACTCATCGCCCTCGCGCTTGGCTGAAAACTGCAACGACGCCAGATCAGACCCCGAACCGGGCTCGCTGTATCCCTGCGCCCACCCCATTTCGCCGCGGCGCGTCGGCCCCAGCCATTTTTCCTTTTGGGCATCACTGCCGAAATTGAAAATGACCGGCCCCACATAAATCACCCCCATCGGCGTTACGGTGGGCGCACCGGCGCGCTCAAGCTCTTCGTCAAAAATATACTGTTCCTCGATTGACCAGCCCGGCCCGCCAAACTCCCTAGGCCATGCAGACGCCAGCCAGCCTTTAGCGCCCAGCGCCATTTCAGCGCGCCGCACTTCAGGCGTCGTCAGCGAATGCCCGGCGCGGACTTTTTCCAGAATGTCCTGCGGATAGTCATTGGCAAAAAAGCTGCGCACTTCGTTGCGGAACGGATCAAGGTCCGCGCTGAAACTCATATCCATGGTGGCTCACTCCCGAAAAACATCTTTGTTCGGGCGTTACTTTACAGCATGGCCTTGAGAAATCACGCTGCCATATGCGTTGGCCGCAGCGCGCAAATATCAGGTCCGAAATTGGCGAGCGCTGCCGGGACGGGTGGCATATTATGCGCCCATGCATATTCTAAAGCGTGATCTGCGTTACACCTACATTCCAAGTCCGCTGGGTGATTTGCTGGTGGCCGGTGACGGCGAACACCTGCACCTCATCAGCTTTCCCACCGGCAACAAGAAAGTGTCCCAAGCCAGCCACTGGCGGGAAGATGCCGCGGTGTTTCGCCCCGTGAAGCAACAACTGGACGCCTATTTCGCTGGCGACCTCACCACGTTCGATATACCGCTGACACTTCAGGGCACGGACTTTCAAAACCTGATCTGGAAAAACCTCGCCACCATTCCCTACGGCGAAACGGCGACCTATGGCGAGATGGCGAAACGCGCCGGCCGCCCCAAAGCCAGCCGCGCCGTCGGTGCCGCCAACGGTGCCAACCCCTTGCCCATCATCCTCCCCTGCCACCGCGTCATCGGCTCAACCGGCGCACTGACGGGCTTTGGGGGTGGTATGGACGCCAAAAAGTTTTTGTTGCGGCTTGAGGGAGCGAGTGCCGTGCAGGGCCCGATGCTCTAGGCCCCCCCTCAAAAAAGCCTACGCTCCATAAATTGCGGCGTTCCAGATATCCGCCGACGTCTTGCCAATCGCTGCCGGGTCGTCTGGTTTTTCCCGCAACAGATTGTCGTTCGACAAGGCGTTGTTCATCAAAATCAGCGCGCGGGCGGTGCGGTCCGGGTCTGCGACCTGAGAGCGGCCCAGCATCACCTGCTGACGGATGAAGCGCGCTGTGAGGGTGATGAAATCGTCGATCACCCGCGCGCGCCAAGCGTCATACACCTGAGCGTTGTTGTTGCTGGCGCGCACCAGGGCCAGCATTGCGGTGCGGTGCGGCTCCATGGAAATGAACATGGCGGTGAGATGGGTGTGGGTGTCGGCCTGATAATCATCACTGCCCCTGCCATTGAGCCACGCATCTACCGGCTCGCGGATGGCCTGCTCCAGCCGATCCAGAAAGCCCAACGCCAGTTCATCGACGCTTTTGAAGTAGTGATAGAACGACGAGCGCGTCATGCCGGTGTGGCGCATCACAGCATCCACCGTCAACGCGCCGAACTCAACGTCGGCCAGCGCTTTTTCAGTCGCATCAATGATTTCGTCGCGCGCCATTTCCGGTGTCCGGCGGATGCGCTGGGGCTTTGCATTCATGCGCCAAGGCTACTGCTATTCACCCCTTATTGACAAGGCGTCAATAGCACATCATGCTGCCCACAGAACGCTTAATCAAAGAGCGAAGACCGGGAGAGATACGCACATGAACATGCACGCAAACAACATTGCCGGCGGCGCGCGCGCGCCCTGGGCCAAGGCAGGCACGCAACCGCGCGTGGCGATCATCGGCGCGGGCATGTCGGGCATTTCCGCTGTCGTGAAGCTGCGGCAGGCGGGCTACACCGACCTCACGGTCTATGAAAAGACCGGCAAAGTGGGCGGCACATGGCGCGAAAACCAGTATCCCGGCCTTTCATGCGATGTGCCGTCACGCTGGTATTCCTTTTCGTTCAACCTCAATCCCGACTGGTCGCACCGTTTTTCATATGGCCCCGAAATCCAGGCCTATATGGAGGACACGGCAAACAAGTTCGGCGTCACCGACATCGTGAAGTTCAACACCCCCGTCGCCGACCTCACCTATGAAGGCCCCCAATGGCGACTGACAACGGGTGATGGAACCGTGGAGCACTATGACGTGGTGATCTCAGCCACCGGCGTGCTGCACAAACCAGCTTTCCCCAACATTGACGGCCTCGACACATTTGAGGGCGACATGTTTCATACCGCCCGCTGGGACCACGGCGTGAAACTGGAAGGCCGCAAGGTCGGCATCATCGGCACCGGCTCAACGGCCGCCCAGATCATTGGCGCGATCACCCACAAGGTGGGAACCATGAACGTGTTTCAGCGCACCCCGCAATGGATGATCCCACTGCCACAAAAGGAATATGCCACCGGCTGGAAGTGGCTGCTGCGCACGTTTCCCGCGCTGCAAAAACTCACTTACAATTTCTACTTCAAGGCCATGTCCAAGAACTTTGGCGCGGCGACCACCGGCGACCAAAAGAAACTCGCAGACATTCAGGAAGCCTGCACAAAACACCTTGAAGAGGCTGTGGCAGACCCGGAACTGCGCGCCAAGCTCACACCGGACTATCAGGCAGCCTGCAAACGCCTGATCTTCTGCTCCGATTTTTATCCCGCCATCTCGCGCGACAATGCCAACCTCATCACGGAAGGCATTACCCGCATTACGCCAACCGGCATTGAGACCGTTGACGGCAAACTCCATGAGCTGGACGTCCTCATTCTCGCCACCGGCTTTGATGCGGCAGCGTTCATTCTGCCCACCAAAGTCACCGGCGAAAACGGGCAGGATCTGGGCGAAGCATGGGACGGCTCACCGCGCGCCCACCGTGCGGTAGCCATGCCGGGCTTCCCCAACTTCTGGATGCTGGAAGGCCCCACCGGACCGGTCGGTAACCTGTCGCTGATTACCATCTCGGAATATCAGGTGGATTACATCATCAGCATGCTGAACAAAATGCGTGACGACAGACTCGAGGCTGTGTCTGCCAGGCAGGATGCCTACCAGCACTACAACGAAGATATGGGCAAGCAAATGCCCAATACCGTGTGGGCATCAGGCGGCTGCACAAGCTGGTATTTCGACAAATCCGGCAACCCCAACCTCTACCCCTACCCGCCACATCGCTATCTCGACGACATGCATGACCCGGATTTTTCCGAGTTCCGTCTGATTGCGGATGTAAAGGAGATGCAGGCAGCTAACGCCTAGACAAGCGTGTCCAGCAGCGTTTCCGTCACCTCGGCTTGTGCCCTGAAGGCGGCCGCCGTTGCCTTGTAAGCGAACTCGGCCCGCGTCAGGTTGACGGCTGCCGTTGTGAGATCAGGGCCCTGCGCGCCTGCAACATTTCCCGCAGCTAAAGCTGGTGGCGTATAGCGCGGCGCCGGGGCAGCGCTGCGGCTTACTGTTTGCTGATAGGCCGACGCCGCAGTTTGAGCAGCGCGCACAACGTCACTTGCCGCCCTCCCCACTCCAACGCGGGTTGACCGCAAGCCTTCTGCTGCACTGGTCAATGATCCAATCATTATGGTTGTAAACGTATCGCCGCGCATGCCACGACGCACGACAAACCACGCACGAAACCTAATGCGGTCTTAACGGGCGTGCGGCATTGGCACACACGCACCGCCTACATGGCTGAAATGCCGCCATCTACCTTGATTTCAGAGCCTGTTACAAATCGGCTCTCATCGCTGGCCAGATAGAGCACGGCATAGGCCACGTCGTTTGGCTCACCGATGCGCCCCAGCGGCACCTGCTTAGCCAGCTTCTCTTCCACATCCATGCCGCGCGAAAACAGACCTTCAAGGATCGGCGTGCGGATGAATGTCGGATGCACCGAGTTGGAGCGAATGTCATAGCCGCGCTTTGCGCAATGCAGCGCCACAGACTTCGAGAACAGCCAGACGCCCGCCTTGGCCGCGTTGTAAGCACCCATGTTGTGCCCGGCAATCAATCCGGCAATCGATGAAATGTTGACGATAGCGCCCGGCTGATGCGCCTTCATGTGACCAAGCGCATATTTGCAGCCCAGAAAAACACTGTCGAGATCAACCGACTGGATCTTTTTCCAGTTCTCAAACGTCTCGTCTTCAACAGGGGCCGAGCCACCAATGCCCGCATTGTTGACCAGAATGTTGAGCCCACCCATGAACGCCACGGCCTCTTCAAGCGCTGCCTGCCAGCCACTTTCAGACGTGACATCAAGCTCAATGGCTTTGGCCGCATCAGGGAAATCAGCATTGATCTGTGCCGCCACGTCCTGTGCCCCGGCAAGGTTGATGTCGGCGACAACCACCTTTGCGCCTTCAGCAACCAGCAGCCGCGACGTTGCCGCGCCAAGCCCTGACGCACCGCCTGTCACCATCGCCATTTTCCCGTCAACACGTCCTGGCATTATCGTATTCCTCTTTTTGAATGTGTGCGGCGGGTCTATTCGCCGGTGAAATTGGGTGCGCGCTTTTCAAGGAAAGCCGTAATCGCCTCGCGCTGATCTTTGCCGGTGGCCGCCAGCGCAAACTGGTCGCGGTCCATATAGGTTGAAACAGGGTTCAACGCCTTGGCGGCCATCTCGATGGATTGCTTCGACATGCGCAACGGCACTGGCGGAACAGCCGCTGCGCGTCCTGCGAGATCAAGGGCTGCGTCAAGTGCCGTACCCTGGTCAACCACCTCCTCGACCAGTCCCCAGTCCAGCGCATCGGCTGCCTTGAGCGCCTCGCCCAGAATGACAAACAGCTTTGTGCGCGCCGGGCCCATCAGGTTCACCAGACGCGGGTTGGAGTGCCAGCTCATGTTCATGCCCAGCGGAATTTCCGGCAAACGGAAAGAGGCCGATGCACCCGCAATTCGAATATCGCACGCGCCAACCAGCGCCACCCCGCCGCCAATACAGTGGCCTTCAATCGCGCAGATCGTAAGCTGCTCAAGGTCTTCCCATGCGTCGCACATGTCAGGCCCCACCCGCAGCGCATGGCGGCGCGCCATCAGGCCACCCGCACTGCCGCTGGCCATCTCCGGATCCTTGAGGTCTGCGCCGGCGCTGAATATTTTGTCGGTTCCGGTAAGGACAATTACATGGGTTTCAATATCATCCCGGAACTCATGCGCAATGTGAGTGAGTTCGCGCATGGCCGCGCGGGACAGGGCGTTCAGCCCGTCACCACGATCAAGCCGGACAATGGCAACCGGCCCGCGGCGCTCAATGGATGTGAATTGCAAGCCATCCATGGCCATGCTCCTTATGTGCAAATGCAGATGTCAGGACAGTACACGCCTAAAGCGTGGTTGTGTCTGTCTCCAGCCCGAACAACAAACGGCCGGTCAACTCCCAGGTGGCGGGAGCCGTCATCATGTGTTGCGTGGCCACATGCACATCGCGGAATGCGCGCTGAATTGGCGCTGATCTGTGTACGGAGCTTCCGCCGCCCAGCAGATACATCCGGTCCACCACGCGGGCCGAAGCGGTTGTCGCGTGTGTCGCAGCCAGCCGAAGATCGCGCCGCTGATCAACACTTATGGCACCATTTGTTTCGGCGGCGTCCCATGCGGCACCTACAGCATCTGCCAGAAAGGCGCTGGCGGCACGCAACTCGGCTTCGCCAATCGCCAGCTCACTTTGCGCCTGTGGACGATGCGCCAGCGTCTTGCGACTGCCCTGGGGCACCTTCCCGCCACCAATCTCAATAATCTCGTTGATTGCCTGACGCGCAAGGCCGGTTGCAACGGATGCAATGCCAACGGCAAGCAGCCCGAAGACCGGAAACGCATAGAGTGGGTTTTCAAGCGATGGCGGACGGGTGATGTCAGCCCCGTGGCCGATGGGAACAGTCAGATTCCTGGCCTCAAAATCACTGCTGCCGCTACCCGCCAGTCCTGACGGATCCCAGTTGTCGTGCAACGTAAGATCGTTGGCGGCCATGGCAAACATCTGGGTGCGGGGACGGCCCGCATCATCCAGGATCGGTTCACCGCCCGTCATGAGTCGTGCGCCGCCAAAAACCCATTGCGCATTGTGCGAGCCCGACCCCCACGCCCACTTGCCTTTGACTGTAGCGGTGCTGCCGTTGATTTCGGCCACACCCATGGGCGCGAACACGCCCGCAGTGATCGTATTGGGATCATCACCATAAACGCGCGCTGCCGCATCCGGCTCCAGATAGGCCGCGGTCAGGCCGGTGGTGGACCCGATCATCACACACCACGCCGCAGACCCATCTGCCTGGGCAAGCGCATCGATTACGCCGGAGATTTGCTGCGGGCTTGCTTCGAGGCCACCAAGGCTTGCGGGCACTGCCATGCGATAGAAGCCTGAGGCGGCAAACCTGTCGGCAATATCCTGCGGGAGCCGGCGTGCTGTTTCTATCTCGGCGGCGCGGCTGCGCAGTTCGCCCGCAAAGCCGTGGGCGGCCGCGACCAGACCATCTGCCTTTGGACCAATATCACGTGTGTGGGCAACATCGCTCGCCATGAGGGGTGATCCTTTTTGTCAGCCCGCAGTGTGCCGGCAGTCTGAAACGCTCAATTTCCGGTGAAGGCAGGTTTGCGCTTTTCAAGAAACGCTGTCACGGCCTCCCGGTGATCATCTTTGGTGAAGGAAATCATCTCATAGGCCAAAGATGCGTCAAACACGGTCGCGGCCAGCCGCTTGAGCTCCATGTTGACGGCAGCCTTGGTGTGCTGGATTGCCTGCGGAGCACCGGCAGCAAGACGCGACGCAAACTTGTGCGCTTCGGCTTGCAACACGTCGTCGGGTACCACGTAATTGACCAGGCCGATGCGCTCCGCTTCTGCAGCGGGCACCGCATCTCCGGTCATCAGATATTCCTTGGCGCGGGCATAGCCCACAAGTTGCGGCCAGATTACAGCGCCGCCGTCACCCGCCACGAGCCCGACGCGCACATGCGGATCTGCCACCTGCGCCGTGGTGCCCATGAAGATGACATCGCAAAACAGTGCGATCGTCGCACCCAGCCCCACAGCAGGCCCGTTGATGGCGGCGACAATCGGCTTTTCCAGATCAAGCAGACTTGTGACGATGCGGCGACCTTCAGAGACCCCCGGCCCCTTGCCTTTGCCCTCAAGGCTCGCCTTCATCCATGCGATATCGCCCCCGGCACAAAATGCGTTGCCATCGGGATCGCCGGTCAGCACGATCACCCGGCTGTCGTCGTCTTCCTGTGCATCAACAAATATCTGCGCAAGCTCGTGATGCATCTGCTCATCAACGGCATTGCGCAGTTTTGGATTGGAAAGCATCAGCGTCAGGATGCCGTCCGCACGCGACGCACGTATGCGTGTGTAGCGATCAAATCGATCTGTCCCGCTACCTGGCCCGTGATCTGCCATCTGGATCGTCTTCCCTGCAATCACGCACAGCTCTTGTCGGTGTCCCTGTGCGGCCGGTATGCGGCTTGTTTTGCCTGTTCACAAAAGCGTACCGCCGCCTTCGGTTCGCTGCAAACCTTGAAAACAAAGGAAAGCAGGAAAACCAAAAGCGGCGGCACGGCATCTTGGAGTGCAGACGCTATGTCTGCGCTGGGGCAGGCGCGTCAGCTTGCGCTGTTGAAGGCAGCTGCCGTATCGGGGTGCGAAACCACACCAGGTTCGCCAAACAGCAGCACCGTTCCATCGGGGCCTTCAACTATGGCCGAATACCCCTTGCGGTCAGGACGATCCACCACGTCAAAAGTTTTGCCGCCATCAGTGCTGTAGGCGACGCCGCCATTGAGGCCCGCCAGAATGATGGTGCCATCATCCATCTGGATGCCGCCGCCGAACGACTTTTTGGTGCCGGTCTGAACCTGCGTCCACGTTGTGCCCTGATCCTCGGAGCGCCACACATTGCCGCGCATCCCGAAGATGAGGATGTTGCCGTCATCAAGTGTCATGCCACCCCAGAAAGACCCGAAATAGGGTGTCTTGATTGGTTCCCAGCTTGCCCCATCGTCAGCCGACCGGAACACAAATCCGGTCTCGGCGGCAATGAACATCAACCCGTCAGGGCCTCCAAACAATGCATTGAGATGCGGCTCATACTCGAGGCCTTCAAGCGGGGGCGGAGGGTCGGGGATGACAGATGCCAGGTTCCATGTCTCACCACCATCCGTTGTTGACAGGGCTGTCGAGAATGCGCCCACCGCAACGCCTGTGTCTTCGTCGGAGAACTTCACTGAAAACAGCGGCATTTGCGCTTCGGGATCGCTGTATTTGAGCAACCAGTTTTCACCGCCATCTTCAGTCTTGATGATGACCGCGTCATGGCCAACCGCGTAGCCGACCTGATCATTGACGAAGTATACTGAAGTCAGGAGGGCCTGTGTGGGCACTGACTCCGCCTGGCGCCAGGTTGCACCGTCATCATCTGAAAGAACGACGTGGCCGAACTGGCCGACTGCAACAATGCGCTCGCCAAGGTCGGCGGCTGAAACGAGAAGTGTCTTGGCGGCAAGCGCCGATTCGGTTGCATACCCTTTTGTTTCAAGCGCACGGATCATCGCGGCCTGTTCCGGGTCAACCTTTGGCACTGCCTGGGCAGGCACGGACGCAACGCCGGCAAGAACCAGCGCGGCAATGCCGCCCTTGAATGCTGTGGTCAATTTGCTCATGGGTGTGCTCATAGGTGTGCTCATGGGTCTAACTCATCCACTCAATCAGGAGCATGTCGGGCATCAGCCGCAGCGTGCGGACATCACCCGCTGGAATTGGCATTAGCCAGTGAATGCCTGCGTGTCGCGCAGACGTAAATCTCGATTACCATCCTACACCGTTGTTTGGTTTCCAAAAGGCCAAAACATGACGCCAACAAGGCCTGTCCGTGCAGACTTGAACTATGGCTAACGCCACCGGAAAAAGGCCCGGCCAGTTTGAACGTCAGCGAGCTGGAAACAACCAAACTTGGAACAACACTGTGTTGGATACAGGCAACAAACGGGCCGGACCTCGAAACTGAGGACCGGCCCGCCGTTAGATCGAACCTTAAGCGTACAGCGACTTAGCGCACGCCAAGCTGACGGATCGCCGCTGGCGTGTACCGGTCAGGATTAAGCTCATCGGCGAAGTAGTTCACGCCAGGCTCTTCGTTCTGCATGGCGAGTGACAGGTAACGACCGTTACCGGTGTCATACACCACTTCAGTGCCTGAACCGCACAGCGGTACGTTGTAGCGCTGGATCGTGTGCAGTTCCTGCACGCGCCACAGCTCACCACGACCGTCATAAAGTTCCGCCTGTGACAGCTGCCATGAATCCTCATTGAGGTGCTTCACGCGACGGCTGTAGATGTGGCGGTTGTCAGAACGCAGGTTCGCTTCGATCGTCCACACGCGGTGAAGCTCGTAGCGAATGGTGTCCTGGTTCAGGTGACGGGCCTGGATGTACTGGTCATACGGCGCGGTTTCCGCGTCATAGGTGTTGTAGGCAATCAGCTTTTCGCTCTTGCCCTGAACAGTCCAGTCAAACCGGTCCGGCGCGCCATTGTAGCCGTCGAACGAGTCAGAGGTGGACAGGCCGTCAGAGTTGGTGCCCGGGTTGTCATAGGCAATGTTCGGAGCACGACGCACGCGGCGTGTGCCTGGCGAATACTGCCATGCCTTGCGGTCATCAATGGCACGGTTGAGGGTCTCGTGCACCAGAATCACGCTACCTGCCGCACGTGCCGGAGCCGTGGTGTTGGCAATGTAGTAGATAGAGATGTTGCCGAGTTCCTCAGCTGAACCCTTGGAGGGGTCCGACCACTGCAGAATGGCTTCATCCTGCACGGTCTGCAGCGTGTAGTCGCCCGTCGCTGTCACAGGAGCGGCAGTAAACTGGCGTGTTACCTTGAACGCACGATAGCGCAGCGTGTGGTTCCAGATCGCTTCCAGACCGGAATTGATGATCGGGAAGGGTGAACCCATGATGCCTTTGCTGACACCGTTGCCACCACCAGTCAGCTCAGAAACCACAGCGTTGCGCTTGTTGGCTTCATACACAAACTCAGGAAACGCACAGGAGCGGCGTGTCTGGTACACGTTCATCTTGTAGGTGTCGTATGTCGAGAGCAGCTTTTTGTAGCCCTCGGTCAGCACACCGTCATACTGGCCCATATTGGCCGGCGTCACGGTGTACTGCACGGAGTCGCCTGAGAACGGGTTCTGCAGACGATCACCTGCGTTGTACGTCACACCCGGAGGGGGTGTTGGCAGACCACCGGTCCAGGCAGGGATTGCCCCGCCATTGCCGGCCTTTTCGCCACCCATCGGGTTCAGGTCATTACCCAGGCGATCTGCCTGGGCCTGCGGCACGGCTGCAAGAGCAACGGACGCGCCAAGCGCCATGCTCCCTGCCATTGTGGCCGCAAGAATACCACTTTTTTTCATGTAGATCTTCCTCCACTGAAGAGTTCGTTGTGCGGCTTGTCCGGTTGGCAGCATCACCTGCGCCCTTCAAACCATTCGTGTTCCCCACGAGATTTTTGTGTGGCGTCCGGGCCGCCCTCAACTGAGGACGGCCCGGTGCCTGTCGTCTTGTAGCGTCAAGTGAACCTTAGAACGAATAGCTCGCTGTCAGGGACACAAAGTCGTCATCCAGGTCCTGCTGGTATGTTTCAGAACCCATGAAGTCTGTGTAGCTGAGACCAACCGTCCAGACATTCTGGAGGTTTGCCGTCAGGCTGAGACCAACCGACTTGCGATCTTCGACAAAGTTACCGAGAGGTGCAGGTGTCAGACCTTCGAGGTCGTGGCGGTACACGATCTGCGGAGACAGGGTCCACGGCGTGCCGAACGCGTTGTTGTAGTCAAGACGCGTCAGCAGAATGCCGCCGTACGACGTTTCCGTAGGCGAACACCCCGTCCGTGAGTCAAGTGACAGAATCGCACCCAACGGCAGGTTGGTACCAGAGCGGCAAAGCTCGGCAAGGCGGTTGAACTCAACCACATTACCAACTGTCTGGTTGATCGGGCTTTCATCAGGAACACCCGGAATGTGCACCAGACCAAACTCGGTGACCAGGATACCGATGTCGGCACCCAGGAAATTGATCAGCGGGTTTGAGTTAGTGTACGTCGCGGTTGTACCGATCTGGAAGGTAAACACTTCCTCGCGAACAAACGCTGTAGGCGTACGGCCGAAGTTGGCAGGATTACAACCTGTCGTGTCAGTGGCCAAGGGCTGCGTACCCGGCTCAGTGGAAAGCGGCGAAATGGATGTCCGCAGCAGATCACCAAAGGTTACAGAACCCACACACTGAGCACCGGCGGCAGAAATTGTCTGCTGCGTGGTGTCCACCTGCAGAGGCTGGTTCGGACGGAACGAGAACTCGCCCTGCACACCCCAGTCGCCGATGGTCGTGTTGAAGCTCATACCCCACATCTCAATGTCTTCAGGGTAGATGAGCGTCGTGGACAGGTTCTGCGTAACAGCAATGTTTTCAACACCATCAGGTGTCAAACCAGCCGGACCAAACGCAATCGACGTACCAAGCGTAATCGCGCACTTGATAAGCGCCGCCTGGCGCATGTTGATCGTAGCGCTACCTGCTGTAATTGAAGCAAGGTCAGCAATAGCCGTTGCGTTACCAAGAGCACCGTAAACAGCCCGCGCCGTCGGGGCAAAAGCTGCCGCTGTCTGGTTCGGGTCATTGACGTTGATAGTCTGGAGGAACCCGCCAGACTGCAGGGAAGTATCAGCGAAGTCACGCACACCAGCACCTGCAAGGGCACCACACGCACCAACGCCGGAAGCAAGGTTGGTACCGGCAGAGCCCGGAGCCGTGATCGAGGTTTCAATCTCGGCGATACCATCAGGCTTCACCTGAGCAATAGGCAGACGTGAATGGTAGTTCATGTAATAGAAGCCAAACTCAGTTGAGTTGAGCGCTTCGGAATAATACCGAAGGGCAACACCCCACTGGCCTGAGTCCTTGGCCATGATGTCACGACCGCGCGACGTGCCTTCCAGAGTGCGGGGATTACCGCGCTCATCAACAATGCCACCGGCACCATCACGATAACCGTTGAGCAGAATGCCCTGGGCCGAACCATCCGTGGGGAGGTTGGTCAGGTAATGCTGCGAAGACGCTGTTGTACAACCCGTGCCCACGAGTGTGGCGTAGGCCGGCGCAGCAGTGCCGGCACTCAGAGCCGTCACGAGACCGGAGTTAACGAGGTTAAGCGTCGGGTTGTTGGCCGCGTCACAGTTACGAAGGTTGGCACCACCCCGGATAGACCCGGAATAGAAACCAACGCCCTGGTTACCACCAAAAGATGAGTTGGCATTGGCAACATCAGAACCCGCGAACGGCGTACCTGCGGGATCAAGCTGGAACGGCTCCCAGTCAAGCTGGTAAAACGCTTCCAAGGACAGATCGAACGGTAGGCCGACCGAACCGTACAAGGCCCAGACCGGAATCAGGCCCTCTTTGATTTCCACACCCGGACGACGGAACGTGCTGACGTCCACAGGGTTGAAGGCGTTGATACCGTTGAAGATGAAGGTACCTTCACCCCAGGAGATAACCTGCTTACCAGCACGGAAGTTGACCGGCAGTGAGGCCAGGTCAAAGTCTGCCGACAGATAAAGGTCAAGAAGGCGGATATCACGGCCGACTTCTTCACGGTTATTGTCGTCAATGCCGAAGCGGTTGTAGGAGCCGTCGCTGTTGAGCACGGCATCATAGAACTCGGTGGCACGCGCAAACAGCGTGAAATTGCGCCACGTCACCTGAAGATCGTGGTTGGCTTTGATGTTGGCTGACGTCAGGTCACCCGCACCAAAGTTCAAGAAACGGTCATCGGTGTTGGCCGAGTCATCAAAGTTGAACGGAACAGCCGTACCGGCAGGACCAAAAAACGCGGTGTTGTCTGTTGACGTCACCGGCGTTGCAGTTGCCGGGAATGCACCCAGAATGTTCGGCGTGCCGGCAGGAGCCAGCACAGAAACACCGCGCGTACTGTTCTCACGCGGGTCAAAGTTGCCCCCGTTGAACTCAGTCAGAAACTGCTTGCGCGCATCCTTGGTTTTCATCTGGACACCAACGGAAACTGTGGTGTCGAAGAAAATTTTCACTTCGCCAAGCTCAGTGGAAAGCGCATGCGCCTGCCCCCCTGAGATCAGCAGTCCTGCACCAACGGCACTGCCGAGTAGTGCAGATCGCAGATTGCGAGTAGTCATTTGAGCGATCCTCCTCGATCCTCGCTTTACAGACGTTTGACGTGGTCGGAGGAGAAAAGGCGCTCGTTATACGAGCTTGTCGCCCTGTCCCCCCGGCCAGTCAGCATCCCTCGCGCATAGACCACTGGATGGCACCCTTCGAGTCAACCCGATTGTGGCGGAATGTGACGGACCAATAACATCATTGGTCGGCAGTATGGCTTTTTGGCCACGATTTGAGCAGTTTTGTTAACGATACGATAATGATTCACCCTTTGCTGCGGTGCAATAAACCCGCAATGTCAGTCAGTTAGGCGATCGCGTCACTCCGCTACAGCGCGAATCAAAACTGCCTCTTTTCGCGCCGCCCATGCGTGCATAAACGTCACACCACCGCTATCCGGAGCGGTCAGAACCATGCTCTTGCAGGCGCTGCCCGTCGTGTGGCCGGGCTCCCGGCAACCTCTGGTCGGGGCGCGGTGAGCATGAAGTCTCAAACCGCCATTTTGCGGCTATTTACCTCCCTTTAGGGCGCGGTCTGCACTGTATGACCTGTCTTCTGCGCTCATGGGGAGCAACAAATTGTCCTGCCTCAATATGCCCGTGTCGAGTTACCGTTAGGAAATATTGATGGCCACCCACGCGAAAATCGCAACAAACCGGGGCCACCCACAGCAGGAGAACCTCATGTCACACGCCGCCCAGCCCGCACGACCATCGCTGAAAGCCGCAGCGCTCCTCGCAGCACTGGTCCTGGTGCCCTCAATGGCGCGCGCGCAGGCGGACATGCCCGCTAACACCAACCTGGGCACAGACGCCTACACCGCCATTCAGGAAGCCCTGCTGATGGCCGAGCCCGGTGCGGTCATTGACCTTGGCCCCGGGCGCTACGAGTTGAGCGACGGCCTGTCGCTGGCGGTGGACGACGTCACCATCAAGGGTGCGGGCATGGACCAGACCATCCTGTCGTTTCGCGGCCAGGAATCGGGCGCAGAAGGCCTGCTGATTGAATCATCCGGCGTCACCCTGATGGATTTTGCCGTCGAGGACGCCAAGGGCGATGCCATCAAGGTCATCGGCGCTGACGGCATTACCTTCCTGCGCGTGCGCGCGGAATGGACCAACGGTCCGGACCCGCTCAACGGCGCGTACGGACTTTACCCGGTCGCCTCCAAAAACGTGCTGATTGACGGTGCCATCGCGCGCGGTGCGTCAGACGCTGGCATTTATGTCGGCCAGTCTGAAAACATTATCGTCCGCAACTCGCTGGCCGAGTTCAACGTGGCGGGCATCGAGATTGAAAACAGCTACTTCGCTGATGTGTATGACAACGTGGCAACCCGCAACACCGGCGGCGTTCTGATTTTCGACCTGCCCGGCCTGCCCCAGCAGGGCGGGCACTCGGTGCGCGTGTTCAACAACAAGGTGGTGAACAACGACACCCCCAATTTTGCCCCCCCCGGCAATATCGTCGGCGGCGTGCCCATGGGCACAGGCGTGATGGTGATGGCCAACGCGAAGGTTGAGATTTTCAACAACGAGATTGCCGACAACGCCACCACCGGCGTGCTGATTGTCGCCTACCCCAACGAGTACACCGACGAAAGCTATTATCCGTACCCGGAAGGTGTGTCAGTCTATGGCAACACGTTCCGCAACACAGGCTTTGGCCCGGACAATGACATTGGCGAGCTGATCGCCTCCATATCCGGCACGCCGGTACCCGACATTGTGTGGGACGGCAATGTACCCCTGTGGCATTACATTGCCGGCATCCCGGAAAATCGCGGCATCTATATCGGGGAGAACGCAGGCTCTGCCGACGACGGCACCGCCACCTTCATGGACCTGGACGTGATCCCGTACTTCACCTTGAGCTGGTTCCACTCACCCGACCGCGACCTGCCGCAGCACGCTGGCAGTGTTGAGCCGCTTCCCGCCGTTGTGGTGCCGCAGGATGCAGCCGTAACCGGAGAACTGGCGCAATAGTGATGAGCCTTCGCACATACGTCGTCGCAGCACTCCTTGCAATCGCAAGCGTCGCCCCCGCACGCGCGCAGGTGAACATCTCAGCCATTGCCGATGGCACCGCCCCCCGCGCCCTGTCGGGCTTCGGCTTCTTCGCGGACGCTGCGGCGCAACAGCCCGCCACCGGCGTTGTTCCCTACGACCTCATCACGCCGCTGTTCACCGACTACGCGGAAAAATACCGCTTCGTGTATGTGCCCGAAGGCCAAAGCGCGCCGTACAATCCTGACGATGTGTTTGCGCTGCCCGTCGGCTCGGCGCTGATAAAAACCTTCGCCTACCCTGCCGACATGCGCGCACCCGACGAGGACATCCGCCTGCTGGAAACCCGCGTGCTGGCCCACACAACAAACGGCTGGCGGGCCTACCCCTATGTATGGAATGCCGACATGACCGACGCGGACTTAAAGCCGCTCGGCGCAAAGCTGGACGTTGCCTGGATCGACACCAACGGCACCTCGCGAAACATCCGCTACCTGGTGCCCAACATGAACCAGTGCCGCTCGTGCCACGTGAAGGGTCTTGGCCGCGACCGCGAGATGACCCCCATCGGCCCGGAAGCCAAGCACCTCAACCACGATTATCCGTATACAGACGGCCCGGCCAACCAGCTTACCCGGTGGACACAACTCGGCATTCTCACCGGCACGCCCGACAATCCCGACGACGCCCCGCGCGTTGCCCGTTGGGATGATCCGTCAGCGCCCGTTGACGCCCGCGCCCGCGCCTATCTGGACATCAACTGCGCCCACTGCCATGCGCCTGACGGCCCCGCCCACACATCGGGCCTCTACCTGGACACCCGCGCCGCCAACCCATCGCAATATGGCGTGTTTAAACGCCCGGTCGCAGCAGGTCGCGGATCCGGCGGTCACGCCTTCTCCATTGACCCCGGCAGCCCCGACACATCAATTCTCCACTACCGGATGGACTCAGACGACCCCGGCATCATGATGCCCGAACTCGGCCGCACCACCATCCACCACGAGGGCGTCGCCCTGATCCGCGAGTGGATCGCGCAGATGGAAGACTAGTCACCCGCAAACCTGCTGTGACTCAGCTCGCGCAACGCGTTATCCTCCGCGAAACACGGCTGACAAAACGCAGGAAACGCACCATGGCCCACGATCTCATCATTCGCGGCGGCGCCATCGCCGACGGCACCGGCAACAAGACGTTCAGCGGCGACATCGCCATCAAGGGCAACACCATTGTCGAAGTCGGTAGCGTGTCGGGAACCGCAGCGCGCGAGATCAACGCTGACGGCGCGCTGGTAACGCCGGGCTGGGTCGATATTCACACCCACTATGATGCGCAGGCCACGTGGGACACAGCGCTTGCGCCGTCCTCGTGGCACGGCGTGACGACAGCCGTCATGGGAAATTGCGGTGTCGGCTTTGCACCCGCAGCACCCGACAAACACGACTGGCTCATCGGCCTGATGGAAGGCGTGGAGGACATTCCCGGCGCCGCCATGACGGAAGGGCTGACATGGGGCTGGGAGAGCTTTCCTGAATATCTCGAGGCGCTGGACCGCCATGCCTACGCCATCGACATTGCAGCGCAGGTGCCCCACGGCGCCGTGCGCGGCTACGTCATGGGCGAGCGCGGCGCCAAAAACGAGGAAGCCTCGGACGCCGACATCGCGCGCATGGCGCAGATCGTCGAGGAAGGTGTGCGTGCTGGTGCGGTTGGCTTCTCCACCTCGCGCACCTTTTTGCACAAGGCCACCGACGGCGAATATGTGCCCGGCACCTTCGCCAAGGAAGATGAACTGTTCGGCATCGGCCATGCCCTCAAGCGTGCGGGCCACGGCGTATTCCAGATGACGTCTAACCACAAGGACATGGACAAGGAGTTTGGCTGGATGGAGCGTATGGCGCGCGACCTTGGCGTCACCGTCACGTTCAACCTCGTACAAACCGACGAGGCCCCCGACCTGTGGAAAAAGATGCTCGGTATGCTCGACAGGACCAATGCTGAAAACCTGCCGGTCTATGCGCAGGTGGCCGGCCGCCCCGCCGGCATTCTCATGGGCTGGGAATGCACTGTGCACCCGTTCATCGCGTTTCCAAGCTGGGCCGAGCTTGCAGCGCTGTCGCCCGCTGACCGCCGCACCCGCGTGGCGGACCCTCAATTCCGCACACGGATGATAAACGAAACCCCCGCCGACATGACCGGCTTTGGCCTGTTCGTCACCCGCTCCTTTGAAAAGATGTTCGTGCTTGAAGCTGGCGACGGTTCCGCCCCCGACTATGAACCGGCACCAGAGCAGAGCGTTGCCGCCATCGCGCACGCGCAGGGCGTCAAGCCGGAGCAGATCATCTACGACGCCATGTGCGCCAACGGTGGCGAGGGTTTGCTGTACTTCCCCCTTTTCAACTACACGGCAGGTGCCATGGACCCGATCCACACCATGCTGCAGCACCCGCGCACAAACATTGGCCTGGGCGATGGCGGCGCGCATTGCGGGGCCATCTGCGATGCATCGATTCCCACATTCATGCTCACCCACTGGGTAAAGGGACGCACCCGCGGTGACCGCCTGCCGCTGGAGTTCATCGTCAAACGCCAGACCCGTGATACTGCGTTGCTGTATGGCTTTTCAGACCGCGGCCTCATCAAGCCCGGCTTGAAAGCGGACCTCAACATCATCGACCTCGACACGCTGGCGATCCCCGCCCCGCATATGGCCCACGACCTGCCCGCCAATGGCCGACGGCTGGTGCAGGAAGCGCACGGCTACACCGCCACACTCAAGTCGGGTGTGGTGACCTTCCAGAACGGCGAGGACACCGGCGCCCGCCCCGGCGGGTTGGTGCGGGGGCCACAACACACCGCAGCGTAAAAATTATTTCAGCGACTATCAGATTCCGATTTTCTTATTTGAAAATTGGAGTAATGATTCTTGCAGGTGAGGCCGAGCAGCGCAGCCCAATGCCCTCCCAACGCCCCTGCCAATACACCGGGGGAATTGTTGTGGCCCAAAGCAGCAAGCCCGTCAGCAGGCGCTCACCGTTTGGCTTGTAAAGAGGCCTGTCCGCTGAACACACAGCGACCCGCCCGATGAAAGCCCTCTCGCTTGATATAAGCACGCTTGATGAAAGGATGCCTCAATGGCAAAAATCGAGCAGAAGTCTGCAAAGCCATCCGCCGCAGCCGGCAAGGCGAAACCCGCCGCGTCAGCGCCGGCTAAAAAGCCCGCAGGCAAAAAGAAGTAGGTTTGCTTACCGGTTGCGGTGAGCAGAGGCGGGCCGCCCAAAAAGCGGCCCGCTTTTTTGTGTCAGGCAGATACCGCCGCCATGCCAGCCTCAAACGTCTTGAGGTCAAAATAATCCCGCCACGCGCGGATGATGTCACCGTCAATCTCAAATGCGCCCATGACCGGCAACTCAAGCCATTTACCGTTGATGAGAAAACGATCCGTCCGCTCCGTCAGCACGGTGCCGGACGGTGTTTGGGAAATACCATGCATCACCCAGTCGATGTCGCTGGCTGAGTTGAAAAACATCTCCAGCACACCGCGAATTGCATCAGTTCCGGTCACCGGGGCCAGCGGCAGATTGTGATAGAAGCTGGCCTCATCGAAGAAGCTGAGCACTTTGTCGAAGTCGCGCGCATTCCACGCCGCCACAAACGCCTCGACCACATCAATACTCTTTGACATCACCTCCCCCTATCTGCCCATCAGCGCAAACAACTTCGAGCGCACAGTATCGCGATAATAGTCAGGCACGCGCAGCAGGGTCGAGGCGCGGGTCATCAGGTTTTCCTCGAACACATCCACCTTGCCGTCTGCCGCCACGATCTCGAACATCATTTCAAGCACGCTGATGCGCCCGTCCCGGTCCATCTGCTCGGTCACCACATTGGTGAACTTGAACAGGTCCGTCGCCTCGCGCTCGGCGCGCTTGCCCTCGTTGAACAGGTCTTCCGCCTCACGGTCCGACAGATCGAACTGGCTCTTGAGCAGATCAACCAGCTTCATGGCTTCTTCGATGGTTTCCTCACCGTCAATGACCAGCGATCGTACCAGCAACGTGGCAATGGCGTTGCGAAGGTCGCTGTCATCCGTGGCCTCGTCAGCCTCGCTGCCGACCAACGATTTGAAGCGGGCGGTTATGTCATCAAGAAAACCCATGGGACGCATTTCCTTCTGCCTTCGGGCACGAACAATCAGATTGCGTCCACATATAGGAGCAAAACGCGCAGCGGTCAGGTGTAAACCGGCACCTTAGCCACCTTCCATGATGCGAAGGCCGTTGCCGTCAGGGTCTGTCACATCAAGGCTGCGCGACCCATCATCATTGGTTGCTATCATGGCATCTGGCGCGTGGGGCAGCACCTGCGCCAGCAAAGCGTCAAGGTCCAGTGCAACAAGATGAAAATCCCGGTCCTGCCCCGGCACCCCGTCACCGCCCCCCTTGCCGGGCACATAGAGTGCCAGGCCGATATCCGCACCACCAAGCTGCGCCCAGCCATACTCGTCGGACACAAAGTCAGCGGTGAGCCCAAAGCCCTGACAGTAGAAGTCCACTGCCCGCGCTAGGTTGGTCACGGGGATCTTGAGAAACGCCAATCCAAGGGTCATGTGCCTGCCTGTGCCTTCCAGACGAAAAAGCGTCCGGGGAAGCTACTTGCGCAACGCAGCAGGCTGCAAACATAAATCAGAGAATGGTGCCGCTTAGGTGACTTGAACACCTGACCCCGTCATTACGAATGACGTGCTCTACCAGCTGAGCTAAAGCGGCTTAACCATTGTGAGGCAGGCCCCTTGAAAAACGGGGTTACCTCACCGGCGGGCGCGGAAGATAGGGGGAATATATCGCCGCCGCAAGTCATGAAGCAGAGCAATCAAACGCACCCCCAGCGCATGCAGAGCCTAACCTTTGATGGTTAAGAGAACCTTGGCATCAAAACTCAGGCCCTCAACTGGCTGGATAGCGAAGCCGCAGCATCATGTGGCCTGACGCCTCGTGGAACCGCTCTGACATCGGAACAAAGCCATAGGCCGCGTAAAAGCGGCGCCCCACTTTGTTCTCCTTGAAAACCTCAAGTTCGAGCGTTCCATACAGCGCGCGCGCCTTGTCCATCAGCATGCGACCTGCACCTGTCCCGTGGGATTGGGAGTGGACAAAGATTGCTCCGACCTCCGTAGTATCCTCACCCACCATCATGGCAATAAATCCAACAACCTTCCCATCCTGCTCACACACCCAGGTTTCGGTGTTCGGAAGATAGACGTTGGGAATGTTGTAGCGTTCGGAGCCCTTGAACGCTTCGGACAGGAATGGGTGTCCGACCAAAACAGCGCTTTCCCAGGCGGCCATCACCGCATCAAGGTCCGCATCTACATACGCCCGGATGGTATTCGTCATTGATCTGACCATTCAGCAAGCGGCTCTACAAAGCAAAAGGGGAAGACACGTCAGCCGCATCTCCCCCAACCTGAGTTCGTTAACGGCCAACGCCTGCCTTATTCGGCGACGTCCTCGGCCATTTCCTCGATGAGACCTTCAGCCGCACCATCTTCTGTAGCTTCCACCGTCAGCGACCCGTCATCCTCCAACGTCACGGTTGCCTCGTAGGCAGGCATGACCGGTGCTGCAGGAGCCGACGCCACCTTGGTGGCTTCCATAAACGCGCGAACATCACTGGCGCTGACCTCGGCCACTTCCTCCATCGGAATGTGGCCGACATTTTCGTAGATCACCAAAGTGGAGTTGGGCAGCAACGCATCAAACCGCCTGCCGACGGACACCGGAATGAGCGGGTCTTTGTCGCCCCACATGACGAGCGTCGGCACCTCAAGCGCGCGTACCACATC
The DNA here is from genome assembly GCF_040219635.1 of Pyruvatibacter sp. Taxonomy (NCBI): domain Bacteria; kingdom Pseudomonadati; phylum Pseudomonadota; class Alphaproteobacteria; order Hyphomicrobiales; family Parvibaculaceae; genus Pyruvatibacter; species Pyruvatibacter sp. The sequence continues at coordinate 503,099 of NZ_JAVJSC010000003.1, forward strand.
GTCAGGCACCGGCGTGCGCTGTATGCCGAAGCGGATGCGGGTGGCGTCGCGGGTGCCTTCCATCACGTTGAGCTCGATGTAGCGGTCCACCATGGCGTCCGTCACAATCGACTGGTCAACGAACACGCCGCGCAGGCCGTCTTCAAAAATGAACCGCGGCGTCAGCCACCGCAGCGCCTGACTGACCACCGGCATATTCACCAGCGAGAATGATCGCGCTGCGTCGCCTTCAGAGGCCTCTGTTTCCTCGCGCGCAATGCCGCTGGAGCACACCAGAATGAGACCCTCGAGATCATCCGGGTAGGCCACCGCGTAGTTGAGCGCAACCGAGCCGCCCATGGAGTTGCCGCCAAGCGTGAACTTTTCAATCCCCAGCTTGCGCACAACTTCATGAGTGAATGCCGCCATGCCCGCAGGCGAATAATCCGCCTCCGGCGTGGCACCGGTCAGGCCGTGGGCGGGCATGTCGAGCGTGACCACCCGATAGGTATCACCAAGGGCCGCAACCCATGGCTCCCAGGTGTGCAGCGAGGCATTGGAGCCGTGGACCAGCACCAACACGTCACCGTCTCGGTTGCCTTCATCGCGCACATGGGCGACCGCACCGGAGCGCAACTCGATGAACTGCGAGGCGTCGTTGCCATATTTCGCAACCAGCTCTTCACGCGGAATATCAAATCGCAGAAAGGCTGCAATAATAACAATTACGGCAATGGCAATGAGTGCCAGAACGCCCAGAAAAATCCGCTTGATCATGGTGTACCCCCAAGTGTCCGCCGGGATTTTCCTCTGGCGGAGCGCGCTACCAGGACGCGCGCCTGTCCTCGTCGTCGTCAAATGCATCCGGACCCGGATCATCCGGGCGCGGCGGCATGAAATCAATCTCGTCGTGAATGTCGTCCAGCGCCGGCGCTGGTGCCGGAGCCCTGGTGGCCCTGGCAACATCCGGCATGACCGGCGCCGCCATGACCGGCGTCACCGGCGTTGCCAGATCAACCTGCGCAGGCGCCGCAGGCGTGGTTTTTGCCTGCGGGGTGACCGGCGTGACATCACGCGGCCCACCGGATGAAGGCGCTGTGGACGGGGAAACCGGCACCGGCAGCACAACAGCCTGCGCAGCGTGTGCCATGGCTTCTTCTGTTGAGGAACTGCGTGACGCCACCATGGCATCCGTTGGGGCGCGCCACTCAAGCGCATCAAACGCACCCGTCACCGGCACCACCGGCTGCCAGGTTGCCGTGCGGTAGCCATCCGCCACCCATTGGGCGTCAGCGGGCGCGCGCACCGAGCGCGACAACCACTCGCGGGTTGCCCCCATATCGCCCATGCCTTCGGCGATCTCTGCCATCAAAAGGCAGATGCGGCGGCTGGGGAAGGGCTCCGCGTAGGCAACAAGCCTTGCCTTCGCGTCATCAAACCGGCGCGCGCCAATGGCTGCACGGGCCACCAGCACATTGCTTTCCACATTGTCAGGGCTGCGCGCTGCCAATGCTTCCGCGCGCTTGAAGCGTTTGTCAGCAGCGTCGGCGGGAAACAGATCGAGAAACACCGTTGCCAGATCCGGGTGCGGCGACCGGCTCCACGCGTCCTCAATAATTTTTTGCGCCCGCCGTGTGCGACCATCCTCATGCACAAGCTGTGCAGCCAGCGCTGCTGCGGGCACCAGATCAGGTGCCAGATCACGCGCTTCAATAGCGTGCCGCAGTGCACCCGCGCGTATCTCCTGCACGCTGGCACCATCGTCCGTACCCAGATCTTCTTCATCACGGGGGCCGGTTGGTTCGGCAATGCGCGCGGCCTCCTGCTGGGCAAGCCCCGTGAGCAACACCGCACGCCGCCGCCGCGCATCCGCGCGTTCAAGCAGGCCCTGACCCAATGCCTTGTCGAGGGTTTCAAGCGCTGCATCAAAAGCACCGGCCCGCGCCTCAATGGCAAACTTCCCCTCAAAGGCCCACGGCGTGGCGGGCGCCACATCAAGCGCACGCGCCGCCTGCACCCGCGCCAACTCATAATCGCCCGACGCCATGGCATGTTCAAACAACCCCTTGAGCGCCAGACCATGCGTCTCCGGCGCAGCCAGCATCGCCTTGAACGCTCGCCCGCTGGCTGCTTCGTCACCTGTCAGCTTGGCCGCCTGCGCCGACAACAACAGCGTCATGGCAGGCTGGTCGAGAAGTTTTTGTGCTTTGTCGGCATAGCGCGTGGCTGTTGCGCCATCGCCCGACGCCACTGCCAACAGCCCGCGCGACAATGCTTCATAGCCACGCACCTCGCGGCGCGACTGCCAGAAGCTGGCCACATTGCCCGGCCCACGCACCAAAAACGTGATGACGCGTTCAGCAAAAATCGCGATGCCGATCAGCAGCGCAATAAGTCCAAATGCGGTCGCCACACTCAACGCAATCTGCGTGTCGCCAATGGTTGCCACAATATCGCCCGGCAACCCGGCAATCGCTGCAGCAAGCGTCGCCAGAACGGCAACAATCAAGAAATACCAAAGCGTGCGGATCATTCAACAGCACTCCCGTTTTCAGGAGTAGCGCCTTCAGGAACAGCATTTTCATCCGCACCCGGAGAATGGGCCTGCGCCAGATCCACCAGCAGCACACGGCGCATGTCGCCTATCAGCGCATCCACGTTGGCGCGCGCACGGGCGTCCGTCAGCCACGGCTGCATGGCTTCTGCAGCCGGACCGCTAAGCCCGTCAACCAGCGACACGGCCTTAGCCACGTCGCCATCACCAAGCGCCACTTCGGCGCGCGCCAGAACGGCTTCTACACTGCCGCCCTCCAGCGCGCCTGTACGCCGAACCGTTATCAGTGACGCAGCATTGCCGGTCAGGCGATCCCAAATGCCCTGTGAGGCCCCCGCAGCGTCCGCCTTGAGCGCGGCCCGCGCAGCAGGCTGGAACCGCCGCAACAAGGTGCTGGCATCAGCAACGCCGCTGTCGGCAACCTCACGCAACGCCTCTACCTGCTCGGCGCCGGGGGCCAGTTGATCCACGGCCTCAAGCTCAAGGGCAAAACTGCCGCCATCGTTGGCAGCGCCGGAAAGACTGGCCAGCGCAATGCCGAGTGCTGCACGTCGCGCCGCCTCCGGCCGATCGACACGGGCCTCGACAACGCCAAGGCGCGTCGCCAGCACATCATCGCGCGCAACCAATGTTGCGAGCCGCTCGTTTTGTGCGGTCACAATGTCCTGCATCGCATCTGCCCGCGCGCCCAACGCCCCAAGCTGTGCCTGGATGGTGCCCAGTTCATTTGCCTGGGTGCCCTGCTGCGCCCCAATCGCGGCGACCCCCGCCTCCATGGCAGCAACACGCCGCTCGGCGGCCTGCGCCTGCTCAGTGGCGTCCTCGGCTGTCGCCAGACGTGTCTCAAGGTCAGCAATTACTGCCTGCAGCGCTTCAATCTGGTCAGGCTGCACGGCGGTTTGCGCCAGCGCTGCGTTTGTTTCCGCATCAACCAGCCGCCCATCAATTTCCGTTATCAACCGCAGCGCCGCATCCAGATCGTCAGACCGCGCCAGACCTTCAGTCAGGCTCTGCGCAGCAATGCCGCCCGCAGCCCCGTCGATACCCTCAAGCTTGGCTTCCAGCTCGGCGCGCGCTGTCTGCGCTGCACTCAGTTCGCCGCCCAGCCGGTCAACATCGCGCAGCAATGCCGCAATGCGGGTATCCGCTGCATCAAGTCGCCCCGACACGTCGCCTGCCGCGACCGGACCAACGCCCGTTGCTACATTGATGAGGCCCGCCTGCCACAATACAGCCGCAAGCAGCGCCGCCCCTACAAAGAACGCCGCAATCGGTGCAGCAAAGGACATGGCTCCGCCCGAAGAAGCAGAGGCCCCGGCTTTGGGCGCGTCGGTTACGTCTTCGGCGGTGCCGTCAATCACGCGCGCCTTGCGTTTTTCATCGGCCGCAACGTCAGCAGTGCTGTCAGGGGACTTATCGTCAGGGGTATCGGTCGGGCTCATGGGGCGCAAACGCACTTCTGGTTGGGGGTGATACGTCAGGCACGCAGACTAGAAGGGTCTTAGGCTGACAACAAGGCAAGCAGATGACCAATATCGGGCTTTGCCGCCACTTTCACCCGCGCCCCAAACCCGACAAATGCGGCGGTGGCGACCGCATCTGACAGACAAAAAGCCACGAGGCGCGACGCCTGCGTTCGCAAACCCGCTTCTGTGACCAGAGTTCCAAACAGCTTGGCTGTGCGTGGCGACAGCAGCAAAACGCCATCCAAACTGCCCCCCGCCAGCGCGAGCCGCGCATTGTCCGGCAGTTCACGGGCGGCACAGGCCACATACATCACCCGCCGCTCAACGCGATATCCCTCAGCCGCAAGCGCGCCCGACAGGTCTCCCACGGCCTGTTCACCGCACACATGCACAACACGCCCCTCACCACGTTTCAGTGTCTCGGTGGCAAGCATCGCGAGTGATGTCACATCGCCATGAGCAGTCCTGACATCCTGCCACCCATGGTCGCGGGCAGTCCGCGCCGTTGCATCACCAACCGCCAGCGCAATGACGCCGGGCGGCGGCTCATGCTGGTGCGCAAAGGCCCGCACACCATTGGCACTTGTAAAAAGCACGGCTGTCAGGCCACCAAGATCAAGCAGCGTGTCGTGGAACCGAACCTGCATCAGCGGGGCAATAACCGGCTCATGGCCAAGCGCTACAAGCTGCTCTGCAAGTGCCGAGGCGTCAGGCTCAGGTCGGGTGACAAGCAGCCGCATCACGCCATGTTAGCGACAAAATCCGCGCCCGCATCCTGTTTGATCCTGCGCCCCGCCTCAGTGCCCATCGCCAGCGCGTCCGCCGCTGGGGCCGTGCCTGCAAACCTGAACGCCTGCGACCCGTCTTCCGCCAGCAACACCGCCGTGAGTGTCACCTGCCCGTCTGCACCCAGCACGGCATGGCCACCAATGGGGGTGCGGCACGTGCCATCAAGTTCCGCCAGCATTGCCCGCTCACACGAAACGCAAAGGGCTGTGGTGGCATCGTCAAGTGCTGCAACAGCAGCCAGCACATCAGTGGCGTCACGCCTGACTTCAATGCCGATGGCCCCCTGACCAACGGCGGAAATCATCTCCGGCGCATCCAGCAGACACGTCACCTGATCCGCCATGCCCAGCCGGTTAAGCCCCGCCAGCGCCAGCATGGTGCCGTGCACCTCGCCGCGTGCCAGCTTGGCCAGCCGGGTCTGCACATTGCCGCGAAAGTTGATGATGCTGACATCAGGCCGCATCGCCTTTATTTGTGCGCCACGCCGCAACGATGCGGTGCCCACCACCGCGCCCTGCGGCAATTCACGCGGATGCGCCGCCACCGGGCTTATCCATGCATCGCGCGTGTCTTCGCGCGGCAATATGGCGGCAATCTCGAACATGTCCGCGATGACCGTCTCAACATCCTTCATGGAGTGAACGGCCATATCAATGTCTCCGGCGTTGAGTGCCGTTTCCAGTTCAACGGCAAACAACCCCTTGCCGCCAATCTCTGCAAGCGGGCGCGACTGTTCCTTGTCGCCGGTCGTCACAATCGGCACGATTTCAACCGCTGTTTGCGCCAGCCCGTGCGCGGCGCGCAGAAGGTCTGCCACCTCATTGGCCTGCACCAGCGCCAGCGGACTGCCGCGGGTGCCTATGCGCAGGGGGGTGTCGGGAGAAAATACAGCAGCCATGACGCCTCGATACCGGCCCGGCCTAACCGCACGGACCTCAAAAAAATTGCTTTATGCAGCGCGCATGGATAGCACATCAAACCCTATGGCCAATGCACACCCAGCGCCGCGCGACTTTACCGTTTTAGGCATTGAAACAAGCTGCGACGAAACCGCCGTATCCGTTGTGCGCGGACGCCCCGGTGTGCCCGGCGACATTCGCTCAAATCTTGTCCTGTCACAGTTTGACGACCACGCCCCCTATGGCGGCGTCGTGCCGGAAATAGCCGCCCGCGCCCATATCGATCATCTGGATTCGCTGGTCGCCGCCGCCCTGCGCGAAGCAGACATGCCCCTTGGCGACGTGGATGCGGTTGCCGCCACCGCGGGCCCCGGCCTTGTCGGCGGGCTGATGGTGGGGCTCGTCACCGGCAAGGCACTGGCCTTTGCGGCAAAAAAGCCGTTTGTGGCGGTCAATCATCTTGAAGCCCATGCGCTGACGGCGCGGCTGGTGGCAGCAACGCCGTTTCCCTATCTGGTGTTGCTGGTGTCGGGCGGACACTCACAGCTTCTGGAAGCTCGCGGCGTCGGCGAATATCGCCTGCTGGGCACCACCCTGGACGATGCTGTGGGCGAAGCCTTCGACAAGACGGCAAAGCTCATGGGGCTTGGCTACCCCGGCGGGCCGCACGTGGAAAAATGGGCTTTGAAGGGCAACGCAACGCGCTTTGACCTGCCGCGCCCGATGAAAGGTCGTGCGGGTGCGGACTTTTCATTTGCCGGCCTCAAAACCGCCCTGCGCCAGACCGTCACCAAACTGGTGCCGCTCACCCGGACAGACCTGGCAGACGCCGCCGCTTCGTTTCAGATGGCCGTCGCAGACACCATCGAAGACCGCACCCGCAACGCCATGCAGATGATGCGCGATGCCAACGGTCTGTCAGATATACTACCTATTGTGGTGGCGGGCGGCGTTGCGTCCAACAAGGCGCTTAGAGCGCGGCTTGAAACGCTGGCGCTGGCGGAAGGCTTTACCCTTATCGCGCCGCCCTTGCCCCTGTGCACCGACAACGCCGCCATGATTGCCTGGGCCGGCATCGAACGCCTCGCCCTTGGCCACACCGACAGCCTCGCAACAGGCCCCCGCGCCCGCTGGCCCCTCGCTGATCTCGACATGCACCCCTAACTCCCGTTGTGCTGAAAAGGACTGACCGGCGAGCGGATCCCGGATCAAGTCCGGGATGAAGGGTGTTTGAGATAAAAAATGGGACCGCACTTTCATGCGGCCCCAGTTGGAAACCCTGCACTTTGGGTCCGGGGATGAGGACCGGGTGCGGGGAGGAAGGTCTTGCGACCGCCGACCACTGTCGGCGCTCGCCTGCGAAAACATGCCGCCGACCACTGTCGGCGCAACAGCAAACATGCGCAGCGCCCGGAGAGGAGGAACGGGCACCGCACAGTTTCGCTAGATAATGTTTGCCGCCTGCGCCACAAGCGCCACCACGTAGCCTGCAAGCACGAGCGAGCCGACGAACAGGCTTGCCTTGACACTCAGCGGCGTGGGGAGGAGTTCGGGGAGGTGGGTCTGTTGAGATGCGTTGGTCATATCAAAATCTCCGGTTTGTATCGTGAGGTATCTCGCAGGGACACAGTTGTTGGCGTGCCTAAACAAGCACGCCGCGGGTCATCACCTCTGCGATCAGGGCGATGGCATAAACCGCGACGGCAACCACAGGGAGGTGGCGGCTGATCGGGCTTGAAAGTCTGAGTGCGGCGTAAGTCATGGGATGCCCTCCGGATGGTCCTTCGTACTCATGTCCGCGCCCCTGAAATGTCTGTCAGGGCCTGAGGCGAACACCACCGGACAACACCGCCCGGCACAATCGATATAGGAGCACTCTAAATAGAAAACAATGAACGTTTTGCAAAATGTTCATTTTTAGAGACAATCGGAAAAAGACCGTAAGGCATTGATATGTATCACATAATGGAAAAAGCATCGCGGCGCTGAAAATGGACCACGGTGGTCCGCACAGCTTTTTTCGGGGGAATGCCGGTTTTTTGCCCCAACCCGCACCCTGCCGTCGCCATAGGCAGATGGCCGCAAAATCACCGCCAGGCGGACGGGTTAAACTGACTGGCGGGCCGGATCCGCGCCGCCGCTCTTGCCACCGACAAACAGCGTACGGTCGGGGCACAGGCCACCCAGCACCAGGTCAAACACCCCGGCAAGTTCGCGTTCCAGATTATCCAGGGTCAGCCGCGACCAAAGCTGCGGATAGCTGAACTTCATGGTCGCCGATTGAATCATCTCGGCGGTGAACTGCACATCGTTGGTGGCAAACTCGCCCAGCTCGCGGCCATTGGCGATGATTTCCATCATGATCTGGCGCTCGCGCTCGAGCATATCGTTGGAAAACTGCGGCCGCTCCGCAGACACTGTCTGCGCCAGCTCGATGATCTTCGGGTCTTTTTCAAGATTGGTGTAGGTCATCCGCAGCTTGCCGAACAAATAGTCCCGCATCGCCTGGGTGGCGGTCTTGCCCGGCGAGCGAATGGCACGGGCCAGTTCGTTCATGGTTTCAAGCGACGCCTTGCGGGCAATCTCCTCAGCCAGATCGAGCTTGCCTTCAAAAAACCGGTACAGATTGCCCGGAGACATATCGCAGTCGCGGGCAATCTCGGCCATTGTGGTTTTGCCATAGCCATAGTGGAGAAACCGCTCACGCGCTGCCTCCAGTATGGCGTCCCTGATGTCGTCTTTTTCTTTCATGTGTCTGAGTGTAGAGAGCGCGGGTGAATAATCAACGAACCATTCAATCGGAACAAACCCGATCCGTGCAAAAAGTTTCCGTAATCGGCGCAGGCGCATGGGGCACAGCACTGGCCAGCGTGGCAGCCCGCGCCGGACGCGACGTAACGCTATGGGCCTATGAACCGGACGTGGCCGCAAGCATCACCAGCGCCCACGAGAACAAAATGTACCTGAGCGGTGTCCCGCTGGACCCGACGATCAAAGCCACCAGCGATCTGGCGCAGGCTGTGTCCGGCTGTGACGCCCTTCTGCTGGTGTGCCCTGCACAGGCGCTGCGTGCCGTGACAACAAACCTCGCTCCGCATCTGCCTGACAACACGCCGGTTGCTGTGTGCGCCAAGGGTATTGAGCAATCCTCCGGCAAGCTGATGACGCAGGTGCTGGATGAAACTTTGCCGCGCGCAATTCCCGCAGTGCTGTCCGGCCCGTCATTTGCCGCTGACGTGGCGCGCGGCCTGCCGACGGCTGTGACACTTGCGTGTGCCGACGAAAAAACCGGCACTGCGCTGATAGACGCCATCGGCATCACAACGTTCAGGCCCTATCTGGCGGATGATCTGCTGGGCGCGGAACTTGGCGGCTCGGTCAAAAACGTGCTCGCCATCGCCTGCGGCATTGTGGAAGGCAAACAACTTGGCGCGTCTGCGGCAGCCGCCTTAACTGCCCGCGGCTTCGCCGAACTCACCCGCCTTGGCGTTGCCCTTGGCGCACGGCCTGAAACACTGGCGGGTCTGTCGGGCCTTGGCGACCTCATTCTCACCTGCGGTTCACGTCAAAGCCGCAACATGTCTCTGGGTGCAGCACTGGGCGAAGGGCGCACGCTGTCAGACGTGCTGGGCGAGCGGGTGTCCGTTGCCGAAGGCGTGGCGACAGCCCCCGCCGTTGTGGCGCTGGCAAAAAGCGTTGGCGTTGAAATGCCCATCTGCGAAGCTGTGGCGTCCGTCGTTGCTGGAGATACCAGCGTTGACGACGCCATCACCGCATTGCTTTCAAGGCCGTTCAAGCGTGAAAGCAGCACCCAGAGCCAAACCAGCAACTAGTCTTTGGCCGGTCGCCACATCGGCCCGACGATCAGCAGCAACACCAGCACGTTCCACAGAACGTTCGGCCACGCGCCTGACGCATATGAGCCTGCGCTGTCGAGAACAAACCAGGCAAGCGCGCCCGTGAGCACAGACTTGCGAACGCCTTCGGGGGCCAGATCATAGACCCACACCGACAGGCACCAGATCATGACACCCCAGCCGAGCAGAAACCCGCCCAGCAAGGCCGACATGAAGTGCATGGTCGGCCCCTCATAGGCCTGCGCGCCATCCACCGGCCAGTCCAGCACATCAAGCGCCAAACGGGCGGGCTCTGAGTACTCCGGCATGGTTGCCAGAAAAGCGATCGGGCCGAAGGACGCGATTACGAAGGCTGAAATCTTCAGCCAGAACTTGTGTGTTGCATGTGACATGGTTTCTCCTGTGTCTTGCCGCCCAAGCCTACTTCCTGCGTGGCACTTGAGCGCGCCTGCACATTCGCAATGTTTAGACCCATTTATGCACCGACCAACGCAAATCTGCGCTTCCTTGCGCCTGCGCCACTCCTCGCGCATCTTGCAGCGCACGCCCACTTACATCACAGGACAGTCTTCATGCTTTTTGCGCTTACCTGCATCGACAAACCCGACAGCGAACCCCTGCGCCTCGCCAACCGGGACGCTCACCTTGCCTATTGGGGCGAGACCGGCGTTGTGAAACTCGGCGGCCCGTTCACGAGCGATGACGGCGCGCACATGGAAGGCTCGTTTCTGGTGATTGACGTTGAGAGCCGCACCGAGGCCGAACGCCTGCAGGCCGCCGACCCCTACCAGACCGCCGGCCTGTTTGCCCGCACCGACATTCGTGGCTGGAAATGGCTGTTGGGAAACTAGCCATGGCATCGACCGACCGGCTATGGATCGTGCTGGGCACTGACTATCCGGACAACACCACAAAGCGCATGGCCGCCCGGCCGCATCATCTGGCTTACTGGCAAGACATGCACGATACCAATGGCCGCGCCGTGTTGCAGATGGGCGGACCGGTAACGGATGACGCAGGTGACACCATGATCGGGTCTATGTTCGTAATACGCGCACCAGACATCGCCACAGCACGCGCTCTGTTAACCGACGACCCCTACGTGACACACGGCGTATTCGAAACATATGAAATCAGGCCATGGAAATGGCTGGTTGGAACACCTGACAGCGGAGTGACCCCGTAATGGCCTATTGGCTCTTTAAGTCCGAACCCGGAACATGGTCGTGGGACAATCAGGTGAAATGCGGCGACAAAGGCACCGAATGGGACGGTGTGCGCAACTACATGGCCAACAACTTCATGAAGGACATGAAGATTGGCGACAAAGGTTTTTTCTATCACTCGGTGAATGAAAAGCAGATCGTTGGCATTGTAGAAGTCATCGGCGAGCATGTGATGGACCCCACCGATGCCAAGGGCAAATTCGGCATGGTGCAGCTCAAGGCGGTGTGCCCGATGCCTACCTTCGTGACCCTGGCCGACATCAAGAGCGAGCCCGCTCTCGAAGACATGGTGCTGGTCAAGAACTCCCGCCTGTCCGTGCAGCCGGTAACGCCTACCGAGTGGAAAAAAGTCTGCGCCATGGGCGGACTGAAGAAAACGCCGTAGGCACGGCAATGCCTCACCAACACGCCCATTTCAAAATCAACACACCCGAGATACCGCTGAAAGGTGGCTGCCAGTGCGGCGCGGTGCGCTACACGATTTCCGGCCCGCCGGTAGTGTTCTATCTGTGCCACTGCACAGAATGCCAGAAGCAAACTTCAAGCGCCTTTGGCGAAAGCCTGCGGGTGAACCTTGGCGACTTCACCATTGAAGGACCGACAAAAGTCTTCCTGCGCCCAATCTCAAAAGGCGGACACCAGACCTGCACATTCTGCGACGCCTGCGGCACGCGCCTGACCCACCAGCGACCCGGCTATGGCGACAAGCTGAACGTCAAGGCGGGCACACTGGACGACACATCGTGGCTGGTGCCGGCCGGCCATATATGGGTCGCGTCAAAACAGCCGCACATAACAATCCGTGACGACGAGTTGGCCTATGCGCACCAGCCTGAGAGCGATGCCGCACTTGAGGCGAGGTGGCAGGCCATGACACCGATGTGGCACCCCGCATCATGACCGCACTCCCCTGGCACTCCCGCCCCGGCGCACCCGCACCAGGCACCACGCTGTGCGCGCTGTATGAAATCCGCACGCCCGGCGCACGCGGATTCCTGTTTGGCGAAGGCCGCGCGCGGTTTGACATGTTTGTGGTCCGCACCGCCAACGAGGTGGTGGCCTATGTCAATGAATGCCCGCACGCATTTACGCCGCTGGAAACCTGGGCCGACAAGTTTCTGACACTGGCGGAGGATGAAATCATCTGCTCCACCCATGGCGCGCTGTTTCGCATAAACGATGGGCTGTGCACGTCAGGCCCCTGCACCGGCAAAGCCCTTGTGCCCATCCCCGTCACCGTTCACGCTGGCATGATACGCATCAGCCCCTAAGGCTGGGCAACATGCCGGGGAGACAGACCAATGGACGTTCTCACCAACCTCAACTGGCTGGCGGTGCTCGCCGCCTCCATCGCGGGCTTTGCCACCGGCGCTGTATGGTACGGCGTGTTTGCCAAGCCCTGGATGGCCGCCGCGGGCCTCACCGACGACGACATTCAGCAGGAACCAACAACCTATGTGTTCGCGGGCGTGCTGCAGGTGGTCATGGCCATCACCCTTGCCGTGGTGATTGCCCTCACCGGCATCACCGGGTGGCTGTCAGGCGCCATTCTGGGGTTTGTCATCGGCATCGGTCTTGTCACGGCAAACAAGGCGCTCAACGCAGCCTTTCAAGGCACCAGCCGCAACCTCGTCATCATCGACGGCCTGCACGCCGCCACAGCCTTCGCCTTCATGGGCGCGATACTGGGAGGCTGGCAGTAGTAGCGCGACACGTCACTCCCGACCTGATCCGGGGCCTACTCGCCAACAATCAACTGTACAGCATCCGCGAGTGGACCCCGGATCAAGTCCGGGGTGACGAAGTAAGGTCGTGCCCTTGAGGCCTTCCCTCAGCTCCCCGCAAACGCCTCAAAACTGCTCTTGAGCCCGGCCACAGACAACGCCACAAGCTTGCCGCCGTCTTCCGGAGTAGCCAGCGTCGGGTCCGAGCCCATGCGGCCATCTGGAAACTTGGTGCGGTAGTCTTCGGCATCCGTAAACCGGCCATTGGGCGCGATCGTGGGCGACACATCTGCGGTCTTGATCGAGTCCGGATACGCCCATTGCGTCACCGCCACTTCTGATGGCGTGGCGTGGCTGCCGTGGCTCTTGCCGTAGGTGCTCATGCACATGTCCATGACGGGTTTGTAGTCCCACCAGTTGTCGAGCTTGCATTTGATGGGTCCGCGATTGGATGCCTCCCCGGCAAGCGAGCGGTCCGCATAAATCTCGGAAAACGCCGCATTGATGGTGGCGATGTTGCCGCCGTGCCCGTTGAAAAACAGCACCCGTTCAAACCCGTGCACCGCCAGCGACGACACCCAGTCGTGAATCGCTGCGATCATCGTCGAGGGCCGCAGGGTCATTGACCCGGCGAACCCCAGATGATGCTGCGCGCAGCCCACATTGAACGTCGGCCCCACTAGAATATCTGCGTCTTTCTGCGCCTCATGCGCAATGATTTCAGGACACAGCGCATCCGTGCCGATCAGCCCTGTCGGCCCATGCTGTTCGGTCGAACCAATGGGAATGACAATCGCTTTCGAGCGGGTCAGGTAGTCATCAACTTCCTGCCAGGTGGAGTGGTGCAGCAGCATGGGCGTCAGCCTTCTATGAGATATTCAAATTCAATTTCATCGCGAATGGGAATGCCGTTGTCGCCGGTCAGTGGAATCTCAGGTTTCAGCTTGCGGGCGTGTGCAATGGCGTTGAGTCCCACCCGCGCAATCGTCATGCCGATGACCTGATAAAACCCGATCGCCCGCAGATTGTCGTTGGTCGTCACAAGACGTACACGCCGCACGCCCTCGCGCCGCGCCACCTCAAACATGTCCGTCATCAAGGCGCGCCCCGTTCCACGCGCCGTTCCGGTGGCGGCAAGCGCAACAACTTCAAGCTCACCCTCCGCGATGAGATAGACCACCGCGCCGACAAACGCGCCGTCCGCCACCGCAACCCGCACCGGCAGATCAAACGGATCAACCTCGCGCCCCAGCGATACGACACTGTCGCCCCATTGCGCGCGTATCAGGCTGTGGGCCTGAGCAAGCGTGGTCTCGTCAGGGTCAATAACGTCAATGATGTGCGCAGCGGTCATGACCGCAAGCTTGACCCATCAAACCCCTTCACGGCAAATCTCCCCATGACAACGATCACGGTGAGACCCGCCAAACCTGACGACGCAGCAGCCATTGCCCGCGCGTTCACGCCCGCACGCGCCGCCATGCCAAGCGTGCCGGTCATCCACACGGCGGAGGAAGACCTGTGGTTCATCACCCACAAAATGCTGCCGGAATGCACTGTTGTTGTGGCGGAGGCGGATGGCGTTATCGCCGGTGTTGCCGCCTATACGGACACATGGCTTGAGCAGCTTTATGTGGACCCTTCCCACCACCGCAAGGGCATCGGCATGGCGCTGCTCACCCATGTCATGCGCGACCGGCCCGAGGGCCTCGACCTGTGGGTATTCCAGAGCAACGCCCCTGCCCGCGCCCTGTATGAATCCCAAGGCTTCCGCTGCGTCGAGCTGACGGACGGCCAATCAAATGAAGAAAAATGCCCGGATGCACGCTATAGCTGGCCGGGAAATCTCTAACCTGCTTCTTCCCAACGGACGCTACTCATGACCGAACCAAAGAACACCGGCCCCCTTGCGGGCGTGAAAATCGTCGATTGCACCTCCGTGGTGCTGGGCGCTTACGCCATGCAGATACTCGGCGATCTGGGCGCAGAGGTCATCAAGATTGAAGCACCGACGGCAGAAGGCTCGCCCGGCGGCGACATTCTGCGCTGGGGCGGCAAGTCCCCGGTCGGCCCCGGCATGGGCCCGCTCTTCATGACCTACAACCGCAACAAGCGGTCCGTCGTGCTTGACCTCAAAATGCCCGAAGCCCGCGAAGCCCTGCGCACCCTCATCAAGGACGCCGACGTCTTCGCCTCCAACATCCGCTATGCGGGCATGGAGCGGCTGGGCATCGACTATGAAGGCGTCAAAAAAATCAACCCCGAGATCGTCTATGTGCACGCCGCGGGCTTTGGCAAGGATGGTGCCTATGGCGGTCTGCAGGCCTACGATGATCTCATTCAGGCAGCGTCCGGCGGCACGGACCTTCTGCCGCGCGTCAACAAACGCGCAGGTCTTGAAGGCGAGCAGTTCGAGCGCCCCGCCTATCTGCCAAGCCTCGTCGCCGACAAGACAACCGGCCTGCACATGGTCTATGCGACCCTGGCTGCGCTCTATTACAAGCAGCGTACCGGCGAAGGCCAGTTTGTTGAAGTGCCGATGCTCGAATGTTTTACAAGTTTCACCATGAGCGAGAACCTCTACGGCCATTGCTTCGAGCCACCGGTCGGCGGCTACGGCTATTCCCGCGTGCTGAACCCCAATCGCCGCCCCTTCAAGACCAAAGACGGCTATCTCTCCATTGTTCCGTACTCGGATCGTCAATGGGATGATTTCTTCGAGCTGGGTGGCCGCAAGGGCCTGCTGCAGGAAGATGAACGCTTCAACACCTACCAGAACCGCACCCAGAACGTGCTGGCGCTTTATGGGCTGGTGGAAGAAGTCGCCCAGACCCGCACCAGCGAGGAATGGATTGACCTCCTGAAGCAGAAAAACATCCCCGCCATGCGCGTCAACCGCCTCGACGACGTCACCAGCGACCCGCATTTGCAATCGATCGGCTTCTTCGAACACCACCAGCACCCCACCGAAGGCACATATGTGGCCATGAAGCAGCCCGTGAGTTTTGAGAAAACGCCAGCGACGCACCGGCATCATCCGCCTGCGTTGGGTGTGGACACGGAAGCGGTGCTGCGTGAAGCGGGGCTGAGTGAGGAAGAAATCGCCGCAGTCTCTGCAAGCTAACTCCGGCGCTGACACCCCACCCCGTCGGCTCCGCCGCCGACCCTCCCCATCAAGGGGAGGGTGACTTTGCCTCGACGTGGGCACACACACCTCCCTCCCCCTTGTGGGGAGGGCCGGGGTGGGGGCGAAAAGAAAATGCGCCGTCATTTTTGACTTGCCGCAATGCGCTTACCCTTGCAGCGCACGCGGCCGGGCTTCCATACTGCTGCCAACAAAAACTCAGGCTGAAATGCCCAGGCCGCACAGGGAGCCACCATGTCCGACGAAGTGATCAAAGTCCCCGCCGATTGGGCCAAGTCCGCCTATGTCGACGATGCCAAGTACAAAGAGATGTACGCGCAGTCGATTTCCGACCCCACGGCCTTCTGGGGTGAGCACGGCAAGCGGGTGGACTGGATCAAGCCCTACACCACCGTGAAGGACGTCTCGTACCATGAGCGCGATCTGCACGTTAAGTGGTACGAGGATGGCACGCTTAACGTCTGCTACAACTGCGTTGACCGGCACGTCGCCGACAAGGGCGACCAGGTGGCGATCATCTGGGAAGGTGATGACCCCTCCGTTGACCAGTCCATCACCTACACGCAGCTGCACCACCACGTGCAGCGCTTCGCCAATGTGCTGAAGGACCAGGGCGTCAAGAAAGGCGACCGCGTCACTATCTATATGCCGATGATCCCCGAAGCGGCTTACGCCATGCTGGCCTGCGCGCGCATCGGCGCGGTGCACTCCATCGTCTTTGGCGGCTTTTCGCCGGACGCGCTGGCGGGTCGCATTCTTGATTGCGACAGCAAGTTCGTCATCACGTCTGACGAAGGCGTGCGCGGCGGGCGGCCAATCCCCTTGAAGGAAAACACCGACGACGCGCTGGACCAGTGCCCGGACGTGACAAGCGTCATCGTGGTGGAACACACCGGCGGCGCCGTCACCATGAAGGAAGGCCGCGACGTCTGGTATCACGAGGTGGCAGGCCGCGTGGACCATGAGTGCCCGTGCGAGGAAATGGGCGCGGAAGACCCGCTGTTTATTCTGTACACGTCAGGCTCCACCGGCAAGCCCAAAGGCGTGCTGCATACCACCGGCGGCTACCTCGTCTATGCGTCAATGACCCACCAATATGTGTTCGACTACAAGCCCGGCGACATCTACTGGTGCACGGCGGATGTGGGCTGGGTCACTGGTCACAGTTACATCGTGTACGGACCATTGGCCAATGGCGCCACGACCTTGATGTTTGAAGGCGTGCCGACCTATCCGGACTCGTCGCGCTGCTGGCAGGTCTGCGACAAGCACAACGTCAACATCTTTTACACAGCCCCCACCGCCATCCGCGCCCTGATGCGCGAAGGCGATGAACCGGTCACCAAGACATCCCGCAAAAGCCTGCGTCTGCTCGGCTCCGTGGGCGAACCCATCAACCCGGAAGCGTGGAACTGGTATCACCGTGTGGTCGGCGACAGCCGCTGCCCCATCGTCGATACATGGTGGCAGACAGAAACCGGCGGCATCCTCATTTCGCCCCTGCCCGGCGCAACGGACCTCAAGCCCGGCTCCGCCACCCGGCCCTTCTTTGGCGTAGAGCCGGTGCTGGTGGACAATGACGGCCACCCCTTGAAGGGCGCCGCCTCCGGCAACCTGTGCATCGCAGACTCATGGCCCGGCCAGATGCGCACGGTCTACGGCGATCACAAACGGTTTTTTGAAACCTATTTCAGCCAGTTCAAGGGCAAATACTTTTCCGGTGACGGCTGCAGGCGGGATGAAGACGGCTATTACTGGATCACCGGCCGCGTCGATGACGTGCTCAACGTCTCCGGCCACCGCATGGGCACCGCCGAAGTGGAAAGCGCATTGGTGTCGCACCCCAAGGTCGCTGAAAGCGCTGTGGTCGGTTACCCCCACGACATCAAGGGCCAGGGCATCTACGCCTATGTGACCCTCAATCAGGGCGAGGAACCGTCTGACGAGTTGAAAAAGGAACTCGTGCAGCACGTCCGCAAGGAAATCGGCCCCATCGCCTCACCTGACCTGCTGCAATGGGCCCCCGGCCTGCCCAAAACCCGCTCCGGCAAAATCATGCGCCGCATTTTGCGCAAGATCGCTGAAGATGATTTCTCCAACCTCGGCGACACCTCCACCCTGGCCGACCCCGGCGTGGTGGATGACCTCATCACCAACCGCCAGAACCTTGGTGGCAAAAGCAGCTAGGGCATTTTCTGGCCCTGCACCGATTGTCCGGCCAAACCGGACAATGGCGTTCCAGGGAAAGGTCAAAACATCCCTTTTTCGTCCACCCTCCGGCTTGACCGGAGGGTCTTGCCGCGTGTGCTATGACGCCTTGCATCAACTGCCCCGGAACGCAGCACAGCCATGACAAACCAAACCGCCCTCATCACCGGGGCCTCGGCAGGCATCGGCAAATGCTTCGCGCAGTTTTATGCTGCCAAAGGCTATGACCTGATCCTGACTGCCCGGCGTGCTGACCGGCTGGAGTCGCTCGCCGCCGAGCTTTCCTCCGTACACGGGATAAAATGCACAGTCATTGCCGCAGACCTTGCCGACCCTGCCGCCCCGAACATGATCTGGAACCGCATTACAACAAGCGGCCTCAGGGTGGACGTTCTCATCAACAATGCCGGTTACGGCATGAACGATCATTTTGTGGACTATGACTGGCCCGCCCACCGCGACTTCATTCAGATCATGGTAACTGCGTACGCGCATCTGTGCCGCCTGGTATTGCCGGATATGCTGGCGCGCAAACATGGCCGTATCATCAATGTGGCGTCTGTCGCAGGCCTTGCGCCGGGCACGCTCGGCCACACGCTGTACGGGGCCTCCAAAGCCTTCCTCATAAAAATGTCGGAGAGCCTGTCGCTGGAAACCGCCGGCACCGGCGTCCACGTAACAGCGCTTAATCCCGGCTTCACGCGGTCGGAGTTTCACACCACCGCGGGCGTTCAGCCCACCGTGGACAAGATGCCCAAATGGATGTGGATGACGGCCCCTGACGTGGTGGCGCAAGCCCATGCCGCCAGCGAAAAGGGCTTGGCCCAAATAGTGCCGGGCCGGGTCAACCGCCTGCTGACCGTCATCCTGCGGCTGATACCGCCACAGATGGCCCTCAACATTTCCCGCCGCCGCTCTGCCATGCAGGACGGCTAGAAATCAGAGACAATGCCGTTGCGCTCCCAGTCGCCATAGCGCGTGGGTTCTGCGCCTTTGGGTCCGTTGATCTCGGCAGCAGGCTTGCCTGACGCTGCCTCACCGGCCTCGCGCGCTGCACGACGCTCCTCAGCTTCCGCCAGCGCCCTGCGGGCTGCGGGAGTAAGCTCTTTTTTTGGAGGCTCGTTACGGGGGTCGCCCTGCGTCGTCTTACTGCTCATCAAACTGCCTAAATCTTGAAGCACACGGCCTCAAACGCCATATCATGCTGAGAATATAGGCCCGCATCTCCGCAGGCCAAAACCGGAGACTATCAAACGTGGCAAATGGTTTGCGTACCGGCGTTCTGATCGCCGCAATGACGGCGCTTTTCCTGGGCATCGGCTTTTTGCTGGGCGGCACCACCGGCATGGCCATCGCCTTTGTAGTGGCGCTGGGCATGAACGGATTTGCCTACTGGAACTCCGACAAAATGGTGCTGCGCATGTACGGCGCCAAACAGGTGGACGCGCAATCAGCGCCCGACCTCTACAAGATGGTGCAGCAACTGGCCCAAAACGCCCAAATGCCGATGCCCAAGGTGTATGTCATCGAGAATGACCAGCCCAACGCCTTTGCGACGGGCCGCAACCCTGAAAATGCCGCCGTGGCCGCCACCACCGGCCTGCTGAGCCGCCTTACCCCGCAGGAAGTGGCCGGCGTCATGGCCCACGAGCTGGCCCACGTCAAAAGCCGCGACACACTCACCATGACCATCACCGCAACGCTGGCCGGTGCCATTGCCATGCTCGCCAATTTTGCATTGTTTTTTGGGGGCAACCGAAATGGCGCTGTCGGTCTCATCGGGGCCATTGCCGTCATGCTTCTGGCCCCGCTGGCGGCCAGCCTTGTGCAGATGGCCATCAGCCGCTCGCGCGAATATGAGGCCGACCGCATCGGCGCTGAAATATGCGGGCGGCCTTTGTGGCTGGCCTCAGCCCTTGAAAAAATCGAGGGCTTTGCAAAGCGCATTGATAATGACGTAGCTGAACGCAACCCGGCCTCGGCCTCGCTGTTCATCATCAACCCGCTGCACGCCCATAAGCGTGACGGCATGTTTTCAACCCACCCCAACACCGCCAACCGCATTGCCAAACTGCGGGCGATGGCAGGCGAAACCGGAACCGGCGACGACGCACGCCCCTGGGGCTGACCGCCACACTTTGCCTTACGCACATAAGCTGCGTATAGCTGCGCGCCATGAGCACCCATCGTCCCCCTAAACCCCGCCCCCCCACATCGCGTCCGCCGCGCAAGGCATCACCTGGCGCACGCGCGCCAAAAACACCCGGCATGGGTGCCCGCCGTGCCTCCAGTGCCTTGCTGCACGCGGTCCTGCATGACAACACTTCGCTGGATGACGCCCTGACCGCAGAGCAGGGCATGAACGGCGCACTGTCCCGGCTGGACCCGCGCGACCGTGGCTTTGCCCGCCTGATCGCTGCCACCGCCCTGCGCCGCCACGGCCAGATAACGGATATTCTGGGTGCGTTCCTCGACAAGCCACTGCCGGAAAAGTCAGGGATTGCCGCCGCCATTCTGCACGGTGCACTGGCGGAGCTTCTGTTTCTGGATGTTGCGCCCCACGCCGCTGTGAGCGCCAGCGTGGCGCTGGCAAAAGCCGACAAGAACGCCCGTCATTTTGCCGGCCTCATCAACGCCGTGCTTCGCCGCACAACGCGCGAGGGAACCGCCCTGCGGGACGCACAAGACGCAACCACCCTCAACACACCGGACTGGCTGATGCAAAGCTGGCACGACGCCTATGGCGCTGACGCCGCCGCTGCCATAGCTGCCGCCCACCTGATTGAGGCCCCGCTTGATTTGTCGGTCAGATCAGATGCCGACGGCTGGGCGGAAAAACTGGGCGGCGAGGTTCTGCCCACCCGCTCTGTACGGCTCACAACCGGCGGCCGGGTGGACACACTCGAAGGCTTTGGCGACGGCGAATGGTGGGTGCAGGATGCCGCCGCCGCCCTGCCCGCGCGCCTGTTCGGCGACGTGTCCGGCCAACCCGTGATTGACCTGTGCGCCGCGCCCGGCGGCAAGACCCTGGAATTGGCGGCCGCCGGTGCGCATGTCACCGCTGTGGATCGTTCCGCCCAGCGCCTGGTGCGTGTGACCCATAACCTCAAACGCATGAAACTCAAGGCCGACATCATCACGGCCGATGCCACAACATGGACACCGACAGCGGACGCCACCCCCGCAAAGTTCATTCTGCTGGATGCACCCTGCTCCGCCACCGGCACCATCCGCCGCCACCCGGATATTCCTCATCTCAAGGGCCCCCATGACGTCACCCGCATGGCGCGCCTGCAGCAAGAGCTGCTGGCCAACGCAGCGCGCATCGCCACCAGCGGCACGATTCTGATCTACTGCACCTGTTCGTTGCAGCCCGAAGAAGGCGAACAGCAGGTGGCAGCATTTCTGGCCACCAACCCGGACTTTGCCCGCGTCCCCATAACGCCCAACGAGTTGCCCGGCCTTGAGCAGGCCATCACCCCCGACGGCGACATGCGCACGCTTCCCACATTCTGGGCTGAAAAAGGCGGTATGGACGGCTTTTTTGCCGCCCGGCTAAAACGCAGATAGCCGCGCACTTTCTTGCCGCCGCCCCTTTGCCTCTGATACGTCATAGATATGCAAAAAATCCGAATCGCCCCCTCAATTCTGTCTGCCGACTTTGCCCGTCTGGGCGAGGAAGTGCGTGCCGTGGCCGAGGCCGGGGCGGACTTCATCCATGTGGATGTGATGGACGGTCACTTCGTGCCCAACCTCACCATCGGACCCATGGTGGTAAAGGCCATTCGCGGCTACACCGACAAGGTGTTTGACGTGCATCTGATGATCGCGCCCGTGGACCCGTACATTGAAGAATTCGCGGAAGCGGGCGCGGACATCATCACCGTTCATACTGAGGCAGGTCCGCATGTGCACCGCACGGTGCAACTCATCAGGTCGCTGGGCAAACGCCCCGGTGTGTCGCTCAATCCCGGCACCCCGGCGGATGCCGTTGACATGGTGATCGACGACATTGATCTCATATTGGTGATGAGCGTCAATCCGGGCTTTGGTGGCCAGAGCTTCATTGAAAGCCAGTTGCGCAAGATCGAAGCGCTGCGCAAAAAGATCGACGCGACCGGCCGCGATATTCACCTTGAAGTGGATGGCGGCATTAACGCGCAAACGGCACGCCGCGTGGTGGCCGCCGGGGCAGACGTTCTGGTAGCCGGCAGTGCCACCTTCAGGGGCGGACCGGACAAATACGCAGACAACATCAAGGCACTCAGAGGCTAATGGGGCGGCCGATAGCGGCACGGTGAAAGGCGGGGCACGACGATGACAGGCCCGGCGGAACTGACGGGACAAATAGCGGCCCGCTCGCTGGGAACCGCTACGCGCGCACTTGTCAACTTTGCCTGTTCGCTCAAGCCCTATCACCTGACACTGCGCGGGCCGTTGCCCGATACCATCGTGCTCAACCCGCCCGACCTGCACCCTGCCAACGCGGCCACCGGCGAGCACATTATTGATGGCCGGTTCACTCTCGCCAACACCACCCTTCAGACAACATCTAAAACAGTCTTCACCATTGATCTGCCTACGGATGAGTTTTCCGAAGGCCTTCACAGTTTCGACTGGTTGCGCCACCTGGCAGCCGCTCAACGTGACACCAGGACAGCAACCGCCCAGGCATTGACTCAAGCCTGGCTCGACCAGTGCAGCCAGTGGCACACCGTTGGCTGGCGACCACACGTCATCGCCCGCCGTCTGATCTCATGGTCAAGCCACGGCGCGATGCTGCTGGACAACGCAGACCTCATCTATCGGTCAACACTGCTGCGCTCCATGGCGGCACAAGCCCGCCACCTGAGCCGCACAGCCCCACGCGCACCAGACGGAATGCCTCGCCTGACAGCCGCTATCGGCCTGGCTATTTCAGGTGTCACCCTGACCGAAGGCCGCAGCCGTCTCAAACGCGGACTGACATTGCTGACCCGCGAACTGGACCGTCAGTTGCTGCCCGATGGCGGCCATATCAGCCGTAACCCTCAAATACAGCTCACACTGCTGGCCGACCTTGTGTCCCTGCGCGATGCCCTGATGGCCCGCAACGTGGAAGCGCCCGCCAAGCTGCTGGGCGCCATAGATCGCGCCATGCCGATGCTGCGGTTTTTCAAACATGGTGATGGACGCCTCGCGCTGTTCAATGGCGCAGACGAAGGCCCGGCCGGTGCCGTGGACGCCGTGTTGGCCCGCGACGACGCCAAAGGCCGTCCGTTCGGCTTTGCGCCACACTCTGGGTTTCAGCGCGCCGCCGCCGGGCGCACGCTGGTGGTAGTGGATGCAGGCGCGCCGCCGCCACCTGCACACGCCACCCGCGCCCATGCAGGGTGTCTGAGTTTTGAAATGAGCGCAGGCCGTCATCGCCTGGTGGTGAATTGCGGCCCCAGCCACATATCTCCCACAACCCAACACGCCGCCGCCTGGCAGGACGCCTCCCGCGCCACCGCAGCACACTCGACGGTGACTGTGGACGATACGTCGTCGGCACATATTCTAAAGGCTCCATGGCTGCGTCGGCTGCTTGGCGCACGCCTTATCAATGGCCCCAAGCTTGTGGAAAGCCGCCGCACCGAAGAAGAGCGCGGCGTATGGCTGGAGATGCGCCATGACGGCTATGTGCCCGCTTTTGGTCTGGAGCACGAACGCCGGGTGTATCTTTCAGCCGACGGCGATGACTTTCGGGGCGAAGACACGCTGTTCCGCATCCGGCAGCCCAAAAACCGCTGGTGGGACCCGCTGGGCCTGTTGACCACCAAGGATGGCGAGGAGGATTTTACCGTCCGCTTTCATCTGCACCCGGATGTGCGCGTGTCGCTGGCGCATGACGGCACCAACATTCTGGCACTGCTGCCAAATGGCGACGGCTGGCAGTTCCGCGCGTCCGGCAACGCGCAGATGATGCTCGATGATTCAATCTATATGGGCCAGCCCGGCCAGCCCCGTCGCACCCGGCAGATCGTTGTCTCGCACCATATTTTCAGGGGCGAGGCCCACGTCAAATGGAGCTTTCGGCGGCTCACCACCCGCAACCTTGGGGCAGGCGGTGAACTACATGAGCAAACAGATGCGTTTGAGCCCGAAGAGGCCGACGTAACCGTGCCCCCCATCGGCGCAGACCCTTCGTCAAACGCATAGCGACCATGCGGCGACTGCAAATGCTTCAAGCAGTGCAGCAAACATGCTATCGCCCCCACACATCTTATATCCGTTACCGGAGCCCGCCCCGCTTATGCCCCCACCCAGCAGCCCAAACCGTCCCGTCCGCCGCGCCCTGCTCTCGGTCTCCGACAAGACCGGCCTCATTGAGTTTGGCTCAGCCCTCGCCCGGCGTGGCGTCGAGCTGGTCTCCACCGGCGGCACGGCAAAAGCGCTGCGTGAAGCGGGCCTTGAAGTGGCCGACGTGTCCGACATCACCCGGTTTCCTGAAATGATGGATGGCCGCGTAAAGACCCTTCATCCCGGTGTACACGGCGGGCTGCTCTTTGTACGCGGCAACGAAACGCACCAGGATGCAGCCAACAAGCACAACATTGTGCCGATCGACCTGTTGGCCGTGAACCTCTATCCGTTTGAGGAGACGATCTCGAAAGGGGCAGATTACGATACGTCAATTGAAAACATCGACATCGGCGGCCCGGCAATGATCCGCGCTGCAGCCAAAAACCACGACGGCGTCGCCGTGCTGGTGGATGCGTCTGACTACGATGCCGTGATCGCCGATATGGATGCGAACGACAATCACACCAGTTTCAAGCTGCGCCAGCGTCTGGCCGCCAAAGCCTATGCGCGTACGGCGGCGTATGACGCCGCCATCTCCAACTGGTTTGCAGCAGAGCTTGAAGACGACGCGCCAGCATACCGCGCCGTTGCGGGCAAACTGGCGCAGACACTGCGCTACGGCGAAAACCCGCACCAGCACGCAGCGTTCTACACCACAGGCGAACAGCGTCCCGGCGTTGCGACCGCCACCCAGCTTCAGGGCAAGGAGCTTTCGTATAACAATCTGAACGACACTGATGCGGCCTTTGAGTGCGTGGCGGAGTTCGGCATTGAGCAACCTGCTGTCGCCATCATCAAGCACGCCAACCCGTGCGGCGTCGCGCTTGGCGGATCGCTGCTGGAGGCCTACGAAAAAGCCCTGCGCTGCGACCCCGTGTCAGCTTTCGGCGGCATCATTGCGCTTAACGGCAGACTGGACGGCGCAACGGCTGAAAAGATTGCCGGCATTTTTACCGAAGTCATCATCGCCCCCGACGCCGACGCCGACGCCCGCGCCATCATCGCCAAAAAGAAAAACCTCCGCCTGCTGATTACCGGCGGTCTGCCGGACCCGCAAGCCAAAGGCTTCACCGCCAAAACCGTGGCAGGCGGACTGCTTGTGCAGTCGCGCGATGCGGGCCGCGTGACGCAGGCTGATCTCAGGGTCGTGACCAAGCGCGCGCCCACAGAACAGGAAATGCGTGACCTGCTGTTTGCTTTCCGCGTTGCCAAGCACGTCAAATCCAACGCCATCATCTATGCCAAAGACATGGCCACCGTCGGCATCGGGGCCGGCCAGATGAGCCGCATTGACTCAAGCCGCATCGCCGCCCGCAAGTCTGAGGATGCTGCAAAGGAGGCTGGCCTGACGGACGCCCTCGCCAAAGGTTCTGTCGTTGCATCAGACGCTTTCTTTCCGTTCGCCGACGGGTTGATGAGCGCCGCTGAAGCCGGCGCCACCGCCGTCATCCAGCCCGGCGGCTCGATCCGCGACGACGAGGTGATCGCGGCTGCCGATGAGGCAGGCCTTGCCATGGTCCTGACCGGCATGCGCCACTTCAGGCACTAGCCGGTCAGGCTGCCGCTGCCGACGCTCCTAGGCATCGCCCTCGGCGCGCTCGGCCCGCGTCTCATGCACGAAAAACATCACCACCAGACCTGCAACGAGCAGCAGCAGGATGGATGCAAATCCGGCCCGCTGGCTGTCAAACAGGTCCGTTGAGATGCCCACCAGTATCGGCGCGACGAATGCCGTTGCCGTACCGGACAGCGCATACAGCCCGAAAAACTCCGTCATCATCTTGGCGGGCGCAATGCGCGCCAGCATGGTGCGTGAGTTGGCGTAGGCCGCCGTAATGAAAATCGCAATGATGATGACGACGGCCAGATAAGTGATCTCGGGCACGGTCTGAAAGAACGGTAGCGACCAGACAGGCCCCGCGCTTTCATACGGCTGAAAAAACAGTTCCGTCGGCGTAATGGAGACTGCCAGCAGCAAACCCACCGTAGTGCCGCCGATAGACGTGATGATGGCAACCTTGGAGCCAAACGCATCGTCCAGCCAGCCGCCGAACAGACCGCCGAGCACAGCGAACACCGACAGCACAATGCCATAGACCAGCATGTCCAGTGCGCCCCAGCCAAACACGCCCGCCGCATACACACCGCCGAAAATCAGCACGGCGGTCTTGCCGTCATTGTAGAGCATCCGCGCACCCAGATAGGTAGCGACATTACGGTAATGCCTGAGGCGCGTAACAGTCTGCACCACGCGGGCCACACCCCTGCGCATGGCTTCCCATGCACCAATGGTGTTGCGCGCCGCATCAGGCGTGAACAAAAACAGCGGCAGCGAAAACGCCGCCAGCCACATGCCCGCAACCGGACCGGCAATACGACTGTCCTGAAACAACGACTGATCAATGCCCAGTATCGGCACATCAGGAATAAAGCTCCACGGCACGTTGCCGGGCAGCGTGAAGAACACCAGCATGAATATCAGGATCAGCAATCCACCCAGATTGCCCAGCGCCAGCCCCAGCCCGGACAAAAAGCCGATGCGCGAATGCGGCGCGATCGACGGCAGCATCGAGTTGTGAAATACGGCGGAGAACTCATACGCAATGGTGATAACGATGATCGATAACGCCACCCCCATGACGCCAATGCCGCCATTGTCGGGCAACGCAAACCACAACAGCACCATGGCGGGAACCATGATGGCGGTGAATGCGGCAATCCACGGCTTGCGGGTGCCGCCAAGGTCGGCGATGGCCCCCAGAAACGGTGCCAGAATGGCAATCGCCGCCCCGGCTATGCCATTGATATAGCCCCATATGGCCTGGCCCTGAACCGGGTCACCCACCACGGTGGTGGAGAAGTAGGGCGAAAACACATAGATGGTGATGAGCAACACATAGGGGTTGCGCGCCCACTCAAAAACCGCCCAGGCAATCTGTCCGCGTTTGTCGGCCGGTGTGCCGCCGTCAGCGGCCATTGTGTCCGGACCCGGATTATCTGTTCCGGCAGGCGTTGAGGGCGTGGTGGGTAGTTCCGTTATGTCCTGCGACAACCTTGTGTGCCTCCCGGCATCCTGTGTCCGGGTTGTCCCGGCGCTGTGTTTAGGCAACTAGCTGAGTATGTCCTGTTCGCGTCGTTCAGCTACACCAAACAGCAGCATAAAGCCTGTGACCAGAAACACCACGATGACCGCAAGGCCCGCGCGCTGGCTGTCATAGGCTGTTGTGGCCCACGCGATGGCGAGTGGCGCGAGGAACGCCGTTGCCTTGCCGGACAGGGCATAGAGCCCGAAAAACTCGGTCATCATGCTCGGCGGGGCCATGCGTGCCAGCAGCGTGCGGCTGGCCGCCTGCGCAGGACCGCCGGACATGCCGATGAGAATGCCGAATACCAGATAAATCTGCTCGCCAATGCTGGAGAACGGCGCCGCACCTGGTTGCGGCGGCTCCACCGGCACCGTGAAAAAGATTGTGTCCGGTCCGATAGAGGCGGAACCGATGGTGGCGACAATCAGTCCGAATACGGAAATCTGAATGGTGCGCTTGGACCCGATCTTGTCATCCAGCCACCCGCCGATAAACGCGCCTGCGGCCGCAAACACGGAAAGAATGATGCCGAACAGGCCAAGCGTCATGATCTGCCAGCCGAAAATGCCCGCCGCATAAATGCCGCCAAAGGCAAAGATCGCCGACAGCCCGTCGAAATACAGCATCCGCGAAAACAGATAGAGCGCGATGTTTCGGTAGCGGCGCAAATGCCCAAGCGTGGTCCTGAGTTGCACAAGCCCCTGACGCACCGCCGCCCGCGGCCTGACGCCGGTCGCCGGCACATCGGGCGTGAACAAGAACAGCGGAATGACAAACAGCGCAAACCACACGGCCACCATCGGCCCGGCAAACCTGTCGGCCTCGGACAGCACGGGGTCAAGGCCAAACAGCGGCGGCGTACCCAGCATGGTCAGCCCCGTTTCGCGATCGCCCGCCATGAAAAACAGCATGATGATGAGGGCAACAAGCCCGCCCACATAGCCGATGCCCCAGCCCAGACCGGACAACGTGCCCATGCGCGCCGACGACACCAGCGATGGCAACATGGCGTTGTTGAACACAACGGCAAACTCCATGGCAATGGCGGCCGCCGCCACCGCCACCATGATCGGCACCGGATTGATGGCCCCTTCGCCGGGCATGGCAAACCACAAAAAGGAAACGGCAGCGCAAAACGCGATGCTGCACGCAAGCAGCCACGGCTTGCGACGTCCGGTCTGGTCGGCGATGGAGCCAAGTATCGGCGACACCAACGCGATGACCAGCCCCGCGTAGCCCAGTGTCTCGCCCCACAGGGCCTGCCCCTTTGTGGGGTCGCCCACATAGGTGGCCGCGAAATAGGGTGCAAAAATAAATGTGGTGATAAGCGTGAAATAAGGCTGGTTGGCCCAATCAAACATCGCCCACGAGATCTGCCCGCGGCGCGACGCAACCGCGCCACCAACCGCACTGGTGACGGTGTCGTTGGTCAGACCACTGCCCTCTGCCGCCGTGTGCGTGCTCATACCTGTCCCCCCCAAACCCGATCGGGACTTTAGCAGCCACGCAAACCACGTATACCCCGCGCAGGTGCGACCAAGGTGCGTATGTACCAAAACCGGGCATCCGCCGCACCCACATAGAATGCGACTGTCTGCATCTTCAGAGTCCCTGTGTGGTGTCAATGTAAGGGCTGGAAGACGTGGTGCGCATCAACCCTTCCACCAGCACGCCCAGCGCGGCCAGCGCTTGTTGTTTCCAGTCGCTCATCACCACCATGCGTCCCACGTCGTGATGGCGCAGGCTCACATAGCCATGCAGCAACGCCCATGTCTGCACGGCCGCATCCTGCTGCTGTTTGGGTGTGGCGTCATCTCCGCGCAATGCATTGATGAGTTTGGCCATGGTATTGAAGGCCCTCGCCCCTACCTGTTCAGCCTCCGGTGATGGTCTGAAGTCCGGACCCCGCTCTCCGAAAATGAGGTTGTAGTGAGCCGTGTGGGCCTCAGCCATATCGAGATACTGGGCCGCCGCCGTCAGGATCGCATCACGTGGTGACAGGGATGTATCTGCCACCGTCATGCTGTCAATCACCATCTCGAACCCTTCCACATACAGCGCGTCAAGAATGCCCTGTTTGCCCTTGAAATGGCTGTAAATACCAATGGTAGAAATACCGGCCCGCGCTGCTATGGCCCGCACGCTCAAAGCCGCCACACCACCTTCAAGAAAGAGCCCGGACGCTGCCGCGAAAATCCGCGCCTTGGGGTTGGCCGCATCCTGAGCGGCGGAAACCTGCGGATCGCGGTTAGGCTTTGGGGCTTTTGTCGTGGTCATCCGGGCTTTCCAAAGGGGCCTTGAGAGGCGTCGCGCAATCAGCGCTTGACACGCCATAACGCCGTTATTAAACCATCTCCAAACACATAACGCCGTTATGCAACCGCCGCAAGGATTGATTATCAAGTGACCGAAAAACTGGAAACCGACTATCTCATCATTGGGGCGGGCGCCATGGGCATGGCCTTTGCGGACACCCTGCTGACCGACACGCAGGCCAGCGGCGCACGCATTATGATGGTCGATGGCCATGCCAAACCCGGCGGCCACTGGAACGACGCCTACCCGTTTGTGACCCTGCACCAGCCGGCCTCTTTTTACGGCGTGGCCTCGCGGGAACTGTCCACCGGCAAAATAGATGACACCGGCCTCAACAAGGGCCTGTGCGACCTTTCCACCGGCTCCGACATCAATTCCTATTTCGATCAGGTGATGCGGCATACGTTTTTGCCGTCGGGCCGGGTTCAGTATTTTCCCATGTGCCACTACACCGGCACGCCGGGCAGCAACGAAACGTTTCACTCGATCACCAGCGGCAAAAAGTACGAAGTGACCGTCACCCAAAAGACGGTGGATGCGACATTTCTCAAGAACAGCGTCCCCTCCACGCACACACCCAATTTCAGTGTCGGGGACGGCGTGACCTTCATGCCTCTCAACAGCCTGCCGGGCCTCACGTCAACGCCCGACGGATATGTGGTCATCGGCGGCGGCAAGACCGGCATTGATGCCTGCCTGTGGTTGCTGGAAACAGGCGTGGACCCGGACGCCATTTGCTGGATCGTGTCACGTGATGCGTGGATGCTGGATCGCAGCAACACTCAGCCGGCACCTGAGTTCGTGTTGAAAACCATCACCACCCAGGCCGCCCAGATGGAAGCCATCAGCGCCGCGAAAGATCTCGACGACATGTATGACCGTCTGGAGGCCTGCGGCTACTTCGTGCGCCTCGACAAGACCGTTTGCCCGTCCATGTTCCATGGTGCCACCATCAGCCCGCTTGAACTGGACGCGCTGCGCACGATCAGGAATGTGGTGCGCATGGGCCACGTGCAAAATGTCGGGCAACACGAGATCACGCTTGAGCGCGGCACCATCCCCACCACGCCCAACACCGTGCATGTGGATTGTTCGGCAACCGCGATCACCAACAAGGGCACAAAGCCGATTTTTGCAGGCAACGTGATCACGCCGCAGTTCGTGCGTTCGTACCAGCCACTGTTCAGCGCGTCACTGATCGCCCACGCAGAAGCAACGCTCGGCAACGATGAAGACCTCAAGAACAAGGTCTGCGGCGTGGTACCCCTTCCCGACAGCAATGAAGACTTCGTGCGCTTTACCTTTGCCGCCATGATGAACCAGTACACCTGGTCCACCATGGATGAGTTAAGTGCCTGGTTGCGTGGCAACCGCCTTGACGGGTTCTCAAGAGCAATTGCCGACATTCCGCCCGGCAACAAAGAGGCGCAGGCGGTGTTCAAACGCATAAGCGCCGCAGGCGCGCCAGCGGTCACCCGGCTGGGTGAGTTTCTGGCGCAACTCGACGAGGCCGTAGCATAGGCAGAAAAAAGCAAGGCACCACATCCCCGCATGTGTCGCCTTGCAGCCCGCACAGCTTCATGATGCGATACCCCAAACCATGACACGATAAATGTCACCACAGGGGGAAACGCGCATGAAGATGCCTGCAAAAGGTCGCAGCAAGGATGATGTATTTGCCGCCCTTGAAGCGTTCGGCACAGACGACCTGGATGTGCATGGCGGCGGCACATTCGCCTACATCTATGATGCCGGCCCGGACGTGGATGACGTGGCCAAGCGCGCCTATACCCGCTACCTGACGGAAAACGCACTCGACCCAACGGTCTATCCAAGCCTGCTGCGCTTTGAAAACGAGATCGTCGCCATGGCGATTGACCACCTGCGTGGCGACGAAGAGGTGGTGGGCAACTTCACCTCGGGCGGCACCGAAAGCTGTATGCTGGCGGTGAAGACCGCCCGCGACTATTTCCGCGAGAAGAAACCCGAAATCACCGAGCCGGAAATCATCCTGCCGGTCACAGCCCATGCGGCCTTTCAAAAAGCTGCACAGTACCTGTGTCTCAAGCCGGTGCTCGTGCCGATGGATCCGGTCACCTACAAGGCAGACCACGCAGCAATTGAAGCGGCGATCACCCCCAACACCATCCAGATTGTAGCCTCAGCCGTTTCCTACGCGCACGGCGTGATCGACCCGATTGAGGAAATCGCATCCATCGCCAGGAAGCACGATCTGCTGTTTCACGTTGATGGCTGTATTGGTGGCTTCATGCTGCCCTATTGGCGCAGGCTTGGTGAAAACGTGCCGCCGTTCTCGTTTGAAGTGGACGGCGTCACATCCATGTCGATGGATCTGCATAAATATGCATATTGCCCCAAAGGCGCGAGCGTCATCCTCCAGCGCAACAAGGACCTGCGCCGCCACCAGATTTTTACGTGTTCCAACTGGACCGGCTACACCGTCATCAACCCGACAATCCTGTCCACCAAGACTGGCGGTCCGATGGCCGCCGCCTGGGCGGTAATGAATTTTCTCGGCGATGAAGGCTATATGGGCATCGCTGATCGCATGTTGCAGGCAACAAAGAAAATCCGCGCCGGTATTGCCGCAATGCCTGAGTATGAGATTTTGGGTGACCCCGAACTCTGCCTCTTGGCATTCACATCGAATGTCATGAGCGTCTTTCCGGTCATCGACGAAATGAAAATGCGTGGCTGGTTCATTCAGCCACAGCTTGGTTTCTTTGGGTCGCGCGAAAACATTCACCTGTCGATAGATCAGGCCAGCCTCGCGCAGGCCGACGCCATGCTGAAAGACCTGCGCGAATGCACCGACATTGTGAGGGCCCGCAACCAGGAGGCCGTGCCCGCCGATATAAGGGAGTTTGTCAAAGCTCTCACGCCCGCAGACTTTACGCCGGAGCTGTTTCAGGAGTTCATGAAAATGCTCGGCTCGACGGCGTCCGGCGAACTGCCGACCGGCACCACCGAAATCAACGAACTGCTCAACATCATGGACCCCGGCGTGGCGCAAAAAGCCCTGACCGAGTACATGAACCAGCTTTATGTTCCGCCCGCCAAGAGCCACGCCGCCGACTAGATTGCTCCGCCCTTCACCGGACTTTAGGCAGGATCACGACACGCGGGCATTCCCCGCTGTCCGCGTTTTGGGGTCGCATTCGCACCTCCGGCCCGCTACCCTGCGGGGAACCACGTCAGTATAAAAAGGCCCGCCCCACATGAGCACCCAACAGCAAACAGACCTGCGCACCAACTGGACCCGCGACGAGGTCACGGCCCTGTTCGACATGCCGTTCAACGATTTGCTGTTTGCCGCCCAGACAGCCCACCGCCGCTACTTTGACCCCAATGAAATACAGCAGTCGGAGTTGCTGTCCATCAAGACCGGCGGTTGCCCTGAAGACTGCGGCTACTGCTCACAGTCAGCGAAGTTTGAAACAGGCCTCAAGGCATCCAAGCTGATGGACGTTGAAAAAGTGCTGGAAGAAGCCCGCAAGGCCAAGGCGCGTGGCGCGACACGCTACTGCATGGGCGCAGCGTGGCGCTCCCCCAAAGACCGCGATCTGGATGCTGTGTGCGCCATGGTGGAAGGCGTCAAGGACATGGGCATGGAAGCCTGTGTCACGCTGGGTATGCTCGACGCCATGCAGGCCAAACGCCTGCGCGAGGCCGGTCTCGACTATTACAACCACAACATTGATACCGGCCGCGAGTACTACACCGACATCATCACCACCCGCACCTTCGATGACCGCATCGACACACTGGCCCATGTGCGCGACGCTGGCATTCACGTGTGTTCCGGCGGCATCATCGGCATGGGCGAACAGCAAAAAGACCGCGCCGACATGCTGATGGAACTGGCCAACCTGCCGGAACACCCTGAAAGCGTGCCCATAAACGCACTGATGAAAGTCGGAGGCACACCGCTTGGCGAGGTGGACGACCTGGACCCGCTGGACTTCGTGCGCACCATTGCCGTTGCAAAGATCATGATGCCCGCCTCCATGGTGCGCCTGTCGGCGGGTCGTGAAAACATGTCGGACGAATTGCAGGCGCTGTGCTTCCTCGCCGGTGCCAACTCCATCTTCGTCGGCGACAAGCTGCTGACCACCGACAACCCCGGCGAGACCCACGACAAGGCGCTGCTTGCGCGCCTGGGCATGAAGCCGATGGCTGCACATAGCGCTGCCCCCGCCGTGCAAAAACCGGCAACGGTACACGCGGCCGAGTAACCGCGAGTGGTCGCGTATTTCCAGCCAGACTATTACGCCTTCCGGGATCAGTTTCGCGAACTGGCAACCCAGCGCGGCTTTACACTTGAAGCCCACATGCTGGATGCCAAAGGCCCTGGTGGCCGCGACCTTACAATCGATACCGCCTATCTTGGCCCGGCGATCACGCACACATCCGGCCCGGCCCGCGTACTGGCCGTGAGCTGCGGCACCCATGGTACCGAGGGACCGTCGGGCTCCGCCGTTCAGGCCCAGTTTCTCAACGATATGCTGGATGATCAGTCCCTGCCCGAAGATGGTGCCGTGCTGCTGGTCCATGCGCACAACCCGTATGGCTTTGCCTGGGTGCGGCGGCAGAACGAAGACAATGTGGACATCAACCGCAATTTTCTGGCCCCCGACGACCCGCGCCCCACATCGCCGAACTACCGCGATGTGCATGACATCCTGAACCCGACGGTTCTGTCGGACGAAACAACCGCGCTGTTCATTGAGCAGGCCTGGGCGCTGGTTGAAAAGCACGGTATGCCATGGGTCCAGCAGGCCTTTACGGAAGGGCAGTATGAGTTTCCCTTCGGCGTATATTACGGCGGCAAAGACCGCGTGCAGTCTAACCGCCTGCTGTCGCGCATCTATGGCGACGTGCTGCGCCATGCCAAAGAGGCGGTGCTGATCGACATGCATACCGGCGCGGGTGACTACGCGACCTATGAGGCACTGTCGCGCCACGAGGTTGGCGCGCCGGGCTACATCTGGCTATGCGACGCGCTGGGCGAGGAGAACGTCAAATATCCCGCCGGTGAAGCAAGCGTGATGACCCCGACACAGGGCAACGTAACCGCAGGCATTGCCCGCGAAAATCCGCATACGGATATTCGGGCCTTCTCCTGCGAAATAGGTACATTCGAGGGTGCACGCATGATTTTGGCAGAGCGCGCCGAGGGGTGGCTGTGGGCGCATGGCGACCGCGACAGCGAACAGGGCCGCGCCATTGTTGCGGAAGTCGGTGAATGCTCCAACCCTGCCGACCCTGAATGGCGCGAGAAGGTTCTGGATATCGGCGATGAAGTGATTACGGCCTGCTGGAAAAAACTGTTTGCCTAACACTCGCGTTGCCGCGGACTTGATCCCGAGCCTACGCGCGGATGCTCCGCACCACAGCAAATGCGAGTGGACCCCGTATCAAGTACGCAGTGACGGCAGGTGCCGGGTCAATCAAGCAACACACCGGCAGCGCCGCTGAGGGCAATCACACCGAACAGATAAGGCGCGGGTACCTTCAGCATTTCACCGCCGACCACACCCATGCCGATGCATATGAGCGACAATGCTCCTGCCATGAGCGCAGCCATGATGGCCACATCGCGCGCGGCAAACCCCAGCGCCACAGATGCGAACGCCAGAGCAAACGACACCAGCAACAGCGATACCGCGTGCCAGCCTACGTAGCCGAGCCATTTGGCCTGCTCAGTCATCTGGTCAGTGGCAAACAACGCATCGACGAACATGCGACCACCCGCCGATATATGGCCGACGGTGCCAAACGCCGCTACCGCAAAGGCGAGCCAGAGAAAAATTGTCGATAGTGATACCGTCATTGTGCACGCCTTTCGTTTGTCATCCCGACAAACCTAAGCCTTGGGCGCGGGTGTGTCACGGGTCTCCGGCGCATCCACCGCGTCATCAACGGCCTTCTGCCAGCCGGAACGCTTGAGCGCGCGGCGCACCCACCAGGCAAAAGCAACCCACAAAATGAGGATCGCCACCATCAGCGCCAGGTCCATGGGGTCGCGGCTGGCCAGAAAGTCACCCAGGCTTGCCCCCACATAGGCCACCACGGCAACCTTGGGCACGGTGCCAATGCCGGTGCCGATCAGAAACTTTGCAAACCCCACATGGCTGGCCCCGAACGCCATGTTGAGAATGACAAACGGCATGGTGGGTACCACCCGCGAAACGGCAGTGGCCAGAATGCCGTGTCGCCCCAGCGCCTCACTGATGGAATTGATCCGTACACCTGCAAACCGGCGCAGTGCCTGTGCCCCTGAAAAGTGCCCGGCCCAGAAAAACACCGACGAGCTGACAAGCGTGGCACCCCACGCATAGATAAAACCAAGCCACGGCCCGAACACAATAATGGCAGCCGCCTGCAACAGGAATTGTGGCGCACCCAAAGCCCCGAGCCCAATGTAAATGAGCACGACGGCAAGAGGTGCGAGCACCGGGTCATTGACGCTGGCAATCATCGAGGCCACGTCACCCTCGCCGTCCAGCGCCAGCCAGGCACTGCCAAACAGAATAAGCGTCAGTGCCGCGCCAAAGGCAAAGAACGCCAGGCCAATGACCATGACGGCCCGACTGTCGAGTGCCCGCAGGCGCGCCTTGATGCGGTCTGCCAATGTCATGACGTCAGCACACTCCGCTACTGGTCCGCCTGCAGGCTGTCTTCGCCTGTCTGCGTCCGCAGACTGTCTGTAATTTTTTGCGGCTGCGACATGCGCCGCTGAAGCCAGGCTACGCCTGCAATATCAAAAATGCTGACGAACAGCCGGTCCAGCGTGCCGTATTTAGAAGTCCCATGTTCACGCCCGCGATGTTTCACGTCGTGGTTCACGACCCGGTAGCCGTGCCGCTGCATGAGCGCGGGCAAAAACCGATGCATGTGGTTGAAGTAGGGCAGTTCCAGAAATGCATCCCGCGGAAACAGCTTGAGGCCGCAGCCGGTATCCGGCGTATCGTCCTGCAGCAGACGCGCGCGAATGCGGTTGGCCCAGCGCGACGACACGCGCTTGATCCAGACGTCCTGCCGTGTGGTGCGCCGCCCCGCCACCATCAGGTCATGCGAACCGTCAAGCCGCGCCCACATGCCGGGAATGTCAGCGGGCACATTCTGACCGTCCCCATCCAGCGTCACGATCATGCGCCCTCGGGCATGTTTGACGCCGGTATGAACCGCACGGCTCTGGCCGCAACTGTTTGAATGGGTGAGTATGCGCAATGCCGGAAAAGCGACCTGTGTTGCGCGCAGGCGTGCAGGCGTTTCGTCGTCAGAGCCGTCGTCCACATAAACAATCTCGTATGCAGCACCGGTTTCGCGCAGGGCTGCGTCAATTTCCGTCACCAGCGGCAAAATGTTTTCCGCCTCGTTCTTGACCGGCACAACGACCGAGACGGCGAGGCTTTCAGGCATGTCAGCCACAGGCAAAGGCTCCGGATCGTCAGATGGATAGCGCAACAGCGCCTCTTAGCACATTAGCGCCGCAACGCACGCTTTTTGCTTTGGCGAGGTAAATAAGAGGGGGCAAAACCCAGATACTTAGGTGGGCAGGAAAATGAAGTTGAACACATACTCAGCCGCCGTAGCTGTCGCCCGGTGGTGGGCTTCCGGGTCAAACTTCGCCAAGGGCGTCAACTGGCCGTGCAGCATGAAAAACCCTGAAAAGCCCATGTCGGCAATCTTGCCCAGCATGTCTTCAATCGGTTCGCCGGTGTGTGATTCTTCAAGTTCAATCAGCAGGTTGGGTTTTTCGCGCAGCAATGTCTCGCGCGCGCCCGCCAGAACGGCGGCCTCAAACCCTTCCACATCAATTTTGATAAACCCGATATTGCGCAGGTCAAACGCATCCAGCGTCTGCGTTTGAACCGCCACCTCACCATGGGGAATAGCCGCCTTGCGGGCGGACAGCGACCCACCCTGATTGGAGTAGCCTTTGCGCCGCTGCGGCACAAAAAGCCCGGCCTCGCCCGCACTATCAGACAAGCCCACCGCATAGCTGGTGGCATTTTCAGGCAGCACGGAGTTGAGAATACGCAGCATCTTCGGGTTTGGCTCAAATGCATGGACATGGTTGGCGCTGCGGGCCATCCACCACGTATAGACGCCGCGATTGGCACCAATATCAATCGCGTCCTTGTTGCGCGCGCACAGATATGGCACCAGCCCGAACTCAGGCTCCCCCTTGCGCAGCTCACGCGCCACCCGGCGGCGAATATCCAGCGAGGGCGGGATCAGCGCCTGCTTCAGCCGCTCTGAAAACTCGGTGGGTGGCGTCCAGCTACTGGTAGTGGTCATGCCTGCTGCACCTCGTTCAGCCCCGCAGCCACTATGGCTGCGGCAGCACACATGCAGGCAAATACAGCAATCACCACCCAGGTGCCAGCCAGCGACGCCACCACGCCAAAGCCCGCTGCGAGCAGAAGCAGAATGCCAACGGCTGTGTTGGACAGCGCCGTGTAGGACGCCCGCGTATCTTCATTGCCCATATCAACAATATGCGTTGAGCGACCAAGACGCACGCCCTTGTAGGCAATCATCAGCACAAAGAGCACTGCCGCCATGGCATAGGCAAGCAGGCTGGCAGGCACCAGGAATGTGGCACCAACCGCCAGAACAAGCGCGCCGGATCCCATCATTGCTGAATACATCAACACCCGGCGCGACGACGTGTCAGACATTCGCCCCCAGAAATACGAGCTCAACACCGAAGCCAGCCCGGACGCCACAATGAACGGCCCAAGCTGCCCCAGATCAGTACCGCCGCGCTGAGCCGCGATTGTCACCAGATAGGGTGGTGCCAACCCGGTCGCGATCAGCAGCCCGCGCGTGGCAATAAACCGCTGCAACTGCTTGTCTGTACGCAACAATGAAAGCTGGCTGATGGCGGTCTCGAACGCATTGCCGCCACCGCCAGTGGCGCCCGGCTCTTCCGCGAGCGTGGAAAACACAACGGCGGCCAGCATCCAGCAGCCTGCCGCGACAAACAGCGCCGCAGCCACAACAGAAACAGAGCGCTCCAGCACGCCAAAGCTCAGCGCCAGCCCAAACGCCAGCACCACGGCAGCAGACAGCGTATCGGCTGTGCCCGTGGTTGTGCCCCGCTTGGCCTTTGACACGGTTTTGCCCAAAACATCCTTGTAGGCAACTGATGCAACAGACCGCGCAAGGGCGAACACGCTGAGGCAGACGATGACACCCCACCCCGCAGCGGCACCACTCAGCGTCAGCACCGCAACGCCCATGCCCGCAACACAGACCCCCTGAACGGCAGAGGCGAGAGCCCACGCCCATTTGCGCACCGGCAAGGAGCGAATGGCCCCGGCCGCAAACAACTGCGGCACCAGCGCACCCGCCTCGCGCAGCGGCACCAGTAAACCGATGAGGAACGCAGGCGCGCCCACGGCATTCAGCACCCACGCCAGAACGAGCTTGGGGTCTGCCAGCCCGTCACCCGCCTTGGTGGCGGCGAGGCTGATGAGATGCGCCGACACATTTTCCGGCTGCGCATTGCACGCGCTTTCAGGAATATCGCGACAGACGCGCCCCTCATCGTCACCGAACAGGGCATCATAGGCAGCAGTGTGCAGAGCCAAGGGAAGGCACCTCCGGCGTATGGTCTCGATCAGTTTACGACTACGACGTCAGGACGTCCTCAAGCGGTGCAACATCAACGGATACATCAACAGTGTGCGAACCACCGCCGGTGATGACGCCCGCGATCGGACTGACATCCGCATAGTCGCGCCCCCAGGCACTGGTTATGTGATCCGTCGAGACAACCAGATTATTGGTTGGATCAAGATCAATCCACCCCGGCCCGGGACAATAGACCGAGACCCAGGCGTGGCTTGCATCCGCCCCAATCATCCGCTCTTCGCCCGCGGGTGGGTGGGTCAGCAAATATCCGCTGACATAACGCACAGGCAGGCCGAGTGACCGCATACAGGCAATCTGCACATGCGCAAGGTCCTGGCAGACACCCGCCTTGAGATCAAACGCCTCGTCCACCGGCGTGGTGACGTCGGTGACCGCAGGATCATAACGGAACTCTTCGTGAATGCGCCGTGTCAGATCGAGTGCTGCATCAAAAAACGGCCGTCCCGGCGTAAACGATTGCAGCGCATAGGACGGCAGATCTCGACTCCACTGGGTGTGCGGACTGTCGAAGCAGTATTGGACCGCGTCATGGGACACATCCGTTGGATCATTGGCCAAAAAGCCATGCACCTGTTCCCACGGCATTGTGGAAGCAGGGTCCGGCAGGTCGCGGGTTCGCACTTCAACCTCGCTGACCGCCAGAATAAGCAGCAGCGTATGGTCGTCCGTCAGGGTGAGATAGCGCACCGGGTTGCCGAAGAAATCCTCACCAACTTCGTTGTGTACCGCCTGGGGAGCCACGGACATGGAAAACTGCAGACATGTTTGTGTCTGCGTCTCACGCGGCATCAGATGCACGATCTGTTGCGAAACAGTGACCGGCGACGAGTAGGTGAATGTTGTGCTGTGCGAGATGCGGTAGCGTTTGGTTATCATAGCACCCGCCCCGATCCGGATGCCGGCCCCAACGCCTGACCCGGTTCAGGCAACACGGCAGGTTCAGCCAGTGACAACGAAGCCTGCGCACGCGGCGCAAACGATATGCGCTGCGACGCCGCGTGCGCAAAGTAAATGCGGCTGATCGCGTCAGACAGGTCATTGATCTGGCCGTCCATGCGCGTCAGCATGGCGTCAAGCTGATCGCGGTGACCTTTTGAATCAACCGCACACACCTCATCAAGCTGCGCAAGGCGAATGTCGGCTCCAAGCGCTGTCAGCACACGCTGGTCCTGCGGCAGACCACCGTCATGTGGCGGCTTTGGCAGCCGCGAGACACTGGTTGCCAACGCCTGCACCTGATAGGCCAGCGAGCGCGGGTTGGTTTCATCCAGCAGCACCAGGTCAAGCATCGGCGCCAGTTGCGGTGCCGCCAGATAGCGCGTGCGGTAAGTCATGAAGCTGTCGGCAAGCTCAAGCAGCAATGCCAGCGAGCCGTTGAACGCCGGCTCACCATCCACCACCAGCGTATGCAGCATGGAAATGATCGTCCGCGCGCGCTCAATGCGCTTGCCCATATCCATGAACAACCAGGCAGGTCCGCGTGTGGAGTTTTCGGCCTGCAGGCCCGCCAGCGCCGCAACCACTGTGAGGTTCTGGTTGAGGGTGGCAAGCATCGGCGTTGTATCGAAGGCAATGGCGCGCGACAACGGCGGGATCGACGGCGAAAACTCAGTGATGATACGAAACGAGTCCATCGACAGCCGGTCGCGCACCAGATAAGCCGTACGCTGAACATTCTCGATAGCGCCGGGAAAACTGTTGGTCAACGCACTGTCGGTCAACAGTGCATTCAGCCTTTCAAGCAGCACTTCAAGCGGACCAGCCCCCTCCTCGGCGTCAATTTCATAATCGGTTCGTGCATGTAGCAGCACCGCCAGCCGCGACAATGCAGCGCTTCCGCCGGGATAGGCTTCAGGTTCCGCCAGCCGCATGACGCAGGCGCGCAACAGCCGCAGCGTGGCATCCGCCCGCTCCTGATAGCGCCCCAGCCAATACAGATTGTCAGCCGCACGACTTGGCATGTCGCCGCCCGCCCGCCGCGACGACACCGCCCGGTCAGCGTTGGGCAGCATGGAGAAAGACGACACCGGCTTGTCGCTCAGAACCCAGGCATCTTTCGAGCCATCGCCGGACTGCATGGAGATTGCGTGCGGGTCACGCGACGTTGAGAAACGCGCCATACCGCCGGGCATCACCACATAGTCGTTGCCGACGGCCGCTACATAGCAGCGCAGTGACACCGGCCGTGCCTTCAATTCATCGTCTTCAAGCACCGGCGATGACGACAACGTGACCAGTTCCTGCGCCACATAGTCAGCACCGCGAAGCTGCATGGCGCGCAACAGGTGAGAGCGTGCCTCCGCATCAATCTGGCTGCCGGCGGTGCCCGATGCGGCAGGTGCCATCACCCTGTGCGTGTTGGTGGCTTCACGGATCGCCAGCGTATCCAGATTGGCAACCACGTGCTGGCGGGCGGCGTCATCGCCACACCACCAGGTGGCAATGTCCGGCAACAGCAGGTCGCTGCCCTCAAAGTGTTTGGCCACTGCCGGCATGAACGCGTGCAGCGCCTGGGTTTCCAGAACGCCGGAGCCAAGCGCATTGGCAACCACAAGGTTGCCCGCGCGCACGGCACGCACCATGCCCGGCACACCCAGCGCCGAATCGCCGCGCAGCTCCAGCGGATCACAGAACTCGGCATCCACGCGCCGCAACACCATGTCCACCCGCTTGAGGCCATCCAGCGTCTTGAGATAGAGCACATCGTCGCGCACCGTCAGGTCGTCGCCTTCAACAAGCGTCAGCCCCAGATAGCGCGCAAGATAAACATGCTCAAAATAGGTTTCATTGTAGGGGCCAGGCGTCAGCAACACGGCGCGGCCATCGTCGCGGGCCATCATCGACATCAGGTTGTCGCGCCAATGGCCAAAGAATGACGCCAGCTTGTGCACCTGCGCCTTTTCAAAAATCTCCGGCAGCGACCGCGACATGATGATGCGGTTTTCAATCGCATAGCCCGCGCCCGAAGGGGCCTGGGTGCGGTCTGCCAGCACCCACCAGCGCCCATCCGGCCCGCGCGCCAGATCAACCGCATAAAAATGCAGGAACGTATCGTTGGGCACCGCAATGCCATGCATCGGACGCAGAAAATGCGGGTTGCCCAGCATCAGGCTGGCGGGCAGCACACCCTCCTTGATGAGCCGCTGCTCGCCGTACACATCGCGCGCTATTGCATTCAGCAGTCGCGCGCGCTGCTTGAGCCCGGCTTCAATGCCCGTCCATTCCTGCGCGCTGAGCACAAGCGGAATGAAATCCAGCCCCCAGGGTCGCCGCAGCCCCTGCGGATCACCGTAGATATTATATGTGATGCCGTTTTCGCGGATCAGCTTGCGGGCCGTATCCCATCGCCAGCTACGCATCTGCGGACCAAGCTGCGCCAGCCCGTCGATGATGCCGCGCCAGTGCGGGCGGATCTGGCCGCTGGCGTCCAGCATCTCGTCCACCGTGCCATCAATTGGATGGTAGCTGCGCAGAAGCTGTGCTGCGTCCTGCACATCTGATGTGGGATTGTTCAAAAATGCCGCCACGGCAGACTACTTTCTATGGTTCAGCCCGAAACACAGGCGCGCACCACTCCGGCCAAAAGGCGGGAACGGCACCGGCGCGCAACCCTTATAGATCACTCAACAGTCAAAGGCGTTGTCTTTTTGGATGCCGGTCAGGCCGCTTCGGGGAAGAAACTCAGCGCGAACTCGTCACTGACGCGAATGAGCTCATCCTGAATGGAATCCAGAAACTCATGCAGACCCTGCTCCATCACTTCTTCGATGGACTCGTTCTCCAGCGTCTTGATGAGATGCCGTAACTGCTTGCGGGTCTTGGTGCTGGGCGCAACCTGATAGGTTGATTCCAACCCCTCAAGCACCTGCACCAGCCGCACCAGGCACGCGCGCACCGAGCGCGCAAAATACTTGTCGAACAGCATGAACGCAGCGACAAGTGCAGGGGTCATTTCCTGGGGGTGCGCCCGGCGAAACGCATGATACCCCGCCGCCGAACGCAGCAGCGCGTTCCACTGGCTGACATCAAGGCGCGACCCCACATCTTCAACCGACGGCAGCAGCAGGTGGTATTTCACATCAAGCAGCCGCGTCGTCTGGTCAGCACGCTCCAGTGCCCGACCCACTTCATAAATGTACCAGGCCTCATCACGCATAAACGTGCCTTCGGTGATGCCGGTGTGCGTCTGGCACCCCTCCTTCACCATGGCGCAGAACGTTGAGAGTTTGGCTTCATTCACATCCGCCCGCCGCTTGCCCGCCACCTTGCCGTGGAACGTGTTGATGTGCGTCCACATCTCGGTGGAAATCAGCGGACGCAGGGCGCGGGCATTTTCCCTCACGGCCTTGAGTTGCGACACGATGGAATTGGGATTGTTCGTATCCAGCGTATAAAAATGAATGACGGCATCGGTTGTGGCGCTGGTGTCGCTGTGCAGTTTGGCGAACAGCGCCGTGTCTGAAAAGATTTCCAGCACGGCAGCCCAGTTTTGTTCGCCCAGCGCATTGCGCGAGAAGGTTTCGTTGACGTCCAGCATACGCGCAAGATTTTCACACCGCTCGATATAGCGCGCCAGCCAATAGATATTTTCTGCGTGGCGTGAAAGCAGGCTTGTCATTCAAGCACCCATGTATCTTTGGAGCCGCCACCCTGCGACGAGTTCACCACCAGCGACCCTTTTTTGAGCGCAACGCGCGTCAGCCCTCCAGGCAATACCCAGGTGTTCTTGCCGGTGACAGCAAACGGCCGCAGGTCCACATGTCGCGGCTCAACCCCGCGTGGCATCAACGTCGGGCTGACGGAGAGATTTATCATCGGTTGCGAGATGAAATTATCAGGGTCGTCCTTGATGAGTTTTCGGGTGCGCGCGATCTCGCGCTTGGAGGCACGTGGCCCGATCACCACCCC
The DNA here is from genome assembly GCF_040219635.1 of Pyruvatibacter sp. Taxonomy (NCBI): domain Bacteria; kingdom Pseudomonadati; phylum Pseudomonadota; class Alphaproteobacteria; order Hyphomicrobiales; family Parvibaculaceae; genus Pyruvatibacter; species Pyruvatibacter sp. The sequence goes on from NZ_JAVJSC010000003.1 coordinate 547,270, forward strand.
ATAGCCGCCCGACCCGCCAACGGGCTTGACCACCAGGTTCTCAAGATTATCCAGCGTGTATTCAAGGCCCTCAGGCTCGCTGCAGATATACGTATCCACATTATCGAGCGCGGGCTTTTCGCCCAGATAATATTCAATCAGCCGGGGCATGTAGGCATACACCGCCTTGTCGTCGGCAACGCCGGTGCCCACCGCATTGGCCAGCGCCACATTGCCCTTGAGGTAGCTGCGCATGATGCCGGGCACACCCAGCGCGCTTTCGGGGTTGAAGGTTTCGGGGTCAAGAAAATCATCGTCGATGCGACGATAGATGACGTGAACCGGCTCAAGGCCCTTGATTGTCTGCATAAAGACTTTGTCATCACGCACCACGAGATCGCGGCCTTCAACCAGCGGCACCCCCATCTCGCGGCTTAAAAATACGTGCTCGAAAAACGCCGAGTTATAAACGCCCGGCGTCAGCACCACCACCTGCGGGTCGCGCACATTGGCGGGCGCCACCTCGGCCAGCTTTTCGTGCAGCATCTGCCCGTAGTTGGAGACATGCCGCAGACCAATGTTGCGCATCAGGTCGGGAAACGCCCGCTGCATCAAATGGCGGTTCTCGATCACATACGAAACACCTGACGGCGTGCGCGCATTGTCTTCAAGCACGCGAAAATCGCCCTGGCCATCGCGCACCAGATCGACGCCGCAAATATGCGCGTAAGTGCCGTAGGGCAGATCCACACCCTTCATTACGTCGCGGAAGTTCTCGTTGCCTTCCACCAATGACGCGGGCACCACACCGTCCTTGATGCAACGCTGCTCATGATAAATGTCATGCAGGAACTTGTTGATGGTTTTGACGCGCTGCTGCACGCCGGTTTCAACTTTCGCCCAGTCCCCTTTTGAGATGACGCGCGGAATGATGTCGAACGGCAACACCCGGTCGATCACATTTTTTTTCGTATAGACCGTGAACGTAATGCCTGAATTGAAAAGCTCGCGCTCTGCTTCGCGCGCCCGCCTGCGCAGTTCGCGCATGTCCAGCGGATCCAGCAGTTTTCGGACCGGCGTTGCAAACCTGGCCGGCTCATCAACCGCGCCGGTCAATTCGCAGTAAAAATCGCCCGCATCGTAATCCGCCATCAGGCTGGGCACGTCGGGAGCCGCCACGGCACCGCTCCGGGGGCGCGGCGAGGCAGATGGCTTTTTCTTCTGTCCTGTCTTTGTCACGGCAGTATTCCTAGCATCTTCGCCAGCGAGTTTCAATTTTTGCATGTTTGGTGGGCAGAATAGGGGACGCGGAAGGTTTGCACATTTTTTGGGCGAACGGGCGCGCCGCTGTTTATTCTTGCATCCGCCACAAACGCGGAGTTAGGCTACGCAATAACAGGCGCGATCAACGCGCTCGGCAGACTGAAAGACCGCCACACACCCCTTGGGAGGGACCCCACCATGAGCCAGGCTGTATCAAGTGACGCAGGTGCACCCGCACCGCTCACCAGCAAGACCAACATCGCCGACCCCGATCTGTGGGATCGCAACCTTTATTTTCCGATCTTCGAACAGATGCGCGCGCAGGACCCGGTGCACTACTGCGCGGAAAGCGAATATGGCCCGTACTGGTCGGTGACGCGCTACGACGATATTATGGCGGTAGACACCAACAATCACGTTTATTCATCAGAAGCAGACCATGGCGGCATCGTCATTGATGACCGCATCACCATTGATCCCGAGCGGGACTTCAAGGCCGTCAGCTTCATCTCGATGGACCAGCCAAAGCACGACGAACACCGCAAGGCTGTGAACGGCATCACCAACCCGAACAATCTGCAGCACTTCGGCACCATCATCCGCGAGCGCACCAGCAACCTGCTGGACAGCCTGCCCGTGGGCGAAGAGTTCGACTGGGTGCCAACAGTCTCCATCGAGCTGACCACGCAGATGCTGGCGACCCTGTTCGACTTTCCCTTCGAGGAACGTCACAAGCTCACCCGGTGGTCTGATGTCATCACGGCAGAGCCGGGGTCGCCCATTGTCGAAAGTCAGGAAGCCCGCATCGCTGAGCTGAACGAGATGGCCGGATACTTCATGGCCCTCAAGCAAAGCCGCCTCGCCAACCCGGACGGCATCGACCTGCTGACCATGATGAGCCACCACCCGGCGACCGCGGAAATGTCGCCCGAAGAGTTCATGGGAACGCTATCGCTACTGATTGTCGGCGGCAACGACACCACCCGCAACTCTATGTCCGGTGGCGTGTACGGCTTTAGTCAGTTCCCGGATCAATGGGCAAAGATGGTGGCCGACCCCTCGCTGATCGACAACGCCGTCGCGGAACTGATCCGCTGGCAGACGCCGCTGGCCCACATGCGCCGCACCGCCCTTGAAGACGCCGTGCTGGGCGGCAAACAGATCCGCAAGGGCGACAAGGTGGTGATGTGGTATGCGTCAGGCAACCGCGACACAGCCATTTTTGATGATCCCGACGTCATCCGGATTGACCGCAAGAACGCCCGTCGGCATCTATCGTTCGGCTTTGGCATTCACCGCTGCATGGGCAACCGCATCGGCGAGCTGCAACTGCGCATCCTGTGGGAAGAAGTGCTCAAGCGCTTTTCACGTATTGAAGTGACGGGCGCACCCGTGCTCACCAAATCCAACTTCGTGAAGGGATATGCGTCGTTGCCGGTGAAACTGCACGCCCTTTAGGCGCAAAAACACAGTCAACAAAAAGGCCCGGCGGTGTGTCGCCGGGCCTTTTTAATTACACTGCCTGCCAGATGATGAGCGCGCCGACGCCCATTACCACGCTGGCAAAGACCGTTCCCAGCACATTGCCCCTGCGCCCCAATGCACGCGACGTGCGCTGCCCAGCAAAGCCGCCGACCACCCCGCCCGTGATCATCGCAAACGCGACCGGCCAGTCCACGAGGCCGGACACGCCATAGTTTGCAGCGGTTGTGGCGCCAAACGCCAGCACTGCAACAAGCGATGTGCCAACGGCAACCGAGAGCGGCATCCGCGTGGCCGCCATCAGCCCCGGCGCGATCAGGAAACCGCCACCGATCCCGAAAAAACCTGCGCCCGTCCCGGCCCCCAACCCAAACGGCACCAGACGGGGCAGCAGCTCGCGTGCCGTGTCCAGCGTCAGCCGGACATCGGGTTGTTCCTCACGCGTTTTTGGTACCAGCGTCCAGATGCCAATCAGGATCATTGCCGCGCCAAACGCTGCAAGCAACGCGTCGCCGTCAATGGCTTTACCAAGACTTGACCCGGCATACGCACCCACAATGCCCGACAGGCTGAACACCATTGCGCAGCGCCACTTCACAGTGCCTGCCCGCGCATGGGCCACCAGCCCCGAAGCGGCATTCGCAGCAACACCCACCGCCGCCGTGCCGATAGCAATGTGCGGGCTGGCCACACCGACAACGTAAAGCAGCAGCGGAACGGCAAGGATCGATCCGCCGCCGCCCACCAGACCAAGAATGAACCCCACCAGCACACCCACGCCGCCCGCGAGCACCAGCATGGTCGGGTCCGCCAGAAAGGCCTCCACTAGACCGCCATCCGGTCGGACGCGGAACTGCCGGCACGCGGCATCCGGTTCCACGGCATCAACGCCAAAAGCCGCGCCATGCCGCACCACCCCGATGCCCCGGCAAAAAACAGCCCGGCCCCGACAAACCCGGACAGAGCCAGGAAGCCCGGCGATACGAAATACCCAAGCATCACGCCCAACAGCACAAGGCCGCCAGCGGTCATCTGCACCTGCCGCATGATTTCAAGCGGTGCCCCGGGCGTGCGCTCCACGGCAAGCCCCGCCTTCTTCCAGGCATCCAGCCCGCCTTCAAGCACATATGCCTTGCCCGCCGTGCTGGCGGCGAGGGCAGCCGCGTGAGCCTGGGTCCGCGCCCCGGACCGGCAATGAAAAATGATGTCGTCGCCTTCGGTATCAAGCTGCTGCGGCAAGGCGGAAGCAGGCACGCACCTGGCTCCTGCGATCCGCTCGCGCAGATGCTCGTCGCGCTCGCGCACATCAATGAGGCGGGTGCCCCTGGCAATGCGCTGCTGCGCATCCTGCGGGGTAAGGGGATGAAGTGTCATGACGGTCGTCCTTTATGGCTTGAAGTAGGGGGGCCGGCCTGAAGAAGGGGGGCGGCCTGAAGAGGTGTCTGCCGCATCGGGCGGACAGAAAATGTCGTGCAGCACCATCACCAGTTGCTCCACGCGTGCGTCACTGATGCGGTAGAAAACCGTCTGGCCATCGCGGCGGGTGCCCACCAGGCCATCGTCACGCAACAAGGCAAGGTGCTGCGACAACGCTGACTGCGACAGCCCCACATCGCCCGCAAGCGCGCCGACAGACGCTTCGCCGATTTCGATCAGCCGGCACAACACCAGCAATCGCTTTTCGTTCGACAGGGTCTTGAGAAAGGCTGCTGCTTCGGCAGCGTTTTCAGCCATGTCCTGTGCCCGGTTATCGGCAGGCGTTTTGGGTGTGTCGATCACGGAACATCCTATATATTAGTTATTGCTAATTTAGAGAGTTATAATATATATGTCAAGCAACATGACAGCCATACCGAGGAGAGCAGACATGACCATGCGCGCCGATGTGCAGGGCTTCTTTGACGCTGATACCAATACGGTGAGTTATCTGGTGTCTGAACCAGGCGGGCCAGCGGCCGCCATCATCGACCCGGTTCTTAACTACGACCACGCCAGCGGCACCTTCACGAAGTCCGGCGCACAGGCCATTCTGGATGCAGCCGCTGCCCGCGGCCTGACCATCAGGTGGATTCTTGAGACCCATGCCCATGCGGATCATCTGTCTGCCGCGCCATTCATAAAATCCAAAACAGGCGCGCCGGTTGCCATCGGCGAGCACATCACCGATGTGCAGCAGATTTTCAGCACGGTGTTTGACGCAACCGACGTCAGCAGATCAGGAGCTGAGTTTGATCGTCTGTTCACGGACGGTGAAACGTTTGACATCGGCACTCTGACAGCAAGGGTCATTCACACCCCCGGCCATACGCCGGCCTGCGTGTCCTACCAGATCGGCGACGCGGTATTTGTCGGTGATACGCTGTTCATGCCGGACTACGGCACCGCGCGGGCGGATTTTCCAGGCGGCGATGCCGGCACGCTGTACCAGTCAATTCACAAACTGCTGGCACTGCCGCCGGAAACGCGGCTGTTCGTGTGCCATGACTACCTGCCCGCAGACGGGCGCGATATCCACGCATGGGAAACCACGGTGGCAGCTCAACGGACCGGCAACGTGCATGTGCATGATGGCGTCGCGCAGGCAGATTTTGTGCGGATGCGGCACACCCGCGACAAGTCCCTGGCAGCACCGGCATTGCTGCTGCCGTCCGTTCAGGTCAACATCCGCGCAGGGCACCTGCCGCCCGCATCACCCAACGGCACCAATTATTTGCGCATCCCGATAAAACCGGCCGCCTGAGCAAACACTTCGGTCGCGTTACCAGTTTTGCGACCCCGGCCCGCCCTTGATCGGGCCCTTGATGGCGCGCGTGACCCAGCCTGCATAATAGCCGCCGGGCTGCGGCACGACCTTCTCAGATCCGACAAAACACGCATCCACCCGCGCGGGATAAAACGCAACCCACCCGGCAATGCGCGCCATGTTTGCGTCCAGATCGTCCAGCGGCTCAGGGTAGGCGAATGCTGCGTGCTCCACGCGCACACCAGGCAGCACCAGATCATAATGAACCGCCGCCCCCTTCCATTCGCACACGGTTACATAATCGGTTTCACGCAACACGCCGTCAGCCACATCATCACGCGGCACGAAATACACCGGCGCACCAGCTGTTTCGACAACCCGCAACGCCCGATCGCTTTTTGCTATTACCTGACCTGCATGTTCCACACGCACCGGACCAAGTGCGCCGCGCACCTGCGGCGGACGCGGATAGTCCCATACCGATTCCTCACCCGCCGCCACAGGCTCAATCCGGGCAGGGCGCACGGAATTACGCCACGCATCACGCGCGCCCCCCACACGCTCAAGCAGCCACTTCTTGTCTGGTATCTTTTGCATCAATGCTCCGCTTACGGATAAACGGCCAGCGTCTGTTCGCTGACGGCAGCAGCCTGCCCTTCAGGGGTCCATAATGTTGTGACATGATGACCATAGCCGTCACGCAAAGACGTCAACCGCGTGTGAATAAGCCACCAGCCGCCTTCATCAACCGGCGCTGGCGGCTCGAACAGCGACACCGACCACGCCACCGTGCTGGACTTGGCCATGCCCGGCATTACGCCGATGGCAGGAGAGGGAATGGCGTCGGAAAACAACACGCTGAGCGCCTCAGGGCCGATCTGCCCGTCGCGGGCGCGCAGCCAGGTCAGACTGTCGGTTTCGGTGGAGCCTGAATAGGGAACCGCCCCGCGCACCCAGCGAAACTCGAAATGCTGCAAAAATTTTGGCATCAGACCGTCAATATAGGGCGCGGCCTCGATCATGTCCGGTGCGGGCGCGTCCGGCCACACAGGCGGCGGCACCCGGTCAACCGTATCCAGCGGCAAACCGAAGATCGCCCGCGTCGTTGCAACCCGCTCACCATCCTGAAACCCGATGGCGCGGATCTGCGTCAGGTTGCGGCCATCGCGCTCCATGGAGGCTTCAAACCGCAACGGCCCCGGTTGCGACGGGCGCACAAACGTCGTCTGCAATGCCCGCAGCCGACGGTCGGGAGCGGCCAGATGCCGCGCCGCCATCAGTCCAAGCGCCGCCACCAGCCCGCCAAAGGCCGCACGCCCCTGCAACCAGTCGTCAGTGATGGTAAAAATCGTCGCATCACCATCGCGCTCATATGCGGTGGTGAGGGTTTCAAGTGTTGAGGACATGGGTGGGGTTTTCCGCTTTGTTTAGGTTAGACTTGGCGCAAACGCACACAGAAACAATGGCCGAAGAAGCCCAGAGAAGAAAAGAAACCTGAAACCAATGAAAACAGTCATCCGCAACGGTCACATCCTCGATACAGCCACCATGAAAATGGGTGAAGCCCAAACCGTCACCATCGAGGACGGCGTCATCGTAGAGGTTGGCGGCACACCCGGCACCGGCGCCGACCACGACATTGATGCCAAAGGCGGCTTCGTATTGCCCGGCCTGATTGATGCTCACGTGCATTTTCGCCTGGCCACGCTGGATTTCAGCAAGCTGGCGTCCTGGACCGAAGTTGAATACGGCATTGCCATGACCCGCCTCGCCCGCGAAACCCTGGCGCGCGGCTTTACAACAGTGCGCGACATTGGCGGCGATGTATCCGGCCTGATGCGCGCCATCCGCACCGGCGCCATTCCCGGCCCACGCATTTTCCATGCTGGCCGCATGTTGTCGCAAACCGGCGGCCATGCGGATGCTGAAGGCGGCCCGCGCCCGGTGCCAACCTGTGCCTGCGAAATGCGTCACACAGCATTTGGCATTGTGGCAGATGGTGTGGAGGCCGTGCGAAAGGCCGCGCGGCACAACCTGCGCGACGGGGTGGACTTCATAAAAATTCACGTCTCCGGCGGTGTGGCGACACCTTCCGATCCACTGGACTCGATCCAGTACACTCCCGAAGAGATCCGCACCGTTGTTCAGGAGGCGGAGCATCGCCATACCTATGTGGCCGCCCACGCCTACAGCCCGCAATCCATTTCCATGGCAGTGGAAAACGGTGTGCACACCATTGAGCACGGCAATCTGCTGGACGCAGACGCTGCAGCGAAAATGGCAAAGGCGAATGCGGTTCTGGTACCAACCCTCGTCACTTACATTGCGATGCAGGAAGTCGGCAAACAACTTGGCCTGCCGCAAACCAACATCGACAAAAACAAGGTGGTGGCCGACGCAGGCATTGCATCCCTTGAAATTGCCAAGGCCGCCGGTGTCACCATGGGCTTTGGCACCGACCTCATCGGCGAAACACAGGGGATGCAGAACCGTGAGTTCACCATCCGCGCGCAGGCCCTGACACCTGCCGACATTCTCCATGCCATGTATGTTGTGAACCCTCAGATCATGCGCCTTGAAGGTAAGGCCGGTGTCATCGCGCCGGGTGCTGCCGGTGACATTGTGATCGCCAATGCCAACCCGCTGGACGACATCAACGTGCTTGCCGACCCGGCAAAGAACTTCACCCACATTCTGCAGGCAGGCAGTCCCGTCAGCCGATAATCAGCAAGATCGCAGATATGAAAAACATGCTCCTCGCAGGGCTTCAGTTCCTCTTCAGGATAGGCCCCATCCTTTTTGGCCTGGCGTTTCTGGCACCGGTCAGCGCAGAGCTGATGACGCTTGCAGGCATCATCCAGCCGTTCGGTATGCCCTCCATTTATGTGGGCCTCATCATTGGCCTGAGTTGGGGCAGCTACGCCCTGCTGCGCGGGAGATGGATATGAATACCCCTAGTCTCACCAAAGAGCGGGACGCAGAACTGCGCACCCTTGAATACGCCATCGCCAAGAAATACACCGGCGGCACACCCTGGCGCATTGTTGCGTGGGGCATTGGCAATGTCGCGGTGTGGCTGTCTCTCTGGCCGCTGGTGATGACGGGCGCGCTGCCGCTATGGGCTGGCTTCATTATCGCCACACTGTGCGTCACCGTGTGTTACCTGCCGTCGCACGAAGCGCAGCACAACAACATCGCCCGCCCCGGCACGCGGCTTCGCTGGCTCAACGAACTGGTGGGGTATGTCTCAACCATTCCCATGGTGCTGCCGTACCGGACGGCACGCCTCACCCACCTTGAGCACCACGCCCACACCAACAACCCGGAACTGGACCCGGATTATGGCGTGACCGCCAAAGGCTGGTGGGACGCAATCCGCACATCCGTCATGGCGCGGATCGACCGCACCAGCGGTGGTGGCAACGCCGCCTATGCCCGCACCCTCGACAGGATTGGCGGCAAGGCGGCAGACAGAGCCCGCATCGAAGCCCTCATCCAGTCACTGGCGTTCTGGATCATTCTGGCGGTGATGGCGTGGAGTGGCTTTGCTCTTGAAGCACTGCTGCTGTGGTGGCTGCCGCGCCACATCGGCGTGACATACATCCAGCTCCTGTTGAGTTGGGCACCCCACCACCCCGGCGAGTTGAAAGGCCGCTACAGGGATACGCGCGCCTTCAAGTATCCGTTCGGCAACATCGCCGCCATGGGGATGGAGTATCACATCATCCACCACCTGCACCCGTCGATCCCGCTGCACAAAAACATGCCCGCCTACCGCGAGCTGAAACCGATTCTCGAAGAACGCGGATGCGACCTGGGTGGGCTCTAGGCCGTAGTCCGGGGCGGCAGCCCCGGCACCCCAAACAGCGCAAGCTGCAAACTCGCGGCAATTCGCTCCGCGCGCTCCATGAAGTAGGCAACGGTCTGCGCTGAAGGCGAGATGTCTTCAAGCGTTTGGCGAAACAGCCCCAGCCAAATGGCAAAATGCGCGCGCTCGATTTGCGGGTGCTTCATGTGCGCAGGCACGGGCTTACCGGAATAGCGACCGGCATTGAGCGCCACCGACGCCCAGAAATCCTTCATGGTCGCCAGATGCGGTGCCCACGTATCGCCAATGGCGTTTTCAAAGATAGGCCCCAGCGTCGCATCGGCACGGATACGTCCGTAAAACGTCTCAACCAATTCATCGATAAACGCATCATCAATGCCAAGTTCGGCAGCGTTCGCCTGAATGTCCGCGCGACGCTCCTGCGCTGTTCTCAGCCGTGTATTTGTCATGTCTGTTACTGCTGCGTGCCGGATAATCTGGTCAATCGGCATATGTGGGCATCTTGGCAAATATCCGACCGCTGCCATACTACGCCTTATGACCTATGATCCAAACCTTGCTTCGCTAAACGCTCATCGGGTTCCCAAATGGTATGACGATGCAAAGTTCGGCATCTTCATTCACTGGGGCATGTGGGCCATTCCAGGCTTTGCCGGATCAAGCGGCAGCATCGGCGATATCTTTCGCGATCACTACGACAAAGCCGTGGCCATGACGCCGTACACGGAGTGGTACGAAAACGCAATCAAAGTCCCCGGCACACCATCCGCCCGGTTTCATGCAGAGACCTATGACAACCGGCCTTACGCAGACTTTCGCGATCCGTTTCTTGAAACCGTTGAGCAATGGAATCCCGACGCCTGGGCAGACCAGTTTGCCCGCGCAGGCGCCCGATATGTAGTGCTAGTTACAAAACACCACGACGGGTTTTGCCTGTGGCCATCGAATGTAAGAAACCCGAAGCGCGACAACTGGTTTTCAAAACGCGACATTGTGGGCGAGCTGGGCGAGGCCGTGCGGGCGCGCGGTATGCGCTATGGGTTGTATTACTCAGGCGGCATCGACTGGACCTTCAACCCCAAACCGCTGCGCACTCTGGGGGACTTCATCGCCTCCGTGCCGCGCGGAAAATACCCCGCCTATGCCGTGGCGCAGATGCGCGAACTCATAGACCGCTATGAGCCGTCCATTCTGTGGAATGACATTTCGTGGCCAACACCGCTCAAGCCGCAGATGCAGCTTTTTGCCGACTACTACAACGAGATTGCCGATGGCGTTGTGAATGATCGCTGGATGCCCGTCTCATGGAAATCAAACCTTATGCGGCTGCCTCCAGTGCGGCGCAGTTTTGACCGCGCAGTGCGCAAGCGCATGATGTCGGATGCACCGCAAAAAGGCATTACGCCGCCCAAGCCGCCCCACTATGATTTTCGCACACCCGAATACGCAACCTTTGACGACATTTCGCCGGGCAAGTGGGAAGCCACACGCGGCATGAGCCATTCCTTCGGCTTCAACCGCAATGATACGGACGCAGACTATCTGACGACGGCAGAAATCGTGCATGGGTTTGCAGATGCCGTATCAAAGAACGGCAACCTGCTGCTCAATGTCGGCCCGCGTGGCGACGACGGGACGATTCCGCCGGAGCAGACCAAACGCCTTGATGCATTCGGTGCCTGGATCAACCGCAACGCAGATGCAGTCTATGGCACACGACCGTGGGGCAAAGCACACGGCGCGGCGGTGACGGAAAGTGAAACCATAGAGCTTCGCTTTACCTGCACCGACAGCACGCTGTTTGCCCACGCGCTTTCAGCAACCCGGCCTGAGCGCGTGCGCATTGCTGACATTGCCGTGGCCGAAACAGCCCGCATCGAGCTGTTGGGCCATGGCGCCGTCGCGTGGAGCAGCGAAGCAGGCGGTATTGCATTGACCCTGCCGCCCAAGACCGACGCGGACCCCGCGTGGGCACTGGCGATCACGCCCAAACCCGCATAGGTCGCGCGCAACCGCTAAGCAGTGGCCGATACAATCCAGACGCCTGCACCAAGCATCACCTGTCCATCTGTGATTTTTGCTGTCATGGCATCTGTCAGATCTGACATCACGGCGGCTTTTTCAGCGTCGGTCTTGTCCATCATCACCCGCGAGATAGGTCCGCGCAGCATCAGGCTTTCAGCCGCGGCCTGTGCGGAGCTTCCCTGATTGAGCTTGGCCGCAAACGGCTCCGCGCTGGCGTTGGACCATCCGGCATCCCCCAGAATGCCGAGCGTTCGCTCAATATCGGCAAACGCAAACGGCCCCGGCGCATGCGGGTCCGGGGGCGGCGGAAACGCCACATGCTTCTTGGCAATACCCAGGCCGATATGCACCCACTCGTTCTCACGCACCGGTTGCCAGCAGACAAACACCATCCGCCCGCCCGGCTTTGTGTGCGCATGAATGTTTTTGAAGGCCGCGACTGGCTGCTCAAAGAACATCACCCCAAAGCGCGAGATCACAAGATCGGCGGCATCTCCCAGCGTATCCGTCTGGGCATCCCCAAGCGCAAACGTTGCGTGAGCCGCCCTTGCGTCTTTGGCGCGCGTGCGGGCCAGCTCCAGCATCGGTTGCGAAATATCAACGCCATGTACAGCACCCGCCGCGCCAACAGCACTGGCAGCCCGAAGGGACGTATCGCCGGTGCCGCAGCCGATATCAAGCACGCGTTGACCATCAGCAGGCGCTGCATGAACCATCAACTGCTCAGTGAACGGAGCAAGAAACCGATCCATCTCTTCCTGTCCCGAAACCCAGCTTGACCCGCCCTGTCCGTTCCAGAACTCTTTTTGATCCTGATTGATGTCAGCGTCCGTCATCTAGCGGCCCCCCTGACCATCATCAACCGTGATAACGGTGCCGGTTACAGCCTCCGATGACGGCGACACGAGAAACAGCAGCGTTGAATCCATCTGCTCTGCGGTGCAGATACGCTTGCGCGGAAAATGCTTTGAGAAATCGCCCATGCGTTCCAGCATTCCCTCCAGCATCTCGGTCATGAAGGCACCGGGCGCAATGCCGTTGACGTTGATGTTGTAGCGCGCCCACTCAACAGCCAGCGCCTCCGACATCCGCGCGATGGCGCGCTTGGTGATCGAGTACAGCGCCGCCCCGTTGCCGTCATAACGGTATGCCGCCACGGAGGCGATATTGACGATGCGTCCGGGCTTCTCGGCGGCGATCAGCCGCCTGGCAACTTCCGCCGCCAGAATGTATGGCCCGCGCAGATTGGTATCGATCACCCGGTCGATCAGCTCAACTTCCATCTTGTGTGCACGCTGCGCATCCGGGACGCCGGCATTGTTGATGAGAATATCAATCGTGCCGAACTGCGCTTCAGCCTCCGCCACCACCTGTTTGATATTGTCCGCATCCGTCATATCCAGCGGCAGGGCAATGGCCGTACCGCCCATGCCTTCAATCTGCTTCCTGACTTCTTCCAGACGCTCCACCCGCCGCCCGGTCAGCACCACCTTCGCGCCCGACTGCGCCAGCACATGGGCAAAGCGTTTTCCAAGACCGGATGTTGTGCCTGTCACCAGCGCCACACGGCCTGAAAGATCGGCTGAAAAACGGGGGGCTTCAATTGTGTCGGCCATCGTCACTCTCCTGAATCGTTTTATGTAATTTTTTCATCCTATCCATACCCACCCGCCCTGAAAGCAGCAAACCGTGATCCCGGCCGGATGTGAAAACGACGACGCAGATATCTTCCCGGACATTTTTATGTCAGAAAAGAAGGGACATATGGCAAATGCGACAGTTGCGGAGCCGACCACTGGTGCGGTGCAATATATATCAGCTAATGTAGGCCCTATATCATCTTCGATCGGTGATTTACCGCACACAAACGAGAACATCATGCTGCCGGAATTGAAGCCCCACAGCGACGCCATGGCCACAACAGCCCATGCCATGGTCGGCGGTGTGGTCTGGCAGACCATCGCTCTGTCACTGGGGTCCGCGGCGGCCATCGGGACCGTCATGACTCTGGGCGCGCTTGGCATGATGCCGCTATGGGCGGTGGCAATTGTGGTCTATGGCAGCGTCTATCTCAGCTACACGGCGCTGCATGAATCCGTGCACCAGAACATTTCCGGTGACCGCAAGGACATGGTGTGGATCAACCGCGCGATCGGCACATTGTCATCGTTCTTTCTGTCGCACTCCTATGAGATGCACCGCACCATTCACCTGACCCACCACCGCAACACCAACGACCCAGAACACGATCCGGACCATTGGGTGAAGGGCTCAAACGGTCTGATGACGATGCTCCGTAGTCTGACGATATTTCATGGCTACTTCCTGTATTGCGCCCGCCATTGGGACGACAAGAGAATGCGCCGTGCCTACTGGGTCGGTCTGCGTGACACCCTGATTTCCACGCTCGCATTGGTGCTGGTCGCTGTTTTTGTGGACTGGAAGCTGGCGCTGTTTGGCTACGCCGCGCCTGCAGCCCTCGCCGCCATGACGCTGGGCCTGCTGTTTGATTATTTTGTACACACGCCGCACAAGGCGCGCGCCCGGTTTGAGAACACCCGCGTGTTCGTGTTTCCCGGCTGGCTGGATACGCTGGTGACATGGGCCTATGTGCAGCAGAACTACCACGGCGTGCACCACGCCTTCCCGCGCATTCCGTTCACGAGATACCGTGCGTTCTTCCGCGCCACTGACGCGGACATGGTGAGCGCTGGCATGCCGGTCGCACGCCCGCTGGGGTAAGCCCCCGGCGCGTCAGGTGGCAGACATCTTGCGTCGCGCCTTTGACGACGCGCTTGATGACCCGCTTGCGGGGGCGGATTTCTTACCGCGCGGACTGCGCGGCGCGGTTCTGGTCATTCTGCCGCGCGAACTTGACCGTGCGCTGCGTTCAGCGGTGCTGCCTGCTGCATTTGCGGCCAGTTCAATTTCCAGCGCATCATATTCAACAAGAATGCGGTCAAGTGTCCGGCTGATCTTTGTGCAAACCCTGATCATCTCGATCTTCGGCCAGGTTGCCCGCTCGCCTTCTTCGACGAACGACATGATCTCGTCCTGCGTCGGTTGCGACAACAGCTTACGCGGATCAAAAATACGGGCCGTCGGAATGATATTGATGTCGCCGGTATAGGTCTGCGTCGCGACGGACGAAAACATCGACAACACAAAGTTCACCCGCGGCATGTCGCGCGTGAACATCTGCGTCATCGACACACCGCTGCGCACAAGCTCCTTGGCAAGCTTGCCCGCCTGCTGGGTAATCAGCGCAACAATCCCGGTGTCTGTCTTGGGATCCCTGATCCACGGAATGACCAGCGGGTTCACCATCGACACAATAAAGTGGTTCACGCCGTAAAGCCGCATCAATCGCTTGGCCGGCAGATCGTCATGCACCGACCCGTCAACCCATTTACGCGTCGGCAGATAGGGCTGCCTGTCACCCCGAACGGTCTTGGCTTCCAGCATGACCGGCGGAAAAACACCCGGTACCGCGCTGGAGGCCAAAACAGCCTTGCGGACATAAACGTTCGGCGATGTGATGGCATTGAGCAGCCGCGAGGTCTGGTGCATTTCGGCAGGCGCAATGGAGACATTGATGTGCCGCCCGGTCTTCTCAAACGCTTCCTGAAACGTCAGATCCGGGATCAGCCGCGCAATCATCTCTTCGACTTCATGAATATCAAGTTGTGCGTGCTTGCCCCACAACGCGCGATCAAACCACTTGGCCTCGCGCCGCGCCTCAAGCGCAAGTGCGGGGTCCGCCACCAGCCGCGCCAACTGTTCATCGCTGTTTGACCCAAGCACCGCAGCAACAATGGAGCCGGCGCTGGAGCCGGACACAACCGTCGGCAACAGATCATGCTCAATCAGCGCCTTGACCACGCCCATGTGGTAGTTGCCAAGAATACCGCCGCCCGACAGCATCAGTGCCGTGCGACCATAACAATGACTGGCGCGGCGGAAAAAATCGACCTTCTCCTCAAACGAGATTTCATCCGTATCAAGAGCAGCAAGGTGCTCAATTGCTGACGCAATCTCGTCCACGTAGTCGCAGATCAGCTTCTTGGTGCCAAACTTCGCGCGTTTATACAGCATGGGTTTTCCCATGCCGCCCATGTTTCCGTGGATGCCTTCGTTGAGCGCAAACAACAGGCCCACATTGTCATGACGCGCGCGCAGCTCGCGCAGCCTGTCAAGCCGCGACCTGATTT
The DNA here is from genome assembly GCF_040219635.1 of Pyruvatibacter sp. NCBI lineage: Bacteria > Pseudomonadati > Pseudomonadota > Alphaproteobacteria > Hyphomicrobiales > Parvibaculaceae > Pyruvatibacter > Pyruvatibacter sp. Next base: position 562,802 of record NZ_JAVJSC010000003.1, read on the forward strand.
CCACATGGTCATAGAGGCGCGATTGATCCATGCGCTTCCACCGGTCCATACCGGTCTTGGCATCATGGTCCATCGCCGCCTGCGACCACTCGGCGTAGCTGTCTGCCATCGCGATGGCGTCTTCGAGTTTTTTAAGGCCGTTGAACATTTAGCGCTGTCCCCTGCGTTGTTCAGCGCGAAGTATAGCACTTTGGCAGCATCATTTCGCGCCTGCGAAACAGCCGCGACCATTGAACCCGGAAAAGAATAAAAACCAAACAAAATCAGTTGGTTAGAAACTCACGCCCCAACCAGTCATTGATGGTTTCAGCGCTTTGTTCCCACGCCGGGTCCACCATCAGGTTATGAGCGCCGGGCACAACCGTAAGGGGTGCCGCGAAAGTTCTCGCCAGCCACTCATGGTCGGCCATCGGGATGGACCAGTCATCACGTCCGGCCACGACAAGCACCGGGCGGGTATCAAGATCGGGCGTCGCCGGAGGCGAACGCTTGAAGGTTTCAGCAATGGCACGCGGAGATTCGCTGCATAATTCGGATATGTATTTTGCCCTCAGGGTCGGGTCCAGATCATCCCCATAGAAAAACGAAACAAAGGCCGGCATACCCGCCTGCATGTTTCCGAAAATCTGTGCACGGATGAGCGCGATCGGGTGTTGACGCAACATCCGCCAGGCAACGCCAAGAGACGCACGCAGGGGAGATGAAGCAAGCAGAACCGCCCCCACAACATTCCTGTTGGATGCCCGCACCATCTGCGCCAGAACCCCGCCCATGGAATGGCCGATGAGCACAACCGGCCCGCCGATGCGCGCCATGGCGGATTCAACATCCTGCGCAAAGTCATCAAGGCCCGGCTTGTCAACCGCCAGGTCGCCGGGACTGGCACCATGCCCACGCAGGCTCACAGCATGTGCCGCCCAGCCCTCCGCTGCAAACCACGGCAAAAAATGATGATCCCAACACCGGGCATCATGAAAGCCACCGGGGATGAACAGCAGCGACGGCCGATCTGCGGACGCACATCCGCGCGATATGAGTTCGAGTGTCATGGTGTTCCCTTTGTCATGGACGCATCACGGCACGGTCACACGCATCACGCAATAACCTCAAAGGGAAGGACGCTAGACCCCAAGACTCTTGTTGATGATGCGGATCGTATCCGCCCGCAGCATCCGCTTGTTGTTGCGATACGCCTCGCCGGGAAGCTGTGCGAGTTGCGCCGCGATGCCGGACGCAGCCTCAACCACCTTTTCCGCGTCCACCACCTGATCCAGATAGCCCACGCTGACCGCACCGTCGGGGTCATACATTTTTGCCTGCACGATGGCGGCCGAAAGCTGTTGCGGATCAAGCCGCGCCTTGGGCAGCTCGATACCAAAGACCGGCAGCGTCATGCCGTTGGTGGTCTCATTTGCACTAATCGCAAACTCGCCACGCGCACCAACACGCGTGTCGCACGACAATAGAAAAAACGCACCCATGGCAATCGCGTGGCCGGTGCAGGCCGCCACCACGGGAAGTTCTCCGCCGTAAAGCCGCATGGCGAACGCGCCACCGCGATTGACCAGCGCGGCCACTTCTTCGCCGGTCGCACCCCGCATGAGCTTGAGGTCAAAGCCCGCTGAAAAAAGTCCCGGCTTACCCGCCAGCACAACGGCCTTTGCTTCGGCCTCCGCCTTGTCCAGCGCCGCCTCCAGCCCTTCCAGCAGTGTAGGGTTCACGGCGTTGGCCTTGCCGTCATTCATGGTGATGACGGCAACATCGCCGTCCATGTCGAGCGTCACACTCATGCGCGCATTCCTCCTGATTTTTTCTCTTCTGCAAAACGAATAAGGGGCCACGGCACAAAATGCCAGTGGCCCCTTAGCGGTACACAACGCAAACCCGCGCGCTTAATCCGCGGCCGCAATCTTGTCGGCGGTCTTGGTATCAAAATCGCTGGCGTCGTGGCGCTCATGCAACTGTGATTCAGGCGCGCCAAACACGCGGTTGACCATCCGCCCGCGCTGAACGGCAGGGCGTTCGCCCACCAGATCCATCCAGCGTTTGACGTTTTTATATTCTTGCGTCTGCAAAAACTCCGCAGCGTCATAAGCGGCATTTGCCACCACAGCGCCGTACCATGGCCAGATCGCCATATCGGCAATCGTGTACTCGTCACCCGCCATATATGTGTGGTCCGCCAGATGCCGGTCCAGCACATCAAGCTGGCGTTTTACTTCCATGGCAAAACGGTCAATCGCATATTCGATCTTGATCGGGGCGTAGGCATAAAAGTGGCCAAAGCCGCCACCCAGATAGGGCGCACTGCCCATCTGCCAGAACAGCCACGACAAACACTCGGTGCGCGCGGTGTGATCCGTCGGCAAAAACGCGCCAAACTTTTCAGCCAGATACAAAAGGATCGCCCCGGACTCAAACACCCGCGTTGGTGGCGTTGTTGAATGGTCCATCAGCGCAGGGATCTTCGAATTGGGGTTAGCCCCCACAAAGCCGCTGCTGAACTGCTGGCCTTCACCAATGTTCACCAGCCATGCGTCATATTCAGCTCCGCTGTGACCCTTTGCCAGCAGTTCTTCAAGCATCACCGTCACTTTCACGCCATTGGGCGTACCCAGTGAGTAGAGCTGCATGGGGTGCTTGCCCACCTGCAACTCTTTATCGTGCGTGGGGCCAGCAATCGGGCGGTTTATATTGGCGAACCGCCCACCGCTTTCCTTGTCCCACGTCCACACTTTGGGTGGCACATATTCAGTTGTGTCGCTCATGGCGCGCTCCCTGCCTGTCTTGTTCGGGTTGTATGTCTAAAGAGGGGTTGCCCCATGTGACCACGCATGTGCACAGCCGTCGAGGCAACTTTCATGACCCAAGGTGAGGGCGTGGGCCACGAATTTCAATTCACGACATTTGAGGCCACCCCGCCACCCCTTCGCAATACGCCGCTGCTGACATACTATTCGACAGGAAAGCAGGCTGAATAACAGCCTCAAAAACATGTCGCACACGCAAAACACGCGTGCGTAAGGGGGGTGAATGATCTGGATTGCACGTATTGCCGTTGGCCTGGCGGGCCTGTTCTCACTGGCCATGGGGCTGCAAACCTTTTTCACCCCGGAAGCTGCCGCCGTCGCGCTTGGCCTGGGCAGCAGCCTGCCGGACCTGGGCATGAACACATTCCGCGCTGATGTCGGGGCGTTTTTCCTTGCGGCGGCAACATTTTGCATCATTGGCCTGTTTGCAGGACGGCCCGGTGCGATCTATGGCGCAGCGCTTCTCTATGGTCTGGCGCTCATCGGACGCATCCTCGGCGTGGTGATGGCGGGCGCGCCAGCAGGTGTGGAAACGCCGATTGTTGTAGAAGCGATTTTGGTGCTGCTGCTTGTGTTTGGTGCCCGCACGCTTGGCAAACGGTAGAACGTAGCGCACCTGTAATGTCCAGCTTCACACACCCGGAAGATGTCCTGCGGTTTCTGACCGACACGGCCACCGCCGGGCGCTCCGGTGCGCTGGTCGCCATCACTGAAACCGTTGGCGGCGGACTGCGGGCACCCGGCGCCCTGATGGCCGTGGACGAAGCAGGACGGTTCGCGGGCTACATGTCAAACGGGTGTGTCGATGCTGATGTCATTCTCAATGCGCGGGAGGCCATCCGCGATGGCAAACCCAGGAACCTGACATACGGCGCAGGGTCCCCATTTTTGGATATCCGCCTGCCCTGCGGTGGCCGTCTGAGCATGATCGTTGTTCCAATGCCTGATACGCAGGTCATCAGCACCGCCTGTGCACAGCTTGAGAGCCGCACCGGGCTTGGCCTGAAAATTGCCGAAACCGGCATTTCTCTTGCTACGCACATGCCTGACAAAACCGCATGGGATGGTGATCTCCTGACAATGCGCGTGGTGCCCAAACTGCATTTGCGCATTGCCGGGCGCGGCGAGGAACTTCTGGCCCTTGGACGGCTGGCGGCAGCCGCCGACTTCGCCGTCACGGTTCAATCCCCGGACGACATAACCCTCAGTCGCGCGAAAGAGGCCGGGCTCGCACATCAACGCCTGACAACACCACACTCCCTGCCCGCCCTGCAGGACGATGAATGGACAGCCTTCATTTTGATGTTCCACGATCAGGACTGGGAGGTGCCGTTGGTGCGCCAAACCCTGAACGGGCCTGCATTCTGGCTGGGGGCTGTTGGCAGCCGCCGCACCCACCAGGTGCGTTGCGAGGCGCTGCGTGAGGCGGGCGTATCGACAGACGGCATTCGTCGCCTGAACGGGCCCATCGGCCTCATTCCGCGCACCCGTGACGCTTCCATGCTGGCCGTCTCAACACTGGCCGAAATTGCAGGCAGCTACAAAGACCTCAATACATGAGCCTCGCAGACGTCGCGATCATCATTCTGGCCAGCGGCTTGTCGCAGCGCTTCGGTACCCGCGACAAACTACTGGCGCCGCTGAACGGCCAGCCTATGGCGACGTTCACCGCCAATCTGGTGAGCGGTCTCGACGTTGGAAAGGCCATCAGCGTGGTGCCCGCAGATAACCCGCACCTCGCGACCATTTATGCGGACGCAGGCATCGAACTGGTGCTCAATCCCAGTCCCGAAAAAGGCCAGGGGGCATCGCTGGCCCTGGGTATTGCGGGCATCCAAGGCCTGCCCGTCGCAGCAGCGCTGGTATTGCTGGCCGACATGCCCTTTGTGACACCAAGCCATATTCAAGCTGTTGTCGCTGCATTGGACAATCACGCCGCCGTGGCAAGCAGATATAAGGGCGTCATCCTGCCGCCCGTTTTGTTCGCGCGAAAGACCTTCGGTACCCTTACCCGGCTGACAGGCGACAAAGGTGGCAGGGCTGTATTTGAAAACCTGAGCAAGACGGCCTGTGTCGATATGCCGGAGCGCGATGCAACCGATATTGACACGCCGCAGGCACTTGCTCGCTCGTCTGTGAACTGACTAATCGGCCGCTGGGCATGGGGTGCCCGCGTTCTGCCATGTGAGCAGCGCGGTTTTCACCTCTTCAGCACTATGGGGCGCGGGCTCCCGACCGGGGCCGGGAGACCAGCCCCACAGCACCAGCGGATCATCAACAACGTGCTGAGCAACCTGCTCAACGCTCTTGCCGCCATTGCGCTCAGGGTCTTTTATCTGTTCGCAAATCTGGGTGGAACTTTGGTCCCACCAGACCATTTCCACCGGCGCCAGAACCCAGTTCGGCGCACCCGGCGCACCACGCGGAAACGGCATATTGGATGCACGGTGGCAGGTTGCACACGACAATCCCGCAGCCTTGCTGCGTGTGGCATCCGCCACAACACCCATGCCATGATATGGCCCTCGCCCCTCATAGCTGGGGCCAGACCAGCGCGGCTTGTTATCGTCCGGCACATGACAGTTGACGCAGCGCGCGTGAGAGAAAACTTCAAACGCCGTGTTCCACGCCTCCAGACCTTGTGCCTCACTTGTTTGTGTTCGCGCATCTGACAGTGAGCCTGCCAGCACCACAAACACACCGATGCCAAATATTGCTGCACCTGTCAGAACACGGAACATATTGGCAGCCCCTCTAGACCGAGAAAGACTGACCGGCAAGCGGCAGCTTGCGCGGGCGGATGCCGGTTGCATTGAACACCGCGTTGGCAACGGCCGGTGCGATCGGCGGCGTGCCGGGTTCACCGCCGCCGCCAATATCGTCCGGTGCGCCATTGATGATCTCGACAACGATGTCAGGCGACTCGAACATCCGCAGCATCTGGTAATCGTGGAAATTGCTCTGCTCCACGGCCCCGTTGCGAATACTGATTTCACCGTAAAGCGCCGCCGTCAGCCCGTAGATGATGCCGCCCTCGATCTGCGCGGTGAACCCGTCCGGGTTCATGGCAAAGCCGGGGTCGGCACAACAATAGACCTTCTTCACCGTTGGCGAGCCGCTGCTCATGTCCACATCCGCGACCATTGCCACAATGGTGTTGAACGAGCGCACAAGTGCAACGCCCCTGCCGTGGTTCGCCGGCATGGTGCTGCCCCATCCGGACATGTCGGCGGCTTTCTTGAGAATCGTCGCAAAGCGTGGCGAGTTACCCAGCATGGAGAGCCGGAACGCGACCGGGTCCTGGCCCGCCGCGTGCGCCATCTCATCAACAAAGGATTCAACGAAATAGCCGTGCTGGCTGTGGTCCACCGAGCGCCACGCCCAGAACGGCAGCGGCAACTCAACATCGTTGATGGCCCGAACCCGCTGTGCAGGTATGTCGTAATAGGGCACGAAGGCGGCATCCGCAGGATCGTTATGGAACAGGAAGATATTGTCCCAGCTCAGCGGTTTGCCGTTCTCATCAAGGCCCGCCCTGAAACGGCTGGTTGTCGCGTTTCGGTAGGCAGCTTTTTGCGTGTCTTCCTCCCGCGACCAGATCATCTTGACCGGACCGTCCACCTCTTTGGCAATGCGCGCCGCCATGGTGACCATGGCGGCATCCGAACGCCGGCCAAAGCCACCGCCCATATGCAGCAGATGCACGGTCACATCATCCACGCTCACATCAAAGGCCTCCGCCGCTGCGGTGCGGCAGCGCAGCGGTGACTGCGTGCCAATCCAGACTTCCACCTGCCCGTCATGCGCCCATACCGTGCAGTTGATGGGCTCCATGGCAGCGTGTGCCAGAAACGGCACCTGATACTCAGCCTCAACCTTGGTTGCAGCACCTGCAAACGCTTCTTTCGTGTCGCCAACAGACACAAGACCGTCGCCGCCGTCCTCGCCGGCTTCATTGAGTGCGGCATCAAACATCGCAAACATGCCGGCCTGATCAAGCGTGTCTGTCGCCGTGGTTGTATAGGTTGCGTTGAGCGTGTTCGCCGCCTGCTGTGCGTGCCAGTAGCTGTCAGCAACCACCGCCGCGAACTCACCAAGGTTCAGCACATGAGTGACACCGCGCATGGCGCGGGCTTCAGCAGCATCGAGCGTCGCGATTTTTGAACCGGGAACCGGTGGTGCCAGCACAGCCGCATAGGTCATGGTCTGACCGGGCACCTGGGCATCAATGCCAAACAGCGCCGTGCCGTCCACTTTGGAGGGGATGTCCAGACGCACGGCGGATGTACCCATCAGCTCAAACTCGTCAATGGATTTGAGTTTGGGTTTAGCCGGCACACTTTGCCGGGATGCTGCGGCCGCAAACTGCGCATAGTCGGCTTCATTGCCGCTGGCCGCATGATAAAGGCGGCTCTTGCGCGTAGTGATTTCACTCGCCGGAACGCCCCACTCATGCGCGGCTGCGCCAACAAGCATTTCACGTGCCGCGGCACCTGCCGTGCGCATACCCAACTGGCCCGTGGACCGAACGGAAAAACTGCCACCGGTCAGATAAAGGTCCATGGACCCGGCAAGCTGCTGGAAAATCCCGTCAACCGTGGGCTCCAACCAGCGACCCGGATCAAGTCCGGGCGCCACAAAATGCCGTGCCATGTCACCGCCGACATAATCACCATTCGCGGGCGCGGACATAACGTCCATCTTGTCCCAATCGGCGTCCATTTCGTCGGCCAGCATCTGGGCGAGAGTGGACAGTGCGCCCTGGCCCATATCCGTATGCGGTGCAATGGCCGTCACCACATTGTCTTCGCCGATCTTCACCCACGCATTGACAAGCTGCTCGCCCTCGCGCGCGGCACCGTTCTTGGCAAGCTCGCCAACCGGGTTGCCGGGACGGATGGCAACGCCCACCACAAGCGCCGTACCCCCCACAAGACCTGCACCAATAAACCCTCGCCGGGACCACTTGTTCATGTTGCCGCTCCCTTATGCGCGCGCTGCGGCTTTGATGGCCGCGCGGATGCGTGGATAGGTGCCGCAGCGGCATATGTTGCCTGACATTGCAGCATCGATGTCGTCGTCGGTCGGGTTTGGATTGTCGCGCAGCAAGGCGGCTGCCGACATCAACTGGCCTGATTGGCAGTAACCGCATTGGGGCACCTGCGCATCAATCCAGGCCTGTTGCACTTTCGCCAATTTGCCGTCTTCATCCGGCAGGCCTTCGATGGTGGTGATCTCCAGACCTTCAGCAACTGAAATAGGCGTAGTGCATGAGCGCACCGGCTGACCGTCAAGATGCACCGTGCACGCCCCGCACATGGCGATGCCACAGCCAAACTTGGTGCCGGTCATCGCCAACTCTTCGCGCACTACCCACAAAATGGGCATATCCGGGTCCACGTCCAAAACCTGTGGTTTACCGTTAATCGTCACATTGATCATGGGATAAGTGTCCTCCCGACACGAAGCCCACCATGGAGCTTCGACAGCCGCCAATTCAAATTACGAATATGACCATAAGTCATTCTGCGGCGTGCGCAAGAGGCCACAACTGCTGCTGACCCGCAGTGCGCACTGCCAGGACAGCGCCATGGAAGATGGGTATGGTGCTGCCGTAGCAAACATCACACTCAGGAAACCATGACCATGCTGAAACTGCTCGGATTCCCCGCATCGAATTACTACAACATGGTCAAGATGGCGCTGATGGAGAAAGGCGCGGCCTATGAAGATGTGCGCGTTTATTCCGGCTCAAAAGAAGAGTTTCTGTCCAAGAGCGCCATGGGAAAGGTTCCCTGTCTTGAAACCCCTGATGGATTTCTGACCGAAACAAGCGTCATCCTCGATTACATCGAGGATGCAGTGGACGGGCCGTCGTTCTATCCCGCCGACCCCTATGAGCGCGCCCGTGTGAGGGAACTGGTCAAATACTCAGAGCTGTATCTGGAGCTGCCCGCACGCCGCTGCTACGGCGAAGCCTTTTTTGGAACCGGACCCGTTTCCCAGGAAGTGAAAGACAGCGTGCGCCCGGTGCTTGAACGCGGCTGCAGCGCCATAAAACGACGCGGTCGTTTTACGCCCTACCTCGCGGGCGACACACTGACCTACGCAGACATGGTATTCCTGCATTCCTTTCCGATGGCCGCCAGCGTCGCGCATAGCGTTTTCGACTGGAACCTGACCGAAGAACTACCCCAGGCGCAGGCCCTGCTGGAACACCTCAACCAGCGCCCGGTTGTTGCCCAAATTGCCGAAGACACGAAACAAGGCATGAAAGAGTTCCGCAAAGCATACGGCATGGCTGACTAGACCGCAGCCGCCATCCCGGCGCGAAGCACTCGCGCCACCAGCTAAAAACACCATCAAAGCAGGCGCTAAAGCGGGCGAAGCTGCACGGGAACGGACGCAATGCCGCGGATGAAATTGTTGGAGAGCCGCTCAACATCTCCCACAACCTCAACTGCGTGGAACCGCTTCATGATTTCTTCCCACAGCACGCGAAGCTGCATTTCAGCCAGCCTGTTGCCCATGCAGCGATGAACGCCGAAGCCGAATGAAACATGCTGGCGCGCATTCGGCCGGTCAATAATCAGCCGGTCCGCATCCGGAAATACCGTTTCGTCGCGATTGCCCGACAGGTACCACATCACCACCTTGTCGCCTTTCCGAATGGTCTTGCCGCCTAGCTCCACATCTTCAAGAGCCGTTCTGCGCATGTGAATGACAGGCGTCTGCCAGCGCACGGTCTCGGCCACCATGTTTGGAATAAGGTCAGGGTTTTCACGCAGCCTGGCGTATTGATCCGGATACTGATTAAGCGCCACGACACCACCACTGATGCTGTTGCGTGTGGTGTCATTGCCGCCAACAATCAACAAAATGATGTTGCCAAGCATGAGCAACGGGTCTTCACTCAAATGCCTTGTGGCCTCGCTGTGCGCCAGCATCGACACGAAGTCGAACTTTGGCGGCTGCGCAGCCCGCTCCTGCCACAGCCCGTAGAACGTCGTGGCGCACTCAATCAACGCGTCCCGGCGGGCATCCATGTCATTGGCCTCGCCCGTGACCTTGGGCACGGCAGTGGCAACATCCGACCACCGGATCAGGTCACGCCGCCTTTCATATGGAAAATCAAACAGCGTGGCGAGCATCCGCGCCGTAAGTTCTACCGACACCTTGTCCACCCAGTTGAAGGTTTCACCAACCGGCAGATTATCGAGAATGTCAGCCGCACGTTCACGGATGATCGGCTCAAGCTCTGCGAGATTTTTGGGCGCAACTGCAGGCGAGACGGCATTTCTTTGTGGGGCGTGCCGCGGTTCATCCATCGAGATAAACGAGGGGTCGCGCATGAGCTGCTCCCCATCGAGCGGCATCGGATCCACAATGGCAATGCCGCCTGCTTCAGATGAAAACACCTTGTGATTGGCATCGACCGCCTTGGTCATTTCATGACTTGTAACTGACCAGAAAGGCCCGTTATCGCTGTCGGCCAGATAGTGCACCGGAGCCTCCGTCCGCAACCGCGCGAACCACGGCCGCCAGGTATCATCCCGGAACAAATGCGGCTGGGAGACGTCAATCTCGTCAAGTGGAATACTGCTGACGTCTTGCGCAGCAGACACGCCGGTTTGTGTGGTTGCCGTCATTGACGCCTCTTTCTCGCGCAACCGCGCTGGTTGGGGTGGTTGCCGCTGCTGTGACGCGAACCGCTGGCAGCTCGCTGCATACCCTCTTGTCAAGCCTAGTCCGTAGCCCGCAGGACACTCAAGTCATCCGACGAGGCACATGCCGGAAACCGCGATCAATTTGGTGCGCACGGCGAGGAGCATTCAGCAAACCGCGCTTCGGCTGCCGCATTCCGCAAAAATGCCCGCCTCCGCCGCCCGCGCCATGGACCCGCCCCAAAAGCGATCCGCAAGCCAGTCCAGATCCTGATCGCCGGGGCCGATGCCGGCGCTGACGACCCTGGGCGGGATGACGGTCACGGTTTCATCGCGATACTCGGCAATGGCAAAGCGGAAGACATAGCCCGGCGTAAGCCCCATGCGCAGGTCAGAAACGACAATTTGCCGGTCCAGCATTTCCGTTCGGTAATACCCCCGGCTGAACCACTCGAGTTTCCTGAACGCATCGGCATCTCGCAACCCCGCCAACAGTTCAGGGTGCCGGGGATGGGTATAAATCTGCGTATCATTGCTGTCATCAAACAGCGACAGATACACATTGTGATATCTGTCCTCTCCAAGCCCCACCACCTTCCAGAGCACAGTATTCAGCGGCCCCGCAGTGGCAAAGACACGATCCACGGCTATGCCGGCATCCGCGAAAACAGCCTTGGCCCTGCTTTCAATGTGCGCCTGCACCACCGCGCCAAGGCCCATATAGCCGGTACTCAAAACCAGCGCCGCCACCAACCCGGTGCGAAACGCCCGCGACCGGCTATCTCGCGCCAGCGCCCAGATGACGACAGCGAGAAGCGGCAGCGTGTATAGAGGGTCTATGATAAACACCGAGCCCACGCCCACGGGGTCAGGATAAAACGGCCAGAAAATCCGTGTCCCATACACCGTCATGGCATCAATCATCGCGTGCGTGGACAGGCACAGGAACACCGTCAGCCACACCATCCAGCGATGATCTCGCAGCGCTTTGAACGATCGCACAAGCAGTTCGCCGATCACAGGCGCTGCTATCGCGTGAACGAAAACCGAATGCGTCCACCCGCGATGCAGCACAAACGCATCGACCGGATTGTCGAAAGGAATAAGAACGTCCAGGTCAGGCAGTGTGCCCAGCGCACCGCCGAGCAGGGCCGCCTTGCGAACCCCAAGCGTCTTGCCCAGACACAGCGTCGAAACAGCGGCACCAAGTGCGAATTGTGTGAGCGAATCCATGACGGTGATCTTGTTCCCGTGTCAGATGCAGCGCGATGCCGCGCGGGCCCTGGGCCATCCGTCGACACAAGAAGTATGCCGACTGACAGACAACATAGCTCACAACGTGTGTGTGCCGAGAAAAACGTCTGCACACGCACGCCTTGCCCGTATGGCCGGGAGCAGCGCAGTATGCGGGATCAATATTTATGGCCTGCGTTCTGTGCTCCCAGTATGGCAGGAACGCAGGCCGGACAAACTCAAGAACCACCCCGGAGGATACGCGCGTGCACTCTCAAAACCCTGACCTTTTCGATCTTGCAATGTCTGAGAAGGCACGCCCGCTTATGGACGCCGTCAAGCGCCATATCGAGCAGAACGTCGTGCCGATCAGCGAAGAGTTCAAAGCCCTCGACGCCCAAAAAGACGACCGCTGGACGTGGCATCCCCGCCAGCTTGAACTTCTGGATGGTGCCAAGGCAAAGGCGAAACAGTCAGGCCTGTGGAACTTTTTCCTGCCTGATTCTGAATATGGCGACGGCCTGTCCAATCTCGACTACGCCTATATCGCAGCCGAGCTGGGCAAATACCCGCTGGCGTCAGAGACACTGAATTGCAGCGCCCCTGACACCGGCAACATGGAAGTGCTTGAGCGTGTGGGCACCACCGCCCAGAAGGAAAAGTGGCTGAAGCCGCTTCTCGATGGGGAAATCCGCTCCGCATACGCTATGACGGAGCCGGGACTTCCGTCATCCGATGCCAAGAACATTTCCACCAGCGCGGTTCTTGAAAATGGCGAGTGGGTCATCAACGGCGAGAAGTTTTATATTTCTGGTGCCGGCGACCCGCGCTGCAAGATCATGATCGTCATGGTGAAAACCAGTCCCGACGCAGCACCACATAAACAGCAGTCGCAGATCCTTGTTCCCAAGGACACGCCAGGCGTGGAAATTCTCGAAGGCATGGAAGTGTTTGGCGAGGACCATGCGCCGCGCGGCCACATGCACATCAGGTTCAACAATGTGCGCGTTCCAGAAGAAAACATTCTGCTTGGAGAAGGTCGCGGTTTTGAAATCTCGCAGCTTCGCCTGGGCCCAGGCCGCATTCACCACTGCATGCGGTCAATCGGCAAAGCAGAGATGGCGCTGGAACTGATGGTGCGCCGTGGTGCCACCCGCGATGCCTTCGGCAAGCCGCTCATCAAGCTGGGCGGCAATCTTGAAAAAGTGTCGCGCGCGCGTATCGAAATCAACGCCATGCGCTTGGCCGTGCTGCAGGCCGCCAAAGCCATGGACGTGTTGGGCAACAAGGAAGCGCGCGTATACATCAGCGCCGTCAAGGCAATGGTGCCCGAAAAAGTCTGTCAGATCATCGACGACGCCATCCAGATCCACGGCGCCACCGGCGTTTCCCAATGGACACCGCTGGCGTCACTGTATGCCGACATCCGTCACCTGCGGTTCGCAGATGGTCCAGACGAAGTGCATCACATGGTTGTCGGCCGCGCCGAAGTGCAAAGCTACGACCTTTGGTAGCATGCGCAAATACCTGACGAGATGCTGGTTCCGCCAAGGGCACAAAGACCCGGAACCAGCATGTCGCTACGGGTTCTGCGCGACATCTATCTGATGATCGCGAAAGACCGTCAGGTCGCAGCACGGCACGTCCTATGGTGTCACACGATAGCGCCACAAAATTATGTTGTCGGTCTCAATATCCGCCGACCAGATGAGCTTTGCTGATCGGTCCCACTCAATGTCGTTATACCCAAACCGGGCGCCGATTTGTTCCGCGGTGTACTCAGTCGCTGCTGCCCAGCCGGTGTCATCAAAGTCAGCATCCTTCCAGCCGGTTGGCTCGGCGGAGACTTTGAACTTGCAGTCAACCAGTGGCTGCCGTGATTTCTCACAATCAGGGTTGAGTGGTGCTTGATGCACGACCAGACCGCGCCAATCGCTCGATGTTGTGGCAACCACATCACCACTGCGCGTCTCCGCAATCTGTGCAATGAAACCGCCATCTCCGATCTGTTGGAAGGGCGTGAAAAACTCACCCACGTAGAACAAGCCGAAGAACGAGCCGATATATTCCAGGCCACTGTCGTTCTCGACATAGTCTTTCGTCACCACGGCAATATCAAACGGGTATGATGCGCGGAACGTGAATGTCTGCGAATTGAACGAGCGGATCTCGGTCACCGGCACAATGTCTTCTACCACCAGTTCACCGTTGACGTAAAACGCAAACCAGTTGTCGGCCCAGACCGAAGCTGTGAACTCCATATCGTCGGCTGCCGCCGGGAGTCCCGCAATACCAACGGCACAAACAACGCATACGGACAATACAGCCTGCCTGAAAGACTCAGCATATCGCGCAACCATGAAAGTGATCCCTCCGGTTAGGAACGTAGCTTGCTACTCAGCTACCGTATTGACCAGCTCGCCTAGTTTATCGGCTGTGATGGTTATGGTTTCGCCTGCCTGCAGGTAACTGCCCTGCGCATAAGCGCGCGCAATCTGACGCTCAATGACCCAGTGTGTGACGGGTTTATTCCAGCCCCCCAACACCCAGTCAGCCACCCCCCTGACAATGGCCATGGTGTCCATTCCCCTGAATATCGTGCCGTCCGGCGTACCTCCGAGCACGCCCGTGCGCGCGGGCACAATGCCATTGCGGATTGGAAGCCCAACCGTCCTGTCATTGTAATCCCAGGTGACGTCGGCACGCGCTGCTGACTGCCTGAGAATCTCGTCGAAATCCCAGATGGCAAGCGACTGCCTGGCTGATTGCGCAAGCTCACCACCACGATAAAGCCGCAGATCAACGTCAGGCGCAAAGCTGCGCAGGTCGCGCGGGATAACAAAGAGGTTGCCGACAGGCAGATAGCCCGGCGCACTCTTGCCGGTCGTAAACCCGTCGCCGGAAGTAACATCAGACGCATTGAGGTTGCGCATGAGCTTTGCGCGATCCGTTACGTCGTTGCACAAAATAAGCCCCGCTTGCGCAGGCGCAGAGGTGATCTCGAAATCCTCAAGAGCGACGAAGCACAGCTCCACTTCAAAATCCAAGAGCCCGTCCCCTTTGGGGATCGGCGCGTTGAACGCAGTTGGCTCAACTTCCTTGGCAAACAGGAATGGCCCGTCTTCAACCGATGCTTCTTCGGCATGAGCCGGAAAGTTCGTCCCCACTGCAATGTGTGATGCCGTCAGGTCAACGGGTAGCGCCAGGTCTTCCACTGGCACGTCCATGGCCGGGCCATCCGCCGACGCAATCGCGTCATAGCCCTGCGCGCTGTAAAGCGTTATGGGGTCGTCCGCGCCAAAAACTGACGACAGGTTGATGCCGCCGACCTTGCCGTCAACATAGGAGGAGACCAGCATCAACTGGTACGCACCAGGTGCTCCGACCCTTGCAAATGTGAGCGCTTCATCGCGCGGCGCGATATCCACTTTCGCCGCCGCCGGGTGAGACAGAACCATCAGGATGCTCCAGATCAGAATGAAGGGGGTGCGCATATGCATTTCCTTACGCATTCAAAACCAGCCAGACACCCGCCGTATTGACGACAACAAAGATGCTTGCGCCGAACAGGTTGGTATCGACAAGATAAATCCGTCCGAGGATATTGAAGCGGAAGGGCTTGATGCCGTTCTCGTCTTTCAACGCCCCGCCATAAAGCGGCATGGTGGCCATCGTGGCAAAAAAGCTGGCGAGCCAGACATAGTTGAGCAAAGCCGCCAGCCCTATGTGCGTGGCGTAGTCCGGCGAAGGGGCCCACAGCAAATACAGGATCGCCATCGATATGCCCGCCTGGCTCAGCACCTGCCAGACCACATGAAAACGCGCATGCGGCGTCCACAGGGGATTGGTTGCATGTGTCTTGTTGAAGTCGGCAAACATCGGACCGACGGCAATGGCGAAGGCAATAATCGAAAACAGAATCCGCGGCACAAGCGTCTGGTCGTAGAAAGCATCCATGATCTTTCTCCTAGATAAGACCGGCGTATGATCCGCCGTCGAGTTGCAGGTTCTGGCCGGAAATGAACCCGGCCTGCGCGCTGCACAGGAATGCACAGGCATCGCCGAACTCCTCCGGTCGCCCCATGCGTTTTGCAGCAATGGTCTCGCAGATTTCCGCACGCGCCTCTTCGCGCGTGATGCCTTTGGCAGCCATTGCGAATTGCGCCATGCGCTCCTGCCGGTCAGTATCGAACCGTTCAGGCAACATGTTGTTGATGGTGACATTGAAAGGCGCCGCCTCAACCGACAGGCCCTTGCACAGGGCCGTCAGCCCCGACCGCGCAGCGGTGGAAAGGCCCATATAATAGTTGGGCGACTTCACCATGGCAGAGGTGATGTTGACGATGCGCCCGAAGCGCCGCTCCTTCATGCCCCCGATCACCGCCTTGATCATGAAGGCAGGGGCCAGCATGTTCGCGTCAACCGCTGCGTGCCACTCAGCCACGCCCCAGTTGGTAAACTCACCCGGCGGCGGACCTTCATTGTTCGTGACCAGAATGTCCGCATCCGGACAAGTGCGCACAAGCGCATCTCGCCCTTCTTCGGTGTTGAGATCAGCGGCAACACCCGGGACGTTTGCCTCATCAACACCAGCCTCGATGGCGACCGCACTGCGCGCGACTTCCAGGGTGTCAGCGTGTCGGCTGTTGAGTATCACCATCACCCCTTCACGAGCGAGCGCGACGGCGCAGGCGCGGCCAAGGCCCCGCGACGATGCACAGACAATGGCCTTTCGGCCTTCAAGACCAAGATTCATGAGATGCTCCCGGGCTGAACCATGAGTGCGTTCGCCAGCGCCGCGCGCAACGCGAGTTCCGGATCGTTTTCGGTGCCGGAAAACCGTGCCGCGATGTGACCGTCGGGGCGAACAAGAACCGCACCTGAGGCAGGCAGACCGGTGGCGTCACACCAGTCAAACCCGCCGTCAAAGTCACACCCCTTGCGGCGGATATCCAAATCCATACCGCCCACCTTGAACGCATCAGGTGCCTGTGGGCCCACCAACAGGGAAAAGCGGTTCATGGGCAGCAACGAATATGTCGAGGTCGTTGTCGCGCCCTGCGTCACCCAGTAGTGCGGCACATGCGCACCCACGTCCCATTGAGGATGAAACGCGCTTGTCTCAATGGCGGATGCAGCAGGCAGCGGCTCGGCACCTGGCAATGCAGCCGATGCATAGCGATACCCGATCTGCAGGTTGAAACTATCGAAGTGCGGCCGCTGGGCTTCAACCACATCAGGCAATGCGTCGATACCAGAGGGGTTTGCACACAATGCCGCGTAGTGCTCGCTTGCTTTGGTCGGGTCCAGCCCATGAAGCAGTATAAAAAGATCAATGATCTTTGCGGCGTTGGTCAGGCTTTGCTCAGAGTTGATGCGCGCAATGGGCTGACGTTCGCTTTCGTATGTATCAAGCAGGTCCAGCGATGCCTCGCCCTTGATGACAGCCGCGAGTTTCCACGTAAGGTTCTGCGCATCGCCTGCACCGGTGTTCAGGCCAAGGCCGCCGCTTGGCGGAAACCGATGCGCCGCATCGCCGACAAGAAACACACGCCCCTTGCGATAAGACGACGCAATCTGCGCCGACATCGCCCAGGAGCTGATGTTCTTGATGGACAGCTCAAGTTCAGATGCACCAACAGCGCCGCGCACCAGGGCGGCGCATCTCTGTGCATCAAAGTCGGCGAGTGTTTCGGACTGCGGATCATAGGTGTGCATCAGCACCCACGTGCGTGCGCGGTCATAGGCAATCAGGACGCCGGCATTGTCCGGATCAAACAAAAAGTAGAGCACACCAGTGCGCGCATCTGTTATCGACCGCAGATCAGCCTCGAAATGGATAGTGATGAAGTTCTCGAGAACTTCCGGCCCTTCCATTGCAATGCCAAGGGCATCCCGGGTTTGCGACCCGGCACCATCTGCTGCAATCACATAATCATAGGTGCACGTCCTGGCTATTCCCGTGGAGCAGTCTTCGATCGTTGCAATCACCCCGCCATCGACTGTTTTTATTCCCGCGCATTGGGTGCCGCGCCGCAGCCGTACCAGAGGCTCTGCGCGCACATGCGCTTCCAGAACCGCTTCGAATTTTGGTTGGGGAATATTGGAGAGCGGATATGGCGTATGGGCAAGCGCCGCATTGTCCTGCCGTTCATAAGGCAGGACGCCAAACTCAGGTCCGCTTAAAGTTCCCATGAAGCGCACCCAGCCGCCGTCGTTAGCACTTGCGCCCTGCGCTCGCAGATCTTGCGCATCTATTCCAAGGCGTTGGCAAATTTCCAGCGTCCGCGCATTCACGGCATGGGCTTTGGGTGCAGCGCCAATTTCGACGCGTCGGTCAATCACATCACACGCGATGCCGTGTCGCGCCAGCGACAGGGCCGATAGCTGCCCTGCCGGGCCGGCACCAATAATGAGTACGGGCGGATCATGCGTCATGGGTCACATACCGAGGTCAAACTGTTGAACTGAGAGCGCTCTCATTTTTGAGATACACCTCATTTATCTGGTCTGTCAACCCGGCACACGGCATACTGCGGCGTGCAGCATGGATTCGAGCCGGAGCAATGACGTGGACGACAGGTTTTTTTCAAACGCCGCCAGTGGCCTTGGCAAACGTGAAAGAACACTGGCCGCCCTGCTGGATGCGGCGGTGGATGTCATTGGGCGCAAGGGGATGGAAGCTGCGAAAATCAGCGACATGACAACCGCTGCCGGTCTCGCCAACGGCACGTTTTATAACTACTTCCAATCCAAGGAAGAGATCCTGCACAAGGTGGCGTTGGACCTTGCCATCGAGGTCAGCCGGCGTCTGGACGACCAGATGACAGGCATCAACGACGGGCCGACGCGCGTCGTCACGGCAACCTCAGGGTTCGTTGACCTGGTCCTCAACTCACCCGACTGGGCCGCGATACTGCTAGACGCGCAAGAGTACGTATCGACACCCCCTGAAGGAGCGTTTCAGCATCTCATCGCTGACCTGACGCGCGGTGTGGAGCAGGAGGTGTTCAGCACACAAATCGATGCCTTCACTCTCAGCCAGATCGTGGCGTTGATAGGCGCTGCCATCCACTTTCAGCTCAAACACGGCCGCGACCAGACCCTGACACACCGCCTGTGCATCCACATCCTGCGCCTGCTCGGCATGAGCAAACGCAACGCAGATTCGGTGACGCGCAACGCATTGGCGCGAGATATCCATATCTGAAGAAAATTGGAGCGGGCGATGACATTGGAGCTCACGACCCCACCCCAGGATTGAATTGACATTCTTAGTGCCAATTTATTAGTCTTGCGGCAAGCGCTGGACGCTGGTGCATGAGAGGCGGTTCCACCCGGCGATCAGACCTGCATCAGCAGCCAAAAGCAGGCTAGCCAGGTCGTACCTCGGAGGGGTGTAATGAAGATCGTCATACCTTGGTGGCTCACGCTCATCATCATTATTGAAACATTGCCGATGTTCATCGGTCCGGTTGTGGCATTTGCTCTGCCGGGCTTTCTGGGTGGCCCCGGGGCCGAAGAAGTGAACCAGGCCGCCTATATCTACGCCGCGCGCAACCTGGCAGTTGGCTTTGCCTTTATCATCGCATTCGCACTCAAGAGCGCTCCAATGCTCTTTATCCTGATCTTTATTCGGCTCTTCACAGACCTGATCGACCTGCCGACACTCCTGCATTTCGGCCTGTCGACCAACACCGCCCGCGTCGTGTCGATCTTCGTTTTTCTCTACTACATCCCGGCTCTTATTGCCCTGCGGTATCTCTGGAAACAGATGAGACAGACCAATGCAGAGCCAACCGCTGCGCCCGCTTAAGAGGCGTGAGCCCCCGCATAGTGATGCCCCGCGTTTAAAAGGTTGAGCACGTGAAAAGACTGATCCTGATATCCTTGGCGATAGTTGTCATCGTCGCCGCCGGCATCGTGATTGCTTTGACGCGCGATGGACAATTGGTCACTCCTGAAGGAGCGGGGACCGTCGCTATTGAGGGGAAAAACTTCGAAGCGTTTCCCCTGCCCGACTACGCCGCGAAGCTCATTTCGGACGACTACAAGAGCTACTTCATCGAGGTAGAGCCGGGCATCAAGGTGCACATGCTGGAAGTCGGGACCGGGTACCCGGTGTTCCTGATGCATGGCAATCCAACGTCAGGATTTCTCTATCGCAAGGTGGCGGACGAACTGCCGACGGACCGGCTGCGGCTGATCATGCCGACGCTGGTGGGGCTCGGGTTTTCCAGCAAGGTGCCCGCAAGCCAGCACACCCTCGACAATCACATGCGCTGGATAAATGCAGCGCTCGCCCAGTTGGATCTGACTGAACTCGTTTACATGGGCCAGGACTGGGGCGGTGCCGTCGGGCTTGGAGCTTTGAGCCGATCGCCCGGCCTGATTGAAGGCGCCGTGATACTCAACACCGGTTTCAATGCACCGACGCAGGCAGGCAGCCTGTCGAGAGCCCATGACATTGCCAAGACTCCGGTGCTTGGTGAAGTGGTGTTTGAAGGTCTTGTTTCGATCTTTGACCGGTTGCGCGATGCACAAGGTGACCCGGACTCAATTCCTGCGGAGGTGGCAGACCTCTATGGGCGTCCGGTTGTGGAAAGCGGCAACGCAAAGGCCCCCCTCGCCATGATGCGCATGGTCCCCTACAGCCCCGACGAGCCAAGCTCGACCCAGCTCAGAGACATTGAGCGCTATGTGGCCGGTCTGAACATTCCTGTCGAAATCGTCTGGGGCATTAACGATCCCATCCTCGGGCAAGTGCTGCCAAGGATGAAACAGAACTTTCCCGACGCGCCGGTGACGCAGACCCAGGGCGGCCATTTTCTGCAGGAAGAGGTGCCTGCGGAAATCGCCACAGCCTTGTTGCGCATCATTGATCAGGTTCAGTAGGGAGGAGGTCCATGGCCAAAGACCTCAGAACAGCGGTCGTGACAGGCGTTTCTTCTGGTATCGGGCGGGCCATCTCCGCGCAGCTGATCAACGATGGCTGGCATGTCTTTGGCACCAAGTAGCGCCACAGGACAGATCGGCGAAGAAAATTGAGCAACGCAACGGGTTCCAGCAACCAGCGGCTTCAACGCGCCAGGGATTTTACTGGTGACAGGCTCACGACATTCCGCGAGGTGTTTGTACGCCACGGGCTTCCGGGTGCCGCCCTTGCCCTGATTTGCCTGGCTGTGCCCGGTTTGCAGACCGCCTTTTCACACAGTCTTGCAGAAGGTATGGCGAACCCGCAGCTATACTTTCTCGCGCTCGTTGTGCTGTTTCTTGCCTTCAACGGGCATGCGTGGCTGATTGACCGGCGTTGGGACGCATCGAAACTGGGGTGGATCATCTATCTGGGCGCCCTGTCCTTCTGGGAAGAGTGGGTGTTCCGTCTGGCAGTGCCAAACCTCCTGGAAGGCTTTGGCGCATCGGTCTGGGTGGCGGCCACGCTTAGCGCCGTGGTATTTGGAGCCGCGCATTATTTCACCCTGCGGTGGAAGTGGCAGTGGTGCGTGGCGGCGTTTGTCGGCAGCCTCGCCCTGAGCCGGCAAATGGAGCTGCATGATGATCTGTTGCTCATCACCGCAATCCATTGGATCGCGACCTATCTCAATACGCCCCGCCCGCCTGCGGGGTCTGTATCGAACCAGAACCGGAAATAGGAAACTTCAAGCCGACGCAGCCGCATACTGCATCACTTGATGCCGCAAGACCCCGAAAACCGGTATCTATGATGTTGGAAAATTGGAGCGGGCGATGAGATTCGAACTCACGACCCCAACCTTGGCAAGGTTTGCATAGTGACGTTCAACGGTTTCATCACTTTGCAGGAGGTTGATGAAAAGTAGACTAGCTGGCTGTATGTATAGCTCTCTTATGGTTGGCAGAATGGCCCTGAAAGCCTCAAGTCGGGAATGTAACCGCCCAGTAACCGACATGCCGTGCATCATGGTGTCTGATAAACCCCATCGATCTACGAGTTCTGGCCGCAGTTGGATGAGCATTGAGGCTCAGTTCACTAGCCAACGGCGCGAAATGACAAAACGCGGTGGGCGGTCAGCGGCTTTCCAATAGCCGCTTCTGCATCTCGGCAATCAAGCAAAAGTAGTTATTAGGCTGGCGACTCTAAGGGCAATTCAGGTAGAAACAGGCAATGGAAAATTCCGGCTCCACTTTCTCCGGTCGCTTCGGGTACCACGCGCCTGCAGTCGAGATCACTATTCGCGAAGACGCCCCGACTTCGGTGCGCGATGGCATCTTGATGCTGGGCTACGGTGCTGACCTAGGACCGGGGGAAATGCGCGACATCCTCTGTCGGGTCTTACTGACTCGCCCCGATCAGAATAATTGGTCGGCTACCAACATTGAGCGTGAGGTCTCAGGGCTAATCGACGATGCGCCTTGGTACAAGGTCTATGACTTTGCGGAACGTCTTTACATCAAACTAGGTGCAGATGGTCATACGGGCGACCGTCAAGACTCCTTCGAAGCTCAACTCAATCAGCTCTTCCGCGAGAAGGGTGTCGGGTGGGAGATGAAAAACGGAGCCATTGTCGCTCGCGGCTCAGAAGCATTCACTCTGGCAACTGGGCACGCGACGGATGTCATGCGCGAAAGTGGGACCCCAACTGCCGCGAGCGAAATCCACGAAGCGCTTCGCGATATTTCACGCCGCCCAGATGCCGATGTAACGGGCGCAATCCAGCACGCCATGGCAGCTTTAGAATGTGTGGCGCGGGAAGTGGATGGCAGTAGCGATACGCTAGGACAGATCATCAAGCGACTTAACCTGGCTGCACCACTTGATGGTTCACTGCACCAACTATGGGGATTTGCCTCGCAGCAAGGTCGCCATATTCAAGAAGGTCGGAATCCAAGCTTCGAAGAAGCAGAGTTAGTAGTTACGCTTGCGAGCGCGGTTAGCATTTTTCTCCTTCGGCGTCGGGACGGTTGATTCAGCCGACCATCAAGCCTTATCACGCGCCATTTGCTTTTGCAGAAGCGGGCGGACGGTTGAGGTCATTTTCCCCTGCGCCCAGTTTTCAAGACCCGGAACAACAGACCCTTTGAGACTGTTGAGCGCATGATGGACCCTGACGGTCGCCGGCAGGGAGTCAGCCTCGACCAAGCGCAGGAAGAAGAAATCAAGATCACGCCATTCCTCATGTAAGAGTTTGTGAATGGCGGAAGTCAACGGCTCCGCCAAAGCGTGTTCCGCACTCAAGACGCTGCCCGCATTTCCAAGGTTTGCAATACTATGCGCTTTGAGGTTGGCCATGTTTCCACCGCGCACAAGCGGCATCCGGGCGCGGCCGACATGAAGCATAACCTCTATGTCAAGGCGCTCCTCAATTGTTTCGCCAAAAGCGGTACGGACGGACGCTAGTTGTGAGAGGATCAGCCAGGACATCATGTTGCCGTATGCAACGCCGAAATCGTCATCATCCGATAGTGGAGTGTAGTCGCCAACGACATTGCCATACACATCGAGAGCGGCTACCTCGCCGTCTTCATTAAAATGGAGGTCGCGTACGGTACCGTCTGCCATCTGAATTCCGATGGTCTTGCCAAATAGACTCTCAACGCAGGGCCGATCATTCATCAGCGATCCCATCAAGCCTAAAGGCAGGCCATTTCGCTTTCGACCGAGATCGCAAAGGGCCTGTGCGCCTACAATATCGCCGAGAAAGAAGCGGCTTGCTTGCTGAATCAGTACTCGCCAAGCCTCATCAGGCTCAGCGTTGAGGGCAACTTCGATCGTGTCGGCGAGCTCCCGCGCCAATTCGCTCATGAAAAGTTCGGGTACGCGGAAGGCAACGAGATCCTTACCGGTCGAATGCCGATAGAAGCCCACCCATCCTTCCTCCTGTAGTTTGACCGCAGCGTCCTCACCATCAGAACTGAGCGCGTCCCGCCGGATGACGAATGCGTTGGTGCCGGCCAAGGTAACTTCCGGGTTCGGGGCTTCCTCATCACAGAGCGCGTCGCGGACAATAAGGCGGTGACGGCGTGCGACATCATGGAGCGGATCGAAGCGCTCTCTCGCACTCTGAACTAGTCTGAGACCCATGGTAGCAGGAATTGCAGCAGCAACGTTTTCCTTCTCAGGTAACGCACCGCCCGCAAGGACGGAGCGAAGCACCCAGGCAGCGCGATATTCGTCAGACAGCTCCGCGCCTGGATAGAAGAAAATCCGGTTCCTGGAGAGATGTTCTCTGATCGCACTGAACTCATCATCGTCGAGGGTGTCGACTTGCACAACCTTAGCAATTGATGAGACCGCTGTTTGGCCGCGGCCCGTGCCATCGAGAAGGATGTCATCGGCGCACTCCGTGCAACCTACAAGACGGAGACCTTCGCCAAAGCCCGTCTCGGCGAGCTCCTCGAAATCGTGTGCAACCGGAGATCCGGGCTTCAATCCGTCGACGGCGAGGACAAGTGCGGGCTTGCGCGTCGACTGGGACATTCGCCTCAGCCAAGTGCGGACATCATCCGCTTCCAGCTTCCATTCCAGCGCCGCTCCCAGAATATTGGCCAGACGTTGAAAGAGACCAGGACCGGCTGTTGCGCCATTGACCATGAATATGCCCCAATCAGGCGAACAGCGCGTGGCGACCGCCAATTCGCGCAGGACGTTGCTCTTGCCAGCGAGAGGGGGCCCCTCAACGATCACCGCTTTGGTCGCGCTGTCGAATTGCGCGATGATCTCGTCCGTGGCCCTCCGGTGAAACAGCAGCTCCTCACAGAATGGCTTAAATGTATCGCCTGGTTCTCCCGTCATGCGATCGATCAATTTATCAGTGCGTTGACGCACTGCTTCAACCCAAACGCTGGTCTCTGGACCCATTAGGACCTCAATGGCCCAGCTATTGTCAGCTGCAGCCAACTTACCGATGTTGGCGAAGACCTTTTCGATAGTCGCCGCGCCATCGAGACCAAGAGGTAGTTCCTTGCCGCTATCGACCTGGCGAACCCACGTCTCGTTGCCATTGCTCACAATAACAAGAGGCGGCCTAGGAGTCAGAACTGCAGCATAGCTCTGGCCTTGCTTAAGATCCTGCGCCATTAGCGCCTTATCCGCGCGCTTAAGCTCGACAACGGCGAGCGGGTCCCCGTCATAAAGAAGTAGAAGGTCAGCCCGTCCCTCGGCCTCCCAAGCGGCAGTGCCGTCATAGTCATTATCCGTATGTCCGAGTTTGAGCTTGAGGCGCTTCTCGACCTTAAAACTCTCAGCTTTCACATGCGGAAAAGCTTCGCGGGCTAAGCCCACAACATAGGATTGCAACTGTGCTTCGGGAACGACTGTCATTCCCCTATTATAGGAATTTTAGTGGGGCAACCGCGATAAAGTTTCATCGAACACCCACCAGTGTCTTAGTTGTTTCAAGAGGCTGACAATTTGAAAATCCTTATTTAGCTGTGTGACGAACGTGTCGGGAGCAGAACCTTAACTAGCTAGAGCGCCCTGCACGCTGC
Source organism: Pyruvatibacter sp. (assembly GCF_040219635.1). NCBI lineage: Bacteria > Pseudomonadati > Pseudomonadota > Alphaproteobacteria > Hyphomicrobiales > Parvibaculaceae > Pyruvatibacter > Pyruvatibacter sp. Next base: position 587,976 of record NZ_JAVJSC010000003.1, read on the forward strand.
AGGATTTGGCCATTTGACGATTGACCACCGGAAGGTGGACCTAGCTTGGAAGAAGCCAGGGACCTCGGCAGGGTGATTTTCATTCCGATGGCATTGGCCCAACCGGTTGCGGTACGGAGCGGGTAGCTGAGCGGCGACCCACGTTGTTCTCGAGGGAATTGAGCCCCTTAATCGAACAGTAGCGACTATCGAGGGTGTCCGTCCTTCCTAATCGAGTGAGATTCTTTGCCGATGAACAGAAAGCAATTCATCCAGTCCAATGGAGCGGAGTGTGCGAACTGGACATGGAGCTGGTCTTTTGTGAACCACGCCAACAAAATGGTCATATTTGGACTGTGGGAACAGTATGACCACGGGGGCTTGGGCTTACTGATGGCGAAGGACTGGGCCATCAGCAACCGGGGAAGAAAGCAACCAGGGTATGCGCAAGCCGTGCATCATCTCAACTTAGTCGCGGACAAAGGCTACATACTGTTTACATTTCCTATCCGGCCCAAGTTTGGTGTGGAAAAGCGTGACACCCTCGAACCAACCAAGATATCCAGTTTCAAGCCGGAGTTGACGCAGAAAGTTCTTATTGTCCTAGGCGGCGGTTGGTACGCAGCGCCCGCTGGACAATCCAGCATCCCAGACGAGGAAGTCAGCTCCGGCGAGCTCCTTTTTGAAGGAGCTGTCCAATCGACTACTGTGAACGCTTACGAGCGCAACGCTGGAGCTCGCCAAATGTGTTTGGATCATTTCGGACACACCTGCTGCGTATGCGCATTTGACTTCGAGCACGTCTATGGAGAGCTGGGAGCGGACTACATCCATGTTCACCATATCATTCCGCTCAGTGAAATAGGGGAAGAGTACGCGATTGACCCCACAGCAGATTTGGTGCCGGTATGCCCGAACTGCCACGCGATGATCCATAGGACACGCCCAGCCCTGACCATAGAAGAACTAAAATCGCAGATAGAAAAGGCCTCTCCTGCGCATGGTCAGCATCGAGGGTAGAATACCAAATTAGTAGGCTAGGAATCACAACTTCCATACAATTCGTGTACAGACTGTTTCTAGCTATATGTGGTTTTGTCAGAGCGCGCCTCTACTCTTATTGCCTAGCGTGAAATCTAGAGCACAGCTTCGGCTCCAAAATCGAAAGTCACTTTGATGTCTATTGAACCATATGAGCCATGGGTGGGTAGCAGCTATGGAAAGGGCATCAATGGGACGCGCGTAATGCTAGTGGCGGACTCCCACTACGTTACGGAGGGCGAGAAGCGACATAAGAAGTCCAGCCATACGACGGACATTGTCAAATGGTGGGTCCTAAAACAGAAGAATGGTAAATCGAACAAGCATCCACCTGAGACGCCGCTGTTTTTTAGGCGGCTAACAGAGGTGGTACAAAGCGGACTTGATTTTCAAGCCACTGAACCTGAGATCTGGGATCGCCTAGCGTTCTATAATTTCATCCCTGAGCCGATGGGCACGGCTACCAGCATACCTTCCCGCCGCCAGTTTAAGGCAGGAAGAGATGTCTTTCGCAAAGCCCTCGACAGCATCACGCCAGAACCAAACGTAATCCTAGTTTGCAGTATGAGGTGTTGGGACTGGATGGAAGCGGAAGAGCTCAAGGTTCTAGAAACTCACCCAAAAAGGCGTTGGGCTTATCGCATCGGCGAGAGCGTGGCCGGGCCGATGCATCACCCGAGCTACTGGAACAGATCTGGAATGGCAAACCCTGCTAAGAGCTGGAGCAATGTACTGCAAGAGCTCGCGTCTTTTTCAAAGGCTCCAGCCCCTTAGGACTCTCGCAGCGGCCTGTAAGGAAGTCCCCTTCCTGGCTTCGCGAGATAAAAGTATGTCCCGCCGTTGCATTCCATATTCGGACACCTGCCACGTCTGTTGATCAGCGTGGCATGAGGACCATGCAATTTCTCGAGCATCTCGTAGGAAACTCGGAGCTTGAGAGCACACCGGCTGCAGCGCGCGTAAACCGGTACACTGGCAGCTTTCATTTCAGCGATGGTTTGGAGGGATCGTGGCCAGATGACCGTGAGGTTTCGCATGGCTATCATGGTGACTACTGTGCTGTGCAACCTCAACCACGCGATAGGTAAAAGCGTACACTCCTAGCCCCTGGAAAGTTGGTGCAGCGATGGCCAAACCCCCAAAACTTACTCAAGAGCCGCCGAGCTACCTGCCGGAACCTTCGGAAGATGACTATTGGGATTGGGTCAAACGCGAATTCGAGGACAACTGCGTGACCATCGAATCGGTGCGGCTGGAAACAAGAAAGGACGCGATCGGAATACGGACGAGCCAGAAGAAATGGCAATCCACATCGGCGTCGGAGTTTCCATATGTGGAGCTCAATCCTTCAGAGAAGGAGCTCAAGAACAAGCCCAAACTGGGCAAAATCAGCACAAAGCATCACATGTACATTCTCCACAATGAAGCTCACGACGCAGAGTATCTCGCCGAACACCTGGCATTCGCCCGTTCGCTGATCGATGAAATTTCAGAACAGATTGAGAAACGCGTCGCGACCCCAAAACTGCTCAAGCAGTTGAGTGGGTTCAATTACTCAGTCGGCATAATCATACACGCGTGGACGAACGAGCAGTCCGACATGTCAGCAACCAGACGAAGCGAACAGGCGAAAGAGGCCGACACAGTTCATCGCAAAAGGTGGTTGGCTCACTACGTCCTGCGAGAATTCAAGCACCGACAACGCAAGGCGGCGGATGATGCGTTCGAACGGTTGGTGAACCGGCTTGTCTTTACAGCCCCGCGAGACCTCACCAATGCGGAGTTGGAAGCCGTAACCATGAAGGGACGCCCTTGGTTCGCGGCATATTTGGGGATCGAAGATATCGGAGCCCACGAATATGGGCTTCTGAGTGACACTTACCGACAAAAGAAAATCAAGAAGGCCATGTTGGAAGACTTCGCGACGCAATCGACCAAAGACCTACCGTCCTTCAACTTGGAAATTCCCCGGTCCTAGAAGCGGGGAATACCCATCATCCAACTCCTGACAATTTCTCCGTTCGTGCGGCCGATGGTCGGCTGCCTGAACTTCGGAGAAATGGTCATGAAAACGGCTAAACAAGACCCATCGGTGCTGTATGGCACTATTCCCAACGTAGCAAAACTTCTGGGTATCAAGGAGCACGCCCTCCGGCGTGCGGTGAACAAGGGGCTCATCCCCTTCTACACACCGTTCGGGTCTCGCCGCTACGTGCGGCTTGATGAGGTGCAAGCCTTCATTCAGGCACACCGCTGCCTGGGAGGTGCGCTATGAAGTTGCGTCCACTTGAACAGGGCATAGACGATTGGCGAGAGAGTCGGATACCAATCGTTCCCTTCAAGCCCAGGCTGAAAGAACCTTCAGAAAAAGGCTTTCTTGGATACACCTCCAACCCGGCAAGTCGACAGCGAATTGACGAATGGAAAGCGAAGTTTCCCGATCACAACATCGCTGCGGTCATGGGAAGCAAGATTGCCGACGGCTGGCTGATCGCAGCAATTGATATTGACGACGAGGTCTGGGTGAATGTCATAAAGGCCCTATTCCCGAATTTCGTCAGTGCTAAACGCGGAAAGAAAGGACTGACGATCTTTGTAAAGGTCCGCACCGGGCTGAACATCAAATCAACGTCGTTCCAAAGTGTAAGCGTTTTTGGCGGTGTGGACTTTCTGTTCAACGGTAAGTGTTGCCTTGTTCCGCTGTCAATTCATCCGGAAACAGGCAAGCCATATGAGTGGATTGGCAAGCCGCTCTATGAATGCTCACCGGATGAAATTCCCGAGTGTACCAAGCGCCACCTCGACATTATCAAGGCGACAGTTACCTCCGCCCAATCGGCCATCGTTATCAGTGGCACAGGCACACATGATGCTGGACTCGCATTGGCGGCCGAACTTGTGAGGGCCGGTGCAACGGATGAGGAGATCAAAGCGATGTTCGCGGCGCTCCTGCCAACAGACTATTCCGGGAATTCGTTGGACGAGCTCCCGGAATGGATTGAGAGCGCTCGTCGCAAAGGATTTGATTTACTAGACGACAATACCCCACCGCGCGACGAGCACATCGCGCGTCTGGTCGAAGAAGAGCTTGGCTTGATCGCTTATGTCGAAGGGCACGGCTTTCTTCAATACGAAGAAGGCCACTGGCAGAGCCTACTCGACAGCCTCATTGATCAGGTGTCGAAGAAGCACATAGTGGCCGGCGGTGGCAGATCGTATGCGAGTTCCTTGCTGCGACCGGTGCGTACTTGCCTGTCACTAAATGTGCTTCGGCCCAAGTTCGGTGAACACAGCGGGCTTATCTGCTGCAACAACGGTACACTTGATGTTCGGACTGGCGAGTTGCTCGAGCACTCTCCAGACCATGAACTTCGATATCGTCTAGACATCGACTACGACCCCAAAGCCGAGTGTCCCACCTACGACAAGCTCATCAACGATACACTGAAGGGACATGCTGGGTGCATCAGGCTATTCGATGAGTATGCTGCGCTCACGTTGATCCCGAACATGCGTTTCCAGGTTGCATTATACCTTGTCGGTGAAGGGGGTAGTGGCAAGAGCACCTTGCTGAGAGTTGTGGAGATGGTTCACGATCCCGATGCGGTCAGTACGACCCCGCTTGATAAGGTCGACGACGAACGGCACCGAACCGACATTGCCAACAAATTGGTTTGCATCAGCTACGATGTGCAAACTCAGTATAAAATCTTTGGTGAGACTTTCATCCGCATCACCGGCGAGGACTCAATTACGACCCGGCGGCTCTATCAGGAAGTCGATAGCCGGGTTCGGCCTTCAGTCCGTTTCATCGGCTCAATGAACCCAGAGATGCCCGGGTTTATTGCAGCACCGGACGCCCTGAAGCGGCGACTGTTGTTAGTGCCCTGCGGTCCTCGTGTCGAAGACCCCGATCCTGACCTCTTCGACAGACTTAAAGCTGAGAAAGCCGGCATTCTCGCGCGCTATGTCACGGCTCTTAAACGGCTCCTGAAACGAAAACGCTTCGATATCCCTGGCTGCGTCAGGGACGAAGTACGGGAGTATGTCAGCTACCAAGACGCCTTTGATGCCTATGCGGCAGAACGACTTCGGCGCAGCGAAAGTACAACTCCGGTGGCCGAAATTGCTCTGGATTTCAACGATTGGGCTGATCGGCATGGCGAGAAGCATCTCAGCACTTTCGTGGTTGGTCGCAAGCTCAAACGGCTGGGGTTCACCGGAGGCCAAGAGCGGCGCGATAGGGGGCAAGGCAGCACCAATACAAGGGTGGTGAACGCCGAGATTACGGTGCCCCGCCGGAGCCGGACGAGCCCCGAATTCTAGATGGCCGTAACAGTGTCACAGTCCCAAACCCGCATTGAGCAAGACCCAAGAGGGGGAGGGGGGTATCCACCCTCCCCCTCCCCTCAGTGGTGCCGTCAACCTCAGTTCTGCGTTGTGACACCGTGACAGCGCTCTTTGGTAGACGCCCAATCAATGCGGGTAGTTCGCAGCGGCAGAGTTCCGCCCCAAAAGGGCCATTGTGGCAGCTCGGTTACATGTTCGGTTACACGAAACACTCCGTACACATACGGAAATTCCTGCGCAGACTACGTCATGATTTTTTCGGTCTTTTGACCAACGGATGAAACTATGTCGTTCAAATCATCAATCACCAAGCGCGTCCGGAAGCGCAAGAACAAAGCCGGTGAGGTCGTGCTGCACACGCGGCATGTCCTCAATTACAAACACCCAGCGGACGGGAAACGTCGGCAGGAGTTTTTCGAGCGTCGCGCCGAAGCACAGGATCGCCAATCACAATTGGCGGCGAGTATCGAGATCGACCCTTTCTTCGATCCGATGAGCGGGCTGACTGTATCCAAGGCCGTCGACCACTGGCTGGAGAACAAACAGAAGCGCGTGAAGGCAAGTAGCTATGCAGCCTGCCTGGCTGTCGTGGAGCACATCCGGGGGCCGGTGTTGATTGGCACACGGGACGAGCGCGCGCAGTTCAAGAAGACGGGCATCGCGCCCGTCGGCACCGACGTGCAGGAGCGCCTCGGCAAGCTCCTGGTGTCGGAGCTGAGAACTGCCCACATCCGCACATGGTTCAACGAAGTCCGAGACACTTCCGGTGCTTACACCGCTCGGCGGGCCAAGTCGTTCTTCGGCAGCGTCCTTGCTTTGTCCGAGGAGGACTTCGGCATCCGCGTTCCTTCCATGCCCACACAGTTGGGCAAGGGTAATCCCAAGACACGCAAATTGATCCTTGAACCGCAGCAAGTTGCCCAGGTTATCCAAGAGGCCCAAGCCGATAGTGAGCACGGCCTCTACTATGCCTTCCCGTTCCTTGCCGGCACCCGACCGAGCGAGCAACTGGGGCTGTTGTGGTCCGAAGTGGACTTTGATCAGAACACGATCCGCATCTGCCGTATCCAGGAGCGGGATGGGACCCTATGCGAGACGACCAAGACGGCCGCAGGGACGCGCGAGGTACCCATGGGCGGTACCCTTAGGGCGATGTTGCTCCAATGGCGCCTCCGATGCCCAAGGGAGGCCGGGGAGCTATATCGCGTGTTCCCCGGTCCCGGTCGACTGCAGCCGTGGCCACTCCCGCGCCTCGGAGGCGGTCCGCTGCTGTATCAGAATTGGCGACGGAGGTACTGGCAGCCCGTGTTCAAGCGGCTGGGTTTGCCATACGTGACGCCCCACTCGGCGAGGCACACCTACATCTCGACGCTACAGGCGCAGGGTATTGAGGTCGGACTAGTGGCCAAGATGGCGGGGCACGCCAATCCGACCGTGACTCTGGGCATCTATACCCAAGCAGTGAGGGGCGGGGAGGACGCTGTCCGGAAGCTCGACGAGGCATATTCGAGGTAGCCCGGGGCCCATCTCATTTTCGCGGCATAGCAGACCGCCCGCCCCGAGACAGAAGCATTTGAGGTAAAAACCTCTTTACACCAGAGCTATCCCACCGCTACACTCTCAACAGTAGGAATAGGAGTTCTTGGCATGCGGGATATTTCAATCAGCATCGATTTGTTCGCCGAGCTTTGGGCTCTACGAGAGCCACAAGAGCAAAGCGAAAACGACATTATTGGCAGGATATTAAAGGACTATGTTGAGATGAAGAGCCCCCCTGGCGCCCCGAACGCAGTAGAGGCGCCGGCTGACCTTCAGAATCAGACACGTACGGCACCAAACCGCAAAGTTCGAGCTCCAAAAGAGGGAAATAGCTCTAAAAGGGCTCGGAAATTGGGTGGTTTAGAACCTGAGCAGCAGGTGGGGAAAATACGCTGGGTGGATGATATTCGTGCCGCGCTGCTTATCCTAGGCGGCAGCGCGACCCTTCATGAAATTTACAAGGAGGTCCGAGTTCAGAGGCAAGAAGCCAACCGGTCCGTTCCTCGGACATTAGAAGCAACTGTGCGACGAACGTTAGAGGACCACTCCTCAGACTCTGCTAACTTCCGAGCTGCAGACCTGTTTAAGAAAGTACGTCGTGGCGAATGGGCGCTACGCTCGCCCTCGGCCTCGGAGGCTTGATTAGAGCGCAAAGTCGGACCACGGCATGCTTACGCCACTAAACCAAGGCGGTACGGGGAGGCGAGGACGCTGTCCGGAAATTGGATGATGCCTATTCGAGTTAACCCGGGAGCACTCTCTTTTTTTTGCAGTGTCGTAGGTCACAGCTCCGCCGCTTCCAAGATGGATCAAGTAGCGGATTCCGTATTGTTCAGCCGATAACCTTCGACAAACCCCGGGTCGAAATCGCGAGCGACCTCCATTGCCCGTGGCGAGAGGTTTGCCAGGTGCTTGGGATTGATCACCAATAGAAAGACAACATGCTTAGTCCGATAGGCCCACACATCGACGGCCGCCAGACTTGACGTGAGCCTCTGCCGGCAGCTTTCGATAAAGGCGTCGCGCTTCACGCGAGGAAAGTGCTGGTAGATCAGCAGCGACTTACCCGCCTGGAAGAATGGAATAGTCTCATCGAGGTAGAGAAACTTAGATGAGTTCTTGCGGCCTCGGGGCAGTGATCCTTCCATCCCATTGTCTGGATCGAAGAAGACGAGATCGCAGTCGGCAAATTGCTTCTCACAATCGGTCCAGTACGCCAGCCTCCCATTTTTGTCATCGGGCAAGACTGAGTTGAAATACTTGGCTTCGGCAATCAGCTTCGCTTGCTCAATGGCCTCCAAGGATCGGTTTGGGTGATCATCGACGACCGTCCTCAAGTGATCGAACAGCCCTGGATCATGTTGGCGAAATTGCTCTGGTTGGCTGAGGTATTCGAGCATCATTCCATCGGGACCGCGATCATCAGGGGTTAGCATCCAGCAGACCCCGATCTTGTGATTGCCCTCCGCCGAAAGCGCTCGCAGCAACGCGTATTTGCGGTAGTCGCTTACATCGGCCACGTATTGTTCTTTCACTTCTGCCACCTCTCCAACGAAAGGGGCAGAGTGCATCAATACCCGATTTTGGGGTACTCTAAATTCGGGTGCCTTTTATGTGCCGTTCCAACAACGGCACAGCACCTTGTCTTCAATACGCTCTGATCTCTATTGGCGCATAATCGAGTTGATGATTCAGGCACGCAAAGATGCCGGAATCACGCAGGCGGAACTCGGCCAACGGATTGGCCAGCGCCAGACCTTCATTTCAAAGGTTGAACTCGGTGAACGGCGGATAGATGTCGCGGAGTTCGTGGAACTCTGCAGCGCTCTTGAGATCGACTACGCGTCGCTCTTGAAGAATGCAGCAAATAGATAGTTGCGCTGCCGTTCAGCTTGAGCCGTGCATTAAGCGAACTAGGCCCCCTTATGGAGCGGGCAGCTCCACACCAGTCATCAAGCAAACTGAAACACATCACAATTTGTCGAAGACCGATCCCATGCGCGGGCTAAACAGCCGCTCATAGGTCTTCAAGAGGTAGGAGTCCGTCATGCCGGCTACATAGTCACAGACCGATCTGTGGATGTGACCTACGTCTTTGCAATTCTCGTAGACGTCAGTCGGCAAAAACTTTCCTGGCTCCGCCAGCATCACTTCAAAGACCGCGATCGCCATCGTCTGACCCTTGAACTCAAGATGTTGAACGCTTGGGCTTAAGATAACGGCTTCGTAGACAAAGTCTTTGAGAGCTCTCACGAAACGATACGCAGCGTCGGGCATCGAAGCACGAAACTTCAAACGGGGCTCTTCGAACTCAGGCTCTTCTCTAATCTGCACGCTTGGGATGACGTAGTTCAGAATACGATTGATTTGGTGCTTTCGTTCTCCGCCTTCGGCGAACAATCTGTCTACAAGTCCTCCGTATATGTCATTGCCGTATTCGTCCTTATAGTCGCTGAGATAGTCGAGCATGCCTTGGCATTTTTCAGACGTGACAGACTTTTCAAATTGCTCGCGCGTCACGAGACGAAGCGCCAAGACATCTTCGAGATCGTGGATGCCGTAGCTGATGTCATCTGCCAAATCCATGATGCTGCAAGCGAATGATTTGTGCTGGGCAGAATGGTGCTTATTGCTCTTGGAATCGAAGCTTTGCAGCAGGTCTCTGTCAGACTGAGAGAGAGGCTCAAGCAACCAATCAACAACATCCTGCTCGCAATCAAGGTAGCATTTGGGCGGCTTCGATGCGTTCCGGTCCAGAATAGCCGTGCCGCTTGTGTTTGACAGCATGGCCGGAAAAAACGCCGGACTACGCGCCTTGCTGAATGGGACTGGATACTTCAGTACACCGAGGAGTGTCTCCCGCGCGAGATTTGATCCAGATTTTGCAGAGAATTTCTCTAGTTTCGACAGTATGCGAAGTGTCTGACCATTGCCTTCAAAGCCGCCATGGTCCCGCATACAATAGTTGAGCGCGACCTCACCACCATGTCCAAATGGGGGGTGGCCCAGGTCATGCGTGCATGCAATGGCTTGCATCATTGAGCGCTCGGGAATGAACTGCACCGCCGCATGCTCTGGAAAAGTGTGAGGTAACTGTTTCGCGAGGCCCCCGGCGATCTGTGCCACCTCAAGCGAATGGGTCAAACGTGTACGATAAAAATCGCTATCGCCGAGGTTGAGGATTTGGGTTTTGCCCTGTAGACGCCGGAATGAAGCTGAGTGGACAACGCGCGCATAGTCCACATCACCAGGAGACCTCGCATCAAAGGGCTTTTGAACGTATTCCTCCATACGATCATGCCAGATCGATTGCGTACCTTTGATATCAGTCATGCCGCCATCTCCTTAACATCATCGCGTTCGTCCGTGCGTTTGCGAGAGAATGCCCCTGATGACTATTTCGATTAGTCCTGAGGTGGGGTCATCCTTTTGGTTTACGCCCACCTTTCAGAGGCGCGGGCGGCTTCTCACCCGGCTTAGGCCGCACAAAGAACTCTACGATATCGACTTCAAGCGCATTCGCTAGCCGGTCAAGGATCACCACAGTCGGGTTCTCCATGCCCCTTTCCATGCGGCTGACATAGGTCCGGTCTACCTCAGCCTCAGCGGCTAAGGCATCCTGGGACAATTCACTCACGACCCGCAATCGGCGCAAGTTGTGCGCCACAACACGTTGGATTTCCATCCAACGAAGGCAACATCTTGTGCGCGATTAAACCACGGATTATAATCCCAGTGTTTATTATACCAATTATAATGGGATGTTTTGGATGTCGATTTTAGTTTGCGACCGCTTGCGCGGCGCGAGAGTTCTAGCCGGAACCACCGTGGCAATCATTCTGTTGAGTAGTTCTTTGGCGCTAGCCGGTAAGGCGTCGCGAGTTCAGGAAGGGTACGTCGGGTGCATCAACGACGATGCGCTCGATGAGTTTATCGGGGCAGCTATCGACAAGAACCAGCGCCAGATGGATAGCCTGAGCGCGTCTGGGCAATGCTTTTATGTTGGGGGGCTGGAATTCGACTATGTTGACGCTGGGTTCATGACCAGCGAGATCCGCGTCTATGTGCCAGGCGGAGGGTCGCTGGTTCTGTTCATCCCGACCGAGGGAACACGAGAGTAAATCGCGACACGAACAAGCAGGGGAAATCGAGCATGGACCGTGCGATCACTACGTGCGCGCATTATGAATTGCAGTATAATCGTAGAGTTGACGCGCTTTGACCTTCCGAGCCATACGCAAAGATGTTGACGAAAATCAAAAATCCCAAACATTCAGGCCCCATGCCAACAATAACTGCTCTTGCTGACAGGGTGCGGCGCGATGTGTCTCCTCGGTTGGATGGCAAAACGCGGGAAGAACTTGGCCAGTTCCTGACCCCGGAGTCGATTGCCCGCGACATGGCGACAATGTTTGGTCAACTGCCGCAGGATGTTGTCTTGCTGGACGCTGGGGCTGGCGTGGGCTCCTTAACAGCCGCGTTCGTATCGGAGGCCCTCTCTAGAGATGAGCCACCGCGCTCAATCACCGTCACTAGTTTCGAGGTTGACGAGGGGCTAGCCCAGCTTCTTGCGGAAACGCTAGAGCGTTGTCGCGAGGCCTGTGAGGGAGCCGGGGTTCGCTTCGCATCTAAAGTAGTCTGTGATGACTATATTCTGTATTCGGCTGAACCGCTTCTCACAATGGTCGACAGTTTTAACTGCGCCATCCTCAACCCGCCTTACGCAAAGCTCAACAGCGCCTCACGCTGGCGGCAAGCCCTACGCTCGCAAGGCATAGAGACAGTCAACCTCTATTCGGCCTTTGTCTCACTCGCCGTCAACCAGCTAGAACCCAGCGGCGAGCTTGTCGCCATCACACCACGCTCATTCTGCAACGGGCCGTACTACCAACCCTTCCGCCGCCACGTGTTAGATTCATCCAGCATTGAACGCCTTTATCTCTTCGAATCACGAAAGACGGCCTTCAAAGACGACGCCGTCCTGCAGGAGAACGTCATCTTTCACCTTCGCAAAGGCAAACCGCAATCCAAACTAGTCCACCTTGAAACAGATGGCGGCGATACTCGAGAGGTCCCATTTGAGGAGATTGTTCTACCGGATGACGAACACCACTTCATCCGACTGACCATCTCGAAAGAAGACGCTGAGCTGGCCGAGCGGGTACAGGCGCTGCCTTCCACACTGGTCGACCTCGGCTTGAATGTATCAACCGGCCGCATTGTCGATTTCAGAGCAAAGGAAGCCCTACGCAAGACGCACGGAAATGATACCGCTCCCCTGATCTACCCAGCTCATCTTCGGGACGGAGGTGTTCGCTGGCCTATCCCAGACTTCAAGAAGTACAACGCGATCGAAGTTACCGAGCGCATAGAGCGTGAGCTCGTTCCGCCGGGCCGTTACCTCCTCGCCAAGAGGTTTTCCTCAAAGGAAGAGAAGCGGCGGCTAGTCGTATCCGTGTATGATGCCGTGGCCCCGGCCGCGTTCGACAATAAGCTGAACTTTTTCCATTGCGACGGCAAAGGACTCCCAGATGAGCTCGCTCTCGGGCTCGCTGCCTTTCTAAATTCGACTGCCGTGGATGACTACTTCCGGCTTTTCTCCGGCCATACGCAGGTCAACGCCACAGACCTGCGGAACCTCCACTATCCTGCGCGAGACGTTCTCGAGGCCCTTGGCCGGGCAGACCTGGGCGGGCAGGAGAAAATTGATGCGGCAGTAGAGGCGCTCTTTTAGCCAGACAGCAGCAATTGCTTCGCCGGGTCATCCCGAATCCAGATGTAAGTATTAACCGCGACATTGCGCTGGGCTCCTTGCCGAGCGGCTGCCTCTTTCCACGTACGGTATGCCGTAGTGAAGCCCACGCCAGCCTTGCCACACCGATGGGCGAAGGCCTGCATCCCTTTGACTTTATGCGCGTCCACTTCCCCGTCGCTGGTCACAGCCTCTATCACCCACAGCCAATCTGTTTCCGGGTGCCTGAGGAGAACGTCGGGCATCGGGTCGGCAAGCGTGAGAACCGCGCCAGCGGCCTCCATCTTGGCGCGTTCCTCGGGACTGATTCGGTCCCCATCGCTGTCGTCCACATAAAGAACCTCGTACCCCGCGAGAAAGCGCGGGGCATAATACTCGACACAATCATTGATAAGCGCAGCGTGCCCAGTGTCTGAGGCCGCCTTCGCCGCCGCTGCCATCTTAGCTTGGAATGCCAACCGCTCCCGGGCCATCTCGGAAGCGGCCCATGCATCGAGGCTCTCCTGCCACTCCCCATCCGGCGCTGTTAGTATCTCCCGGAAGGCCGCCTCAAGCCTGTAGGAGGAGTTGGGGCTCTTCGCTTTGGTGTGGCCCGGGACGAATTCACCGCGGTCGAGCGTGACGGCCTCGATGCCCCCCAGATCACGGAGCGGTTTGATCCAGTAATCCCGGCCCTCCCGATCTAGCTTTCCGGCACCACGCTGTAGGATGCCGATATGACAGGCAAGGTGCGCTGTCGACGCGCCGTCGGATAGCGTTGAACCCTTTGGAGCCTTTGAGAACCAGCTAAGAGTCTCGTCGTCTAAAAGTGCAAAGACGGCATCAATGAGATCATTATTACCTTGGAGATCAAGATGCCTGAGAACCCGCCGAATCTTATCCTTGGTAACCCCTTGGTATTGATCTGACACAGCCCGACCGTACTCTGCTACCCGCCTTTCCCTTAGACCCTGCACTTTCCCATCCAGCGCCATACCCATCTCCGCATAAAGCGTTGAAAATTGAATCGATGCCACAAAGACACGGGTCAAGCCAGCTCTATCGATTTCCTGACAATCTCCGCGACCGACCACAAACGCCCATCTGCGGGGCATTAATATGGCGCCATATCCAGCAGCTCGCCACACCCCTTTGCGAAAGCGTTTTCTGACAGGCTTCAAAAGGGGCGCTATAGATGTCAGCTGAGATAATAGTGCCGGGCACCAGCTCTACAGCACATCCGGCCCGCCTCAACGACCATAGATTTTTCAGGCCAGACGAAGGATCACAGCAATGCCCCGTTCTATTTCACAGCAGGATGTCAGCTGGTTTCTAGACCTGCATGAGAAGAACCAACTTGATCTCGACCCTCCGTATCAAAGACGGAGCGTCTGGACACTTAGCGACAAGCGGTTTTTCATAGACACCATCCTGAATGACTATCCAGCGCCTCCCATCTTTCTACACAAGTCGCTAGACGAAGGCGGTAGGCCCACATATCACGTCGTTGATGGCAAGCAACGACTTACTACCATAATTGATTTTGTCGCCGGTAAAATCCGTATACCCGACGACTTTGGCGATACCAGCTTGCAGAAGAAACGATGGAAAGACTTGCAGCGCGAAACTCGCGAAGCATTCTGGAACTATGTCCTTATCGTCGAGATGCTGCCAAGCGTTGACGAAGCTTCCGTAAGAGACACGTTTGAGCGAATTAACAGGAATTCGAGGAAACTCGAGCGACAAGAAATCCGCCACGCAAAGTTTGATGGTTGGCTGATAAATTCCGTCGAAACCGAGGCCAACAGAGATGAGTGGAAAGAGTTCGGCATAGTAACAACGGCACGCGCTAAACGTATGTCAGACGTCCAATTCATTTCGGAATTATATGCAGTTGTCCTCAAACGCAAACTGAACGGCTTCGATCAAGATTGGCTGGACAATCTTTACGCAGAATATGAGGACCCCCAAGAAGATCCTTTGTTCATCGAACAAAATTTCGCAGAGGTCTTCGAGAAAACAAAGAAAGTTGTTGGGGAAGTTTTAGAGCACTGCCCCGACATCAAGAACCACACCAAAGTACTGGTACATTTTTACACGCTTTGGGGGTTCTTGGTGCTGCACACCGACAAAAAATTTGATCCAAAGGTTTTTGCAGACAAGTACATCACTTTCATGAACAACGTGACAGAGGAGATAAAAGCAGCGGCATCCGACAACCCCAGCCCCACAGTGGATGAGGCAATCCGCATCTACGCAGCCAACTCACGCGGAGCGAGCACAGATCATACCCCGCGCGCGGCACGTCTCAGTCAACTGGTAACCGCAATGGCAGGGATCCAAGGCGTCAACCATGAAGGTAGCTAATGGAATCCGCAACACGTTCCATGAACAACATCCGTTCTTCGAGCGCTTGGCGGAGGAGGTTGAAGGAAAGCTCGGTGGGCAGGTTGTTCAAAGAGGTTGGTTCTTCGTCCACAGACTTAAGGAACTAGAGAGTTTTGCGCTCAAAGTCGAAACGGGGCGCGTGGAGCATCCTGATCGCATGGATGACTTTTTTGCTTGCACAATTGTTGTTCCGACGGTCGCTCAGATCGATGACGCAGAGACCCTCGTTCGCTCGATTTACAAAGTAGTCGAGCGGCGCCCGAACGACAAAGATAGAACCCACAAGAAGGCATCGGATTTTGTATTCGATGATCTGCGAATTTATTTGCAGCGACAACCTTCAGACACGGGGCGGAACGCCGACCTAGATGAGTTGGTGTTCGAGGTACAAATCAAAACTATCTTGCAACATGCTTGGAGCATCGCTTCACATGATCTGATCTACAAGACAGACGCCATTAGTTGGTCGAAAGAGCGTATCGCGTTTCAGGTCAAAGCGATGCTTGAACATGCAGAAATAGCCATTGCGGAAGCTGAGCAATTGGCAAAGTCGTCAGTGATGTTGGTGAGTGACCAAAATACTGAAGATACTTTAACTGTCGTCACCGCCCTTCGCTCGTTTTGGGATGCAGAGCGCCTGCCGACAGACATCAAACGGCTTGCCGAGAACGTAAGGGGAGTGCTCGAAGCCTGTGAACTACAACCTAAAGCTTTGCCAGACCTTCTAGAGGATGAGCGCAACCGCATTGGCTTTATCCCGAAAGACCTCGCTCCATACGCTTTTTTTGTACAGGCACTCGCCCATGCCAAGTCACTCGATCTGGAAAAGAAACTGAACAGCCACAAGAATAGGCGCATCAAGATTTTTGTGCATGACGATATGGAGCTACCAACCTGGATGAAAGACGACCACAAGCGGATTGTTCGCCTAAAGAAGAATACTTAAGCTGACAGCAAACGCGCACAGCCTCATACGCACTAGCGCCCCACTGTATTCCTCTAAAGAGTTGGGTGCAGAGCTGCAGACCGGGACACTCTCAGCCGTTCATGTAACCCACGCGTAACCGAAGGGCGCATGGGAGCCCCAAACGCCCGCAAGTTGAGCAAATGAAATTGGCGGAAAAGCACCACTCTAAGCGCTAAGAAATTGGAGCGGGCGATGAGATTCGAACTCACGACCCCAACCTTGGCAAGGTTGTGCTCTACCCCTGAGCTACGCCCGCTCTGACGTGGCCTGCATGTCGCAGGCCGGGCGGGCCTGTGTGCCCACCCCCAAGGGAGCGGTGTTATTGCGCAAGAAATGTATGATTGCAAGAGGCTAGATGGCCCCCGCAATGGTGATGCCCACACCGAGCGCACCCCTCTTGAACTCCCTCGTTAGGTGCATACCGGGAGATGTTCACGCCCGGCCCCTCTGCATATGTGCAACCGCCCCGTGCTATAGTGGGCAAAAGCCCCCCTCACCCCATATTGGGTGGTGCGGCGGAGCTCCAACAGCAAAACAAGAGCGCACGCAGGAGAACATGATGAGCGATATTTCAGGCATCGGCAGCCCGCCCGACGACGCACCCAAAGTCCAGGCCCCTGGCGGCGCTGCAGACCTCATCAAGGATGCCACCACCCAGACATTTGCCACCGATGTGCTGGATGCCAGCGCGCATACCCCCATCATAGTCGATTTCTGGGCCCCGTGGTGCGGTCCCTGCAAGCAATTGACGCCGATACTTGAAAAAGTCGTGCAGCAGGCCGGCGGCGCCGTGCGCCTGGTGAAAATGAACATTGACGACCACCCCGAGGTCGCCCAGCAACTTCGTGTGCAGTCCATTCCCGCCGTGTTTGCGTTCAAGAACGGCCAGCCGGTGGATGGCTTCATGGGCGCGCTGCCTGAAAGCCAGATCAAGCGCTTCGTCGAAGCGCTGGCGGGCGGTGCCCTTGAGCCCACCCAGAGCGAACAGATGCTGGAAGCCGCCGCACAGGCGCTGGACGCTGGCGACATCGGCACCGCCGCACAGGCATTTGCCGCCGTCCTGCAGGAAGAGCGCGAGAACCCAAAGGCCATCGCCGGACTGGCGCGCTGCTATATCGCATCCGGCGATCACGACCGTGCCGGCGAGGTGCTGGGTCTGGCGCAGGGCAACGCAGCCAACGATCCTGATATTGCCGGTGCCCGCGCGGCGCTTGAGCTGGCCCAGGCAGGCCCTGCCACGCCGGAAATCGACCTCGCCCCTCTGCACGCCAAGCTCGAGGCTGATCCCAACGACCATGCAACCCGTCTGGAGCTTGCCGTGGCGCTCAATGCCGTTGGCGACCGCAGTGCCGCAACCGACCAGCTAATTGAAAGCGTCCGCCGTGACCGGGCATGGAACGATGAGGCCGCCCGCGCGCAGTTGCTGCAGTTCTTTGAGGCGTGGGGCCCAATGGATGAGGCCACTCAGACGGGCCGCCGCAAACTCTCCTCTGTTTTGTTTTCCTAGACCTTCATCTACGCCCGCCACAGAAAGCCGCTATGACCTCGCGCTATCAGTCGATCAAAGACCTTCCGGCCAAGCTCCCCATCTTCCCGTTGGGGGGTGCATTGTTGTTGCCGCGCGGGATTTTGCCGCTCAATATTTTCGAGCAGCGCTATCTGGCGATGGTGGATGCAGCATTGCGTTCCGGCAACCGGATGATCGGCATGATCCAGCCCAAGGGCAACGATGCCGGCTTTGGTCAGTCAGATGCCAAAGCACGCCCTGCAATCCATCAGGTGGGATGCGTCGGCCGCATCACCGGCTTCAATGAAACAGAAGACGGGCGCATCCTGATGACGCTCACCGGGATATGCCGGTTCAAGGTCGCGCAGGAACTGGACGCCATGACGCCGTACCGGCAGGTCACCGCAGACTATGCGCCGTTTCATGGTGACCTTGCCGCAGGCGACGGCGAAGACGATGTGAACCGCAAGGGCCTGCTGGATATTCTCAGGCGCTATCTTGAATCCAACGGGATGCAGGCCGACTGGGACGCCATTGAGCGCTCCTCCAACGAGGCTCTGGTGAACTCCCTCTCCATGATTTCGCCGTTTGGTCCGCAGGAAAAGCAGGCGATGCTTGAAGCGCCAACGCTGGAGCAGCGCAACCAGATTTTGATTGCCCTTGCCGAGATGGCGCTGGCGCAAACCCAGGCTGATGATGATACAACGCTGCAATAGCAGCACCTTGAAGACGACACAGGACACAGTGCCATGAGCGACGCCAAATCACCTGACGCCATTCCCGGTGCCGACAGCACACTGCGCGCTGCCGCAGGCGAGGTGGACCCCAAGCTGCTGGAGATCCTTGTGTGCCCTGTGACCCGCGACACGCTGCACTATGACCGCGACAAACAGGAACTGGTCAGCAGGAGCGCCCGCCTCGCCTACCCGATCCGCGACGGCATTCCCATCATGCTGCCCGAAGAAGCCCGCTCCCTTGATGATGCGCCGACAGGTGCCTGAACCGATGAGCACCACCAAAGCCGCCGCCGCAACAACCGCTCGCCCCTGGCCGACAGAACTGCGGCTCAAAAAAAGCGAGCGCGTTCTGGAGGTCGATTTTGACGACGGCAACACATTTGCCATCAGTGCCGAGTTGCTGCGCGTCGAAAGCCCGTCCGCCGAAGTACAGGGCCACGGCTCAGGCCAGAAAAAAACCGTGCCCGGCAAGCGCGCCGTTGCCATTGAAAAGGTGGAACCTGTCGGCACCTACGCCGTGCGCCTGATCTTCTCCGACAGCCACGACTCAGGCCTGTTCACCTGGGACTACCTGCACGAGCTTGGCCGCGATGCCGACGCCAAAATGGATGCCTACCTCAGCGCTCTCGACGAAAAAGGCTTGAGCCGCGACTAGGGTGGCCCGACACTCGTGTCCAGCCATTTGGAGGGACACATGCTTAGCCGTTTCAAAATCCCGCTCATCGCACTTGCTGCATTCGCCATCGGCCAACTGGGACCGCTAACATGGGTGTTCTGGCAGGCCGCTGAATGGCGGCTCCCGCAGATCAAGGCGGAGAGCCTTGCCGAACCAAGTCCGTTTGAAACGATGTCAGAAGACGTCTGGATCGCGCAGACGCAGAACGCATTCGCGATTGAAGTGAAGAAAGAGAAGTTGGCCCCGGTCCATCTTCTGGTCATTTCAAAACAACGCTACGAGACGATACTCGACGTTCCGGCTGATATCCGTGGTGAGATGCTCAATTTTGCAGTCGAGCTTGCGCGCGCCCAAGGCGTTGCAGATAGCGGATTTCGTCTGACCACCAACACCAATCCGCAAGGGGCTCAAACGGTTTATCACGTTCATATTCATGTCATTGGCGGGCGCCAGATGGGGTGGCTTGGATAGCACAGTTGTGCTGGCTCCCCGCCATCCCCATATCTGCGACACACGCGGGAGAGGGACAGACAATGACGCTGATAACAGACAACATATTCTGGATACTGATTGTTTCAGGCGCACTCACGTCAACCATGCTGTTGGCAGCCGTAGCCCCACGCCCTGTATTTCAGCAGTTTTTTGGCAACCCGCTGGAAGGGCCGCTTGGCAACGCCATCATGCGCAACTGGGGCCTGATCGTCGGCATGTCCGGCCTGTTGCTCATCTACTCAGCATTTGACGAAACCATCCGTACACCAATCATGCTGTTTTCCATTATCGGAAAGCTGTTCTTTGTGGGCCTGGTGTTCGCAGCCGGCGGTAGTCTCAGGGCGGCCCGCGGTGGTGCACTCATTGACCTTGTGATTTGCGCACTGTTCGTTGCCTATCTCATTGGCACCTGACAAAACGCCAGCGGCTAGCCGCGCATCAGCCTCGGCAACTCGCCAACGGCACCGGCCGCCTGCCGCATGAACAGGCGGCGCGCAGGGCCGAAACGGTTGACGAGATCAAGCCCGATGTCGCGGGCAAACCGCAGCAGCGCGATGTCGTTTGAGAACAGGCGGTTGAGGCCGTCTGTCATGGCGGCAAGTGCTGTGCTGTCAAACCGCCGCCAGCGCTGGTAGCGGTCCAGCACCGTCAGTGCGCCAATGTCCAGGCCCACGTCACGAGCCTCTACCAGCACATCAACCAGCGCCGCTACATCGCGCACACCCAGGTTGTAACCCTGCCCTGCGAGCGGATGAATGGCGTGCGCGGCATCCCCCACCAGCGCAAGGCGCGGACGCACATATTCACGCGCCAGTTGCAGCGACAACGGATAAGACCAGCGCGGACCTTCAGGCCGGCACGCGCCAAGATAACTGCCGAACCTGTCCTGTGCTTCTGCCGCAAAGGCTGCGTCATCCAGCGCCATCAAATCGGCAGCGACGGATTTTTTTTCGGTCCACACAAGCGACGAGCGGTTGCCGGTCATCGGCAGAACCGCAAACGGCCCGCCGGGCAAAAAATATTCCTGCGCCACACCTTCATGCGGCAGGTCGTGCGTCATGGTGGTGACAATGCCGGCCTGATCGTATCCCCAGCCGACGGTTCTGATACCTGCCTGTTCGCGCACCGGGCTGCCACGCCCGTCTGCCGCCACACACAAAGCTGCACGCACCGCCGATCCGTCATCAAGTGACACATCCACATGCCCGGGGTGATAAGCGACATTCTGAACGCGGGCGGGCGCAATCAGCGTGATTGCATCACACGCTGCAACCGCATCCAGCAGCGCTTCGCGCAGGTGGCGGTTTTCAACAAAGTGGCCCAGCGGCGCACTGCCGGTTTCATCGGCGATTTCAGCCGCGGCAAAATGCAGAAACATCGGCGACGCTCCTTCGCGCACCTTACCGTCAGTCACCAGAATGTCGTTGATCGGTTGCTCGCGGCCTTGAAGGCGGTGGGCGATGCCGAGCGCCTCAAACAGCCGCCATGACGCATAGGCAATGGATGAGTTACGGCCATCATAGGCCGCACCCACCACCGTCCTGGGGTCCTGCGCATCCACCACAACCACACGAAACGGCGCCCCTGCCCGACCACTCGCAAGCGCCAGTGCAGCGGTCAGCCCCACAAGGCCGCCACCGGCAATGACAATATCTGTTTCCTGCATGTTCATAGGGGCAAGGTGGCTCACCGCCTGCAGATCAGCAAGCCCTGGCAGCACTGCACGGCAAACCGTGGCGAAATGTCCCGCACCAGCATACGCTGCCCACATGACATCTCCCGCGCCGCTTACAGCCCTGGAAATTGGCAAAGCCATTTCCGACGGAACCATTGATCCACGCGATTTGCTGGAAGGCTATGCCGCCCGCATTGCCGAACGCGATGCAGAGGCGCGCATTTTTTACCGCACGACCTTGCCGCGCGCCCGCGCCGAGGCAAAGGCGGCCCGTGAACGTGCGCGGGCAGGCCTTGGGCGCTCTCCCCTCGATGGTGTGCCGCTTTCGTGGAAAGACCTGTTTGACAGCGCGGGCACACAAACACCTGCGGGATCAAAGATGCTGGCCGGTCGTGTGCCCCGGCACGACGCTGCGGCGTTGGCCCGGCTTACGGCAGCAGGCACGGTCTGCATCGGCAAAACAGCAATGACGGAACTCGCGTTTTCCGGTCTTGGCATAAACCCGGTTTACGGAACACCGGCCAATGCGTGGGACGCCGGAACTGAGCGTGTGCCCGGCGGCTCGTCTTCGGGTGCTGCCGTCAGCCTCGCGCACGATATGTGTGCAGCGGCAATCGGCACCGACACCGGCGGCTCGGTGCGCATTCCCGCATCATGGAACGGCCTTGTTGGATTCAAACCAAATCATGGCAGCATATCAACGCGGGGTGTTGTGCCTCTTTGTCTGTCGCTGGACACTGTCGGCCCGCTGACCCGCTGTGTGTCAGATGCAGCAGCATTGTTTGCGCTGATGGCAGGTACGCGCGCACCAGTGCTGGAAGATGAGACGCTCCGGGGGCGGAGCATCATTGTGCCTGATGAGCTCGTGTTTGATGATGCAGATGCCGGCATTGCGCAGGCTGTGGAAGCTGCGCTCGACACCATTGAAAAGTCAGGCGCCCACGTGCGCCGCGAGGCTGCTGACCCCATAAGCCGAATGAATACACTGACATGGGACAGCGGCATTTCGCTTGCCGCCGTTGAAGCCTGGGGGCATTGGGGTGACACGATCAAGCGGCACGGCGCACTGATGTATCCGCCCGTCCGCGCCCGATTTGAGGGTGGCGCAAAACCATCCGCGCAGGACGTATGGAGGCTTATGATCGAACGCAACCACCAGCGTTCCGCCCTCAGTGCGCAGTTGGCAGCGGTGGATGCCATTGCCATGCCGACCATCCCCATTGATCCACCGTCCATCGCAGCCCTTGCAGATGGTGGCCCTGACTATGACCGTGCCAACCGGCTGGCGCTGCGTAACACAACCTTGGCCAATCAACTGGACATGTGCGCCATAACGCTTCCCGTGGGCACCAGCGCGGCGGGCTTGCCGGTTGGCCTGATGCTGATGGCTCCAAGGGGCCGTGACGTGCGGTTGTTGCGCCTCGCCCACGCCGTGGAGAGGGCGCTGGCTTGAAGACGCGGCCATAAAAAACGGGTGCCGGAAAAACCGGCACCCGCTCTTTTTATCCGTAGGCAGACTAAAGCCTAGCCGCCCTGCGACCCGGCTGCGATCGCCGCCTTGCGGTCTTCGCGGGCGCGGGTAACGATGTAGCCATAGATCAGATCGATCTCTTCATCAGAATGAAGGTCCGAGAACTTTGCCATACCTGTGTGGCCCAGCATTCCATCCGCCACAATCGCCTTGAAGTTTTCATGGATGACCGGCGACATGTAGCGAAGGTCAGGAATAACCCCCGGTGAAATGGCCAGAGCGCCATGACACAGCGCACAGGTTCCCATGAACAGCACACCGCCCTGCCGTACTTCGGCAGCGGTAAGCTGCACGTCAGAAGGCGGTTCGGGGATGTTGAGGTTTTTCTCGGTCACCTGCGGATACTCCGCCGTACCGCCAACCTCAAACACGAGCAACCGGCCTTCGTTGCCATAACGCGCCGCCGACGCCGTGCGGGCATCGCCTGCGGTGATGGCCGCACCGCCCCAGCCAAGCAGCACAGCAACATATTGCTTGCCATCAACCGCATAGGTGATGGGTGGCGCAATGATGCCTGTCTTGGTTTCAACTTCCCAAAGCTGCTCGCCATTGTCCGCACGGTAGGCGCGGAACATGCCATCGCCAGTACCCTGGAACACCAGGTTGCCCGCTGTTGTCAGCACGCCCCCGTTCCAGTGGTCCTTGTGGATGACCGCCCAGGCTTCTTCCTGCTTGACCGGATCCCATGCCTTAAGAACACCGCGGTTGTAGGGAAGATCGCCTTCGGCTTCCAGTGTCTCGATGATGGTGTCGTAATAGGCATCCCACTTCATGCCGGTGTTCCACCAGCGGTCACGGATTTCATGCACCTCCTGGGAATCCGCATAGATGCCGAATGTCTCCATGGCGGGGATGTACACCAGCCCCGTGTCCGGGTTGAACGCCATCGGATGCCAGTTATGGCCGCCGATCGCGCCTGGCAGAACAATCTGCGTTTGGTCTTCGTAATCGGATTCCGGTGCCTCCACGGGCCGCCCGGTTTCCATGTCCACATGGGTGGCCCATGTTGCGAGCGTATATTTCTCGGCCGAAATAAGTTCGCCCGTCACCCGGTCCAGAACATAGAAGAACCCGTTCTTGGGTGCCTGCATCGCAACCTTGCGCATCTCACCGTCTATTTCGAGATCGGCCAGAATAATGTGCTGTGTAGCGGTGTAGTCCCATGTGTCGCCGGGCGTTGTCTGATAGTGCCATTTGAGATCGCCCGTATCCGGGTCCACCGCGAGAATGGACGACAGATAGAGGTTGTCGCCACCACCGGGAGACCGCACATAGCGCGACCATGGCGAGCCGTTGCCGGTCCCCACGTAAAGCGTGTTGAGCTCCGGATCATAGACCATGGTGTCCCAGGTGGTGCCGCCCCCGCCGATTTCCCACCACGGCGGGCCGGTGTAATCCTCGCCCATGGACCATGTATCCATGGCCGCTTCGAGAGCCGGGCTTTCAGCAGGCTCGTCCGGGTTGCCGGGCACCGTATAGAAGCGCCAAAGTTGCTCGCCGGTATTGGCGTCGTAGGCCGTGAAGTAACCGCGCACCCCAAGCTCGGCGCCGCCATTGCCGATAATGACCTTGCCATTGATGACGCGCGGCGCACCCGTGATCGTATAGGGCGGCGTGTTGTTGATGGTATCCACCTGCCACACAGGTTCGCCCGTCCTGGCATCCAGCGCATGGAGGCGTCCGTCGAATGACGCCACATATACCTTGCCGTCCCACACGGCCACGCCACGGTTCACCACATCACAGCAGCCATAGCGGCCCCATTCGCCGGGCACTTCAGGATCAAACACCCAAAGCTCCTCGCCGGTGCGCGCATCAAGGGCGTGCGTCACACCCCAGTTGCCGGTCATGAACATGTAGCCGTCCACCACGATGGGCGACGCTTCAAGGCCACGGTTTGTATACATCTCATAGGACCACGACAGGCCCAGCTCAGACACATTGTCGGCGTTGATCTCATTGAGCGGCGAATAGCGCTGCTCTGAGTAGGTGCGCCCGTGCGCCAGCCAGTTCTGTGGCTCGCTGTCAGCATCAATAATGCGTGCCGCCGTAATCTTGGTGGCGTCTGCAATACTCTTTCGGGCTGTGTTTTCAGCAGGCGCTGCTGGCTCTCCGGCAGCCACCTCCGCAGGGACCGCTTCCTCTACAGCCGCCGGAACCGTCGCCTGCACGGCCTGATCCGCATCCAACGGTCCGCGATCAGGGCCAAGCGCCACCGCAGAAACAACAAACACCGCAACAATGGCCAGACCGGCCATGGCCGGGGTCACAGACCCCGCACCCTTCCAATAACTCATGCTGGTCCCCTCCAAGGGTAGGGCACAAAAAGCCCCGACAGACGGTGCCGCTGATTATTCGCGGCGTTTTTTCAACTATTCAGCCACGAAACTAGCGCGCCTTCGCCGTTTGTGAAAGCGGGAGCAAAAATTACCCCTCAAAGTACGCACAAAAAATGGGCATTTACCTGTGGCCGCCTACTAATTAGGCGGAATTACCGCCTCAGCGCTGTGCACCGAATCTGACCCCCGGTGATTCTGACCGTGATTCCAACGCGCTAGCCGGTTAATGCCGACTTGGCACGCTTCATGATTCCTTAATGGTCGCCTGGGGGGCTGGAGCGCACGAAATCATGCGCGTTTTCTCCGGGAACACATCAAGGCGATCGGCGCTCGTGCCGGTCGCCACACAACTAGGCCAGTGAGAAACCGGCCAGAGCCCATACGAAGGAGGCCCAATGAAACTGGTTATGGCAGTCATCAAGCCGTTCAAACTGGACGAAGTCCGCGAGGCACTGACCTCGCTCGGCGTTCAGGGTTTGACGGTGACGGAAGTGAAGGGGTTCGGGCGGCAGAAGGGCCACACCGAAGTCTATCGCGGCGCTGAATATGCCGTGAGCTTTCTGCCCAAACTGAAAATCGAAGTTGTCATCAAGGACGAGCAGGTGGAGCAGGTGGTCGAATCGATCGCCTCCAACGCCAAGACCGGCCAGATCGGCGACGGCAAGATCTTTGTGTACCCGATCGATCAAGTGATGCGCATCCGCACCGGCGAGACCGACGGCGACGCGCTTTAAGAGATTTCGTGTGAGAGGAGAAATCTACTATGGATAACCTGAAGAAGTTCTGGGGTCTTGCCATTGCGGTAGCCCTTACGGGCATGCTGCTGGTGGACCCGGCACTTGCCCAGGAGGCTGAAGAGGCACCGCCCTCAACATCTCCCGAAGAAGCCTATTTCGTATTCAACACGCTGCTGTTCCTGATCGGCGGCTTCCTGGTTATGTGGATGGCAGCAGGTTTTGCCATGCTCGAAGCCGGTCTCGTTCGCTCAAAGAACGTGGCCATGCAGTGCACCAAGAACATCGGCCTGTTCTCTATTGCGGGCCTGATGTACTGGCTGGTCGGCTACAACCTTATGTATGACGGCGTCGATGGGGGTTACCTCGGCTCGTTCACATGGTTCGCCCATCCTGAGCACAGCGCAGAAGACCTTACCTACGCTGCGGGCACATCAGACTGGTTCTTCCAGATGGTGTTCTGTGCAACCACCGCGTCCATCGTGTCCGGTACGGTTGCCGAGCGCATCAAGCTGTGGCCGTTCCTGATCTTCGTTGCCATCCTGACGGGCTTCATTTACCCGATCCAGGCGTCCTGGCAGTGGGGCGGCGGCTGGCTCTCAGAAATGGGCTTCTCCGACTTCGCCGGTTCTACGCTTGTGCACTCCACAGGTGGTTGGGCAGCGCTCGTTGGTGCCATTGTTCTGGGTGCACGTGCAGGCAAATACGGTCCCGATGGCCAGATCAATGCGATCCCCGGTTCATCCCTTCCGCTTGCCACGCTTGGTACGTTCATCCTGTGGCTCGGCTGGTTCGGCTTCAACGGCGGTTCACAGCTTGCTCTTGGTACGCTTGGTGATGCGTCTGACGTCAGCCGTATCTTCGCCAACACCAACATCGCGGCTGCCGCAGGTGTTGTGGTTGCGATGGTGCTGACCCAGGTCATCTACAAGAAGGTGGACCTCACCATGGCACTTAACGGTGCTCTGGCCGGTCTTGTGTCAATCACGGCTGAGCCGCTGACACCGACCTTCCTGTCAGCAGCTCTTATCGGTGGTGCCGGTGGCCTCATCGTGGTGCTGACCGTGCCGCTTCTTGACCGCCTTCACATCGACGATGTGGTCGGCGCAGTCCCGGTTCACCTGTTCGCAGGTATCTGGGGCACGATGGCGGTTCCCCTCACCAATGGCGACACGAACTTCGTGACGCAGTTCATTGGTGTGGCTTCAATCGGCGCCTTCGTGGTGGTGGCCAGCCTGCTGTTCTGGCTGATCCTCCGCTTCACGATCGGCATCCGGGCGTCTGCCGAGGAAGAGATGGAGGGTCTCGACCGCTCCGAACTCGGCCTCGAAGCCTACCCGGAGTTTGGCCGCGGATCGCAAACCATCTAATGGCGATCTAACGCTCAACCAACTCAAACAGCACCGGGGCGCGGTTTGCCCCGCCCCGGTGCCCTCCTTGTTTCCTCCGCTCTGTTTTGCCCTTCTCCCTTGAAGGTCGCGTCACAGAGCAACCTCCCAACTTGAGGCCCGGCGGTTTTTCCGCCGGGCCTTTTCTTTTGAGCTCATCGGTCTTTTGGCTGATCCGGCCCGTGTGCCCAATTGCCCATGTGCCGCGCCAAATTGCACACTTCGTCTAAGGCTGTTTGTTGTGCATACTGCCAGCCTGCTAACCAACGAAACAGGCGGGACCAAAAACACCGCACAAAGACTATGGATCGACGCCCACCACGCTGCCCGCAAAAGCAGCCGGAGGGATCAAAATCTGTGCAGCACCAATCGCGGTCAACGATGCGGTCACAGCACAAACGGCAAAAACAAAACGGGCGCTGACCACAGCGTCTCATTCCTGGAGGGGGAACCAGAATAATGGAAAACTTCGATCCGGCGGCTGTCTCGACGGCCCTGACCGGCGCAGACGTGTTTTTCGTGCTGATGGGCGCGATACTTGTGTTTGCCATGCATGGCGGCTTCGCATTCTTGGAAGTCGGCACGGTGCGGCGCAAAAACCAGGTCAACGCGCTGGTCAAGATCATGGTGGATTTTTCAATCTCCACCGTCTCTTATTTTTTCGTCGGCTTCATGGTCGCATACGGCACCACATTCTTCCTGTCCGCCACCATCCTGTCAGGCAATGCGCCTGGCCCCGATGGCGTCCAGTTCGCAGGCTCAGGCCTCGACCTTGTGAAGTTCTTCTTCCTGGCAACGTTTGCCGCAGCCATCCCCGCCATCATTTCAGGCGGCATTGCCGAACGCGCCAAGTTCTGGCCACAGGCGATGGCAACAGCCGTCATCGTCGGTCTGATCTACCCGTTCTTTGAAGGTCTGATCTGGAACGGCAATTACGGTATCCAGGAAACACTCGAAGCAACCTTTGGTGCGCCGTTCCGTGACTTTGCGGGGTCTGTCGTTGTGCATGCCGTTGGTGGCTGGCTCGCGCTGGGCGCCGTGCTGGTGCTTGGCCCCCGGCTTGGCCGCTACAAGCCCGGTCAGCCCGCAGCGCAGGGCATTCCGCCCTCCAACATTCCATGGCTCGCAATGGGTTCGTGGATGCTGTGCATCGGCTGGTTCGGCTTCAACGTGATGACCGCAGGTTCCCTTGAAGGCGTGACCGGGCTTGTTGCCATCAACTCACTCATGGCGCTGGTCGGCGGCGTCATTGCCGCCGTCATTGTCGGCCGCAACGATCCGGGTTTCGTGCACAACGGCGCGCTCGCAGGTCTTGTGGCTGTGTGTGCCGGGTCTGACATCATGCACCCCATCGGCTCGCTGATTACCGGTGGTGTGGCAGGCGCACTCTTTGTAGTCACGTTCCAGTTGGCGCAAAACCGCTGGAAAATTGACGATGTGCTGGGCGTGTGGCCACTGCATGGTCTGTGCGGCGCATGGGGCGGCATTGCTGCGGGCATCTTCGGCTCAACCGCACTGGGCGGCATGGGCGGCGTGGCCCTTGGCTCGCAGATAGTCGGTACCGTGATGGGGGCCGGATATGCGCTCATTCTGGGTTACGTGCTCTATGGCGTTCTCAATGCCACCATCGGCATTCGCCTGACGCCGGAAGATGAAGAGCGCGGCGCGGACCTGTCGGTCCACTCGATCTCGGCCTACCCGGAGGACGACCTCACTTCGAGGCGCTAGCCCGCAGGGAATACCAGACCAAACGGCACAAGGCCCGGCTGCGAAAGCGGTCGGGCCTTTGCTGTTGCACCATAGTGCGCGGGCTGGGGCACAACGGCAAAACTTGTTTTGCCGGCAAGCGTAAGCGCGCGGCCTGCCTGTTGATGTGCTGCGACACGTCTCCAGCGGACAATGACCTTTCCGGCACGCGGGGCAAACCACAAGGTGAGCCCGCCGGCAAAAACAGCCAGATCAATTATCAGCGCCTGCATGATGTTGAAACCCATGGCAATGGACGCGCACAAAACATAAAGGCCCGCAAAGGCCGCCGTGAATGCCATCAGCCCGCCCAGATGGGCAAGCCTGCTGGTGGCAGCGTATGATCCGGTCACATGCATCTCATCTCACCCGCCTGTACATCTTTTGAAGCAACATCGGTTCGAGCTTGAGATGAATCCTAGACGCCAGATATTGCACCTGCCCTGACAAGGCCGTTGGCAATTCGTTCAACTTGTAAGCAGCCGCTTTACGGATTTAGAGGCATGACCCCAAGCGCCGCGTTAACAAAGCGTTAAGCCTAAGGCTTCAGGCTGACATGACTGCCCAAAAGCGCCCAAACCCTGCGCCCTGCGCGCTCCTGACGCCCCATCATGACGGACCCCGTTCGTGCCGCATATGACCGCCTCAACTGACCGTTTTGACGGGATGCCCGCGTCGCCATTTGCACGGCTGCGCACACTGCTGGCCGACCATGAGCCCGGCGACACGCCCATCAACATGGCGCTGGGCGAACCGCAGCACCCCTACCCTGACTTCATCCTGCGCGAGATCACGGCCGCTGCAGCAGGCTTTGGACAATACCCGCCTGCCCTTGGCACACCTGCCTTTCGTGCTGCCTGCGCTGGTTGGCTTGAGCGCCGCTATGCGCTTGCCGGTGCGATTGATGCCGATGCCATGATCCTGCCCGCCAATGGCACACGCGAAGCGCTGTTCAACATTGCCCAGGTCATCACACCGCCGGGCACGTCTGACAAAAGCAGTTCCCGCCCTTCGATCCTGCTGCCAAACCCGTTTTATCAATGCTACGCAGCCGCAGCGCTGGGGGCTGGTGCCATCCCTGTCTATCTGAACGCCACCGCCGCGACAGGCCACCTGCCCGACCTTGCCTCTGTGTCCGAAAAAGAGCTGAAGCGCGCAGCCGCGCTCTACATCTGCTCGCCTGCCAACCCGCAGGGCGCCGCCGCCGACACCGGGTACTGGACATCACTCATCAAGCTCGCCCGTGCCCATGACATCGTCATTGTTGCGGATGAATGCTACGCGGACATTTATACGCGCACACCGCCGACGGGCATTCTGGAAGTAGCGCACCACGCGGGGCTTGGGTTCAACGGCATCATCACTTTCCACTCGCTGTCAAAGCGCAATAATCTGCCGGGTCTGCGGTCCGGATTCTCCGCAGGCGACCCCGACCTGACCGCGCGTTTTGCCAAGTTCCGCAATCTTGCAGCCCCTCAGGTTCCGTTGCCGGTAATGGCCGCCAGCATTGCCGCATGGAACAACGACGATGACGCGGCCCGCAACCGTGCCCTTTACGCTCAAAAGTTCGATGCGGCCGCCAACATCCTTGGCAACCGTTTTGACTTTTGCGTTCCCGACGGCGGCTTCTTTTTATGGTTGAACATGGCTGAGGCTGGCGGCGGAGAAAAAGCAACCCTTGCCCTGTGGCGCGAAGCTGGTATCCGCGTCCTGCCCGGTGCCTATTTGTCGCGCGACACTGAGCACGGCAATCCGGGTACAGACTATATTCGCGTCGCTCTTGTCGGCAGCCAGCAAGACACCGTTCGTGCCCTTACACGCATGTCGGAGATTTTCTGATCATGCGCCTGTCCGTCAGCATCACATCTGCCTTCGCTGGGGCCATCAACATGGTGCCCCTGGCCGTGCGTGACTTCATCCGTGAGCGGACAAATGAACTCATTGGAGTTACGGCTGTTCTGGGAGCCGTGTGGAGCGCGGTCGCCCTTGCCTCGTGGAGCCCGCGCGACCCCAGTCTGAACAATGCAACCACCGCCACACCTCAGAACTGGCTGGGTGAGGACGGCGCCATGGTTGCGGATCTGATGATCCAGGTCGCAGGTATTGCCGCTGCCGTTCCGGTTCTTGTGATGGCCGTTTGGGGCGCACGTCTTATCGTTCACCTTGAGATTGAGCGTATCGGCCTGCGGCTTCTGGCACTCAGCGCGGCAACGCTGGGGCTCGCCTGCGCTGCCTCCCTGTTTCCCCTGTCAGTGCTGCCCGGCGCAGGCGGCGCGTCAGGCGCAATGGTGCTGGCATTTGCCACAAATATTGCCGGCGACATTGTAGCGCCCGTCATTGCGCTGCTGGCAGGCGCAGGCGGGATGCTGCTAGCCGCATGGGCGATGCCTGTCTCCATCGACCAGATTGCCCGCACTGCTCCGTGGCTTGTCGATTTTGTGCGGGAGGTCGCGTGGCGTTTGCGCCCTGCAACAGCCGCTATCGGCGGAACCATAAAGGCAACCACACTGCTGCTGGTGCGTTTCTTTAGCCGCGGCGACGATGACGATGCGCCCGACCGCGGCGACCGGCGCGAGCCGGTCTTCGGCCAGCGCCGCCGTGACGAGGCGGCGGGCCGCAACGGTCCTGTAGGCATTGCCGGACCAGACGACAGCCCGACAGTCTCCAAACGCGTGACCCGCATTTCAAAGCCGGTGCGGGAAAGCAAACGCGCGGCGGCAGAGCGCGAGCCGACCCTCGACCTGGTGCCCAACGCCGATTACGAACTGCCACCGCTCTCGCTCCTCAGCAAGCCAATCGCACGCCAGGGTGAGACGATCTCAGACGAGGCGCTGCAACAAAACGCCCGCATCCTTGAAAGCGTGCTGGAAGACTTTGGCATTCGCGGCGAGATCATTGAAGTGCGCCCCGGTCCGGTCGTCACCATGTATGAGCTGCAACCCGCACCGGGCATCAAGTCCAGCCGCGTCATCGGCCTGGCAGACGA
Source organism: Pyruvatibacter sp. (assembly GCF_040219635.1). Lineage (NCBI taxonomy): Bacteria > Pseudomonadati > Pseudomonadota > Alphaproteobacteria > Hyphomicrobiales > Parvibaculaceae > Pyruvatibacter > Pyruvatibacter sp. The sequence continues at coordinate 619,782 of NZ_JAVJSC010000003.1, forward strand.
TATTGCCCGCTCCATGAGTGCCGTCTCGGCCCGCGTGGCCGTGGTGCCCGGACGCAATGTCATCGGCATCGAACTGCCAAACGCCAAACGCGAGACGGTTTTCCTGCGTGAGCTTCTGGCGTCAACTGACTACGAGGCCACCGCCACACATCTGGGTCTGGCGCTCGGCAAGGACATTGCCGGTGAACCGGTAATCCGCGACCTGTCGCGTATGCCGCATTTGCTGATTGCAGGCACAACAGGCTCAGGCAAGTCGGTCGGCATCAACACAATGATTTTGTCGCTGCTGTATCGGCTGTCGCCGGACCAGTGCAAACTGATCCTGATTGACCCCAAGATGCTGGAATTGTCCGTGTACGACGGAATACCGCATCTGCTCTCCCCTGTTGTGACAGACCCCAAGAAGGCGGTGGTGGCCCTCAAGTGGGTCGTGCGCGAAATGGAAGAGCGTTACAAGATCATGTCAAAGCTCGGCGTCCGCAACATCGAGGGCTACAACACCCGCGTGGCCGAAGCGCTTGAGAACGAAGAAATGTTGTCGCGCACCGTACAGACCGGCTTTGACCCCGATACCGGCTCCCCGGTTTACGAAGACGAGCAAATGGAACCGACACCGATGCCGTTCATCGTCGTCGTCGTGGACGAGATGGCCGACCTGATGATGGTGGCCGGCAAAGAGATTGAAGGGGCCGTGCAGCGTCTGGCCCAGATGGCGCGCGCGGCAGGCATTCACATGATTACGGCAACCCAGCGCCCGTCGGTTGATGTCATCACCGGCACCATCAAAGCTAATTTCCCCACCCGCATTTCGTTTCAGGTCACATCCAAAATCGACAGCCGGACCATCTTGGGCGAACAGGGTGCCGAACAACTTCTGGGTCAGGGCGACATGCTGTACATGGCCGGCGGCGGCCGCATCCGCCGCGTTCACGGGCCGTTCGTGTCAGACGAGGAAGTGGAAAAGGTCGTTCACTTCCTCAAGAAGCAGGGTGCTCCGCAGTACCTCGAACAAATCACGGCGGAACCCGAAGACGGCGGCGACAGCATGTTTGGCACCGGCGTGGCGGATGGCTCAGGTGATGAGCTGTACGACAAGGCCATCGCTATTGTGGCGCAGGACAAGCGCGCCTCCACCAGCTACATCCAGCGCAAACTGCAGATCGGCTACAACCGCGCCGCCCGGCTGATTGAGCGTATGGAGGAAGAGGGCATCGTCTCCGGCCCCAACCACGCAGGCAAACGCGAGGTGCTGATCGGCGAGATCGGCTCCGGCGATCACGCCTACTAAAACCATCATTTCGCCTGAACTTCTATTCAGGATAGGTTCACGCCGCGCGCTTAGACTGGCGTGACTGTTAACTACCAGGTATCCGCTCCCATGGGTCGTTTTCGCCATATCATTGTGATCTTTGCCGCAGCCGTACTGCTGGCCGCCCCTGCGCGCGCCGACCTGACGCCGCAGCAAAATGCCGACGTCGAGCGCATCAATACCTACCTCAACGACCTCACAAACCTGTCCGGACGGTTCCTGCAGATAAGCCCCGACGGTATGTTGGCCGAAGGCGCGTTTTATCTGGCACGGCCGGGGCGGGCCCGCTTTGACTATGACGACGAAGACCTGATTGTCGTGGCCCGTGGTCAGCAGTTGCTCATCAAGGAAGGCAACTTTGTCACCAACGAGCTGCCGCTCGACGGCACGCCCCTTAAAGTGCTGCTGGGGCGCGACGTTGATCTGGCCAGAGACACGCGCATTGTGGCGATCGATGCCCGCGCCGGCACGCTTTCCGCCACCATTCAGGATCCCGAAGCACCGGAACTGGGACAGGTCACACTGGTTTTTACCGGCCCCGCCCTGCAGCTTCAGCGCTGGATCGTGACGGACGCACAGGGGCTGCGCACCACCATTTCGCTCACCCAGGTGGACTATCCCGAGCGCATTGATCCCGAATTGTTCAGGCTTGAATCCGGCAATTCGTCGTTTCGTGGCCGCCAGGATTAGGCCCCGAAAACCCGACCTGTTAACCACAAAATGTGCGGATCAGCGCCACAAACGGGTCTCCGGGCGCCTGACCGGCACTTTATCCACACCTATCCGCGTGCGGAATCCTCAAGTACTCGGCCCAAAATATGACACTACGTTCACCTTTGCTTTACGAAAGTGACGGATTTGCGTTGAACCCCGCAGCAGTTCGACTTACGTCTAGAGCATTAGCGGGGTCGCGGTTTAAGTGTGTCCGGTTGAGCGTTGCCCCCCCGCTCGTTCACCGGCAAAACCGCACCCAGCCCCGCAAGCGCCGCTGATCCCCCTCTCGGCGCGAAAAGAGCGCTACACGCGCGGCCCCCGGCTGTCCCCGCAGCCGGGGGCTTTTCTTTTGAGTAACCTGAAAAGGGTCATCTGGCGTTTGCCAATACGCCGCGGTAAGAGAGCACATGGCACGCGACTCTTTCCCCACAGATGACAACGACGACGACCTCTCAGGGCCCGAATTGCAGGCGCTTGAATCGGAGCTGCCGTCGCTGGCACGTATCCGCCGGTTTGCCACCGCCGCCACCCGCGTGGACTGGTTCGCCCATGTCGGCGAGCACCCCGGACCCTTCACCATGGACATGGCGGAACACTATGCGGATGCGCTGGGTTTTCCCGATGCCCGCGTGGCACTTGTCACCGACTGGGCAGAAGCAGCAGCAGCCGCTGAAACCCTGGACTTTGACTCAGCCTCCTGGGAAGCCGAAGAACAGCTTCGGTCAGCGCTGACCATGGACGCGCTCGCCGTTTTGAGTGAAGACGCACTATCTGTGGCGCTCACCCATGTGGCAGCCACCATCCACGCGCCAATCCGCACCAGCGTGGAAGAAGCGCTGGCGATCTGGGATGAGCCGACAGATGAAATGCTCGACCTTGCCGTGGGGAGCGCCGTTCAGGCCTGCCATCAGGCAGCCCTCGTGCTTGCGGCCGGGGCCGAAGAAGACCACCCATTTGCATTGCGGTTCCGCCTGTTTGAAGGGGGCCGCTGGCCCATCGGCGTGGCGGGCCTCAGCTTCAACCTGTTTTGAATAAGGCCTGACCCAACGTGTCTCTCAAAGTTGCTACCTGGAACATCAATTCCGTCCGCCTGCGGATTGATCTCGTCACAAAACTTCTGGCCGATGAAGCACCGGACGTCTTGTGCCTTCAGGAAACAAAATGTCCCGACGATCTGTTTCCGGAAAAAGCGCTTCATAAGGCCGGCTACACGCACATCGTTAAAAGCGGCCAGAAGGGATATCACGGCGTGGCTATTGTCGCGCGCGTGCCGCTTGAGAACGCCAGCGTCAAACAGTTCTGCGGCAAGCAGGATTGCCGCCACATTCAAGCGACGGCAAAAGGCGTTGAGATCCACAACTTCTATGTGCCTGCGGGCGGCGACGAACCCGACCCCGTCAAGAACGAAAAGTTTGCGCACAAACTACAGTTCCTCGACGAGATGGCCACATGGTTCAAACGGGCAAAGGCCAAGACAACCGCAAAGCGCGTTGTGGTAGGCGACCTCAATGTCGCCCCGCTGGAACACGACGTGTGGTCGCACAAACAGATGCTGAAAATTGTGAGCCATACACCCGAAGAAGTCGCACGCTTCGAAGCCGTAGTGGCTGCCCACAAATGGATTGACGTACCCCGCCTGTTCACGCCCCACGACGAAAAACTGTATTCGTGGTGGAGCTACCGCGCCAAGGACTGGGAAACGTCCAACCGCGGCCGCCGCCTCGACCACATTTGGGCAAGCCCTGCCCTCGACGGTGCCGCAACCGGCGTTAAAACACTGACACATGCGCGCGGATGGGAGCGCCCGTCAGACCATGCACCGGTGATTGCCGACTTCGCCGTTTAGCGCGCGTTGATCAGCCTTTGACGAACTGCGCGGACGCAGCCCGCGCATCGCGCGTTGCACTGCTGAGCGCGCTTTGATCCGCATCCGCATAGGCCCCCACTTTGTGCAGCGCGCCCGAGAGCGCATTGACCGCCTCTTTCACCATGCGTGTTGCAACCGGAGGCATGTCAGCCGCCTGCATGGCCAGCTTCGTGGCAACAGCCACAGCGTCACCGGCCTCCGCCAACTCGTCCACCAGACCCCAGTCATGGGCCATCTGCGCATTCATGCGCTCGCACAAAATGCAAATGCGCTTGGCCCGTGCAGGCCCCACCATGGAAACAAGCCGCGGCAGCGCGCCCCATTGCAGGTTGATACCGATCCTGACTTCGGGAACGTACAAAAAAGCATCGCGCGACATCACCCGCCAGTCCAGCGCCAGAGGCAGCGCAACACCCGCCCCCACCGCCATGCCCTCAATCGCCGCGACCGTGATTTGCGGCATGTCTTCCCACGCCTGACACAGCTTCACCCCGCGATAATAAACCTCGCGCAGTTCAAGATCGCTGGACGCATCATCATCGCGCGTCGCACGCTCCTTGAGGTCGATGCCTGCCGAAAATGCGTCAGCCCGCCCCGTCAGCACCACGGCGCGGGTTTCAAGATCATCATGAAAGCGGCGCGCGACTTTTGTGAGCTCAAGAATAAGCGCCTGATTGAATGCATTCAGGCTGCCGCCGCGGTCAAACCGCACGACGGCCACGTCACCGTATTTGTCAACTGAAACCAACTCACCCATTATTACCTCCCGCGTTTTTATGATCCGGGAAGTCTAGCAAACGAACATTATGCGGTTGGTTTTTCTTCGCGCTTCTTGAGCGTCACCAGCGTGCAGGTGCTGGAACCCTTGGCCAGCAAAGTGCCTTCCGCATCCAGCAATTCGCCTTCAACGAACACAACGGATTTACCCCGCCGCAATACCCGTCCACGCCCCACAAGCCGTCCGGGTCTGGCGACGGACAGCATGGACACTTTCATTTCCAGCGTTGGTGAAATCTGGCCCCATTCCAGTTTCAGCCCGACGGCAATCGCCAGAATATCGTCCATCATGGCCGCCACCATGCCACCGTGAATGCCGCCCCACAGGTTGCAAAGATTTTCCGTTGCCTCAAACGCAAGCTCAACAGTCCCCGCATCCACATCGCAGTCGATCACTTCAAGACCCAGATACGCGCTGGCCGGTGAGCGGCGCTTGAAGATTGCCTTGATGTTGGGTGGCCACTCATCTGTTGCCCGCGCGCTCGTCATGTGATTTTCCTTTTTGGTTTCCTGAGGGGTGGGCTAGCGCTGAGCAGCCATGCGGAGCTGCGCGCGGATGCCGCCGGCAAGTTGCCGCAGATCGGCGCCTGCCGCCCGCATCATGGCGCGCCCCATGGCCGGATATTCCGTGATCAGCCGCGCGACCAGCGCCCGGTCTATGACCAGCAGGCGCGCGTCGGTCTTAGCCGTCACGGCAGCGCGAAGCGCCACACCCGCCAGCGCGCCGGGTGCATTTATCAGCACACCCGCACCAGCCTCCTGCCCGGCTATGTCGAGGGTGCCCTGTATTACCAGATAGGCCGGCGCATCCTTGGCACCTTCACGCGCCACGCACCAGCCATTTTCAAAATCGCGTTCCTGCGCAGAGAACGCAAGCAGCCGCAACTGCGGCAACTCCACATCACGAAACAGCGGCGCGCGGGCCAGCGCTGCCACGCGATCCTCAAGCGCCATTCCCTGTAGCTCGTTTCGTTCTTTGCCCATGGCCGCAAGTTGTGGCAAAGCAGATGATCTGTTGCAAGCACCCAGGACGCACCCCCCATGAGCAGCTTCATGAGCAGCCCCGACTGGGACCACGAAAACCCGTTTGTCGCCCCCTTCAAAGTGCGCCCCGACGACATTGACGGGTTTGGCCACGTCAACAACGCAGTGTATGTGCGCTGGATAAACGACGGCGCGTGGGCGCACTCAAAGGCGCTGGGCCTGGGCTTTGACAGCTATCGCGACCTTGATGCGGGGTTTGTGGTGGTGCGTCACGAGATTGACTATCTGAGTTCAGCCATGCCCGGCGAAACGGCACTGGTGGCCACCTGGATTACGTCCAACGACATGCGGCTGCGCTTGTCGCGCCGCTTCCAGATATGCGACGAGGCAACAGGGCGCACGCTTGCCCGCGCCACCACTCAATTTGCTGTTATCGCGTTATCAACCGGCCGCCCCAGGCGTATGCCGCAGGCGTTTCGGGAAGGCTATCCGGTGATGTGGCCGCAGGAAAAAATACCCGTCTAGGTTTTTGGCCGGTCGAGCATGATGGCAACGCCCATGGCGAGACTGCCGAAGGTCACGGACAGCCCGCCAAAAAACAAAAGCCCGAACAGCCACCAGTCCGGCGATGCAAACAGCAGCGTGCGCAAGCTGGCGACATTGGTTGCAATCAGCGCACCACCAAACACGAGCCCCGCCGCAAGCCCGGCAACAAGATGCCCCGCCATGAATGTCAGCAGTTTACGTTCTTCCGGCTGCATGCAGATGCGCTCCCGTAACTGCATGAAGGGTTGCACACCCGGCCCGACAAACGGATGCGGCGGCGTGTCGCTGCGACAGCCGCAAACCGCACGCCCATATCTGCCAAGGGTCCCGGCGACCCACCAGGGGCTTCGGCGACCCAGAGCACCAACGAACGGAAGAGCATCCATGAACCATGCCCACAACCTGCTGATGACAATGATCAACGCCCTGTTGGCGCTGGCGCTCGCAGCCCTGCTCATCAGCCCGATGGTGTTCTTTTACGCAGCCCTTGCAGCCGCCCCTGCCATGCTGGTGGTGCTGGTAATCATTACCCTCACCACGCGTGCCAAAGCGCCCCAGTCAGCAAAGGCCCCGCAGTCCCGCGCTCAGGGAACCAGTCTGTAACCGCCGGTTTCCGTTACCAGCAACGCGGCGTTTGACGGGTCAGTCTCAATTTTTTGCCGCAGTCGATAGATGTGTGTTTCCAGCGTGTGCGTTGTGACGCCCGCATTGTATCCCCACACTTCGTGCAGCAGCACATCGCGACCCACCACCCGGTCGCCGGAGCGGTACAGGTATTTGAGGATGGATGTTTCCTTTTCCGTCAGCCGCACTTTCTTATCGGTTTCTTCTTCAAGCAGCAGCTTGGCTGCAGGCTTGAACGTGTACTGACCAATCTTGAAAACTGCATCTTCGCTTTGTTCGTGCTGGCGCAACTGCGCCCGGATACGGGCCAGCAAAACCCCAAACCTGAACGGCTTGGTAACGTAATCATTGGCGCCGGAATCAAGACCCAGAATAGCATCAGAGTCGGAATCATGACCGGTCAGCATGATGATCGGACATTTCACACCCTGACTGCGCAGCAACCGACATACTTCGCGCCCGTCCATGTCCGGCAGGCCCACATCAAGCAGCACAAGGTCCACATGGGCATCCTTGGCCAGCTTCACAGCGTCCGCACCCTTGTCGCAACTGCTGACATCAAACTCCTGGTGCAGATCAAGCTGTTCGGCGAGTGAGTCGCGCAGCGCGTCATCATCATCAACCAGCAGTATTTTCCGGATGTTGCTCATAAAGGGGCCCCCGCCGCCTGAAGGTGACGCCTGCAAATCAACCTGATCTGCCGACGCACATGGTTGTACATTGAACCGGCCCGCCTGCCCAACCTGTCGATCTTGAGAGGGTCAAACACATCACCGGTATCCGCTGTATGTAGGGGCCACACCCGATCAACTGCCACACACAGTGCTTCACCTCCACGTCAACTTGCCGTGAGCGGCATGATGCGCCGGGTCGGGGCAAAACCCGGCAAATAGTGCCGGGGGCAGCGCGGGCTCAAGCATTTAAGTACCTGAAAAATAAGGAGGTTCTGACTGGATTGGGTCTTGCATCCACAAAGGCAAAGGAGCCCCGGATGACCGTTCAGCCGCTCACAATGCCTGCCGCCACGCCCGTGCCCGCCGAACCGACCCACCGGTTTGGCCGCGCGCTGGACGACCGGCTGCCATTTGCGTCCAGCCTTTCAGCTCAAAAAGCCACGGCGGCATCAAAGGCGGAGGCAACGCAGGAGACCACCGGCATGTCGTTTGATGATGTGCTGGACATCATCAACCCGCTGCAACACCTGCCCGTGATATCGACGCTCTACCGCGAAATGACCGGCGACGAAATTGGCCCTGCTGCAAAGGTGGTGGGGGGCGGCTTGTTCGGCGGCATCATTGGGGCCGCAGCATCGCTCGTGGATATTGCCGTCGAGCAGTTTTCCGGCAACGACATGGGCGGCCACATCATGACCGCTCTGTTTAGCGATGAGCCAACGCCCGACGAGCGTTCGATTGCCGAAGCACAAACAGTCGCCACGCCGGTGGGGGCCTCGGCAACGACACCAACAACACCAACGATGGCACCCGTACACCCCGCCAGCACGACACCAGCGATGGAGCCATCACCACCACCAGCAGGCATCAAAACAGACCGGGCCGATGCATCAGCGCCGGTTCCCAACATGAGTGCGGACGCTTTTGATGCACTCATGCGGTCATTCGGGGCGAATGAGGAAAGTGACCGCCCGCATGGTGAGAACAACGGGCACATTTCTCTGGCACCCGGCCTTGCGTATGCGGCACCTGCGCGCGCAGGACAAGTTCTGGATACAGCACTCTAGACATGTGCCGCGCCCGGAAACATGTGCCACGCGCGGCCCGGCCAATCTGATACTCTGCGGCCATGATCTTTTCGGTTTGGCAACACGGCGCGCGCGCCCATGACGGCCTGATGCGGGCAGGCCCCCGCACGGTGCGCTGCGCCCTTGGGAAAAACGGCATTGTCGCCGATGGGCGCGAAGGGGATGGCGCGACGCCTTCGGGCACCTACCCGCTGCGCCACGTGCTCTATCGCGCTGATCGGGGGGGGCGACCGACAACAGCCCTCAAGGCCAGCCCGATAGGCCCCCGCGACGGATGGTGTGATGATCCTGACAGCCAGGCCTATAACAGGCCCATCCGGTTTCCGTTCCCACGAAGCGCGGAGCATCTGACGCGCCGCGACCGGCTGTATGACCGTATTGTTGTGCTGGGTCACAATGACAATCCGGTGGTGCCCGGATTGGGTAGCGCCATCTTCATGCATGTGGCTCGCGCTGATTATCGCGCGACGCTGGGGTGCGTGGCGCTGGCCCCTGACGACCTGACCTATGTCTTGAAACTTGCGCACCCACACAGCCGACTGCACATCATGCAGACGCCACGCTAATGCTGCGGGCGCGTGCCAAAGATTGCGCTGCCGACACGAACATGGGTTGCACCATGCGCAATGGCCGTTTCGTAGTCCGCGCTCATGCCCATACTCAGGCCAGAAAGGCCATTACGCCTGGCAATGCCTGCCAGCATATCGAAATGGCGGACCGGATCATCCGCGGCAGGGGGAATACACATCAGGCCGCCAATCGCCAAACCGAACTCACTTTGGCATTGGCGAATAAACCCGTCCGCATCTGCAGGCAGCACGCCCGCCTTTTGCGGTTCTGCGCCGGTGTTGACCTGCACAAACACCTGCGGCGCGCGGCCCTGCCGGTCAAACTCCTGCGCCAGCACGCGCGCCAGTTTGGGGCGGTCCAGCGTATGGATGGCATCAAACAGCGCCACCGCCTCCCGCGTCTTGTTGGTTTGCAGCGGGCCAATGAGATGAACCTGCGCGTCTCGATATTGCTCGCGCAACGATGGCCATTTATGCATCGCTTCCTGCACGCGGTTTTCTCCAAACACCCGCGCCCCGGCGTCAAGCACCGGCACAATATCATCAGCGGAAAATGTCTTGCTGACGGCGATAAGGGTCACATCATTCACGGTGCGGCCAGCGCTCTGCGCGGCTTCAGTCATCCGTTCACGGACGGTTTTCAGGCCGTCGGCAGCACTATGGGGAGTGACTTTGCTCATGACGCCGGACAGTAAAGCCGCCTTAGCTGCCAGCGCAAGAGTATGTACGCGCACCTTCGGACCGCGCGGCCCCCATGCGTGGCCATCGCTGATGGTGATGACCGACCACGCACAGCAGGGCGATGCCACGCACCTGATGGATGCCCTGCCTGCCGGAACACTTGTGTGCCTGCGCGACTACGACCACCCCGCCCGGCCAGACCTTGCCCTTGCCCTAAGCGCAAAGGCGAAAGCGAAACGGCTCAGATTGTTGATCGGCAAAGACCCGTGGCTGGCACTGGCGGTGGGGGCATGGGGTGTACATATGCCCGAAGGCCTGTGGCGCATGTCAGCGCGTGGCATATCTGCTGCGCGCGCCCGCGGACTGCGTGTCACGGTATCGGCCCACAGCGTCCGTGCCGCCAGATCTGCCATCAATGGCCCGGCGGGAGCATGCGATGCGCTTGTGGTGTCGCCCGTATTTGAGACCCAAAGCCACCCCGGCCGGAAACCAATGGGCGCGCTTGGCTTTCAGCGCATTTGCAACAGCGCCGGCACTCAAGGCCGCAGCATCCCGGCCTATGCCCTTGGCGGCATGAATGCGCAAACAATTGCAGGCCTTAAAGGCACACATGCATGGGGCGCATGCGGCATTCGCTTCACTGCGTAACTCCAGCGAGCACCAGACAAAAGCAGGCATCAGACAAAAGCGGGCACCGGGCAAAAGAAAAGGGCGGGTCAAAAGACCCGCCCTTCCCGTGTAAGCAGCTAAGTCGAAAGACTTAGAACTTGACGCCGAATTCGGTGAACAGTGCAGAACCTTCGCGGTTCACTGCATCGTCTTCAGCATGCTTGTAACCGAGAGTGACGTTTGCGCCACCGCCCAGTGAGTAGGCAACACCGCCAACCCAAGCTGAGAGGTCAAGCTCGTCGATGCCAGCACCGGTAGCAACGCCGTTCACGAGAAGAGTACCAATGGCACCCGTGCCGCCAACTTCGTCGCGCTGTGCTTCGGCATACTCAAGACCAAAAGTCCAGGGACCCGTGCCATACGTGGCGCCGAGGTTCCAGTGCTTTGTTTCTTCGAGAAGTGCACCCGTGTTGATTGCTGCAATGCCGTCAGTTTCCTTTTCGGCATATGCACCGCCAACTGTGAAGCCAGCGAAACCAACGCTTGCACCCAGAGCCCAGTCTTCGACATCCGGCGTGTTGAGCAGCGTGCCGTCAGCAGTGAGGTAAACACCGCTTACGCCAACATCAACGCCATTGAAGCCGTATTCCCAGGTCAGACCAGCTTCAAACACATTTTCCCATGCGTTGTTGCCAGAGAACGGATCCTGTGTGGATTCGTCACCGGAGAGCTCTGTGGGCTCAGGTGTGTAAGACACACCTACCTGGAAGCCAGCAATGCGCGGCGTGAAGTAGATGATCTTTTCGTTGTCGCCGGAGAAATCGACGACCGTGTTGATGATGCCGCCGGAGTTCGGTGTCATCACGTTGTTGATACCGAAGGTTGCGTCTGTGAACAGAGCAGGCATCGGGTCAAGGTCTGTGTCGTTGGCGAACGTTTCCAGGAACGGCGACGGAGCAACGATTGGCATCTGATCGCCAATACCGTCCTGTGCACCGAACTGGAACTCACCGAAGGCGCCGCTCACCCAGAGGTAGGCTTCGTCCATGGTGTCGAACGCACCGGTTTCACCGGTTTCAAGTTCGAACTTCACGCCAACTTCAATGCCGTTGTCGAGAGTGGTTGAACCCTTGAAGTGCACTTCCGATTCACGAGCGAAACGGATCGTGCGCTGGTCAACGCCTGCACCAAGCGCAACAGGAAGACCCGTCGCACGGTTGATGCCTTCGCCTTCGTCGCTGTCAAAAGCAGCAGCGATACCGCCGACGAAATAACCGCCGACTGCAATGTTAATTTTATCAGCAGCCATAGCGGGCGCGGTCGCAAATGCGGCGGCCACCAGGGCTGTAGTTCCAAGAAGCTTCTTCATGTGTCCCTCACATTCGAAAAGAGGTGTGCTACAGAGCACGAGAACATGCCCAAACGGGACGATACTCGCCCCCCATGCTCGAATGGCAACCTCTGACATTGAACGGCCATCGTCAAGCAAACAGAGGCCGCCGGAAGCTTGCGACCACCACAATGTGGCAAACCCGCCACAATTCCCTAACGAAGCGTTACCAAAACACCCTCTAAAACCCGCAAACGCCCTGAACCGGCGGGAAATCGGAACGGACGAGCCGTCGCAGCATAGGCACGGGCGGGCGCATGGGCGCCATTTGCATGGCGGTCATCCCCTTGTCCGCGCCCGACTGTTGCATCTATGCCGCATCCCGCAGGGGGACGGTGAAGGCACCAGATGCGCGCTCAGCCGAGCGCCCCGGAAACCCGCCGCCCGTGGCGCTTGCTAACGACGGTTTTGGGTCGCTATAAGCGTTGCATATCAAAGTAGAGCGGTCGCGACTGCGGAAACACTGCCGCTCCGACCAGGGTTGAGAAACCAGCACACGATTTGCGCAAAAGGATTCTGTAAGGCTGTGACACATATCTTGAAGGTAGCGGCCCTGGCGGCGCTCAGTTTTGTCCTGGTTGCCTGCAGCGGTGTTGAATCCGAGCAACGCTACCCGACTGAAAAGCCGGGCGGCCAGAGCGACCCGTTTGGCCGCGCCGGTAACGAGCCGGGCATTTTCGGCGAAGGCGGGCTTTTCTCGCTTGGCCTGGGCGGCGACGACAGCGGCGGCGGCAACGGCATCGGCGTCAACAGTTTTCTGTGGCGCGCCTCTCTGGATACCACCTCCTTCATGCCCCTGTCTTCGGCAGACCCGTTTGGCGGTGTCATCATCACCGACTGGTACTCGGCCCCCGAAGCCCCCGGCGAGCGGTTCAAGATGACCATTTACATTCTTGATACGCGGCTGCGCGCCGACGGCGTGAAGGTCTCTGTGTTCAAGCAGGCGCAATTGCCGGATGGCACAGGCTGGGCGGACGCTGCCGTTGCGCCGGGCACTGCCTCACAGCTTGAAAACGCCATCCTGACCCGTGCCCGCCAGTTGCGGATTGATACGCTCGCGGCGGAAGAGTAAGAGCGGCGAGCCTACACCTGCGGCCGCAAACATCGATGCTTGTGCGCCCGCAAGGCCGGATGCATACCGCTTGTCCACCCTCTGCCCCGTCACTTCGTGTCTGCACCCAATCCGAGCCTGCATAAATGACTGCTCCCACGCCCGACACACCCTCCGCAGCGCCGGACCGCTACAACCCCAAAACCGCTGAAGCCAAATGGCAGGCCGCGTGGGACGCGAAGCGCGTTTTTGCGACACCCCCCGGGACCGACCCGCGCCCCAAATACTACGTGCTGGAAATGTTTCCCTATCCGTCCGGGCGCATTCACATGGGGCACGTGCGCAACTACGCCATGGGCGACGTTGTGGCCCGCTACAAGCGCGCCCGCGGCTTTGCTGTTCTGCACCCCATGGGCTGGGACGCCTTCGGGATGCCTGCTGAAAACGCCGCAATGGAAAAAGGTGTCCACCCCAAAGGCTGGACCTATGACAACATCGCCGCCATGCGCGCGCAGCTCAAGGTCATGGGGCTGTCGCTGGACTGGGAGCGCGAGTTTGCCACCAGCGACCCCGCCTACTATCGCCACGAGCAGGCGCTGTTTCTGGACTTCCTGAATGCAGGCCTCGTCGAACGCCGCAATTCCACCGTCAACTGGGACCCGGTGGACAACACCGTGCTCGCCAACGAACAGGTGATTGACGGGCGCGGCTGGCGCTCAGGCGCACCCGTTGAGCAGCGCGAACTGACCCAGTGGTTTTTGAAGATTGCTGACTATGCCGAAGACCTGATCGCAGGCCTGGATACGCTGGACCGCTGGCCCGAAAAAGTCCGGCTGATGCAAAAGAACTGGATCGGCAGGTCGCAGGGCGCGCGGGTGTTTTTTCCCCTCACGGGGGATAATCTGCATACGGATGAAAAGCTGGAGGTTTTTACCACCCGCCCGGACACATTGTTCGGGGCGTCCTTCTGCGCCATCTCTCCGCAGCATCCGCTGGCACAGCGCCTGGCAAAAACCAACACCGCCGTTGCTGATTTTGCCGCCGACTGCGCTCGCGTCGGCACCAGCGAGGAAGCAATCGAGAAGGCTGAAAAGCGGGGGCTTGATACCGGTCTGACAGCGCAGCACCCGTTTATCGAGGGCAAGCATCTGCCGGTGTATATCGCCAACTTCGTGCTGATGGACTACGGCACCGGGGCGATCTTTGGGTGCCCTGCACACGACCAGCGCGACCTTGATTTTGCCCGAAAATATGATCTGCCGGTAACAGCCGTTGTAGCTCCCGCCGACAAGGCGGGCGATGCTGCGTTTGCAGCGGAACTCGAAGCCGGAACGGACGCTTTTACCGGCGATGGCGTGGCCATCAACTCCGGTTTTCTCAACGGGCTGGCGGTTGATGCCGCCAAAGCCCGCGCCATAGAGGCATTGGAAAACGCAGGCCTTGGCACCGGCACCGTCAATTATCGCCTGCGTGACTGGGGCATATCGCGCCAGCGCTACTGGGGCTGCCCGATTCCGGTCATTCACTGCGAGGCATGTGGCGTTGTGCCGGTGCCGCGCGCCGACCTTCCGGTGACGCTGCCCGAAGACGTGACCTTTGACGTGCCCGGCAACCCGCTTGATCGGCACCCCACCTGGAAAAACGTGGACTGCCCCACCTGCGGCAAGCCTGCCCGCCGCGAGACCGACACGTTTGATACATTCGTTGACTCGTCCTGGTACTTCGCCCGCTTCACAGCACCGGATGCGGACACCCCGACAGATATTGATGCCGCCAATGCGTGGCTGCCGGTAGATCAATATATTGGCGGCATCGAGCACGCGATTTTGCATCTGCTGTATGCGCGGTTTTTTACCCGCGCCATGCACAAGACCGGGCATGTGGATGTAACGGAGCCGTTCGCCGGGTTGTTTACCCAGGGCATGGTCAACCATGAGACCTACCGGGCTGCTGACGGCACCTGGCTGTCGCCCACCCAGGTGAGCTTTCAAACCATCGACGGCAAACGTATTGCGACGAACCCGGCCACGGGTGAGGCAGTGACCATCGGCAGTGTCGAAAAAATGTCGAAGTCGAAAAAGAACACCATCGACCCGACAGACATCATCGCTGAATACGGTGCCGACACCGCCCGCTTCTTCATGCTGTCAGACAGCCCGCCCGAACGCGATGTGGAGTGGACAGAGGCCGGTGTCGATGGCGCATGGCGGTTTACGCAGCGCCTTTGGCGTGCCGTCACCGGTCAGCTTGCGGCGATGGCACACCTTGATGCGCCAATCCCGAATGATTTCGATGACCATGCGATGGCACTGCGCAAGGAGACCCACAAAGCCATTCAGGGTGTAACCGAAGGCATTGAGAGTTTTCGGTTCAACAGCGCTGTCGCCCGGCTGTATGAGCTTGTGAATGCGCTGGTGGCCTTCAAGCCTCGCCGCGGCAACGCCGCTGATGGGTTTGCATTGCGCGAAGCAAGCGAAGCGTTGGTGCGGTTGGCGGCTCCCATGATCCCGCATCTGGCCGAAGAGGCTTGGGCGCAGCTGGGCCACAGCGAGCTGTTGGTCAACACGCCCTGGCCCGAAGCAGATACAGCGCTGCTCGTAGAAGACACGGTAACGCTGGCCGTACAGGTCAACGGCAAGCGCCGCGACGAGCTGACAGTTGCGCGCGATGCGGATCAGCCTAGTATCGAACAGGCTGCGCTGGCACTTGAGAAAGTGCAAAAGGCTCTGGACGGTAAACAGGTGCGGAAAATCATCGTCGTGCCCGGGCGTATCGTCAACGTGGTTGGATAAGCTGCACAAACCACATTGAAACGGAAGACAGGGATACAGATGCACCGATCCGGCGGTTTTGTTTTCGCACTTGCAGCCTCGCTTTTGCTGGCGGCGTGTTCTTTCAGGCCGTTATATGGCAGCGACCAGCAGGGCACAGCGGCACGCGAAGGTAGCGCCGACATCATGATTTCAGCCATTGGCGACAACCGGGTAGGTCAGCAGCTTCGCAACGGCCTTATCGACCGCCTCACCCCGCGCGGCCAGTCGGCCAGCGCCGCCTACCGGCTTGATGTCGCAATCACCGATGTGCTCGCTGATCTCCTGGTGCAGGAAGACTCAACCGTGCTGCGCCGGAACTACCGCCTGACAGCGACCTACCGTCTGATTGAGGTCGCAACCGGCGAGCAGGTGTTCAGCGCACAAACCACCCGAACCGCAGCGCTCAACCGCCTTGATTCGGAATACGCCAACGTCATAGCCCAACGCGACGCCGAAGAACGCGCAGCAGACGCTGTTGCTTCTGTCATCGCTCAACGTCTCGGCATTGCCTTGTCGCAGCTTGCGTCACCTGAAAACCGCCGCAAGGCAGCACTGCGCGAAGCGGCTATTGTTCAGCAGGCACCAGCGCCCCGCGCAACACCGCCGCAACCTGCCGAGTTTCCCCTTTCTGCTCCCCGATCTGATCCGGCGCCCGCGCCTGATCCCATCGCAGCACCAGTCGCAGCGCCAGTTGTGGAGCCCGTTTCGGCAACGCGTCAAACAAGCGATCAGCGCTTTCCGGACCCCGTGGCTATTGAGCCCGGCCAATAGACTTTGGCAGAACCGGACGCTGCACTGGCATGAAGCTGAAACCCGCCGAGATAGACCGCTTCATCAAAAGCCCGCCTGATACAGTAAGAGCCGCGCTGATTTACGGTCCGGACCTTGGCCTTGTGCGCGAGCGTGCGCGGGCATTGCTCAACGCCCTGACAGACACGCCGGACGATCCCTTCAGTGTAGCTGACGTGGAAGAACAGACCCTGAAGGGAGACCCGGCCCGCCTTGCCGATGAGGCAGGTGCTGTGGCGATGTTCGGTGGCAGGCGTGTTGTGCGGGTACGTGACGCGGGCGAGGCCGCGGCAAAATCATTGGACGGCTATTTGAAACTGCCCGGCGACGGCTTTGTTATTCTTGAGGCAGGCGACCTTGCGCCCAGATCAGCACTGCGCAAGCTGACCGAAGCATCAAAGCAGGCGGCAGCCCTGCCCTGTTATTCTGACACCACGGAGAACCTTGAGCGCCTCGCCGCATCGATGATCCGCGAGGCAGGGCTCCAGATTGATGCGCCGGTGCTTTCCACACTTGTTGAGCAACTGGGCGCTGACCGGCAGCTGTCGCGCAATGAAATTGAAAAACTCATTCTCTACAAGGGCGGCGAAAGCCCCGTGACGCTTGACGACATCGCCGCCAGTGTCGGCGGGGCGGATGGACGCGGCCTTGATGACGCCATCGACAGTGCGGCAGGCGGCGACATGCAGGCGTTTGACGCCAACTTCGCGAGGCTCATTGAGGCGGGCATGGCCCCAGACCGAATAATCCGTACACTGACAATGCACATGCAGCGGCTGCATCTGGTGTTGGGCCGCGTCGAGCGCGGCGGGCGACTGGACGAGATCGTTCGGTCGCTGCGCCCGCCGCTGCATTTTTCGCGGCAGCCAGCATTGCGCCGACAATGCGCGGTGTGGTCAAGGCGACGGCTGGATGGTGCCCTTGCAATGCTGGCAGATGCCGAAGCGCAATGCCGGGGTGCCGGACCGCTCTCACAGGCCGTGGTGGCGCGCGCCATGATGAGCATCGCCCACGCGGCCGCCGCAGGTCGCCGGGGTTAAATCAGACACCACAAAGACACGGCGCGGCCTAGATCTTGCCGTGCGCCAGACGGCGGCAGATTTCATCAAGCTGCTCAAGCGTCCTGTATGACACCGACAAGGTGCCACCCTTGTCGCCCTTGTGATCAATCGACACCGCCAGACCGAGGGCATCGGTGATATTGCGCTCCAGCGATTTTGTGTCGGCATCCTTGGGCCGCTTCGCCGCTGAAGACTTGCCACCCCCCTTCGGCGCATCAGCCAGAGGAGCCTTGCCCAAAGCCTCAGCCTCACGCACCGACAGCCCGTCAGCAATAATCTGCTTGGCAAGTGCAACTGCGTTGTCATGCCCCATGATGGCGCGCGCATGACCTGCCGTGAGGTCGCCGGACGCCACAAATCCACGCACTTTTTTCGGCAGCGTCAAAAGCCGCAACGTGTTGGCCACATGGCTGCGGCTCTTGCCAATGAGTTTTGACACATCCGCCTGGGTATATTTGAACTCGTCCATCAGCCGGTCATAACCATCAGCCTCTTCAATGGGGTTGAGGTCGGCGCGCTGCACATTCTCGATGATGGCAATTTCAAGCGTCTCGGCATCGGTGAGGTCGCGGACCGTCACCGGCACCCGGTCCAGCTTCGCTGCCTGCGCCGCCCGCCAGCGCCGCTCGCCGGCAACAATCTCGAACGAATTGGTGGCGCCCGAAACCGGCCGCACGACGATGGGCTGCAATACACCCTTCTGCGCAACGGAAGCTGTCAGGTCGGCCAGATCATCCGCCGTGAACGTGCGGCGCGGCTGAAAAGGGTTGGGCCGCAGAAACTCGATGGGCACCGTATTGGGACTGATCTTGGCAGCGGGCGCACCAGCCCCCGTAGTGTTCGTCGGTTCGTCGCCGATCAGCGCTGCAAGTCCGCGCCCAAGCCCCCGCCGTTTACCTTCATCTGCCGCCATTTTCCTGAACTTTCTGTTGTTGTAGGCACCTGAGAGGTGCGGGCACTACCTGGCCCTACTTTTGGGGTGTTGCGTTGCTGACGACCGATCAAAACCGGGTCAGGCAGCGGCGTGACGAATGTCCCGCTCACGCTGGATCAACTCGGAAGCGAGCTTCATGTATGCCTTCGAGCCCGCGCATTTGTAGTCATAGACCAGCGCCGGCTTGCCGAAGCTCGGCGCCTCGGAAATGCGCACATTGCGCGGAATGACCGTGCGATACACCTTGTCGCCCATGTGCGCACGAACGTCTGCCGCCACCTGGTCCGACAGATTGTTCCGCTTATCAAACATTGTCAGCACAATGCCCTGGATTTCCAGATCCGGGTTCAGGCTGGCCTTCACCCGGTCCACCGTCCGCAGCAACTGGCTCAACCCTTCAAGGGCAAAAAACTCGCACTGCAGCGGAACCAGAATGGCATCTGCTGCGACCATGGCATTGATGGTCAAAAGATTGAGCGACGGCGGGCAGTCAACCAGCACATAAGAGTAGGCGCGACCGGCATCCGATCGGGTGAAAGCATCCAGCGCATCGTTCAACCGATGTGAGCGGTGATCAAAATCAGCCAGCTCAAGCTCAGCCCCCAGAAGATCCATTGTCGAGGCCACCAAAGACAGCCCCGGAACGGATGTATCAATCACAGCGTCGGCCAACTCGGCATCGCCAACCAGCACGTCATAAGCCGACACCGGTCGCTCATCGCGATCAACCCCAAGACCGGTGGACGCATTTCCCTGCGGATCAAGATCAACGATCAAAACCCGCTCGCCGACGGCAGCCAGCGCGGTGCCCAGATTGATGGCGGTGGTGGTTTTGCCGACACCGCCCTTCTGGTTGGCCAGCACCAATACGCGAGGCTGCGACGGCGCAACGGCGGCACGAATGGCAGAGAGGTCAATCAGATCCTTTGCCGGGGCAGACGCACCCGCCTTGCCGGACGCGTCATCGGGCGACTTGCGATCTTTATGCTTTGACTTCTTGTGGGCGGACACGGGCAAGCTCCTCAAGCTTTAGTATGACCCCGTCGCCGGACGTATGGCTTGGGATATTGGACGCTTTAATCGTCCACCATTTTGACGCCTCGGTCAATTCCAACCCTACATCTCGGCCCTTTGGAAACAGACCCACACTATGTTGTGTCCAAAAAGGCTCAATCATCTCCAGGAGCTTCGGGAGGGGTGCCAGTGCACGGGCGGAAATCACCTGCAGCCCTGCAGGCGGCAGGGCTGCAAGTTCGGCCGCAGCACTACCTGCGCGCATCGCCATTACACGGGCGGGCGCGCCGGTCTGCGCAATGACCGTTTGCAGGAATGCACATTTGCGGGTGTCGCTCTCAACAAGCACAACCTCCGCACGCGGATCAATCTCCGCGAGCATGATCGCGATCACCAGACCGGGAAAGCCTGCCCCGCTTCCAATATCCAGCCAGCGTTCAACGCCTTGCGGTGCCAGCGCCAGCAACTGCGCGGAGTCGGCAAAATGCCGCTCCCAGGCCTGCTCAATGGTGGAAGGCGACACGAGGTTGATCGTGCCCTGCCACTTTACCAGCAGAGCATGGTAGGCGCGCAGGCGTTCGCGTGTTTCACGTGAAACAGCCCCCAGGCCGCAAACAGATTCCAAGTCAGTCACTTGCAGACCTTTATCCACAGGAAATGCAGCGAAGGCAGCGCCCAGGCAGCACCTAGGCAGCAACACCGGAGCCGGACGGGCGCGACCGCAAATGCATAAGCAATGCGGTGATCGCCGCCGCCGTAACACCCTCAACCCGCGCAGCCTGTCCCAATGTTGCAGGCTGCACACGCGTGAGCCGCTGCTGACATTCAATCGACAGTCCGGGCACGGATGTATAGTCGAGGCCGGACGGCAGCCCCACATTCTCATCGCGCTCGAACGCGCGAATGTCGGACGCCTGCCGGTCAAGATAAACCGCATAGCCCCCTTCGATTTCCATTTGCTCGGCGACGGCAGCATCCATGCCGCCAAGCTCTGGCCACACACCGCTTAGCCACGCCATATCCACATCGCGGTAGCGCAGCATTTCAAAGGCAGACCGGCGCACGCCGTCCTGATTGATCTTCAGACCTTTTTGAGCAGCCTCCCGCGGCAGGATGGTGAACGCGTCCAGCATCGCCCGCGCCCTGTCAAGCGCCTCACGCTTGGCGGCAAAGGCCCGCGACCGCTGTGTGCCTACACAGCCAATTTCAATGCCGCGACCGGTCAGTCGCTGGTCTGCATTGTCGGCCCGCAAGCTAAGGCGATATTCAGCGCGGCTGGTGAACATCCGGTAGGGCTCGCTGACCCCGCGTGTCACCAGGTCATCAATCATCACGCCGATATACGACGTCGAGCGATCAAAACTGACTGCCTCCCTGCCGCCGGCAAGACGCGCCGCATTCAGACCCGCCACCAGCCCCTGGGCGGCAGCCTCTTCATAGCCGGTGGTGCCGTTGATCTGCCCCGCCAGAAAAAGCCCCGGCACGCTCTTGACCTCAAGCCCTGCGCTCAGTTCGCGCGGGTCCACATAATCATACTCAATGGCATAACCCGGCCTGACCATCCTGGCACCTTCGAGGCCGGGAATGGTCTTGAGCATGGCAAGCTGGACATCTTCGGGCAACGACGTGGAAATGCCGTTTGGATAAACCGTCGTGTCATCCAGGCCTTCAGGCTCCAGAAAAATCTGGTGACGGTCTTTTTCCGCAAAGCGCACCACCTTGTCTTCAACGGACGGGCAATAGCGCGGCCCGGTGCCTTCGATCTGGCCCGAATACATCGGCGCACGATCAAGATTGGCGCGGATAATGTCGTGGGTCGCCTGCGTTGTGCCCGTCACATAGCAGCTTATCTGGCGCTGGGTAATGGCCCCCGTCAGTGTTGAGAACGGCTCGGGCGGCTCATCGCCTTTTTGTTCCGGAAGCGATTCCCACCTTATGGTCCGCCCATCAAGACGCGGCGGCGTGCCGGTCTTGAGACGCCCAAGGTTTAGCCCGAAGCTGTCCAGGGTTTCCGCCAGACCAACCGCCGGGGCATCGCCGATGCGCCCGCCGGCGGACTTCGTCTCGCCCATATGAATGATGCCGCGCAGGAACGTACCGGTGGTCAGCACCACTGCGCCAGCAAGCAGTCGCCGTCCGTCTGCCAGAACCACACCGGTCACGCGGCGACAGTCAACAACCAGATCCTCGACGCCGGATTCAACAACGACAAGATTGCTGACAGATGAAATGGCCCCCTGCATGGCCGTCCGATAGAGCGCCCGGTCTGCCTGCGCGCGCGGGCCGCGCACGGCAGGCCCCTTGCGCCGGTTGAGCATTCTGAACTGAATGCCGCCTGCATCCGCCACACGCCCCATCAACCCATCGAGCGCATCAACCTCGCGCACCAGATGACCCTTGCCGATGCCGCCGATCGCAGGGTTGCACGACATTTCGCCAATCCGGTCTGCACGGTGGGTCACAAGCGCCGTGCGAGCCCCAAGCCGCGCGGCAGCAGCAGCAGCCTCGCAGCCCGCATGGCCCCCGCCAATGACGATCACGTCATAGCTGGTGCCGTCTGCGGGAGACGCGATATTTGTCATGCAGGGCATATCTGTCTTCATGGCCGCCGTGCTTACCGTACTTTGCACGCCAGCTAAAGAGCCAAGGGTGCGGTTTATCCACAGCTTTGGACTCCCTTTGTTTCACGTGAAACATTCAGCGGGCGGGCAGGTTCACTCCGGCTCTTATTTGCCGATGCAAAAATCGCGGAAGATCACGTCCAGCACGTCTTCCACATCCACCGCGCCAACCAGTCGGCCAAGTGCCCGCAGCGCCAGCCGAAGTTCCTCACTGACCAGCGCCGCTTCGCCGTCATCACGGCTTTCCTCAAGGCATCGCTCAAGGGCCGCGTGCGCGTCGCCCAAAGCCGCAGCCTGACGCGCACGGCCAACCACCGACGCAACACCTGCTCCTCCCGCCAACTGCATTGCCGCATCAAGCAGCCACGCCTCGAGCGCGTCCATGCCAGCACCGGATTTTGCCGAAATGGCAATATCAATACCATCAGGCGCTGCGCTGTCGGCAATGTCAGCCTTGTTGCCCACATTCAACTTGCGGCCCTGCCCAATGCCAACCGGCCAGTCGGGCCTGTGATGTCCGCCTTGGCTCAGGTCGCTCACCAACAGCGCAATATCCGCGCCCGCAGCGCGCGCATGGGACCGCGCAATGCCCTCACGCTCCAGGGGATCGTCCGTCTCCCGAAGCCCGGCGGTATCCGCCAGCACAACGGGTATACCGCCCAGATCGAGCCGCACTTCAATCACGTCACGGGTGGTGCCTGATATGTCGGAAACTATGGCCGCGTCGCGCCGGGCAAGCCGGTTCAGCAAACTGGACTTGCCCACATTCGGCGGCCCCAGAATGGCGACCTGAACACCATCACGCATGATTTCTCCACGGCGGGCGAAGGCCAGTATATCCGCCATCTCCCGCGTCACCAGTGAGATGCGGGCAACGGCCTGCGCATTCAGGCCGTCGGGAAGCTCCTCGTCGCTGAAATCAATTTCGGCCTCAACGAGCGCCAGGGCGCCGATCAGCGTCTCGCGCCATGCAGCGCAGCGCGCCGCCAGACCGCCTTCCGCCTGCGCCAGTGCCAACCGCCGTTGTCCTGCGGTCTCTGCCTCAATGAGATCCGCAAGCCCCTCCACCTGGGTCAGATCCATGCGGCCATTGCCAAAGGCGCGGCGGGTGAACTCGCCGGGTTCAGCAAGCCGCACACTTTCAAGGGCGCCAAGCGCGTTCAGCACCCCCAAGACGACTGCCCGTCCGCCATGCACATGAAACTCGGCCATGTCCTCGCCCGTGACAGTGCCCGGCCCCGGAAGCCACAGCACCAGCGCCTTGTCCAGCATGTCCCCGGTTTCAGGATCAGTCAGAGTGCGCACAGTGGCGCGGCGCGGTGAAGGCAGCCGCACGCCGGTAAGCGCCCTTATTGCTGCGCCCGCTGCCCCACCGCTGACACGGATTACCGCTATACCTGCGCGTCCCTGCCCGCTCGACAGGGCAAAAATCGTTGAGTCCATACTCTTGTCGTGCCGCTTGTCAGAACACTATTAGCTGCGCTTGCGCGGGCGTTTAGCGGTCTTTGCTGCGGGGGGTGAATCGCCCTCGCCCACCGCTGATTTGGCAACCGCCCAAAGCAGCTTCTGCAACTTGTCGATACCTTCAACACCAACCGGCAACACGCTTTTCACCAGCAGCTCCGGATCGATATAGGCGACGTTGCGCTTGATCTGATCGCTGATCTGCCCAACAAGCTCCTCCTGCATCGGAGCCAGATCCGGCAGGCCGATTACCTTGCGCGCTTCTTCCGGCGTCATGTCCACTTCAATGTTGATCTTCATTCGCTGCTCCTGCACCCATAGGGCTACCGTTCCAGTACTGAAGGCTACCATGTCACAAAACCTGCTCGCCGAAGAGACCAGTCCTTATCTTCTTCAGCACAAGGACAATCCGGTGCACTGGCATCCGTGGGGACCGCAGGCGCTGGCGCAGGCCAAAGCATCCAACAAACCCATCCTGCTGTCGGTAGGCTACGCCGCCTGCCACTGGTGCCACGTGATGGCCCATGAGAGCTTTGAGGATGAAGACGTTGCCGCCGTCATGAACGAGCTGTTCGTCAACATCAAGGTGGACCGCGAAGAGCGCCCGGACATCGACACGATTTACATGTCCGCACTGCATCATCTGGGTGAACAAGGCGGCTGGCCGCTCACCATGTTTTTGACACCTGATGGGGAGCCGTTTTGGGGCGGCACTTATTTTCCAAAGACAGCGGGCTACGGGCGGCCCGGGTTTCCAGACGTGCTGCGCGAAGTGTCGCGCATCTACCATGACGAAGGCGACAAGGTTGCCAAAAACCGCGACGCCCTGCGTGAAGCCCTCAGGGCGCAGGCAGCCCGGCAGGCCCCCGGAAAGCCCGCCCCGCAAATCCTTGACGAAGTCGCGGACCGTCTTGTGCGCAACATCGATCCGGAGAACGGCGGCATTGGCGCAGCACCCAAGTTCCCGCAGCCGTTCTTGCTAGAGCTTTTGTGGCGCACCTGGCTGCGCATCGGCGACGAGCGCTGCCGCAACGCTGTGACCCTCACCCTCACCCGCATGTGCCAGGGCGGTATCTACGATCATCTGGGCGGCGGGCTGGCCCGCTATGCGGTGGATGACACATGGCTGGTCCCGCATTTTGAAAAGATGCTCTACGACAATGCCAGTTTCATAGGCCTGCTGACCCACGTCGCCAAAGGCACCGCCAACCCGCTGTTTGAAAACCGTCTGCGCGAAACAATCAGTTGGGTGCTGCGCGAAATGGTGACCGCCGAAGGTGCCTTCGCAGCCAGCATCGATGCCGACAGCGAGGGCGAAGAAGGCAAGTTTTATGTCTGGAGTGAGGCGGAAGTTGACGCTGCCCTGTCAGACTTTGCCCCGGCTGAAGTCACGCACTTCAAACAGGTGTACGACGTAACCCCTCACGGCAACTTCGAGGGCCACACCATTCTCAACCGGCTGGCCCACCCCGACGCACTGCCCGATGAAACCGAAGCCCTGTTTGCCCGCATGCGCCAGGTGCTGTTCACCACCCGCAAACCACGCGTCCGCCCCGGCTGGGACGACAAGGCCCTTACGGACTGGAACGGCCAGATGATTGCAGCCCTCGCCCGTGCGGCAGGGGCCTTCGATGAACCCATATGGCTGGAAGCAGCCTCCACCGCATTCAGTTTTATCCGTACACAGATGATTAGAAATGGCAGGCTGCACCACGCATTCAGGGCAGGCCGCCTGCAACACCTTGCCATGGCGGACGGCTACGCCAACATGATTTCCGCAGCGCTGGCGCTCTACGAGACAACCGGCACCGACACCTATCTGGCACAGGCACGCCAGTGGGCGGATGAGCTGCACACCCATTACTGGGATGCTGAAGGCGGCGGCTATTTCTTTACAGCCGACGATGCCGAAGCGCTGGTTGTGCGCACCCGCAGCGTCACAGACGACGCAACACCCTCAGCCAACGGCACCATGATCGAAAACCTGGCCCGCCTTTGGTATCTGACCGGCGACACCACATATCAGGACCGCGCCAATAGCCTGGTCCGGACGTTTGCCGGTGAACTGGCGCGCAATTTCTTCCCCATGTGCACCTACCTTAACGGGCTGGATACACTGCTGAACGCCGTACAGGTGGTTATCGCCGGCGACGGCGAGGAAGCCGACGACATGCGCGCCACAGCCCTTTCCGCCTCGTTGCCCTATCGCGTCATCAACTATGCACGGGCAGATCTGCCCCCGGGGCACCCGGCATTTGAAAAAACCGTGCCCTCCGGCTGGCAGGCCGCAGCTTATGTGTGCGAAGGCACAAACTGCTCTTTGCCGGTTGAAACAGCAAACGCCCTGCACAGCATGTTGGCGCGGCCGGTTTGATCCGCCAAACAGGCCGTCACCAACAAGGCTTGCGCAGCCCTTCAACCGCGTTAAGGTGCCGGTAAATTACCCCCATCAAGACACAACCAGACACAAAATGGAGCCTCGACCGTGAGCGGACGCGACATTGAGATCAAAGGCCCGGACGGCACCTTCAGCGGCTATCTGGCGACGCCCGATAACGGCAAGGGCCCCGGCATCGTCGTCATTCAGGAGATTTTCGGCGTCAACCAGGTGATGCGCGACATCTGCGACGACCTTGCCCGTGAGGGTTTTGTAGCGCTGTGCCCGGATCTGTTCTGGCGGCTTGAACCCGGTATTCAGATTACCGACAAGACCGACGAAGAATGGGCCAAGGCATTTGAGCTGTTCGGCAAGTTCGATGTGGATGCAGGCATCATTGATGTGGACGCAACCATCGAGCATCTGCGCCAGATGGAGGTGTGCAACAACAAGGTGGGTGCTGTGGGATATTGCCTCGGCGGCCTGCTTGCCTACCTGACGGCAGCGCGCACGGACGCTGACGCCAGCGTCGGCTTTTACGGCGTCAACATTCAGGAGAAGCTCGACGAAGCCGAGCAGATCAAAAAACCATTGATGCTGCACATTGCCGAACTCGATGAGTTCGTTCCCGCTGAGGCGCAGGCCGCGGTGAAGGCGGGACTCAAGGAAAACCCTAATGTCACTATCCACACTTATGCAGGCCGCGACCACGCATTTGCCCGCGAAGGCGGTGCACATTATCACAAGAGTGACGCGGACCTCGCCAATGGCCGCACGCTGGCATTCTTCCGGCAGCACCTGAAATAGCCGCCGGACTGACTCAATCCGGCCATCGTTCCGTACACGAATCAAATTACCCCTGAAAGTAATCCACGATGGTCAAAGCTGTTCGTATTCACAAAACCGGCGGGCCCGAGGTTCTCTCCTATGAAGACATTGACCTCACCCCTCCCGGTGCCGGTCAGGTGCGCGTGCGGCACACAGCGATCGGCCTCAATTACATCGACACCTATTTCAGGTCAGGCCTTTACCCGGCCCCCATTCCCTGCGGCCTTGGGCTTGAAGCCGCCGGCGTCGTCGAGGAACTGGGCGACGGCGTAACCACACTGGTTGTGGGCGATCGTGTTGCTTACGGCTCAGGCCCGCTGGGTGCCTATTCGCAGGCCCAGAACGCTCCCGCCAATCGTCTGGTCAAAATCCCCGACGGTGTGAGCGATAAAGATGCCGCAGCCATGATGCTCAAAGGCATGACGGTGCAGTATCTTCTGCGCCGCACATATGAAGTTAAGGCCGGTGACACGATCTTGTTTCACGCAGCCGCCGGTGGCGTCGGCCTCATCGCCTGCCAATGGGCAAAGCACCTGGGCGCAACCGTGATCGGCACTGCTGGCAGCGAAGAAAAAGCACAGCTAGCCAAACAGGCCGGTGCCGATCATGTGATCCTCTATCGCGACGAAGACGTGCCTGCCCGTGTCCGCGACATTACCGACGGCAAAATGGTGCCGGTTGTTTATGACGGTGTTGGCAAAGATACGTTCGACATGTCGCTTGATTGCCTTGCGCCCCTCGGCCTGATGGTGAGTTTTGGCAATGCGTCCGGTGCCGTGCCACCTATCGACATCAGCATCCTCAACCTCAAGGGGTCACTGTTCGTCACCCGCCCGTCCCTGGCCGCCTACACGGCAAGCGATGCAGACCTGGCAATGACCGCAGCAGACCTGTTTGACGTCATGGCAAAGGGTGCTGTGAAAGCAGATGTGCGTCAGGAATATGCTCTGGCCGATGCGGCACAGGCACACACAGACCTTGAGGCCCGCAAAACGACCGGCGCGACAGTGCTTATTCCGTAGTCAGCCGCTTATCCGCAGACACAGGCAGGCCAAACCCCAAGTCAAGATAGCCGATACGCTTGATGACTGTGCGCGGCCCGGCATCCAGCTCAAAGCGGTCAGCAGCCTGTTCATCGCACATGGTGCCGGTGCCGATCATCCGCAGCGCGCCATCCGCACCAGCCGACACCGGCAATGTCAGAAACTCGAACACATGCACCAGCCCGCGCGTGTCGGTAACCTCACGATGTTGCACAAATCCACACGGCATCGAATGCAGCAAACGCATCCGCTCCTGCTCAACAGAGCGCTCCTTCTCAGGAAGCAGATCAAAAACGTTGTCTCCGGTAAGATCGGTTTTCATCCACTCCGCCAGCATTGTGCCCCATACCCGGTACACCACACGGTCAGACCCCTCCCATCGCAGATATCGCATGTAAGGCAGAAGTGAAACAAACGCGGACGGATCAATGTCATCGGGAGACGGCATCGACGCGGAGCCTCGCGCCCTCATCCAGTAGGCCAAAAACGCAGCACCGCGCTGCGACAGGTCACCCGTTTCGATAAAGCCGCAAAGCGGACTTGCCTGTGCAGGGCCGTCGGCATGGCGGGCCGACAACAAGCCACTCATGCGCCCGCCCCGGGAATACCAAAACCGACATCGATATAGCTGAAGTCAAGTGTATCCATGGGCCGCGTGCGATCAGCCTCACCGTTCCAGCGCTCAGGAATCTCGCGCACCATGACCGTGCCAAGAATACGGCTGGGGTGTCCGCGAACGGGCAGATGAACAAGTTCAATCTCACGTGCGCTGCCGCCTTCAAAATAGGCATGGCGCACCGTAACACTACCGCAGGGCTGAGCGTGCAGTGCTCTGAATCGTTCCACCTCAAGTGGCAGTGTTTCGGGCTCAAAAAGGTCGAGCAGGTTGAACCCCGTAAGATCCATCCCGAACGCGGTACTTAACGCACTGCCAAAAACGCGGATCCGCAGATCCTCCGGCCCGTCCCAGCTCATGTAGCGCGCATAAGGCAAAATCTCGTGAAAGTTTTTCGGACTGATGTCAGACGTTGCGGGAACCGGATTGTCGCCGCGTGCACCATGCCAGTAAGCGATCAACTCCTGACCCACATTGGTGAGCGCAATACCACCATGAGCAGACGCCAGACTTTGACGCAGCCCTGACGAAGCCGTTTTCGCCGTTCTTGCATGGTGCGGATCAAAGGCCTTTGTCGCCCAACCGGGAACAACGCCACTTTGTCGTGACCCGAGCAACCAACCTGAAGCGTCTTTGGGCACCCGATTACTCCACCCCCGCACCTGCCAACATGGCAGGCGAGCATCAGCAGACTAGGGCTCGAAGGTTACGTATTCATTGAATCGAAGAACTCGTCGTTCGATTTTGTCTGCTTGAGCTTGTCGAGCAGGAACTCGATGGCATCCGTTGTGCCCATCGGGTTGAGGATACGCCGCAGCACATACATTTTCTGCAGCACTTTCTTGTCCACCAGCAGCTCTTCCTTGCGGGTGCCGGACTTGAGAATGTCCATCGCCGGGAACGTCCGCTTGTCGGCCACCTTGCGATCCAGAACGATTTCCGAGTTGCCGGTACCCTTGAACTCTTCAAAGATCACTTCGTCCATCCGGCTGCCGGTATCAATCAACGCCGTTGAAATGATGGTCAGCGAGCCGCCTTCCTCAATGTTGCGGGCCGCACCAAAAAAGCGCTTGGGACGCTGCAGCGCATTGGCATCCACACCACCGGTCAATACCTTGCCGGACGATGGCACCACCGTGTTGTAGGCACGGCCAAGGCGGGTGATGGAGTCGAGCAGGATCACAACGTCGCGGCCATGTTCCACCAGGCGCTTGGCCTTCTCGATCACCATTTCAGCCACCTGCACGTGGCGCACGGCCGGTTCATCAAAGGTGGAGGACACAACCTCGCCTTTTACCGAGCGCTGCATGTCGGTCACTTCTTCGGGTCGCTCATCAATCAGCAGCACAATCAGGTAGCATTCGGGATGGTTGGCTGCGACCGAGTGCGCAATGTTTTGCAGCAACACGGTCTTACCGGTGCGCGGCGGCGCTACAATCAGGGCGCGTTGCCCCTTGCCGAGCGGCGCCACAATGTCGATCACGCGGGCCGACTTGTCCTTGAGGGTCGGGTCTTCCACTTCCATGTTCAGCCGCTCATCAGGATAAAGCGGCGTCAGGTTGTCGAAGTGAACTTTATGCTTGGCGGCATCCGGGTCTTCGAAATTGATCGAGTTGACCTTGAGCAGCGCAAAGTAGCGTTCGCCGTCCTTGGGGCTGCGAATGTCGCCCTCAACGGTGTCACCTGTGCGCAGCGAGAAGCGGCGGATCTGGGTCGGCGAGACATAAATGTCGTCAGGGCCGGGCAGATAATTTGATTCAGGAGACCGCAAAAAGCCAAAGCCATCCTGAAGCACCTCCAACACGCCTTCACCGATAATATCGATTTCTTTTTCAGCGAGGTTTTTGAGGATAGCAAACAACAGCTCCTGCTTGCGCAGGGCGCTGGCGTTTTCCACTTCGTGCTCGTCTGCGGTGGCCAGCAGCTCAGTGGGGCTCTTGGCTTTCAGGTCAGCAAGTTTAACGGGTTCCATCGGGTCTCTTCATAACTCTATCAAAGGGGTCCGCGGCAGCCGGTTCTCAGGCGTCGGCGAACTTCAAACAAACACTGTGGTGCTCACAACCAAAGCGGTCGGCACCGAATGGGAAAAATCCTTCTGGCCGGGTCTGCCTGGGATACGGCCCCGGCAGCCTGGTTCTCGTGGCCTTCCAACAACCGGTCATCCCGGCGTCTGGTTTCAACTCAAAACCCGCTCGCGAAGAGCAGCAGGCGAAAATCGTCGGCGAGGATTCAGTATCGGGCGGGATGTTTGCCAAAACCAAAAAGGCTTTTGCGCGAAATCAAGTGCGCGGCAGCAATCTGAAATACAGCAAACGGGAAAAGGGGTTCCGGTGCGCTTCTTGATATGCTGGATCGGGCAAAAAGCACGTCACAACAACAGCGGCGATCAGGAAAACAGTCAAGAAGCGCCTATTATAGCGCTAAAAGTCGAAAACCGGAAGCATCTTTCAGACACAGTCAGAACGGTTTTACGATCACCAGAATGACGATGAAAATAGTCGCTACAGGGGCGATTTCATTGATCAGCCGGAAGAACCGTTCCGTCTTTGGCCGTTCATCGCGCTCAAATGCCTTGCGCCAACCCGACAACATGCCGTGCAGCGCACTCAGACCCACAACAACCAACAGCTTTGCGTGCAACCAGCCCGCCTGCGCAAAGCCGTCAAGGCCCGGATACAAAATAAAGACAAGCCAGATGCCAAGCAGCCATGTCGCCATCATCGCCGGATTGATGATGATGCGTAACAAGCGGCGCTCTGCGGCTTTCATCGTTTCCGACAGCTCAGAACCAGTCGGCGCTGGATAGTGATACACAAACAGACGCGGCAGCATGTACATCCCCGCCATCCAGAAGATGACGGCAATGAGATGAAAGGCTTTTACCCACAGGTATAAATCCGCCATCGAAATATTCCTTGCCTGCCGCTGTTCTTATTTGTTTCAGGCCGCTTTGCAGGGGCACTTTGAGAAACCGCGCGGGCACACGCGCCTGCCACCAACAGGCGCAACGCCCGGCCCGGCCGCCATAACAGACTGCGTCAGCGCCCTCACATAAGATGCATCCGTCCCCAGTGCCGGCACCCGCTTGTAGGAGGGGACACCGGCTTTGTGCGCCAGTTCGCCATACTCGATATCAAGCTCGACCAGCGTTTCGGAGTGCTCTGACACGAACGCTATGGGTACAACGACAAGCGACTTGCCTTCATCTCCCGCGCGCTCAATCTCATCCTCCGTAGCAGGCCCGATCCACTCCAGCGGGCCGACACGGCTTTGATAGCAGGTAACATAATCAAGGTCGGGTTTACCCAGTGCTGCCACTGTTGCAGCAACGGTCTGCTCGATTTGCCACTGATAAGGGTCACCGCGCTCAACAACACGTTTGGGCAGGCCATGGGCTGAAAAAAGAACCCGCGTATTTGCATCACCAACATAGGGAGCCAGCATTGCGGCATGGGCCGCCACAAAATCAGACTGTGTCGGATAACAGCACACTGTCTTTGTCGGCACGTCGCCAAGGCCGGCCTGACGCGCCACTTTTTCCCATTCAAGGGCGGATGATCCGGTGGTGGTGGTTGAAAACTGCGGATAGAGCGGCAGCAGGGTTATTTCATCGGGCAAAAACGCCTTGAGCTGCTGCGCTGCTTCGCTGGCAAACGGATGCCAGTAGCGCATGGCAATGACAACCTTGAACTCATCTTCCGGTGCCGCTGCATCGAGCGCCACTTTCAATGCATCCGCCTGGGCCTGCGTCAGGTCCAGCAAGGGCGATTTTCCCCCGATATGCGCGTAAATCTCCTGCGCAACAGGTGCCCGCCGCGTGGAAATCAGCTTTGCAACCAGCCAGCGCAACGGCTGCGGCAGAGCGATGATTGCCCGATCACTGAACAGATTGAACAAAAACGGCTGCACGGAGTGAGGCGCATCCGGCCCGCCCAGATTGAACAGTACAATTGCCCGCTTCATTCGCCCCTCACCCGCTTTACAAGCTGACCGACATGCTCCGGCGGCGTTTGCGGCACAATGCCGTGGCCCAGGTTGAACACAAACGGCCTGCCATCAAATGCCTCAAGAATGGCATCCACCGCACGCACCATCCCGTCGCCCCCTGCCACCAGCAAGAGCGGATCAAGATTGCCCTGACAAACAGTTTTATCCGCAACGTGAGGCACAGCCCATGACAGCGGCGTCGACGGATCAAGGCCGACAGCATCAACACCGGTCTCAGCCACATACCGGGGCAATAAGGCCCCAGCACCCTTGGGAAAGCCGATGATAGGCACCCTCACACCCAGCGCCCTCAAACGAGCGACCAGCGCCTTGGTAGGCGCTATCGACCACCGGGCAAACTCTGCTTCCGGCAATACCCCCGCCCAGGTATCGAACAACTGCAACACATCCGCCCCGGCCTTCACCTGAGCAGCCAGGTAGATGGCTGTTGCCTCGACCAGTACATCCATCAGCGCCTGAAAGGCGACCGGATCACGATACGCAAACAATCTGGCCGGTGCCTGATCCGGTGTGCCGCGCCCGGCAATCATGTAGGTCGCCACCGTCCACGGCGAACCGGCAAAGCCGATCAAATCCGTTTCGCCCGGCAATGCGGTCCGCAGGCGGTCCACGGTTTCAAAAACCGGTGCGAGATGAGCTTCAACATTGCCGATATCCAGCGCCGCAATGGCAGCACCACCCTCCAGCGGATCAAGCCGTGGTCCCTCGCCGGTTTCAAACCAGAGCTTTTGCCCAAGTGCCTGCGGGATCAGCAATATGTCAGCAAACAGGATCGCCGCATCAAAGCCATATCGTCTGATTGGCTGAAGTGTGACTTCCGCTGCCATCTGCGGCGCGTAGCACAAATCCAAAAACCCGCCCGCTTTGGCACGAAGCTCACGATACTCAGGCAGATAACGTCCGGCCTGCCGCATCAGCCATATGGGAGGAGGTGACAAACACTCTCCCTTGAGAGCCTTAAGAAGCCTGCCGTCTGGCCGGGACGCTGTTTGATCGGATTGAAGTGCAGACACGTTACTCTTCCAGACTATGGAGTCTTATTAGGTAGTTGAGGGAAGTAGGAGGGATGCAAAGCGGGGATCAAACCCATATTCTTTTTTTGCCCGCATGTTGTCCCCATATCGCAGCAGCACAAAAGCACACCGGCAAAACCATCCTCAAGTCGGACACCACGCTGTTTGTAACTGCTCAACTAGCAGGAAAACTAAGCCAAAGGAAAACGGGGAAAACCGGGTTAAGTGACGCAGGCAAATCGTGTTGATCTGTTTTCTCCCTGCAATCCACATGCTTTGGTATGCCAGCAACCTTTTTCACCCCCAGACTCATGGGTTTGCCGTTAAGGTTTCATTAACCCTTGTGACTCACAGCCCTTCGCCTAAACCACTTACTTATCCCCGCTGGCAAAAGCTGCTCCACGCGTTGTCCCGATATTCAGCCCTCATATTTGAGCCCGCCTGACGGTAAGCAAAAACACGTCGCTGATTGCCTCTCAGCCAAACAGCCTGTAACCACCCCACAGCACCTGTCGCAAAATCCTTTCCGTCGAGGGACAAAACCCTGTGTCAGCAGCAGACGCAAACAAGTCGTTTTTCCACCTGCACCTCGTCTCGGATTCAACCGGCGAGACCCTCAACGCTGTAGCCAAGGCGGCGGTTGCCCAGTTTGAGATGGTGCATCCCGTGGAGCATATTTATGCGCTGGTGCGCGGGCCCCGCCAGCTGGACCGGGTTCTGCGCCAGATCGAGGCGGCACCCGGCATCGTCATGTTCACAATGGTCAACGACAAGCTGCGCCGCGAGCTTGAAACGCGCTGCCGCGACCTTCAGGTCCCCTGCATTGCGGTGCTTGACCCGGTGATGCAGGTGCTGGGTGCTTATCTGGGTACCGAACGCACCCACAAGCCCGGCTCGCAGCACACGCTGGACGCGGATTATTTCGGCCGTATCGACGCGCTGAACTACACCATGGCCCATGATGACGGTCAGGGCCTTGAAAGCCTGGAGGATGCAGACGTGGTGCTGGTGGGTGTCAGCCGCACATCCAAAACACCCACCTGCATGTATCTGGCAAACCGCGGCATCAAGGCAGCCAATTATCCGCTGGTGCCGGAAATACCGGTGCCTGACGAGATTGAAAACCTGACCGCGCCGCTTGTGGTGGGGCTGTTGGCGTCACCCGAACGGCTGATGCAGATCCGCCGCCAGCGCCTGCTGTCTTTGAAGGAAGAAACCCAGACCGAATATGTGGACCTTGACCGCATCCGGGCCGAAGTAACCGCCGCCCGCAGATTGTATGCACGCCACGGCTGGCCGGTTATTGATGTCAGCCGCCGCTCCATCGAAGAAACTGCCGCGGCTATTCTCAATCATGTGGCAGACCGCAAGGCCTCTTTTTCACAATGACGTCACTACCGCAAAACATCATTCTTGCTTCCGGCTCAGCCGTGCGCGCCACCTTGATGCGCGGCGCACACATTCCCTTTAAACAGGTGCCCGCAGACCTCGATGAAAGTGTGCTGAAACAAAAACTGGAAAATGATCCCGCAAGCCAAACGGAGCATGGCGCAGGCCCCGCCATAGCCGTGGCGCTTGCAAAGGCCAAGGCCGAACAGGTATCGGCTGCCAACCCGCAGGCCCTGGTGATTGGTGCAGATCAGGTCATGACCCTGGGAACCGCGTGTTACGACAAACCAAAAGACATGGTCGAAGCCCGCGCCCGCCTTCAGCAGTTTCGTGGACACCCGCATGTGCTGCACGCAGGCGTAGCGCTCGCGGTGGCTGGCAAAACGATCTGGCATCACTACCAGCCGTCGCATCTCACCATGCGCACTTTCTCCGACGCGTTTCTGGATGCGTATCTCGCACAGGCTGGCGAGGCGGTTCTTGCAAGCGTTGGTGCGTATCAACTTGAAGGCATCGGTGCGCAACTGTTTGACAAAATCGACGGTGACTATTTTTCAATTCTGGGTCTGCCGATGTTGCCGCTGATGGATGAGCTGCGCCGCCATGGGGCCATCGCAACGTGACAGACACATCTCCATCAGGCCCGAAAAAAGTCTGCGTCATCGGCTGGCCGGTCGAGCATTCCCGCTCTCCGCTGATCCATAATACCTGGCTGGCGCGCCATCACATTGAGGGTGAATACACGAGACTTGCTGTTTCACCCGACGAATTGGCAGACACGTTGCGCTACCTGCCGACACTGGGGTTCAGGGGTGCAAACATCACCGTTCCCCACAAGGAAGCAGCGTTTGAGGCGCTGACACCTTTTGTTGATGAACCTGCCGCCCGCCTTGAGGCAGTTAACACCATTTATCGTGATGCACATACCGGCGAGATGCGCGGCACCAACACGGATGGTGCAGGTTTCTGGACCCACCTCAAACAATCCGTACCCGGATTTAACGGGAAGACCGCTGTTGTGCTTGGCGCCGGTGGTGCTGCCCGCGCTATTGTTGATGTACTGGAGAATGAGGCCGGCATGTCCGTGCGCCTCGTCAATCGTACCGTTGCGCGCGCCGCCGACATGGTGGCCGCCCTTGACCTCAAGGCGACAGTCTATGACTGGCGACACCTGCCCGGTGCTCTTGAGGGGGCGGACCTGCTGGTCAACACAACGTCGCTTGGCATGACCGGCGAGCCACCTCTTGAAATCGATCTGGCGCCACTGCCTGCCACCGCTGTTGTTTATGACATTGTGTATGTGCCGCTTGAAACGCCGTTGCTGGCGCAGGCCCGCGCGCGCGGTCTCAAAACAGTGGATGGTCTTGGCATGTTGCTGTGGCAGGCAGCCCCCGGTTTTGCCAGATGGTTTGGCGGCGAGGTTGATGCCGACGACGTGGCCGCGGCCCGCACGCTGATTGAGGCGGATCTGAAAAAGGAAAGGTCGTAATGCTTCTCGTTGGCCTCACCGGCTCCATTGGGATGGGCAAATCGGAAACCGCCAAAATGTTCGCGCGCCTTGGCCTGCCGGTCTATGACGCGGACGCCGCTGTCCATGCGATCTATGAAAAAGGGGGTGCCGCCGTTGAACCGCTGCGCGCGGTCTTTCCCACCGCCATCGTCGATGGGGCGGTTGACCGCGCCAGACTGTCCGGCCTTGTGCTCAACGACAAGGATGCGCTGAAGAAACTTGAAAACATCGTGCATCCGCTGGTTGGCCAGTCGCAGATGCAGTTTTTGCAAGACGCTCTTGCATCGGGCGCACCTATGGCAGTGCTCGACATTCCGCTGCTCTATGAAACCGGCGGTGAAGCGCGGGTGGATGCAGTGGTGGTTGTATCGGCCCCGGCGGATGTGCAACGGGCGCGCGTTCTGGAGCGCCCCGGCATGACCGTTGAAAAGTTCGAGCAGATTGTAGCCAAGCAGGTGCCCGATGCTGAAAAACGTCAGCGTGCGGACTTTATAGTGGAAACCGACAAGGGCCTCGATCACGCATTTGAACAAGTGACGCGAATCACCGAGGATTTGAAGTCCTGGCCTGCCAAAGTGCTGGCTAAACGGATGAAGTAGCATCTTTCATGTGCGGGCGAGGTGCATTGAACGATGGCTGGGACCAACGCGGCTCTCGAGTGTGCAGAGCGGGGTGTGTGTGCCTATTGGGGTGAGTGATGCGCGAAATTGTGTTTGATACCGAAACAACCGGCTTAAGACCGGCCGAGGGCCATCGGTTGGTTGAAATCGGTTGCGTCGAACTGCTCAACCACATGCCCACGGGTGAGGTGTTTCACCAGTATATCAATCCTGAGCGCGACATGCCTGACGGGGCGTTTCAGGTGCACGGCCTGTCCGAACAGTTTTTGTCCGACAAGCCGCTTTTTGCCGATGTTGCTGACGCCTTTCTGGCGTTTGTCGGCTACGCACCTTTGGTGGCGCACAATGCCAGTTTCGACATGGGCTTCATCAACGCAGAGCTTGAGGCAATAGGCCGCGCACCACTGCCCGATTCTCAGTCGATAGATACGATGCAAATCGCCAAGGCGCGGTTTCCCGGTGCCCAGGCGTCACTTGATGCCCTGTGCCGCCGGTTCAACGTGGACAATTCAGCGCGCGAAAAACACGGTGCATTACTGGATGCTGAATTGCTGGCAGAAGTATATCTGGAACTGATCGGCGGCCGCGAGCCGGGGCTCATTCTTGAAGAAGCGGGGGGCGACACCAGCAACAGCTCGACCGCGGCCGCAAAAACCCGCCGCACCCGTCCACAACCGCTGGCAACCTTGCTGAGCGATGACGAACGCCTCGCCCACAAAGCCTTTGTCGCGGATCTGGGCGGCGAGCCACTGTGGCTCAAGCCCTCGTCTGACTAGGTTCTGAACTCAGCTGGTGCCGGCGGTGGCATGCTGGTCGGCCTGCGCCTTTTCAAGCTTTTGCCGATACAGCCCGGCAAAGTCGATCGGGTCAATCATCAGCGGCGGGAAGCCGCCGTCGCGGGTCATGTCGGCGACAATCCGACGGGCAAACGGAAACAGGATGCGCGGACATTCAATCAGCAGCACGGGCTGCAAACCCTGTGCGGGAATGTTTTCCAGCCTGAACACAGCGCCATAGACCAGCTCAACGAGAAAAACCTGTTGCTCGTTTACCTTGGCATCCGCTGTCAGCCGCAGCTCAATTTCGTAGTCGTCTTCCTTCTGGCCCGCCACGCGCACATCAACACCCACATTGATTTGCGGGGCTTCGTTGGCAAACCCCCCCGGCGCATTCGGGTTCTCGAACGACAGATCCTTGATGTACTGGCCCAGAATCCTGATCTGCGGCGGCATCTGCTGCTCGCCTGCCCCGTTGCCGCCGTTGGCAGCACCATTTTCGGATGACGATGTGTCGGACATTGAGCAAGCCTTCTGAGTGCAAATAAACAAGGGTGCCGCGCCGGTGGCGCAGTCATGGTGGGGGGTGGCTAACACGCAGCGCTTAAGGCCCGCAAGCCATCCCCGCCATTCAGCGCGTTATCGGTCACGCCACGGGCTGTCATCACGTGGCGGCGTTGGCGTGTTGTCGGGGTCCCCGCTTTCAATATCAGTCGCTTCAATATCTGTTGCATTGCGGTCAATCGCCGGCCCCTTGCCGCTATCGCCGCGCTGCGGGGTGGGGTCACGCCACATATCGCTTTCATGCGCATGAGCCGTACCGGTGGCCGTGCTGGCGGCAGCACCCGTCGAATACACTTCAAACGCGCCGCGCTTTTTGGCGGCTGAGATCAGCCGACCTCGCAGCCACCCGCGTATCTGCGGTACGAACAGCGAAAAGCCAATAGCATCCGTCATGAAGCCGGGCGTCAGCAGCAGCCCTCCGGCAAACACCAGGAACATGCCGTCAAACGCCTGTTCGACGGGCATTTCGCCGCGTGAGAGCTTGGTTTGCGCCATCCGCGCCGTGGACATGCCTTGTTGGCGCAGCAGCGAGGCCCCCAAAACAGCCGTGGCGATCACGATTGCGATGGTGGCCACCGTGCCAATGGCCCCGCCGATCTCAATGAACAGCGCAATTTCGATGAGCGGGATGCCCACAAATGCGAGCAGAAGATAAAAAAACATCAGGTCTCCGGACGGGCCTGCTTGTTTGGCCCTCATCAGGTAAGGTGTTGCAGTAGCAGTTATAGATGCTATCTCACCAATGAAGGTGCAATGCGGCGATTGCTGGACCCGGACAGGCTGCCGAAGGTATGATCGCCCAAATGCTGTGCGTTTAGATCGCGGCCAAACTCAACAGAAAATGCGCATCCCCCATGACCGGCTATGACCTGATCAACCTGTTTTTTCTCGCCATCGCGGTGGTTGTGTTCTTCCGCCTGCGCAGTGTGCTGGGCAAACGCACCGGCAATGAGCGACCACCCAGCGACCCTTATTCGTCAGGCCCGTTTGAGCGCCGTTCGCAGGATGACGACACCGGGGATAACGCGGGCGACGACAATGTCATTCGCCTTCCCGGCAGTGACGAGCCTGCAAAGTCGGCGAAGCCCGCCTATGCCCCTGAGGGCACATCGCTGGCTGCGGGCCTCGCTCAGATTGAACTGGCGGATCGTTCGTTCACACCAGAAGGTTTTCTCGATGGGGCCGGCAAGGCCCACGAGATGATCGTCACAGCTTTTGCCGCTGCCGACCGCAAAACCCTGGCGCAGCTCCTCGATGACCAAATCTATCGTGACTTTGAAGCCGCCATCGAAGAGCGCGAAGTTGAAGGCCGCATTCTTGAACAAAGCTATGTAGGCCTCACGGGTGCCACCATTACCGATGCTGAACTCGACGGGTCGCGCTCCCGCATCACCGTGCGCTTCACCAGCGACATGACCTCAGCCCTGCGCGCCGCCAATGGCGACATTGTGGAAGGCAGCCCGGAAGCGGTGCGGCAGGTGATTGATGTGTGGACCTTCGAGCGCGACACCACCAGCCGCGACCCGAACTGGAAGCTCGTCGCCACCGGCACCAGCTAGAGCGTGGACGCACGCGATGTGGGCAACTGCCATCCGCACGCTGCGCTCCGGCCCGCCCCTGTGGATTGCAGGCGGGGTGTTGTTCGCGGGTATGGCCCTACTTTGGGGAGCGGTCGTACTTTTCATGGACGAGGGTGAGACCCGGCGGCTGATACTTGCCGAAACCCGGTTTGCTGATCTGCAGGGCTGGCAGGCCGATGATCATGCCAAAGCACTGGCGGCCCTTGCCCGGTCGTGCACGGTTTTGGCCCCGTTGCCGCCGGATCGCTCATTGCGCGGCGATCCCCGCCTGGCGCTCACGGCAGGCGACATGCACGGTGTGTGTGCCGCCATCCCTGAAGTGACCCCGGATCAGGCAAGGGATTTTTTCGAATCTGA
This sequence comes from Pyruvatibacter sp., assembly GCF_040219635.1. NCBI lineage: Bacteria > Pseudomonadati > Pseudomonadota > Alphaproteobacteria > Hyphomicrobiales > Parvibaculaceae > Pyruvatibacter > Pyruvatibacter sp. Next base: position 660,042 of record NZ_JAVJSC010000003.1, read on the forward strand.
GTTCATTCCGTTTCGCATCCGGAACGGAGACGAAAAAACAGGGCTCATGACGGGCTATTTCGAACCCGAAATAAAAGGGTCGCGGGTCAGAACCGCAGACTTTCCGGCCCCTGTTCTGGCGAGGCCTGATGATCTGGTGTCCATCGAACTGGGGGATTTCCGCGACAACCTGCGCGGTCAACGGCTGGCCGGGCGCGTGGAAGATGGTCGTTTGGTACCCTACCCGGACCGCGAAGCCATTATGGCGGGGGAACTGGCCCACCACGAGGCCGAGCTGATATGGTTGCCCAGCCCCATCGATGTCTTTTTCCTCGAAATACAGGGTTCTGGCCGGGTCATACTCGCGGGCGGACCCGACGCGGGAAAAGTCATACGCTTGTCCTACGCAGGCCAGAACGGACACCCTTACACAGCCATCGGTAAGCCCCTGATCGAGCGCGGGCACATACCGCGCGAGGCCATGTCGATGGCGGCCATCCGGCAATGGCTTGAGGCCAACCCCGACGAGGCGCAGGGCGTGATGAACCTCAACGCATCTTTTGTGTTCTTCACCGAACTGGAGGTCGAGCACCCGCAGCTTGGTCCCCCCGGCGCGCAGACCGCCCTGCTCACGCCAGGCCGCAGCATTGCGGTAGATCGAAAATACCATGCGCTGGGATTGCCTGTGTGGTTTGAACTTCCCGACCCCACGCCGGTCTCTCCCGATGGTCCGATGCGCCGGTTAATGGTGGCGCAGGACACCGGCGGGGCCATTCGCGGGCCGGTGCGGGCTGATTATTTTGCCGGTGTCGGTGCGAATGCGGGTGAGATTGCCGGAAGTATGCAGCACGACGGCAGCCTGACCTTGCTGTTGCCCAAAAGCGCCGCCGAGCGTGCCCGGACTGTTACATGGTAAAGCTCCAGGTAACGCAGATTCGCCCGCTGCCGGAACAACCTGTCCCCGCGGGATTCGCCGCTGGCGAAAGGCGCTGTCTTTCTGCCTTTCGGGCGGGGCGCTGACATGGCCCGACGGCGCGGCAGGCGCGGGCTCGATGACGAGGAAGCGCGCCTGTGGCGCACGGTGACGGATGTAGTCACGCCCCTTGAAACCAAGCCCCCCGGGACAATGGCCGGGCTGAAAGCGACCACCAGCGCTGGCGGCCAGATGCCTGACACACCGGCATGGCCGCCAAAAAAGCTGACGAAAAAAGGCGCCTCAAAGCCAAGTCTCTCTCCCGGCCGCACGGCAGACAGTATTATGCCCCGGCCCGTGGCCCGGCACCCCGCCCCCCATGACCCCGGCTCCATTGATGGGGGGTTACAGCGCAAGTTGCGGCGCGGGCGCATTGAGCCCGACGCCAAGATCGACCTTCACGGACTGACGCAGGCCCAGGCCCATCAGCGTTTAAGGGCAGAAGTCCCGCGTTTGAAGGCGTCAGGAGCCCGGTGTTTGCTGGTGGTCACGGGCAAGGGCTCTGCCACCTCGCTGACCCGCCACACCCTGCACGGCAGCGATATTTCCCATACACCCGAGCGGCGCGGCGTGCTGCGCGACAGCCTGCCCCACTGGCTGGCCGACGCCGAGTTCCGGCCCCACGTCGCTGCAGTGCGTCCGGCACATCCCCGCCATGGCGGCGGCGGTGCCTTCTATGTGTGGCTTCGCCGCCAGCGGTGAGAACGCGGGACAGGTTGCTGGATTCGCGATCGGCGAAAAACAATCCGGGGCCGAATCAAGCCATATTTCAAAACGGATTCGCTTCTGGCCAGGGCCGCATCGCGTGCCGGATTCGCAAGCGGCGACTAATTCGGCACGAACCCGCTTTGCTGAAGCGCATCAATCACTTCGGGTTCTGTCGGTGCAAGGCCGTGCGCCTTGAGATAATCAGAGCGTGCTGCGGCGTGCGCGCCCCGGTCCCAATGGACATGCCCGCGATAAAGCCATGTCTCCCACATGCCCGGGCCAAGTCCGACAGCGGCATCAAGGTCGGCAAGCGCCAACTCAAAATCGCCCTTCAGCCGATAAATGTCGCCCCGTGTGGCCAGTAAAATGGCATCGGTCGCATTCAAGGCGAGGCCGACGTTACATGCGGTCAGGGCGGTGTCGTACATGCCCGATAACCCCAGCACCCAGCATTGGTTGTTGAATGTCGGTGCGTCGTCAGGGTCCAGCTCTGCCGCTCGGTCCAGATCAAGCATTGCCGGTCCAAAGTCCTCCAGCCCCGCATAGGCGATGGCGCGGTTGTTGAGCGCGTACACGTCGTCAGGGCTGATCTCAAGCGCGCGCGTGGCATCAGCAATCGACTTGTCAAAAAGCCCGAGCGTCAGGTAGCTCGACGCCCGATTGTTGTATAGCGCACCCAGGTCGGCATCTCTCACCTGGCCCGAATTGATCGCGCGCGTGCAGGCTTCAACGCCTGCCCTGGCGTCGTACGCCAGCGCGTAACATCGCTCCGCGTCATCCGTCCAGTCCGCGTGCGCAGGCGCGACCACAAGGAGCCCGCCAAACCCGGCTGCGAGCGCGAAAAGCAGAATGCGTGTCACCAAACCCTCCTGAGCACACTAAAGCTCAGCTTAGGCCAGGCAGGCCACTTACAAAATGAACTTCTGCAGGTCAGTGTTGCGCGCCAGATCACCGATGCGGCTTTCCACATAGGCACGGTCAACGCTGATGGTCACACCGCCCGCATCCGTGGCCTCGAAGCTGATTTCATCCAGCACCCGCTCCATCACGGTATGCAGCCGCCGCGCGCCGATGTTTTCAACGCTGCCGTTCACGTCGGCCGCGATATCGGCGATTGCGTCAATGCCCTCATCGGTGAAGGTCAGGGTTACGTTTTCTGTGCCCATCAGCGCCACATATTGTGTAACGAGACTGGCTTCAGGCTCCGTCAGAATCCGTTTGAGGTCATCGCGGGTGAGCGCGTTCATCTCAACACGAATGGGCAGACGCCCCTGCAGTTCCGGCAGCAGGTCTGACGGTTTGGCAATGTGAAAGGCACCCGACGCGATGAACAGTACATGGTCCGTCTTGACCGGCCCGTGCTTGGTCGAAACCGTCGTTCCTTCAATAAGCGGCAACAAATCCCGCTGCACACCTTCGCGGCTGACATCAGCTCCTTGCCGCTCCGACCTGGCGCATACTTTGTCAATTTCATCCAGAAACACGATGCCGCTGTTTTCGACCAGGGAAATGGCGTCGCGGGTCAGCTGTTCATTATCAAGTAGCTTGTCACTTTCGTCGGCGATCAGCACTTCGTAGCTGTCGCGCACTTTCAGGCGCCGCGGCTTGGTGCGACCGCCAAAGGCTTTTCCCAGCATGTCGCTGAGGTTGATCATGCCCACATTGCCCGCTCCGCCCATGTCGGGCATGCCGGGAATATCCATCATGCCCATGCCGCCGGTGTCGCGCACTTCCAGATCAATTTCCTTGTCGTCCAGCAGCCCGTCACGCAGCTTCTTTCGGAAGCTGTCGCGCGTGGCGGCGCTGGCACCTGCGCCCACCAGAGCCTCCAGCACCCGGTCTTCCGCCGCCGCATGGGCCTTTGCCTTCACGTCCTCGCGCCTGGTTTCGCGCACCATGCCGATGGCTGCTTCCACCAGATCGCGTACAATCTGCTCAACGTCGCGGCCCACATAGCCAACTTCTGTAAACTTGGTGGCCTCCACCTTGATGAACGGGGCCTGTGCCAGCTTGGCCAGCCGCCGCGAAATCTCGGTCTTGCCGACACCTGTCGGCCCGATCATCAAAATGTTTTTGGGCATCACCTCTTCGCGCAGTCCGGCGTCAAGCTGTTGCCGCCGCCAGCGGTTGCGCAGGGCAATCGCAACGGCCCGCTTGGCATCCTTCTGGCCGACAATATGACGGTCCAGTTCAGCAACAATCTGGCGAGGCGAAAGCGCGGTCATGCGTGATTCCTTGAGTGGTGAAAGACAGCGAAAATGAAGTGGGCGCCGGAACGGGCGAAGTCAGTCGGCATCCAGCACTTCGACAACCAGATTGCCGTTTGTATAAACACAGATATCCGCCGCGATGCCCATTGCCTTGCGGGCAATGGTTTCAGCGTCAAGATCCGTGTCGGCCAGCGCGCGGGCCGCAGCCAGCGCGTAATTGCCGCCGGAGCCGATGCCGGCAATGCCGTTTTCAGGCTCCAGTACGTCGCCGGTACCCGTCAGAATAAAACTTTCGTTTTTGTCCGCGACCAGCATCATCGCTTCGAGCTTGCGCAGATAGCGGTCCGTGCGCCAGTCCTTGGCCAGCTCCACGCACGCGCGCGCCAGTTGTCCGGGATATTGTTCCAGCCGCGATTCAAGCCGCTCAAACAGCGTGAACGCATCCGCCGTGGCGCCGGCAAACCCGCCGATGACGGCCCCGTCAGCCAGCCGCCGCACCTTGCGGGCGGTGGATTTCATCACCGTGTCGCCCATCGACACCTGCCCGTCCCCCGCAATCACCACCTTGCCGCCCTTGCGCACGGTGAGAATGGTGGTTGCATGCCAGTTGGGAAAGTCGGAACGAGTAGCCATGAGGTCGAGCGTCCTGCTGAAAGGTAATTGTGTTGTGCTGCAACAGGTGGCCCGCCGGGCGTGCGGGGTCAAGCCATGCCCCCAAATCACCCGGTTTCAGGCTGCACACGGTAGCTAATCTGTCGGCAGACCGGCCTTAGCCAACCGCTGCTCCAGCCGGGCCAGCCGGGCGGTCAGGGGGGCCACCGCCTGGTCCACGTCGGCCTGCGTAAAGCGCTGCGAAATATGCGCGTTGCAGTTGGTTTCCCAATATTCGATGCGGATAACGATCGCCCGCTCCACCTGTGCATCGTAATTGGGGTCAGCCAGCGAACGAATGACATCCGGGTCGGTGACAATCCCCGCCGTGCCTCTGATCTTGAGGCGGCGCTGCGCCGGGTAATCCATCAGGAACAAAAACACGTTGTCGTTCTCGCCCAGATTACCAACGGTCACATAGCGCCGGTTGCCGGCGTAGTCAGCGAAGCCCAGCGTGCGCTCATCCATCACCTTCAAAAATCCGGCAGGCCCGCCGCGATGCTGAACGTAAGGGCGGGCCTTGGCATCAGCCGTCGCCAGATAAAAATGCGTCTGCCGGGCAATGAAGTCAGCCACGGGCTGTGTGATGTCTGAAGGCATGAAGTATCTGTCCTGCGTTAAGAGCGGTCTTTACGGGTGCTGCGCGAAAACCTGTCATGTGGTGCCGCATATGGCACCTTGTGCGCGAAGCTGCTAGACCGCGTATCACTTCGTGACGTATCGGCCAGGCATCTGGCCAGCCAATAACGGACCCGTGCCATGGAACGCGAAAACGGCAACCGCATTGCCACCGTCGAACGCAAAACCAAGGAGACAGAAGTCTTCGTCTCCCTCGACCTCGACGGCACCGGTGAATATGACGTGGATACCGGCATCGGTTTCCTCGACCACATGCTCGAGCAGCTGTCACGCCACTCGCTGATAGACCTAAAGGTGCGCGCCGAGGGCGACCTGCACATTGATTTTCACCACACCACAGAAGACACGGGCATCGTCATTGGCGAAGCCGTGTTGCAGGCGCTGGGCGACCTCAAGGGCATCACCCGCTACGGCAACGCGGTCATCCCCATGGATGAAACCTGCACGCGTGTGACGCTTGATGTGTCGCAGCGCCCCTACCTGATCTGGAAGGTCAACTTTACGCGCCCCAAGCTGGGCGACATGGACACCGAGTTGTTCAAGGAATGGTTCCAGGCGTTTGCTCAGGCGGCCGGTATCACGCTGCATGTTGAAAACATGTATGGCGAAAACAACCACCACATTGTGGAGAGCTGCTTCAAGGGTCTGGCGCGCGCATTGCGGCAGGCAATTGAAATTGATCCGCGCAAGGCAGACGCTATTCCCTCCACCAAGGGCGTGCTGGGCAGCTAGGACAAAGCCGTGACCGTCGCCATCATTGATTACGGCTCCGGCAATCTGCGGTCCGCAGAAAAGTCGTTTGAACGTGCCGCGCGCGAGACCGGCGCGGACACGGACATTCGCGTGACTGACAATCCGCATGTCGTTGCCAGGGCAGACCGCATCGTACTGCCCGGCGTTGGCGCGTTCGCTGATTGCAGGCGCGGGCTGTACGCTGTGGACGGTATGGTTGAGGCCCTGCGCGAAGCGGTTGAGCAGCGCGCCGTGCCGTTCTTTGGCATTTGTGTGGGGATGCAGCTCATGGCCTCGCGCGGCCTTGAGCACGGCACCCATGAAGGCCTTGGCTGGATTCCCGGTGACGTGGACAAGATCACCCCTGACGACACGCGCCTCAAAATCCCCCATATGGGCTGGAATGCTCTTGAGCCGGTGGATGTGGCGGGTCGCCCGCATCCGGTGTTTGAGGGGCTGGAACACGGCGAACACGCCTATTTCGTGCACTCCTACGCCCTCAGGCCCACAACACCTGAACATGTGCTGGCGCGGGTCCATTATGGCGGCGAAATCACCGCTGCCGTGGGCCGCAACAACATGATTGGCACGCAGTTTCACCCTGAAAAAAGCCAGCTTGTCGGTCTGCGCCTGATCGCCAATTTTCTGCAATGGACGCCTTAAAACCCATGATTCTGTTCCCCGCCATCGACCTCAAAGACGGCCAATGCGTGCGCCTTGTGCAAGGCGACATGGCGCGCGCCACCGTGTTTTCAGACACCCCCGCAGCACAGGCCAGAACATTTGAGGATCAGGGCTTCGAGTGGCTGCATCTGGTGGATTTGAACGGGGCCTTTGAAGGCAAGCCCGTGAATGCCGCAGCAGTTGAAGACATCCTCAAAACTGTCTCTATCCCTGCCCAGCTTGGCGGCGGCATCCGCTCGCTGGCGCAGATCGAAGCCTGGCTGGATAACGGCATCACACGCGTCATTCTGGGCACCGCCGCCCTGCGTGACCCGGCGCTGGTTATCGAAGCCTGCAAAAAATGGCCCGGCAAAATCGCCGTCGGCGTGGACGCCAAAGACGGCTACGTGGCCGTTGAAGGCTGGGCTGAAGTCTCTGACATCAAGGCCCTTGATTTGGCCAAGCGCTTTGAAGATGCCGGCGTGGCAGCGCTCATTTACACCGACATTGCCCGTGATGGCGCCATGCAGGGCATGAACGTGGAAGGCACAGCCCAGCTTGCCAACTCAGTTGGCATTCCGGTTATTGCCTCAGGCGGTGTGACGTCGCTGGAAGACTTAACAGCCCTCAAACAGGTTAACGCGCCAGGCATCATCGGCGTCATCTCAGGCCGCGCCCTTTATGATGGGCGTCTGGACCCGGCGCAGGCGCTGGCATTGCTGAAGGACGCCGCATGAGCCTCAAAGCCCGCGTCATTCCGTGCCTCGACGTCAAGGACGGCCGCGTCGTCAAGGGTGTCAACTTCGTTGATCTGCGCGATGCGGGTGACCCTGTGGAAGCGGCCACAGCCTATGATGCGGCGGGGGCGGATGAGCTGTGTTTTCTCGACATTACCGCCAGCCACGAAAACCGCGGCACGTTGATGGATGTGGTGCGGCGCACCGCTGAGCGCTGTTTCATGCCGCTCACGGTCGGCGGTGGGGTGCGCACCGTGGAGGATGTGCGGCAACTGCTGCTGGCGGGGGCCGACAAGGTGGCAATCAATACGGCTGCTGTCACGAACCCTGAGTTTGTGCGCGAGGCCGCACAAAAGTTTGGCTCGCAATGCATCGTTGTGGCGATCGACGCCAAGCGGGTGTCTGCAGACGGCGAAACACCGAAATGGGAGATATTCACCCATGGCGGACGTACCGCGACAGGCATTGATGCGGTGCAGTTTGCCAATAAGGTTGTCAAGCTGGGTGCAGGCGAACTGCTGCTGACCTCCATGGACCGCGACGGCACCCGGTCAGGCTTTGACGTTGAGTTGACCCGCACCATTGCCGACAGTGTGCCCGTGCCGGTCATTGCGTCGGGCGGCGTTGGTACGCTCGACCATCTGGTGGACGGCGTGAAACAGGGCCACGCAACGGCGGTTCTGGCCGCGTCGATTTTCCATTTCGGCGACCATACCGTTGGCGAAGCCAAGGCGTATATGGCGCAAAACGGCGTTGCCGTGCGCCTCTGAAGCTTACAGATCTGCAAAAACGCCGAAAGATCGCATTTGAGCGATTGTGTCACCGCCGGTTTAACGTCTTACGCGGCAGACTATTTTCTCATACTTGAGCCCGATTTGGTTCAAAGCCGAGTGAGAGGATTTTTTGTACGCCCATGAGTGAGACCGCCCCCTCACCCACAACCGCTGCGCCCCCAACGGCCACACCGATCGCCGCCCCCAGGGGAACGGCCCCCGGCCCGGCTGATGGCCTGGGACGCCGCAACCGGCTGCCCGAAATCCCGGCCGGTGCGCGCATTGAGCTGGATTTGCTGCGCGCCCTGTGTGTGCTGCATGAGCGGTATCTGCGCGGTATCCGCGGCGGCCGGAAAATCATCCTGCGGGCCTGCGATCTGTCCAACATAGACCTGTCGGGCCTTGATCTGGAGGGTGCGGATTTTCTGGGTTGCGACTTTTCCGGTGCCCGTCTTGAAACCACCCGCCTGTGCCACGCCAACCTGTTTGGCTCCAACTTCACCGGCGCCAACCTCACCGACGCCGATTTCGAGCGGGCCGACATGCGCGGCACCCGTCTGGACGAGACCGACATGAGCTACGCCAACCTGCTGCAGGCCGATTTGCGCGCCGGGACTGTGCTGGATGCTGAAAAGGCAACCGACAGCGGTCCAAAGCTGCCCCGGTCCGGCGTTGTGTCGCTGGTGGGGGCCAAGCTGCTGGAAACGGACATGTCGGAAGTGCGCATGAAGGGCGCAAACCTGTCACAGGCCCGGCTGTTGTCGGCCCGGCTGACCCAGGCAGATGCCCGCGCTGCCAGTTTTACCCGCGCCCAGCTTCGCTCGGTTGACCTGCACAGTGCCCAGTTGGCCGACGCAGACTTTGAAGGGGCGAGCATCGACCGGCCAACCCGCATGAGTGCCAATCTCATCCGCTCCACAAACATTGCACCCCTGCCATCTCAAAACCTGATCGAGGAAAAGCTTTCATTGCATCAGCGCTGGGTTGCCAGCGATGGCAAGCTGGGCACCCGCGGCGACTTCTGCCGTCAGGATCTGTCGGGCATGGATCTGTCGGGTCGGATGCTGGCGGCCGCTTTGATGACCGATGCCGTATTGGTGGGAACCGACCTTACCGGGGCGCGCCTGGCCGCGGCCGATCTGTCCGGTGCCAACCTGATGGGGGCCAGTCTGTCCAGGGCAGACCTCAGGGGTACCGATTTGCGCGATGCCTGTATGCGCGGCGTCGCCATGGATGCTGCAAGGTCCGGCGAACTGTCAGGCACCGGCCTCAAAACCCGCACGCTTGCGGCAAACTAGCCAGCAGAACCCGACCGCGAACCCATATGGTAGGGCGCGGCCATATCTGGTAGGGCTGTGCCCATGAGCGACCCAAAATCATCCCCCGACATTGAGACGACAGCCGCCGCGCTGGACCGTCTTGCGGCGTCCATCGCGGCGCGCAAGGGCGGCGACCCGGCGCAAAGCTATACAGCAAAACTGCTCGACAAGGGCATCGAGAAGTGCGCCCAGAAGCTGGGCGAGGAGGCGGTTGAAACCGCAATCGCGGCCGCTGCAAACAAGCGCGACGAGGTGGTGAGCGAAAGCGCCGACGTGCTCTATCACCTTCTGGTGCTTTGGGCGGCAATGGATATTGAGCCTGCCGAGGTTTATGCCGAGCTTGCCCGCCGCGAAGGCATTTCGGGCATCGCCGAAAAGGCATCCCGCCCCAAAAGCTGACCTTCCGGATCAGCCCGTCACTCAAGGCAAACCTGACCGGAGACATTTCAGAGGCATTTCAATGGCTGATCCCTACGACCACGACAATATTTTCGCCAAAATCCTCCGCGATGAGATTCCGGCGAAGAAAGTCTATGAAGACATCCACGCGCTCGCCTTTCACGATATCAATCCGCAGGCTCCGGTGCATGTGCTGGTCATTCCCAAAGGCCCCTATGTGAGCCTCGACGATTTTCTGGCCGATGCACCCGACGCTCTGGTGACCGGATTTTTCCGCGCGGTGGGAAAGGTTTCCCGCGAGCTTGGCATCGCTGAGAGCGAAGGCGGGACCGGCTTCAGGGCCATGGCGAACGCAGGATCGGACGCCCATCAGGAAGTGCCCCACCTGCATATTCATTTGTTCGGCGGCAAGCCGCTTGGCCCGATGCTGGTCAAATAGGGGTCATTTGGCCCCCGAATGCATCAATGACTCGCCAGTCGCGAACGCTGATGCCCTACATTGATTCACAAGGCTGATTGTTCCGTTTCCGGAACTATCAAGATTCGCTGTTTGCTATCCCGCGCGTGTCTAAACGATTCACAGGCCTTTTGAGGCAACCAGCTCTGCAAGCACCACTTCGGGCCGTGGGCCCATATGCGAAATCACTTCTGACGCACAGATCGACCCCATGCGCCCGCACTCGGCCGCAGGCCGTCCGGTGGCCCACCCGGTGAGGAACCCGGCCGCGAACTGATCGCCCGCGCCGGTGGTGTCCACCAGTGCAGAAGGCTTCTCGGCGTCCACAACGTGCACTTCCCCGTCCACCACAATAACCGAGCCTGCTTCCGAACGCGTGAGGGCGGCGACGCGGGCGTCTCCACGCACCGCCTGCAGCGCTTCATCGAAGGTTTTCACCTGATACAGCGAAATGATCTCGTCCTCGTTGGCAAACAGAATGTCGATGTCGTCCTTCACCAGCTTGCGGAACTCATCGCGGTAGCGATCAACGCAAAACGAGTCAGACAGGGTGAGCGCCACCTGACGATCTGCATCGTGGGCAATTTGCGCGGCCTTCAAAAACGCCTCTTTTGCGGCGGGCGGGTCCCACAAATAGCCTTCAAGGAATGTAATTGCGGAGCGCGAGATCACCTCCGGGTCCACATCCGCAGGCGTCAGGTCCTGCGCCGCGCCCAGATATGTGCTCATCGAGCGCTGAGCATCCGGCGTTACCAGGATGAAGCAGCGCCCCGTCGCCGGCCCCCGGTCCGCCGGAGCGGTATCGAAGTGAACCCCCAGCGAGCGGATATCGTGGGTGAAGGCCGTGCCCAACTGATCGTTGCGGACCTTGCCAAGAAACGCGGCCTTGCCGCCAAGCGAAGCCACGCCCGCAATGGTATTGGCGGCGGACCCGCCGGATACCTGCACCGTCTGCCCCAGCGCATCGTAAAGCTGGGTCGCGCGCGCTTCGTCCACCAGCGTCATCGCGCCTTTCTCGACACCATGCGCGACAAGAAAGTTGTCATCTGCGTGGCTCAGCACATCAACAATGGCGTTGCCCAGTCCGGCAACGTGAAACTCTGGCGCACTCATGGGCGGTGTCACTTTCAAATTAGGGAAACGGATTTTGATACTGGAAAGTCGGCGCGACTATAGGCTGCACAAAGGCGAAGGGCCAAGGGCCAGCCACCTGGCCCATGCGCAAATATGACAAACACCCTGAAACAGTCACTTTTACCCGGCCCCGCTTTGGGGCATGGTGCGCGCCTAATGATTGGTGCATTCGGCAAAACCCTGTCGCAGATATTCTCGCGCCCGTTCCGCAGCATCCTGTGGCGGTCGCTGGGCATGACAATACTGTTGCTGGTCACGCTGGGGGCGCTGGGCCTGTGGGGCACGGGTTTCATTCCCAATCTGGGCATTGCCTGGGCCGACACGATCATCGATGTGTTAATCGACGCGCTGGTGATTATTGCGCTGATCTTTCTGGTCATCCCGGTGACGGCCATTTTCATTCCGCTGTTTCAGGATGAGGTCGCAACGGCGGTAGAAACACGCCATTACCCCGCAGAGTCCGGCCCCCGCGAGCAGGGCATTTTTGAGGGAATATGGCTCGGCCTAAAGGCGTTGTTTGTGCTCCTGGGCGTCAACCTGCTCGCGCTGCCGCTGGTCTTTTTGCTGCCGGGCCTTGGCTTTGTTATCTTCCTCATCGTCAACGGCTTTTTGCTCGGCCGTGAGTTTTTTGAGGCCGCTGCCGTGCGTCACTATCCACCGGCCCAGATCAAAACCCTGCGCAGGCGCCATTCCGGTCGGGTTTTTCTGGCCGGCATGGTGGTGGCCGGTGTGCTGGCGATACCTTTCATCAACATTCTGGTGCCACTGTTCGGGACCGCCTTCATGGTGCATGTGCTGCACCGGATAATGGCAAAAGATGCAGCCAAAGGAACGCCCGGTGCGGTCTAGACTTTTTGTTTCAGCCGCGCTGGCGTTGACGGTTACGGCATGTGCCGCGCCCACGGCGTCAGGCCCCCAATCCAGTCTGACGGCACCTGCGCCCCAGCGCACGGCTTTGCTCCGCCCAGCACCAAGTCCGCTAAGCCTGATGGATGCCACACCCCAGGCCGTTGAACAGGCGTTGGGTGCCCCCGCATTCAAGGGCCATGACGGTGACGCGCGGATCTGGCGCTACTCAGGCACCA